>NZ_JBHVXW010000027.1:22486-113879 GCF_042881375.1 Streptomyces sp. NPDC058274
GGTAATCACCCCCCTGGGCACCCCCCGGGGGGCCCCGCCCCCTAGGGGCCTCTGGGGCCCAAGCCCCCCGGCAAACGGGGTGCTATGTGGCCGTCGCCCGGGCGGCTCGCTGCGCGCCCGGCCCGACGTCTCCTCGGTGGTGAGAGCGGCCGACCCCCGTGCGGCCGCCCTCACCCGCCCCCGTGCTCACGCGACGCGGGCGAACCGGTGCCGGCGGGGCCGGTGGGTATGGGACCGCCCCTCCGTGTCGTTCTCTTCCTGCTGCCCGGACTCGCGGACGGCGGCGCGGCGTGCCGCACGACGGCTCCGCAGCGCCTCCTGTGCCAAGCGGTGGTTCTCGGCCTTGCGGATCAGTTCGGCGGAGCGGGTCTGGTGGAGTTCGTACTCGAACATGTGGTGCCCCTTGTGAGATTCGGTTTCGGCTCTCGCTTGTTGCGATGCCTCAACTTTCGTCTCCAAGGGGGGTGCGCCACATCGGGAGAGTTCCGCATCTTGAACGCGACAGGGGCCTTAGAACCGCCGTAAGTGGCTTACGGCGGTTCTAAGGCCCCTCAGACGGTGGGGGATGTGCGGTGGGTCAGCTGGTGGAGGGCAGCCCGAGCAGGAGGTCGGTGTACTTGGCGATCGCGAGCAGCAGGCCGATGACGCCGAGCGCGACACCCGCCCAGGCGACCGACTTGATCCAGGGCGCCTGCGGCTTGCCCGGGGCACCGAAGGCGGGCCGGGCCAGCACCACGACACCGACGATCAGCGCGACCAGGGCGAAGAGGCCGCCGACCAGCGCGGTGACGCTCCAGGCGTCTCCGTACACTTGCTGGACCTGCGTGGCGACGCTCGCGGACGACGAGGTCTCCAGCTGGCCGGTGAGCGTCTCGCGCGCGGCGGCGACGGTGGAGACCCAGCTGCCGGTGAGCGAGACGATGCCGAGCCCGGCGGAGACGACGGCGGCGGCACCCAGGCCCACGCCGGAGGCGTCCCGCTCGGCCTCGAGCTCGAGCTCGGCCGCGAGGAGGTCGTCGCCCTCCTCGTCCTCGGCCACGGCCTGGTCGTCGGCCTCGACGTCGGCCTTGGCCGGCTCGCCGGTCTTGGTGACGTCCGCCGTCTTGGTGACGTCCGCCGTCTTGGTGACGTCCACGGTCTCCTCGTCGCTCTTCGCCTCGGCGCCGGTCTCGATCCCGGCTACGTCATCTGTCTTGGTTCCCATGCCTGGCACCGTACGGACGGAGTCTGAGAGGTTTCTTAATGTTGGCTGTGCGCGTTCATAACGATCGGCACACACACGCGTGCCCCTCGATCGGATGTCCCGGAACCCGCACGTACGGCCCCCGTACGCCCGTCCCGACGCCCACGCGCGCGTGGCACCGGACCAGCCGGCCAGCGGCGTAACGGCCCTTCGTCCGACGGGTCAGCGGGCATCACGGCCCTTCGTCCAGCGGGTCAGCGGGCACCGCCGGCTCCTCGACCACTACCGGTCAGCGGGCGCGCACCTCGCGGGCCCGGGCTTCGCGCCACTCGGGCGCCAGCACGGTCCAGACCTCCATGTCATGGCGTACGCCCCGGTACGGGTAGCTCTCCCGCTGCACACCCTCCCGGGTCATCCCGAGCCGCCGCGCGACGTTGATGCTCGGTTCGTTCGCCGCGGAGGCGATCCACTCCACGCGGTGCATACCGCGCTCCTCCACCGCCCAGTCGATGAGGTACCGCATCCCGCGCGTGACCAGTCCGCGCCCGGCGGCCGCGGGCTCCAGCCAGCAGCCGGCCTCGCAGTTCCCGCTCGCGGCGTCGAAGATCCTGAAGAGCAGGCCACCGACGAGTTTCCCGTCCAGCCACAGCCCGTGCAGGCTGCCGGTGTCGGCGGCGCGCTTGTCCGCGTACGACTGGAGGACCGCCCGCGCGGAGGCGACGTCGTCGACACCGACCCCGAAGGCGACGTACTGCGAGATGAAGTCGCGGCCGCGTTCGAGGTGCGCGAGGAACTCCCCGTCGTGCCAGGGCTCCAGGGGCCGCAGTTCCGCGCCGTCGTCACCCAGCGATATCGCGTACATCCTGCTGGTGCTCCTTCTCCAGTACGCCCACCAGCGCGTCATCCGAGCGCTGTCCCAAAATCGTCGCACGGGACGCGCGGCCGGGCAGCCGTGCGCCTGCGGCGGCCCGGCACTCGGGCGGTTCGATGCTGATGCGCGGCAGCCGCTCGTCGAGCAGGCGCGGCAGCCACCAGTTGGCACCGCCCAGCAGGTGCATCAGAGCGGGGACCAGAAGCGTGCGCAGGACGAAGGCGTCGAGGGCGACGGCAGCGGCGAGCGCGATGCCGAACATCGCGATCACGCGGTCGCCGCTGAGCACGAAGGCGAGGAAGACCGAGATCATGATGACGGCGGCGGAGTTGATCACCCGGCTGGTCTCGGCCAGTCCGACCCGTACGGCACGCCGGTTGTCGCCGGTCTCCAGCCACTCCTCGTACATCCGGCTGACCAGGAAGACCTGGTAGTCCATGGAGAGGCCGAAGAGGACCGACACCATGATCACCGGCAGGAAGGGCTCGATGGGCCCTGCCCTGCCCAGGCCCAGCAGCTCGCTGCCCCAGCCCCACTGGAAGATCGCGACGACCACGCCGAACGCGGCGGCCACGGCGGCGATGTTCATCACGGCCGCCTTCAGCGGGATGCCGAGGGACCGGAAGGCCAGCAGGAGCAGCACACAGCCGAGGCCGATGACGACACCCACGAACAGCGGCAGCTTGCCCACGATCACGTCCGCGAAGTCGTCGTAACTCGCCGTCACCCCGCCGACCCGCAGGTCGAGCGAGGTGTTCGCCTCGGCGCGGGGCAGCACCTCGGTGCGCAGCCGGCCGACGAGTTCGCTGGTCCGCTGGGACTGCGGCGCGGACTGCGGGACGACGGCGAGGTACGCGGTGCTCCCACCGGTGTTGTACGTCACCGGTGTCACCGACGCGACGCCCTCGGTGGCCCGGAGCGTGGCGTCGAGGTTGTCGAGCGCGAGTCTGTCCTCGGCGCCGCCGACGGGGGTGACCACGGTCAGCGGACCGTTCACGCCCGGGCCGAAGCCGTCCCCCATCAGGTCGTACGCCTGGCGCGTGGTGGACGTCTTCGGGTCGTTGCCCTGGTCGGAGGTGCCCAGGTGCAGGGAGAACGTGGGCAGGGCGAGCAGGGCCATGACGACCACGGCCAACGCGCCGAGCACCTTCGGGTGGCGCTCCACGAAGGCGGACCAGCGGGCGGCGAGCCCGGTCGGGATCTCCGGCCGGGGTCCGTGCTCGGCCAGCCGGCGCCGCTCGCGCCAGCTCAGCGCGCGCGGGCCGATGAAGGAGAGCAGCGCCGGCAGCAGGGTCACCGAGGCCGCGACGGTGAGGACGACGGTCAGCGAGGCGGCGATCGCGACTCCGTTGAGGAAGCCGAGCCGCAGGATGAGCATGCCGAGCAGCGCGATGCAGACGGTCGCTCCCGCGAAGACCACCGCGCGCCCGGTGGTGGCGACGGCGTGCTCGGCCGCCGCCGCCACCGGCAGTCCGCGTTTCAGGCCCCTGCGGTGCCGGGTCACGATGAACAGCGCGTAGTCGATGCCGACCCCGAGGCCGATCAGCATGCCGAGCATGGGCGCGAAGTCGGCGACGGTCATGACGTGCCCGAGCAGCACGATCGAGGCGTACGCCGTCCCGACGCTGACGAGCGCCGTGGCGATGGGCAGCATCGAGGCGGCGAGCGAGCCGAAGGCGAGGAAGAGGACCACGGCCGCGACGATCACGCCGACGACCTCGGCGAGGTGCCCGCCGGACGACTCGGTGGCCGCGATGGCGGTGCCGCCGAGCTCCACCTGCAGTCCGTCCGTCCCGGCGGCCCGGGCGGTGTCCACCACGGCCTGCGCCTCGCCCTTGCCGATGTTCTCGGCCCGCTCGTCGAAGGTGACCGTGGCGTAGGCGGTTCGGCCGTCGCCGCTGATCTGGCCGCCGCCCCGGCCCTCGTAGGGGCTGATGACCGAGGCGACGCCGGGCAGAGCGGCGATCTCGTCCAGGGTGCGGGTCATCGTCTGCTCGACGTCGGCGGCGCGCACGGTGCCCGGGGTGGTGTGCCAGACGACGGTGTCGTTGTCGCCGCCGAGCCCAGGGAAGCCGTCCCGCAGGAGCTGGGTGGCGCGCCCCGATTCGGTGCCGGGAGCCTCGTAGTCGTTCGAGTAGGCGGAGCCCGCGACGGCCGCGGCGGCGCTCGTGCCACCGAGGGCCAGGAGCCACAGCAGAACGGCGACGAGTCGGTGCCGGACACACCAGCGGGCAAGGGCTGCCACGGACGTGCTCCCTGGGGATGTGGGGATCTTTGACCGGGAACAGCCGCGAATGATCGCTTATGAAACTGAACAGCCCGCAAAGAACGCATGAGCAATGCCCGGACACTCTTGCAGCAGGAAGTGATCGTTTGTCGCATTCATGGCCTTACTCACACGAGTGCGAACGGCATCACACGACATTCCCGGGAACTCTGTCGCACCGCCGGATGGTGCGGGCAGCCCGAAGGGGATGCATCGGTGTCGATGCATCCCCTTCGGGAGGACAGAAACGGGAGACTCAGCCCTCGCTGACGCCCATCTTTTCCAGGATCAGTTCCTTGACGCGGGCCGCGTCGGCCTGACCCCGGGTGGCCTTCATGACCGCGCCGACCAGGGCGCCGACGGCCTGGATCTTGCCGCCGCGGATCTTGTCGGCGACGCCCGGGTTGCCGGCGATGGCCTCGTCGACGGCGGCGGTCAGCGCGCCCTCGTCCGAGACGACCTTCAGACCGCGCTTCTCGACGACCTCGTCCGGGGTCCCCTCGCCGGCGAGCACGCCCTCGATGACCTGGCGGGCGAGCTTGTCGTTCAGATCGCCGGAGCCGACGAGCTGTGCCACCCTGGCGACCTGCGCCGGGGTGATCGGGAGGTCCTCCAGGGCCTTGCCCGACTCGTTGGCGTTGCGGGCCAGTTCACCCATCCACCACTTGCGGGCGGCGGCGGCGTCGGCACCGGCCTCGATCGTGGCGACGATCGGGTCGATGGCACCGGCGTTGAGGATCGACTGCATGTCGTGGGCGTTGACACCCCACTCCTCGCGCAGCCGGTTGCGGCGGGCCAGCGGCTGCTCGGGCAGACCGGCACGCAGCTCCTCGACCCACTCGCGGGACGGGGCGACGGGGACCAGGTCGGGCTCCGGGAAGTACCGGTAGTCCTCGGCCTCCTCCTTCACGCGGCCCGAGGTCGTCGACCCGGTGTCCTCGTGGAAGTGGCGGGTCTCCTGGATGATCGTGCCGCCGGAGTTCAGCACCGCGGCGTGGCGCTGGATCTCGTAGCGGGCCGCGCGCTCCACGGAACGCAGGGAGTTGACGTTCTTCGTCTCGGAGCGCGTGCCGAACTTCTCCCGGCCGTGCGGGCGCAGCGACAGGTTCACGTCGCAGCGCATCTGGCCCTGCTCCATGCGGGCCTCGGAGACACCGAGCGCCTTGATGAGCTCGCGCAGCTCGGCGACGTACGCCTTGGCGACCTCGGGTGCACGCTCGCCCGCGCCCTCGATCGGCTTGGTGACGATCTCGATGAGCGGGATGCCGGCGCGGTTGTAGTCCAGCAGGGAGTGCGAGGCGCCGTGGATACGGCCGGTGGCACCGCCGACGTGCAGCGACTTGCCGGTGTCCTCCTCCATGTGGGCGCGCTCGATCTCCACGCGGAAGACCTCGCCGTCCTCCAGCTGGACGTCCAGATAGCCGTTGAAGGCGATCGGCTCGTCGTACTGCGAGGTCTGGAAGTTCTTCGGCATGTCCGGATAGAAGTAGTTCTTCCGGGCGAAGCGGCACCACTCGGCGATCTCGCAGTGCAGCGCGAGACCGATCTTGATGGCGGACTCGACGCCGATCGCGTTGACGGCCGGCAGCGCGCCCGGCATGCCGAGGCAGGTCGGGCAGGTCTGCGAGTTGGGCTCGGCACCCAGCTCGGTCGAACAGCCGCAGAACATCTTGGTCCTGGTGCCGAGTTCGACATGGACTTCGAGGCCCATGACGGGGTCGTACGACGCCAGCGCGTCCTCGTACGACACCAGGTCGGTCGTGGTGGTCACGGTGAAAACTTCCCTCTCAGCCCAGCAGGACGTCGTCGTCGCCCAGGCGCTTGAGCTCCCGGTAGAGGATGGCGAGGCCGGTGACGATGGCGGCGGCGGACACGGCCGCGTCGATCAGCCGCAGGGTGTCGCTCTCGACGCGGGCCTTCTTGGCCTGCTTGGCGACGCTCAGGGCACCGAACGCGGTGGTCGCGATGGACAGGTACGTGCCGGACTTGGACTTCTTGAAGCCCTTGGCCTTGGTCAGTGCGGTCACAGCGACGGAGCCTCCTCGATCAGCGGGTGCCCCCACTTTTCCACGAAGGCGGCCTCGACGGCGGCGCCCACCTTGTACAGCCTGTCGTCCTGCATCGCCGGGGCGATGATCTGCAGGCCGACCGGGAGGTTGTCCTCCGGCGCGAGACCGCAGGGCAGCGACATGGCCGCGTTGCCCGCCAGGTTGGTCGGGATGGTGCACAGGTCCGCGAGGTACATCGCCATCGGGTCGTCGGCGCGCTCGCCGATCGGGAAGGCGGTGGTCGGCGTGGTGGGCGACACGATGACGTCCACCTGCTCGAACGCCTTCTCGAAGTCGCGCGTGATGAGCGTACGGACCTTCTGGGCGCTGCCGTAGTAGGCGTCGTAGTAGCCGCTGGAGAGGGCGTACGTGCCGAGCATGATGCGGCGCTTGACCTCGTCACCGAAGCCGGCCTCACGGGTGAGGGCGGTGACGTCCTCGGCCGAGCGGGTGCCGTCGTCGCCGACGCGCGCGCCGTAGCGCAGGCCGTCGAAGCGGGCGAGGTTCGAGGAGCACTCGGACGGGGCGATCAGGTAGTACGCCGACAGGGCCAGGTCGAAGGACGGGCAGTCCAGCTCGACGATCTCGGCACCCAGCTCCTTGAGGAGGGTGACGGACTCGTTGAAGCGCTGGACGACACCGGCCTGGTAGCCCTCGCCCGCGAACTGCTTGACGACGCCGACGCGCATGCCCGCCACGCTGCCGTTGCGGGCGGCCTCGACGACCGGCGGGACCGGAGCGTCGATGGACGTGGAGTCGAGCGGGTCGTGCCCGGCGATGACCTCGTGCAGGAGCGCCGCGTCCAGGACCGTACGGGCGCAGGGGCCGCCCTGGTCGAGGGAGCTGGAGAACGCCACCATGCCGTAGCGCGAGACGCCGCCGTACGTCGGCTTGACGCCGACCGTGCCGGTCACGGCGGCGGGCTGGCGGATGGAGCCGCCGGTGTCCGTGCCGATGGCGAGGGGCGACTGGAAGGAGGCGAGCGCCGCGGAGGAGCCGCCGCCGGAGCCGCCCGGGATGCGGGTGAGGTCCCAGGGGTTGCCGGTCGGCCCGTACGCGCTGTTCTCGGTGCTGGACCCCATGGCGAACTCGTCCATGTTGGTCTTGCCGAGGATGACGACGTCGGCGGCCTTCAGCTTCTTGGTGAGGGTCGCGTCGTACGGCGGGATCCAGCCCTCGAGGATCTTGGAACCGACGGTGGTCGGGATCCCCTCGGTGGTGAAGATGTCCTTGAGGGCGAGCGGGACGCCGGCCAGCGGGCCGAGCTTCTCACCGCGCTCGCGCTTGGCGTCGACGGCACGGGCCTGGGCGAGCGCGCCCTCCCGGTCGACGTGCAGGAAGGCGTGCACCTTCTCGTCGACGGCCTCGATACGGGCCAGGTGGGCCTCGGTGACCTCGACGGCGGTGAGCTCGCCGGCGGCGATCCTGCCGGCGATCTCGGCCGCGGTGAGCCTGATGATGTTGACGTTGCTGTCCGTCATGGTGGTTAGTCCTCCCCCAGGATCTGCGGCACCTTGAAACGCTGCTGCTCCTGGGCCGGGGCGCCGGAGAGCGCCTGCTCGGGGGTGAGCGACGGACGGACCTCGTCCGCGCGCATGACGTTCGTCAGCGGCAGCGGGTGAGAGGTCGGCGGTACGTCTTGGTCGGCGACCTCGCTGACGCGGGCAACCGCGCCGATGATGTCGTCGAGCTGACCGGCGAAGTGGTCGAGCTCTTCGCCCTTCAGCTCCAGACGCGCCAGCCGTGCGAGGTGGGCGACCTCCTCGCGCGTGATGCCAGGCATGCAGCGATCCTCTGGGGTGAGTGTGTGTGGTGTGGGCCCAATCCTATGGCGCCGGTACGGATGCCCGCGCACGGGTTTCCCCCGCCCCCGCTCAGCGCCCGGACGAACACCCGCCGACGGCCCGAAATCCCCGCACGAGAGGGCACCTCACCGAAGGACGGTCACGAGCTCACTCGTCGGTCGCGACCGCGGGCAACGCCGCCGCAGGCCGCTGCCAGCCGCGCGCGCCCCGGGCCCGGAGCCACGCGGTCGCCTCGTCCGGCGGCATCGCCGCGGCCACCAGCCACCCCTGCACGGCGTCACAGCCCAGATCCCGCAGGCGCTCCCACGTCTCGTCGTCCTCGACACCTTCCGCGACGACGAGCAGCCCGAGCGAGTGCGCCAGGTCGACGGTGCACCGCACGATCTCCGCGTCCTCGTTGTCCACGGCGAGCCGGGCGACGAAGGACCGGTCGATCTTCAGCTCGCTGACGGGCAGCCGCCGCAGGTGCACGAGCGACGAGTACCCCGTGCCGAAGTCGTCGAGGGACATCTTCACGCCGTGCCCGGTCAGCGCGGCCAGGGTGTCCGCGGCCCGCTGCGGGTCCTCGAGCAGCACGTGTTCCGTGATTTCCAGCTGCAGTGATCCCGCGGGGACCCCGTGCCGGGCGAGACGCGCGGCGACCGCTCCGGCGAAACCGGGGGTGTGCACGTCGCGCGGCGAGACGTTCACCGCGACCGGTACGTACAGCGCCTGTGCCCGCCAGCGCGCGACCTGGGCCAGCGCCGTCTCCAGCACGTACTCCGTGAGGTGGGGCATCAGCCCGGACGACTCGGCGATCGCGATGAACTCGTCCGGCGGCACCTTCCCGCGCTCGGGATGCACCCAGCGGACCAGGGCCTCGAGGCCGGCCACCTGTCCGTCGAAGCGGACCTTGGGCTGGTAGTGCAGTTCGACGTCACCGGCGTCGAGGGCCCGGCGCAGGTCGCCGAGCAGACCCAGGCGGTCCGGGGTGTTCGAGTCCCGCTTGGACTCGTAGACCTCCACCCCCGTACGGTCCCGCTTCGCCTGGTACATGGCGACGTCCGCGCGCCGCAGCAGCCCCTCCGCGTCGAGCGCGTGGTCGGGGAAGACGGCGAGCCCGGCGCTGGCCTCCAGGACGAGCGTCAGCCCGTCGAGGTCGAGCGGCGAGCCCAGCGCGGCGACGAGACCGCGGGCGATCCGCGTGGCGGACGTGGTGGAGTCTGCGACGGGCAGTAACACCGCGAACTCGTCCCCGCCGAGCCGCGCGGCCTCCGCCCCGCGCGGCAGTGCGAGCCTGAGCCGGTCGGCTATCTGCAACAACAGCCGGTCCCCGGCGAGATGCCCCAGCGTGTCATTGACGGACCGGAAGCGGTCGAGGTCGATCAGGAGCAGGGCGGCACGCGCCCCGATCCGCTCGGCGTCGTCCAGTGCCGTCCAGGTCCGCTCGAGCAGCCACTGCCGGTTGGGCAGCCCGGTCAGCGGGTCGCGCAGCTGCTCCTCCGCCCGGGCGCGGGCTATCCACAGCGTGGAGTCCAGCGCGATGAGCGGAACGGAGAACAGCGGGAGCAGCACCGGCAGCGCGACGGCCACCACACAGATCAGCGGTGCGATGCCGAGCAGCGCGACGGCGACGAGTCCCTGTCTGGCCAGGGCCGTACGGGCGACGGTCGGCAGTCCGCCGGTGCGCGGGGCGTGCAGATACCAGAGCAGGCCACGGGTGACCGCGAGATACCCGGCCGCGACCAGCAGCACTTCGGGTGCCGCGTACGGCGTCCAGGTCCCCGGGTCCCAGGGGGACTCGACGGACGGGACCCGGCCGAACGCGGCGAGGACCAGCGCGCCGGCCCCGATGCCGAGGATGTCGACTGCGCCGTGCAGGACGCCCTGTCGCCAGCGGTGGCGGCGGGCCGCGCCGACCAGCACGACCACGGTGAGGCTGACCATGCCGGCCGGCACCCAGCCGTACAGCAGCAGGACCGCGAGGGTGAGGGCGGCGCCCGAGCCGGTGCCGCCCCACCAGCGGGAGCGGCCGAGCGCGACCAGGTGACCGACGATGACGCCGGTCAGCACGGCCAGGGACCAGCCGACGGCACCGGACGGAAAGAGCGCGTGGTGTCCGCTGAACGCCCGGTAGAAACCGGCGCCGAGGAGCAGGCCGGCCGCCGCGACGGCCGCCGTGGGCAGGGCGGGCCAGGACATCATCTGCCGCTCGGCCTCGGGGCCCGGCGTTCCTGGACGTTCTGCGGTCGGCGCGGTCCCGGCGGCGAGGTGGGCGGTGGCGCGGTCGCCCGCGCTCACGCGCACCGACGACCACGCTGTCCGGCGGCCGGCCAGCCATGCCCCGGACATCCGGCGCATGCGCAGCCGTGACTCCGGGGCGGCGCTCTCGGTCGGTTCCATTCCCGTCCCTCTCACAGCCGGCGGTGCCCACGCCACGCGATTCCGATGGCCGGCAGAGCCGTCAACGGCACGCGTCTTGAAACCCTTCCCCACGCCCGTGCAGAGCGGGGGTTGCCCCAACCGCAGCTGGGCACGGCAGGCGCACTCCTCAACAGTAGGCCGCAGAAGGCTTCCACGGGCAGCGGTCGTCGACGGTTGCCCGAATGCGACCCAGCCACCCGTATGCATCTGATATGCGCCGAACGGGTGGCCTTCAACCGCTACTCGGGGGTCGGAAGTGCGACTTCCGCTGCTGCTTCCGGCCCTTGTCCGAGCAGGACGGCGAAACCGTCCTCGTTCAGAACCGGAACCTTGAGTTGCATCGCCTTGTCGTATTTCGATCCCGGGTTGTCACCCACCACGACGAAAGAGGTCTTCTTCGACACCGATCCGGTCACCTTCGCGCCCCGGCTCTGCAGGGCCTCCTTGGCGCCGTCCCGTGTGTGGTGTTCGAGCGTGCCGGTGACGACGACGGTGAGACCTTCCAGCGGACGCGGCCCCTCGTCCTCGCCCGAGCCCTCCTCCTCCAGGCGCACCCCGGCGGCCCGCCACTTGCGGAGGATCTCGCGGTGCCAGTCCTCGGCGAACCACTGCTTGAGCGAGGCGGCGATGATCCCGCCCACGCCGTCCGTGCCGGCGAGCTCCTCCTCCGTGGCCTGCTCGATGCGGTCGATGGAACGGAACTCGCGGGCCAGCGCCTCGGCCGCGACCGGTCCGACATGACGGATCGACAGGCCGGTGATGACCCGGGCGAGCGGGCGCTCCTTGGCCGCCGCGATGTTGTCCAGCATGGCGATCGCGTTCTTCTTCGCCTCGCCCTGCTGGTTGGCGAAGACGGTGGCGATCTTCTCCTCGCCGGTCTTCGGGTCACGCTTGGGCAGTCCGCTGTCCTGGTCGAGGACGTACGCCTTGATGGGCAGCAGCTGCTCGATCGTGAGGTCGAAGAGGTCGCCCTCGTCCAGCAGCGGGGGCTCGGCGGGCTCCAGGGGCTTGGTGAGGGCCGCCGCGGCGACGTATCCGAAGTGCTCGATGTCCAGCGCCTTGCGGCCGGCCAGATAGAAGAGCCGCTCCCGCAACTGGGCGGGGCACGTGCGCGCGTTCGGGCAGCGCAGGTCGACGTCGGCCTCCTTCATGGGCCGCAGCGCCGTACCGCACTCGGGGCACTCGGCGGGCATCTCGAACTCCCGCTCGCTGCCGTCGCGCAGGTCGACGACCGGACCGAGGATCTCCGGGATGACGTCACCGGCCTTGCGCAGCACGACCGTGTCCCCGATGAGGACGCCCTTGGCCTTCACCACGTCCTGGTTGTGCAGCGTCGCGAACTCGACCTCGGAGCCGGCCACCGTGACCGGCTCGACCTGCGCGTACGGCGTGACGCGGCCCGTGCGGCCCACGCCGACGCGGATGTTGACCAGCTTGGTGTTGACCTCTTCCGGCGCGTACTTCCAGGCGATCGCCCAGCGGGGTGCGCGGGAGGTGGAGCCGAGGCGTCCCTGGAGGGGAATCTCGTCGAGCTTGACGACCACGCCGTCGATCTCGTGCTCCACGGAGTGCCGGTTCTCGCCGTAGTACGCGATGAACTCCCGTACGCCGTCGAGGTCGTCGACCACCTTGGCGTACCGCGTGGTCGGCAGGCCCCACTCGCGCAGCAGGTCGTATGCCTGGGAGAGGCGGTCGATGTCGAAGCCCTCGCGGGCGCCGATGCCGTGGACGACCATGTGCAGCGGGCGGGACGCGGTGACACGGGGGTCCTTCTGGCGCAGCGAACCCGCCGCCGCGTTGCGGGGGTTGGCGAAGGGCTTGTCGCCGCCCTCCACCAGGCGGGCGTTGAGCTCCTCGAACTTCTCCATCGGGAAGAAGACCTCGCCGCGGATCTCCACGAGGGCCGGGACGCGGTCGCCCGTGAGGCGGTCGGGGATCTCCGCGATCGTACGGACGTTGGGCGTGATGTCCTCGCCCGTACGGCCGTCGCCGCGGGTCGCCGCGCGCGTGAGGCGGCCGTGTTCGTACGTGAGGTTGACCGCGAGGCCGTCGATCTTCAGCTCGCACAGGAAGTGGTAGCCGGGCGTGCCGACGTCCTTGGCGACGCGGTCGGCCCAGGCGGCGAGCTCCGCCTCGTCGAAGGCATTGTCGAGGGAGAGCATGCGCTCGCGGTGCTGGACGGCCGTGAACTCCGTCGCGTACGCCCCGGCGACCTTCTGGGTCGGGGAGTCGGGCGTGCGCAGCTCGGGATACTCCTCCTCGAGGGCTTCGAGGGAGCGCAGCAGCTTGTCGAACTCCGCGTCGCTGACGACCGGAGCGTCCTTCACGTAGTACCGGAAGCGGTGCTCCTCGATCTGCTCAGCGAGGTGCGCGTGCTTCTCGCGTGCCTCGGCAGGCAGGGTGTGCGAAGCCGAGGCAGTCTGTGCGTCCTGATCGCCGGCCACCGTGTTGTCCTCCCGTTACTCAGGGTTGTCCGCGAGGGATCTCGCCGCCCGGGCGCAGTGGGCGAGTGCTCCCCGCGCGTAGTCGGGGGAAGCTCCCGCGAGTCCGCACGACGGAGTGACCGTGACCGCCTCCGTGAGAAGCCCCGGATTCAGCCCCAGCCTGCGCCACAGCGTCCTGACACCCATGACGCTACCGGCAGGGTCCGACAATGGGCCGTCCGTGCCCGGCACCACACCGGTGAAGAGCCGGGTGCCCGCCTCCACCGCCTCCCCGATCGCGTCGTCGTCACGCTCGGTGAGAAGGGAGAAGTCGAAGGAGATCGCCGCGGCACCGGCCCTGCGCAGCAGGGCGAACGGCACGTCCGGCGCGCACGAGTGGACGACGACGGGCCCCCCGCCGTGCACCCCGATCACGTCCCGCAGCGTGGACTCGATGAGCTGCCGGTCGACGGCGCGATGGGTCCGGTATCCGCTGGCGCTCTTCACGTGCCCGCGCAGTACGGCGATGAGGGACGGCTCGTCGAGCTGCAGGACGACCTGGGCTCCCGGTACCCGCCTCGCCACCTCGTCGAGATGGGTCCGCAGCCCCTCGGCGAGCGATCCGGCGAGGTCCCGGCAGGCGCCGGGGTCGGAGAGAGCCACCTCGCCGTTGCGCAGCTCCAGTGCGGCGGCCAGCGTCCACGGGCCGACCGCCTGCACCTTCAGCGGCCCCTCGTACCCCTGGGTGAACTCCTCGAAGGCGTCCAGGTCTTCGCCGAGCCAGGACCGGGCCCGCTTGGTGTCCCGCCCGGGCCGGTCCCCGATCCGCCAGCCGCTGGGCTCCACGCGCGCGTACAGCTCGACGAGCATCCCGGCCGTCCGCCCGATCATGTCGGCCCCGGGCCCCCGGGCGGGCAGCTCGGGCAGATACGGAAAGTCCTCGCAGGACCCGACGACGGTCTTGGCGGCCTCCCGCGCATCCCCGCCGGGCATGGATCCGACCCCGGTCGCCGGCCCGAACCTGAACACGCTGTTTTCGCTCACCCCCGCAGCCTACGGAATCCTCTGCCGAGGTCAGCGGCCCGGTCGTACCGTCAGGTCGGGGACCTCGGCGTCCCGCGGCAGGTCCAGGGCCATGAGGATCGTCGTCGCGACGGATTCGGGGTCGATCCACCGGGAGGCGTCGTACTCCTTGCCCTCCTGCTGGTGCACCTTGGCCTGCATGGGGCTCGCGGTGCGGCCCGGGTAGACCGAGGTGACCCGGACGCCGTTCTCGTGCTCCTCGTGGCGCAGTGAGTCCGCCAGGGCCTTCAGTCCGTGCTTGGAGGCGGCGTACGCGGACCAGTCGGCGTGCGCTCGCAGTCCGGATCCGGAGTTGACGAACAGCACGTGGCCCTGGGCGAGGCGGAGTTGGGGCAGGAAGTGGCGGGTCAGCTCCGCGGGGGCGATCAGATTGACGTTGAGCTGGTGGCGCCAGGACTTCGGGGTCAGCTCCCCGACCGGGCCCAGGTCGACGACGCCCGCGATGTGCAGGAGCGAGTCGATGCGGTCGGGGAGCGTCTGGTGGGAGAACGCCCAGGACAGCCGGTCCGGGTCGGCCAGGTCGCCGACCAGGGTGCGGGACCCCGGGTACGCGTCCGCGAGTTCCTTCGCACGGCCCGCGTCGCGCGCGTGCAGCACGAGGTCGTCCCCGCGCGCGTGGAGGCGGCGCGCGACGGCGGCGCCGATGCCGGAACCCGCACCGGTGATCACATGTGTAGCCATGTCCGCCATGCTCGCATCACCGCGTGCCCCGGCTCTCCTCCAGGTAGGCCAGCGCGCCGACGGCCTCCTCGGCGAAGAACACCAGGTCGGTGAGGGGCCGGGGCAGGAAGCCCTCCGCCTCCATACGCCGGAACTGTTCCTTGAGGCCGTCGTAGAAGCCCGCGGTGTTGAGCAGCACCACCGGCTTGTCCGTCTTGCCGTGCTTCTTCAGTTCCAGGATCTCGGTCGCCTCGTCCAGCGTGCCGGTACCACCGACCATGATGACCACCGCGTCGGCCTTCTCCAGGAGCAGGGCTTTTCGTTCGGCCAGGTCACGCGCGATGACCATCTCGTCGGCGTCGGCCCGCGCCACGGCAGCGAGGAAGTCGACGGTCACACCGAGCAGCCGCCCGCCCGCCGCCTGCACACCGTCGGCGACCACCTTCATCAGCCCGACGTCGGAGCCGCCCCATACCAGGGTGTGACCCCCCTTGCCGAGCAGTTCCGCGAACTCGCGCGCGGGACGCGTGTAACGGTCGTCGAGGTCGGCGGCGGAGAGAAACACGCAGATTTTCATGGGTCCCACCGTACGAGGGAAGAACTCCGGGCCTGCCGGTGCTGTCCAGGTATGGCTGAAGGACACACGATCACCATCGAGCAGGGCACGGACCGCGTACGCGTGGTGCACGGCGGGCAGGTCGTCGCGGAGAGCGAGCGCCCGCTGCTGCTGCGCGAGACGGGCTGTCCCGTGCGCTACTACCTCCCGCCGGAGGACGTCCGTCTCGATCTGCTGACGGCCTCCGAGACCCACTCGTACTGCCCGTTCAAGGGAACGGCGTCCTACTGGTCGCTCCCGGACGCGGCCGACCTCGTCTGGGGCTATCCCGACCCCAAGCCCGATGTCGCCGAGATCAAGGACCACCTCTGCTTCTACGAGGTCGAGGTCGGCTGATCCCTCCGGGCTTCGCCGGCCCGGGGTCCCGCTCCGGCTACGCGTCGACGGTCGCGCGCGTGGTCGTCGCGATGGTCGCCGAGCCGACCACACGTGTGCCGTCGTACAGCACGATCGCCTGGCCCGGGGCGACTCCGCGCACCGGCTCGGCGAAGGTGACCTCGAGGGAGCCGTCGACCAGTGCGGCGGTCACCTCGGTCTCGCCGCCGTGGGCCCGGAGCTGGGCGGTGTAGGTGCCCGGAGCGACCGGGGCCGCGCCGCACCAGCGGGGCTTGACGGCGGTCAGCGCGGTCACGTCGAGCGCGTCCACGGGGCCGACCGTCACGGTGTTGTTGACCGGTGAGATGTCGAGGACGTAGCGCGGCTTGCCGTCGGCGGCCGGGGTGCCGATGCGCAGCCCCTTGCGCTGGCCGATCGTGAAGCCGTACGCGCCCTCGTGCGTGCCCAGCTTCGCGCCGGACTCGTCGACGATGTCGCCCTCGGACTTGCCGAGGCGGCCCGCGAGGAAGCCCTGGGTGTCGCCGTCGGCGATGAAGCAGATGTCGTGCGAGTCCGGCTTCTTGGCGACCGCGAGGCCCCGGCGCTCGGCCTCCGCCCGGATCTCGTCCTTCGTCGTCACCGTGTCGCCGAGCGGGAACAGCGCGTGCGCGAGCTGGCGGTCGTCGAGCACTCCGAGGACGTACGACTGGTCCTTGGCCATGTCGGAGGCGCGGTGCAGCTCGCGGGTGCCGTCCTCGGTGACGATCACCTGGGCGTAGTGGCCCGTGCAGACGGCGTCGAAGCCGAGGGCGAGGGCCTTGTCGAGCAGCGCGGCGAACTTGATCTTCTCGTTGCAGCGCAGGCAGGGGTTGGGGGTGCGCCCGGCCTCGTACTCGGCGATGAAGTCCTCGACCACGTCCTCGCGGAAGCGCTCGGCGAGGTCCCACACGTAGAACGGGATGCCGATGACGTCCGCGGCCCGGCGGGCGTCGCGCGAGTCCTCGATCGTGCAACACCCGCGCGCGCCCGTACGGAAGGACTGCGGGTTGGCGGAGAGCGCGAGGTGCACGCCCGTCACGTCATGGCCGGCTTCCGCCGCGCGGGCGGCGGCCACGGCGGAGTCCACACCACCGGACATGGCGGCGAGGACGCGGAGGGGGCGGGGGCGCTGCGGGGTCTCAGTCATAGCCCCTCCAGGGTACGGGGCCGCGGGAACCGGGGCCCGCGAGTATCCGTTGAAGATCCCATGGGGGCGAAAAAGGGCGGGGCCGGGGGCGGGGACGCGGACCGGCGCATCGGGCGGCGCACGCTGCTCATCGGCGGGGCGGTGGCCGCGGTGGGCACGTTCGCGCTGGCCCGCGACGAGCTGGGGCACCTGTGGTGGCGGCTGCCCGGCGTGGAGAAGCCGCGCACACCCGGTGCGGTCGACTTCCGGGGCGCCCAGTGGGTGGCGGCGTCGCCGGCGAACTGGCGGCGGGCGGACCGCCCCGACGACTACGGCATAGACATGGTGGTCGTCCATGTCACCCAGGGCAGCTTCAAGAGCGCGGTGAAGGTCTTCCAGGACCCGGACCACGGCGCGGCCGCGCACTACATCGTGCGCAAGGACGGACACGTCACGCAGATGATCCGCGAGCTGGACGTGGCCTTCCACGCGGGCAACAGGGAGTACAACGAACGGAGCGTCGGCATAGAGCACGAGGGCTTCGTCGACCGCGCCTCGTCCTTCACGGACGCGATGTACACGGCGTCGGCGCGGCTGACGGCGGGCATCTGCGGGCGGTACGGCATCCCCGTGGACCGGAAGCACATCATCGGGCACGTGGAGGTCCCGGGCACGGACCACACGGATCCGGGACCGCACTGGGACTGGGACCGGTACATACGCCTGGTGCGTGAGGCCCGTACGGCGAAGACCTGACGCACCCGCCCACCGGCCGCGCACCGGGCCGCGCGCCCGCGCACCGAGCCGCGCACCCGCCCTCCCGGCGGCCGCGCACGCGTGCCGCCGCCGACCGCGCACCGGTCCCCCTCGGCCGCCGCGTGAGCGCCGGCCTCCCGCCGGCCCCTACGTCAGACCCGCCGTGCGGGCGCGTTCCACCGCCGGTCCGATCGCGCGGGACACGGCCTCGACATCCGCCGCCGTGGAGGTGTGGCCGAGGGAGAAGCGGAGGGTGCCGCGGGCCAGATCGGGATCGGTTCCGGTGGCGAGCAGGACGTGGCTGGGCTGGGCGACACCGGCGGTGCACGCGGACCCGGTGGAGCACTCGATGCCCTGGGCGTCGAGCAGCAGCAGGAGCGAGTCGCCCTCGCAGCCGGGGAAGGTGAAGTGCGCGTTGGCGGGGAGGCGGCCGGCACTTCCGGGGTCGCCGCCGAGGATCGCGTCCGGGACGGCCTTGCGGACGGCCTCCACCAGGTTGTCCCGCAGTGCCCCGATCTCCCGCGCGAACCACTCGCGTTGCTCCGCGGCCAGCCGTCCGGCGACGGCGAACGAGGCGATGGCGGGCACATCGAGGGTGCCGGAGCGCACATGGCGCTCCTGTCCGCCGCCGTGCAGGACGGGTACGGGGCTGTACTCGCGGCCGAGGAGCAGTGCGCCGATGCCGTACGGGCCACCGATCTTGTGGCCCGAGACGGTCATGGCCGCGAGTCCGGAGGCGCCGAAGTCGACGGGCACCTGTCCGAAGGCCTGCACGGCGTCGGCGTGCAGGGGGATACCGAACTCGGCGGCTGCGTCGGCCAGTTCACGGACCGGCAGCACGGTGCCGATCTCGTTGTTGGCCCACATGACCGTGGCGAGGGCGATGTCGTCGGGGTCGCGGGCGATGGCCTCGCGCAGCGCCTCGGGGTGGACACGGCCGTACGAGTCGACCGGGAGGTACTCGATCGTGGCGCCCTCGTGTTCGCCGAGCCAGTGGACGGCGTCGAGGACGGCGTGGTGCTCGACCGGGCTGGTGAGGACGCGGGTGCGGGCGGGATCGGCGTCGCGGCGGGCCCAGTACAGGCCTTTCACGGCGAGGTTGTCGGCCTCGGTGCCACCGGAGGTGAAGACCACCTCGCTGGGGCGTGCGCCGAGGGCGTCCGCCAGGGTCTCGCGGGATTCCTCGACCGTCCGCCGGGCTCGGCGGCCGGCGGCGTGCAGGGAGGAGGCGTTGCCCGTGATCCGGAGCTGGGCGGTCAGGGCCTCTACCGCCTCGGGGAGCATCGGGGTGGTCGCGGCGTGGTCGAGGTAAGCCATGGTGGGCCCGATTCTACGGGCCTGCGATCGATCGCTTCCGCCCCCAGGGGGTGTGCGTCCCTAGAAGCTCCAGGACACCGTGTTGTCGAACTGCATGAAGGCGACCAGGACGATCAGGTCGGCGACACCGAGGCCCAGGCCGAGGAAGGCGCGCCCCTTGCGGGCGGTACCGCGCCAGAGGGCGACGGAGGCGAGGGCGATGGCGACGGGACCCAGGAAGACGTTCAGGACCAGAAGGCCGAGGAGGCCGAGGATGAAGGAGGCGACGGCCATGCCGTCGGCGTCCCGGGTGCCGGTCCTGCGGGTCGGGGTGGCGGTGAGTTCCATGAGGTGGGTCAGCTCCAACTGGTGGTGGGCGGAGGTGGATCGGCGGTCAGCCGGCGGAGGTGTGGCGCCGGCGGGAGTGCCGCTCGCGGACCGCGAAGACGACCAGCCAGACGCCGATGACGACGGCGGCGAGGAGGGTGAGGGGCAGCGGCGCGTGGGCCACGGAGCCCATGACGACGCCCATCAGCAGGAGGGCGGCGACGAGGATCAGCATGACGTTCCTCTCGTGAAGTCTTGGTCGACCATGTCCTGAACATCCTGAACATCCTGAATGCCCGGTCATGCACCGATCAATCCTGATTCGGTACCGTACCCAACATCCCGCATGTTTCAGGGACTTGACGGTTCAGTGAACGGTTGTAGTAACAGTTGTTCACTGACTTCAGAGTCTAGCGCGCCCGGCGGCTTTTCAATTCCAGAGAACAGTTGTTAACTGCATGGCATGAGTCACACCCTCGGCATCCGGCAGGCGCAGAAGCAGAAGACCCGGCAGGCGCTCCTGGACGCGGCGTTGGGCCTGCTGGGCGAGCAGAGCCTGAGCAGCCTGGGTCTGCGCGAGGTCACCCGCGAGGTCGGGGTCGCCCCGACGGCCTTCTACCGGCACTTCCGCTCCACGGCGGATCTCGGGGTGGCACTCGTCGAGGAGGCGCTGGGCAGCCTGCACCCGATGATCGCGGACACGGTGTCCGCGGCAGACGACAGCGACGAACGCATAGCGCGCGCCGTCGATCTGATCGCCCGCCACGTGGACACCTATCCGGCGCACGTCCGGTTCATCGCCCGCGAGCGGCACGGCGGCGTGCAGCCGGTGCGGGAGGCGATCCGGGACCAACTGGCCCGTTTCGCCGAGGAGGTCAAGGTCGAACTGGCCAAGCACCCCGAGTCGGCGGGGTGGAGCGACGGCGATCTGCTGATGCTCGCGGCCCTGTACGTCGACCAGATGCTGATGACGGCCTCGCTCTTCCTGGAGGCCCTGGAGGCCTCGGACGACGAGCGGGACCGGGTGGCCCGGGTGGCGAGCCGGCAGATGCGGCTGATCAGCATCGGCCGCCGCCACTGGCTGGGCTGACCGCAGCCACTCACCAGGCCGACTGCCATCACTGGCTGGGCTGACCGCAGCCACTGACCGAGCAGATCACCGCCACTCGCCGGGCTGACCGCAGCCACTCACCAGGCCGATCACCGTCACCGCCCGGGCAGATCACCGCCACTCGCCGGGCTGACCGCAGCCACTGACCGGGCAGATCGCCGTCACTGGCTGGGCCGGCCGCCCGGGCAGAAGGGACTCCCCCGGGTCAGCCCTTCGTCGGCTGCCCCTGCCCGCGGCCGCCGAAGCCACCGCAGCCACCGCCCGGCATGCCGGAGGGAGCACCGGAGGGGCGCTTGCCCGAGGGGAAGCCCGAGGGCCTCCCTGACGGCGCACCCGAGGGCCGTGCGGACGGCGCGCCCGACGGCCGCCCCGAGGGCGCCCCGCTGGGCCGCCCGCTCGGCATGCCGGACCGCGGCTGACAGCTCTGCTGGCCGGAGTTTCCGCTGGTGGAGGAGGAAGACGAGGATCCCGACCCACAGGCCACCAGCAAGGGCGACAGAGCGAGCAGAGCGACGGCGGGGACGAGATGGACGCGCTTCATGAGGAGCAACTCCCGAAGATGAACGGAATCTGAGAAGCGCATGCAATCAACCGCCCTTAGGCCCTGCTTGGGCCCGCGCTGTGCTCAGCCTGTGGTTACGGCAAAGCCGACCTCAACTCACCCGGCTGACCTGTGCGTTCACGCTCCCGATCGGCCGCCCGACTGGTACAGCTCCGTGACCGAAGCCGCCGCCCTGGCCAGCTCCTCGCGCACCTCGGGCGGTGAGAGCACCTCGATCCGGTCGGCGAAGACCAGCAGGGAACGGACCTGGGGGACGGCGCCGTACTCGAGACGGGCCGTCACCCACTCCCCTTCTCCGTCGTCCTCCGGGAGGGCGGTCAGCGCGGCCGCCGTGAGCCGCGTGAACATGTCCAGGAAGTCCCGCCGCACCCGCACGACGACCTCGATCCCGCCCGGCCGGTCCTCCACCTGACGCCGCAGGACCTCCCAGGCGTCGGCGAGTTCCACGCCCGGGCGCCGCCGCACCGGGTCCGCCAGCGGTGTGGCCGACCGCACCCGGTCCGCCCGGAAGAGCTGGGGCGTGCCGCGCCGGTCGGCGACGAGGTACCAGACGCCCGCCTTGGACACGAGCCCGTAGGGATCCACCGTGTACGTGCTCGGCCCGGCGGCGCCGCTGTGCCGGTAGCGCAGCCGCAGCCGCCGGTCGGCGAACACCGCGTCCTGGAGCACCTCCAGGTCGACCACCCGCTGCGGTCCGCCCTTCCACCGCGTCGCGTCGACCAGGACCCGGCGGCTGGTCGCTTCGGCGGCCGGCCGGTGCGGGGCCGGCAGCGCGGCCATCACCTTGCGCAGCGCCGAGCCGAGCGCCGCGTCCAGGCCGAGCGCGGCGTGCACGCCCTGGGCCGCCAGGATGAACAGGGCGCGGGACTCGTCGGCGGTCAGCCCCGTGACATCCGTACGGAAACCGGCGAGCAGCTCGATGCCGCCGTGCCGCCCGCGCTCCGCGTACACCGGGACGCCGGACGCCGACAGGGCCTCGATGTCGCGGTAGATGGTGCGCACCGACACCTCGAGCCGGGTGGCCAGTTCGTGCGCGGGGACACGGCCGCGGGTCTGCAGCAGCAGGAGGATCGAGAGCAGTCGGTCGGACTTCACGGGCCCAGGATTCCGCCCTTCCGGGACGCTCCGCAAATGCTGACGGAAACTGTCAGGTTATGCGGGGAGTCTGAGCGCAGCACTCCAGCAGGACCGACCGAAGGAAGATGCTCCATGAACGCCGCCCCCGACCCCCGCCCCGTCTACGACCGCGCCACCGAGCAGATCGCCGCGCTGATCAGGACCGTACGTCCGGAGCAGCTGGCCGGCCCCACACCGTGTTCCGAGTACGACGTCCGCACGCTGCTCTCGCACATCGCCGGCGGCACCCGCCGGGCGGCCGTGGTCGGCGCGGGCGGCGACGGCCTCGCCGTACGGCCGTACGTCGACGGCGTCCCCGACGACGGCTGGCCGGCCGCCTACGACGACGTCAGGACGGAGGTCCGGCGCGCCTGGGCGGACGACACGCGACTGGACGCGCCGGTACGGGTGCCGTGGGGTGAGACGCCGGGGCGTGCCGCCCTGTCGGGGTACGTCATGGAGGCCGTCACGCACACCTGGGACCTCTCGGAGGCGCTCGGCCGGCCGCTCGAACTCGACCCGGAACTGGCCGAGTTCGCGCTCTCGATCGCCCACCGGATTCTGCCCGACGAGCAGCCCCGGGAGGACCTGCCCTTCGCCTCGCAGGCACCGGCCCCCGAAGGCGCCGATGCCTACGGGCGGTTGGCGGCCTACCTGGGCCGGCAGCCGCTGCGGGTCAGCTGAGCCGCGCCCGGGCGAGCTGACGGGACTGCGCGACCAGCCGGTCCGCGCTGTCCCACACCTCGGCGTCCTCCTCCAGGAAGCCGCCGGCGAGGTTACGGGTGGTGATGGAGACCCGCAGGGGGCCCGGGGCCGGCCGGCAGCGGACGTGCACCGTCAGCTCGACCGTGGGCACCCATCCGGACAGGCCGAGCTCGAAGGCGGTCGGCGGCAGTGCGTCGACCGTGAGGAGCAGCGAGAGGGCGTCCGCGTCACGGCCGTCGGCGAGGCCGAACCAGGACCGCATCTCGCCCCTGCCGGAGGGGGATCCGAGGGCCCAGCCCAGCGTCGCCGGGTCGAGCTTGAGCATCAGCCGCTCGGCGATGGCGGAGCTGCCGGGGACGGGGGCCGGTGCGTCCTGGGGACCGAAGCACTGGTCCATCGGCGGGATCACGGGCGGCTTCGCCGTCGTACGGACGTCGTCGGGCAGGGCGCCGAGGTCCCCGTACGAGGCGAGCACCCGGATCCGCTCGACCTCGCGGCCCTCGTCGTCGTACTGGAAGAGGGAGGCCTGGCCGGTCGACAGGGTGCGGCCGGCCCGTACGACGTCCGTGCGGATGATCGCGGGTCCCGGGCGGGACGCGGTCAGATAGTGCGCGGAGACCGTGAACGGGTCGGAGTGCGGCAGGGCGTCGGCGAGGGCGCGGCCCAGGACGGCCAGCAGATAGCCGCCGTTGACGGCGTTGCTGATCGTCCACCCGGCGGAGAGGTCGATGCCGTAGACGCCGGGTTCGCGGGGAGTGACCGCCGTGTCGCGGTCGAACTCGCTGTCGCCGATCCTGGCCCGCGTGGCCTGTGCGGAAGCTGCTTCTGGCATGCCTGAACGGTACAACAGTTGATTACTAAGCGGTAGCTTTCACTGTTGCGGCCGTATGACATCCACGATTGCGGTCGTATGAAACCCACGACTGCGGCCGTATGACCTCCACGATTGCGGCCGCTGACGGGCCCCGGAGCCTCAGGGAGTCTCCTCCTCGCTCACCGTGGAGCGCCGGTTCCAGGCGCGCGGTGCCCGCCAGTGGAAGCGCATGGCGAGCAGCCGCAGCGCGAAGGCGGTGACCACGGCAAGGCCGCTGGTGAACGGCGTGAGCATGTCGTAGCGGATGCACAGGACGACCATCGTGGCGCCGACGATGGCGGGGACCGCGTACAGGTCGCGGTCCCAGCGCAGCAGCGAGGGCACCTCGTTGGCCAGGACGTCGCGCAGCACACCGCCGCCGACCGCCGTCGCGAGTCCGAGGGCCGCCGACGGGGTGAGGCCGAGTCCGTAGCTGTACGCCTTCGTGGTGCCGGCGACGCAGAAGAGACCGAGCCCGGCCGCGTCGAAGACATTCACGCCCAACTGGATCCGCTCCACCTGCGGATGGAGGAAGAAGACGAGCAGCGCGGCCAGCAGCGGGGTGATGAAGTACCCCAGGTCCGTGAAGGCGGCGGGCGGCACGGCACCGATGATCAGGTCCCGGAACAGCCCGCCGCCCAGCGCGGTGACCTCGGCGAGCACGGCGATGCCGAAGACGTCGAAGTTCTTGCGGACGGCCAGCAGCGCGCCGGAGATCGCGAAGACGAAGATGCCGATCAGGTCGAGCGTGTGCTGGACGGACGGGCTGAACAGGTTCTGGAGCACCCGACATTCTTACCCGTCCGCAGCCGCGGACCTTGCCGGGCAAGGCCCGCGACGGGCAGTACGGGTTACAGGGCGGGCTTGCCCGTGGTGTAGAGCCAGGTCTGGAACAGATCGTCGAGCTGCTGCCCCGAGACCTTCTCGGCGAGCGCGATGAAGTCGGCGGAGTTCGCGTTGCCGTAGCGGTGCGCCTTCGTCCAGGCGGGCAGCAGCTTGAAGAACGCGGTGTCGCCGATGCGCTCGCGCAGCATCTGGAGCGTCATCGCTCCGCGGTTGTAGACGGCCGAGGCGAACATGGTGTCGCGCTGGGGGTCGG
Source organism: Streptomyces sp. NPDC058274 (assembly GCF_042881375.1). Taxonomy (NCBI): domain Bacteria; kingdom Bacillati; phylum Actinomycetota; class Actinomycetes; order Kitasatosporales; family Streptomycetaceae; genus Streptomyces; species Streptomyces sp. NPDC058274. Next base: position 47,150 of record NZ_JBHVXW010000027.1, read on the forward strand.
CGACCACCGTCTGCCAGAAGGCCGCGTCCGCGGGACGCGCGTTGTACCCGGCCAGGAACGAGTCGTGCGCCGAGCGGACGCCCTTGTGCTCCGACCACAGCCACTGGGCGTAGGTCGCGAACCCCTCGTTGAGCCAGATGTCCTTCCAGTGGTCCACCGAGACGGAGTCGCCGAACCACTGGTGGGCCAGCTCGTGCACGATGGTCCCCTCGGAGCGCACCGCGGAGTACGCGGGCTTCGACTGGACCTCCAGTGAGAACCCGGCCTGCGGCATGTCGTCGACGATCGCGCCGGTCTCCTCGAAGGGGTAGGGACCGAAGACCTGCGACCAGTAGTCGGTGGCCTCGGCCGTCAAGCCGTACACGTCAACGCTGTTGCTGTTCGCGAGGACCGGGTCGATGGCGACGTAGATGGGCGTGCCGGCGGGGGTCCGCCCCGTCTTCACATCGAACTTCCCGATCGTCGCGGTCGCGAGGTAGGTCGCCATGGGCCTGCTCTCGCGCCAGTGCGTCACCGTCTGGGAGCCCTTGTCCCGCGTCGATATCAGACGGCCGTTGGAGACGCCGGTCAGCCCCTTGGGTGCCTTGATGCGGATGTCGTACGTGGCCTTGTCGGAGGGGTGGTCGCTGGAGGGGAACCAGGTGGAGGCGGCGTTGGGCTCGCAGGCGACGAAGACGCCGTCGGCGGTCTTCATCCAGCCGTAGTCGGAGCCGAAGATGATCGGGCCGCCGAGAGGTTCGGGGACGCCACCGTAGGTGACGGTCACCTTGAAGGTCCTTCCCCTCGCCAGGGCACCGCGCGGGGTGACGCGCACCTCGTCGCCCGTGCGCGTGAACGCGGCGCGTCTGCCGTTCACTTCGATACGCGTGATCTCCAGCTTCTGGAGGTCCAGGTCGAAGGAGGAGAGGTTCTTGGTGGCGCGGGCCGTGATGGTCGTACGGCCGTCGAGACGGTCGGTGTCCGGGGCGTACGCCACGTCCAGGTCGTAGTGGCGGACGTCGAAGCCGCCGTTGCCGAGCCGGGGGAAGTAGGAGTCGCCGACGCCGTCGGCCCCCGGGGCGGGGGCGGAGGACGCGGCGATGACAAGAAAGGAGGCCGCCGCTGTCGCGAGGGCCCCCAGACGTGCTGAACGGGAGAATGCCATGAGCGTCCCTTCGAACGTGTTCCGGTCAGACGGACACGCGAGACTCTGCACTCTCCCGTTCGGGCATGTTCATGACTTTACTGAATCGTCATGGCCTACTTGTCAGTTGACTCCTGACGGGGGGATTCCTCGGCGGACGCTTCCGCCGGCTTCTCCCCCGCGTCGGCCGCGGTGCCCGCGGGCGCTTCGGGCTCCTCGGTGGTCCCGGCCGCCGGGCCGGTCACACCGGTCGCCTCCTTGACGGCCACCGTGGTGGTCTCCGCCAGCACCGCCTCGGGCACCAGCTCCACCGCCTCCCTCGCGACCGACAGCAGGACCGTGTCCTGGGGCGCCTGGTCCTCGAAGTTCTCCGGGTGGTGGCAGGCGACCTGCTGACCGGGCTTCAGCTCCAGGAGCGGCGGCTCGGTGGTCTTGCAGATCTCCGTGGCCTTCCAGCACCGGGTGTGGAAGCGGCAGCCGCTCGGCGGCGAGATCGGCGAGGGCACGTCGCCCTTGAGCAGGATGCGCTCGCTCTTGGTGTTGCGCCGGGCCGGGTCCGGGATCGGCACGGCCGACATCAGCGCCTTGGTGTACGGGTGCATCGGCGCCTTGTAGAGCGACTCGCGGTCGGCGAGCTCGACGATCTTGCCGAGGTACATCACCGCGATCCGGTCCGAGACGTGCCGCACGACCGAGAGGTCGTGCGCGATGATCACGTACGTCAGGCCGAGTTCCTGCTGGAGGTCGTCGAGGAGGTTGACGACCTGCGCCTGGATCGACACGTCGAGCGCCGAGACCGGCTCGTCCGCCACGACCATCTTCGGGTTGAGCGCGAGCGCGCGGGCGATGCCGATGCGCTGGCGCTGACCGCCGGAGAACTCGTGCGGATAGCGGTTGTAGTGCTCGGGGTTGAGACCCACGACCGACAGCAGCCGCTGGACTTCCTTCTTGATGCCGCCCTCGGGCGAGACGCCCTGGAGCTTGAAGGGAGCACCGACGATCGTGCCGATGGTGTGGCGCGGGTTCAGCGACGAGTACGGGTCCTGGAAGATCATCTGGACGTCACGCCGCATCGGGCGCATAGCGCCGACACCGAGGTGCGTGATGTCCTTGCCCTCGAACTCGACCTTGCCCGCGGTCGGTTCGAGCAGCCGGGTGATCAGCCGGCCCATCGTCGACTTACCGCAGCCCGACTCGCCCACGACGCCCAGGGTCTCGCCGGAGCGGACCTCGAAGTCGATGCCGTCGACGGCACGGACGGCGCCGACCCGGCGCTGCAGCAGCCCCTTGCGGATGGGGAAGTGCTTCTGCAGTCCGGTGACCTTGAGCAGGACCTCGCCGGGCGCCGCGTCCTTGGAGAGGGTCGCGCCGCCGCTCTGTGCAGGGATGCTCACTGGTTTGTCCTCTGCGTTCTCACTCACAGCTTCGGCGCAATCTCTTCGGTCCAGATCCGCTCCCGCTGCTCCTGCGTCATGTGGCAGGCGGCCCAGTGCTTGCTGCCGACCTCGGACAGCTCGGGGCGGACCGTGCGGGTGACGTTGTCCTTGGGGACGTCCGCGTACGGGCAGCGCGGGTTGAAGGCGCAGCCGGACGGGATGTTGATCAGCGAGGGCGGGGAACCCTTGACCGGGATGAGGCGCTCGGTCTGGTCGCGGTCGAGACGCGGCATCGAGCCGAGCAGACCCCAGGTGTAGGGGTGCCGGGGTTCGTAGAACACCTTCTCGGCCGGACCGCGCTCGATGCAGCGGCCGCCGTACATCACCAGGATGTCGTCCGAGAGCTCGGCGACGACGCCCAGGTCGTGCGTGATGATGATGACCGCGGAGCCGAACTCCTTCTGCAGATCCCGGATGAGGTCGAGGATCTGCGCCTGGACGGTGACGTCGAGGGCGGTCGTCGGCTCGTCCGCGATGAGCAGCTCGGGGTTGTTCACCAGCGACATCGCGATCATCGCACGCTGGCGCATACCGCCGGAGAACTCGTGCGGGTAGTTGTCGACCCGCTTGTCCGGCTGCGGGATGCCCACCCGGTCCAGCATCTCGACGGCGCGGCGCTTCGCGGTCTTCTTGTCGACGTTGTGGTGGATCCGGTACGCCTCCACGATCTGCTGACCGATCGTGTAGTACGGGTGCAGGGCCGACAGCGGATCCTGGAAGATCATCGCCATCTCGCGGCCACGCAGCTTGCGTACGTAGTCCGGGTCCGCCGACAGCAGCTCGGTGCCGTTCAGCCAGATCTCACCGGAGATCTGCGCCTTGCGCTTGCCGTACTGCCCCGCGGTGTGCAGGCCCATGATGCCGAGCGAGGTCACCGACTTGCCGGAGCCGGACTCGCCCACGATGCCGAGGGTCTTGCCCTTCTCCAGCGAAAAGGTGAGCCCGTCGACGGACTTGACCAGACCGTCGTCGGTCGGGAAGTGCACCTTCAGGTCGCGTACTTCGAGGAAGGCGGAGGGCGCCGGCGAGTTCGAGACGGGCTCGCCGACCGCTGCTCCGCTCTTGCTGAGTTCGGTCATGCCAGCCTCACTCGGGGGTCGATCACGGCGTACAGGATGTCCACGATGAGGTTGGCGAAGATGACCGCGAGCGAGGTGATCAGCGTGACGCCCAGGATGACGGGCAGGTCCTTGTCGCTGATCGCCTTGAGTACGGCCTGGCCGAGGCCGGGAAGGCTGAACGTGGTCTCGGTGAGGATCGCGCCGCCGATCAGGGCGCCGAGGTCCATGCCGAGCATGGTGAGGATCGGCGTCATCGTCGAGCGCATGGCGTGCTTGCCGATGACGACCGGCTCGCGCAGGCCCTTGGCCCGTGCGGTGCGGATGTAGTCCTCACCCATGACCTCCAGCATGGTGGCGCGGGTGATCCGGGCGTACATCGCCGCGTAGAGGAAGGCGAGCGTGATCCAGGGCAGGAGCATGCCGCCCAGCCAGCCGGTGAAGCTCTCCTCGAACGGGACGTACTGGGCGTCGAGCCAGCCCAGCCCGTAACTGAAGATCGCCAGCGACAGCAGACCGGTGAAGTAGATGGGAAGCGAGACACCCGCGAGCGCGACGAACATCGCGCCGCGGTCCCAGAGGGAGCCGCGCTTGAGCGCGGAGAGCACGCCCGCCGCGACACCGAAGATCAGCCACAGGACGGCGGCACCGAGCGCGAGAGCCAGGGTCACTGGGAAGCGGTCGGTGATCTGCGGCCAGATGGCCTGCTCGCTGCGGAAGGAGTAACCGAAGCAGGGAGCAGCGCAGTTCGTGACGTCACCGCCGGACGCGTACGTGCGCCCCGCGAAGATGCCCTTGAAGAACTCCCATACCTGGACGAAGATCGGGTCGCCCAGGCCGAGCTTCTCCCGCACGCCCTCGATGGCTGCGGGGTCGGCCTGCTTGCCCACGAACATCGTGGCCGGGTCCACGCCCGCCCACTTCGGGACAAGGAAGAAGATGCCGAAGACCACCAGAATGATGACCACCAGCATCACTGCGGCGGCGAAGAGCCGCCTGATGAGGTAAGCGAGCACTGCTCTCGGCCCGGCGGCGGGGCCGCGGGCCACCGGAGGTCTTCCGGTGGCCCACGGGTCACGCCGCGCCGGCCTTCACCTGCCTTTCGTGCCTTATGGCGGGTGCGCCGGTCGGGATTACTTCACGCCGAGGTTGACGAAGTCGAACTGACCGCTGTAGCCGTCGGTCGTGTAGACGTTGGCCAGCCGGTTCGAGCGCCAGTTGATGAACTTCTCGAAGACGAAGGGCAGGTAGTAACCGCCCTCCATGACCTTGTGGTTGATCTCCGTGGCCAGCTGGGTCTTCTTGGCGTCGTCGAGCTCCTTGACGTAGTCGTCGAAGAGGCCGTCGATCGTCTTGTCCTTGATCAGGGCGAAGTTGTTGTTGCCGCTCTCAAGGATGTACTTGCTGTCCCACAGCGGCATACCGAAGCCCTGGACGGTCGGGAAGTCCGGGCCCCAGCCCATGATGATGATGCCGTAGCCCTTCTTCTTGACGTTCGAGGGGCTGCCGATGATGCCGGTGGTCTGCGCACCGTCGAACTGCTCGATGTCGACGGTGATGCCGACCTTCTTCAGCGACGCCTGCAGGGACTCGGCGGTCGCCACCTCGACGGGCTTGTTGTTGCGGACCGCGATGGTGGTCTTGAAGCCGTTCGGCTTGCCGCAGGCCTTGAGCTCTTCCTTGGCCTTGGCAGCGTTGCCGTTCTTGTTGGCCGTGGCCGACTCGTACGGGTCGTACTTCTGGCCCTCGGAGCCCGGGATGGACGGCGGCAGCATGTTGGTGCCGATGTCACCACCGGCGATCGGGCCACCGCGCGCGGTCTGCAGCGAGACGTGGTCGGCACCGTAGATCACGGCCTTGCGGCAGTGCTCGTTGTCGAACGGCTTCACGCTCTGCGGGAAGGTCGCGTACCGGATGTAGCCGGAGACCGGGTTGTCCAGGTTCGCCTTGTGCTGCTTCAGGGCGGTGGTGCGGCCCTGCGGGGAGAGACCGGTCTGGCCGATGTCCAGGTCGTAGTCGCCGTTGATCAGGCGCTGGTCCATGTCATTGGCGTTGGTGAAGAAGGTGACCGAGATCTTGTCCGGCAGCGCCTTGCGGATCGGGTCCGAGGACGCCTTCCACTCGTTGTTGCGGACCAGCACCAGCTTCTTGTTCGGCGTGTACGACTGGAACTTGTACGGGCCGGAGGAGAACGGGTGCAGACCGTACTTGGACTTGGTGTCCTTGTCGGCGCGGACCGGCGAGGCCGAGGTCAGCGCGAGCATCTCCTCGAAGTCCGAGTTGGCCTTCGGCAGCTTGAAGACGACGGTCTTGTCGTCGGGCGTCTCGATCGCCTTCAGGCCGAGCTTGTCCGCGGACTTGTCCTTGTAGGGGCCCTTGTAGGTGCCCTTCGGGTCCAGGACGTCCTTCAGGTAGACGGGACCGCCGGACAGCACGTCCTGCGCCCACACGCGCTCGATGCCGTACTTGACGTCCTTGGAGGTGATCGGCTTGCCGTCCTCCCAGGTCGCCCCGTCACGCAGCGTGTACGTGTACGTCAGGCCGTCGTCCGAGATCTTGGCCGTGCTGGTGGCGAGGTCCGGCGTGACCTCGGCGCCCTTGGCACCGGGCTCGGCCTTGTTGGTGACGAGCTGACGGCTGTAGTAGCGCATGAAGTTCCAGGCGAAGCCGTAGTAGCCACGCGTGGTGTCCCACGAGTCGGCGTCCTGGGCTCCGGCGAACTTCAGCTCGCCGCCCTTCTTGGACGAGGCGTTCGCGACCTTGTTGTTACCGGCGTTGAAGCCGGCCGCGCCGCTCTTGCCGTCCTTGGTGTCGCCGCCGCCGCCGCACGCAGCCGTAGTCAGCAGGGCGCCGACCACGGCGGCTGCGGCCACGGCCTGCTTGCGCCGGCTTGTGGTGCGTTGGGTAGTCACGATCTCGGATCCTCCGTGTATGTAGCGGCCCGCGGATAGGTCGCGGGCCCTAGGGGGTACGGCAGTTCAGCGAGAACCCTTCGGGTCGAGAGCGTCACGGACGCCGTCGCCGAAGAGGTTGAAGGAGAGCACGGTGATGAAGATCGCTACACCCGGGATCACCATGTACATGGGGTCCGAGTCGTAGTAGTCGATCGCGGAGGAGAGCATCTGTCCCCACGAAGCCGTCGGCGGCTTCACACCGACACCCAGGAAGCTGAGCGCCGCCTCGGTGAGGATGTTGGTGGGGATCATCATCGTCGTGTACACGATGATCGGAGCGACGAGGTTGGGCAGCAGCTCCTTGAACAGGATGTAGAAGCGCCCGGCCCCGAGGCTGCGCGCAGCCTCCACGTACTCGCGCTCACGCAACGAGAGCGTCTGTCCCCGCACCACACGGCCGACGTAGGGCCAGCCGAAGAAGCCGATCACCAGGATCATGACGAACAGGCGAACGCCCGTACCCGTCAGGCCCAGCATCTCGTTCGGCATGACCGAGACCAGCGCGATGATGAACAGCAGCTGCGGGAAAGCCAGCAGACCGTCCATGACGCGGCTGATGGCCGCGTCCACCCAGCCGCCGAAGAAACCGGCCAGGATGCCCAGCACGGTGCCGAAGACGACGGCGACCAGGGCGGACAGGAAGCCGACCAGGAGCGAGACGCGGGCGCCGTAGACGATCCGGGCGAAGATGTCGCGGCCGCTGACCGGTTCGACACCGAAGAGGTGGTCACCGCTGATGCCGCCCAAGGACCCGGTGGGCGTGGAGAACAGCGGATCGATCAGAGTCTCGTGGTGCGACTCGGGGTCCTGGCCGACCAGGTTGGTGATCAGCGGCGCGAGAATCGCGATCAGGATCAGCACGAGCACGACGATGCCGCCCGTCAGGGCGAGCTTGTCCCGCTTCAGGCGCTCCCAGGCGATCCGGCCCAGAGAACGTCCTTGAACCGCCTTCGCGTCGGCGCTGACCAGCGCCGCCTCTTCGGCCGCGCTCGGGGCCGCTTCTGCGGTCGGCTCGTGCAATGGTGCCGTCATCGTGGCAGGGACCCCTCTCAACCGGCGGTAGCCGGCCCACACGTGCCGCTGTAGCGGCCTGATCAGTCCGTCGTACAAAGGGGCGAACACCCCTGGAGCGGGAGTCTTCAATGCCTCGGCGATCTGTAGCCAGACTTGACGGTGAATGGATGCCTAAACGTGATGCGGGCTGGGGGGTTCCGTTATCCGGACGGCGGGTAACGGGGGTCGGACACGGGGCAGTTGGGGCGAAAGAGGGCGCGAGGCCCGTTTTCCCGCCAGTCAGCCTCAAAGGGCGCATCAGACCCTTACGCGTCCGAGCGCACTGGTCAGCGGGATCCCCAACGCGTTGCACACCGCCCGCCGAGACGACGGAACGGCCTCCGCCGAGCCCCTCGCCGGCGCGAGCCGGCCCCGCCCCCGACCACGGCAGGGCGAGGGCGAGGGCGGCGCGGGAGAGTTCGGTCAGTACGGCCGCGGCTGCGGGTAGCCGTACCCGCCGGCGACGGGCGCCTGGGCCGGGGCCGCGTGGGCCTCACGGTCGTAGAAGGGCCGGGCCTGGGCACGCAGCCACATCGCCACCGGGTCGGACTCGTCGGACATCGCGACGGTCGACACCGGCAGCCCGTCCGGGACCGCTCCGATCGACTGCTGCATCATCGCCCGCACCGAGTCGACCGCGGGCGGCGAGGTGTCGTAGACGTCGAGGCCGATGGCCAGATACGGCGCCCCGAGCGCGGGTTGGACCCACGCGCGGCGCAGCGAGCGCACCGCGGGCGTGCGGTGCGCGTTCTGCGTGAGGAGGGCGTAGAACTGCGGGATCTCGATACCCGGCTCGGACAGCCGCAGCGGGCCCGCGGGCTGGCGCTCCAGGCCAGCCGCGATCCGGCGCAGATCCAGCCAGGGGATGCCGACTCCGCCGCCGGGCGCGTGCGGGTTCAGCCAGAGACCGAACTGGTCGGGGTAGAGGGTGCGGGCGACGTCCAGCCCGTCGACGACCTCGTACGAGCGGTTCCAGCCGCTGGCCGAGAGCTCCTGGGCGGAGGTGACACAGGGGGCGTAGCCGAAGCCGTCCACCTGCATGTTCCCGTACTGGGCGTCCGGGGAGCCGGCCTGGCCGTGCCACAGGAGCATCCAGATCTGGCCGTTCGACGGTGTCGCGAGCGCGCGAAGGAGCGCCTCGTAGGCGTCGTAACGCCCGGGCGTCACCTGGCGCAGCATGTGCTCGACCTGCCCGGCCGCGGCCGTGCCCGACGCGCTCACCTTCAACCGCCCCTTCGCGAACACATCACCATGAACTCACCCATAACCCCCGAGTCGCTGCGTACGGCATCCCGTGCGGAGCCGCGTCAACACCTCGACCGAGCCATGAAACCAGCTTAAGCGGCGTTCCTGACAGCGACTTGACGCACGGCTTCACGGGTCCGCGTGGCGCCACGCGTCCGGGGCCGCGCGCTCAGTACTCCCGCTGGTAGAAGGGCCGCACCTGGGCGCGCATCCAGTCACCCACCGGGTCCTGGGCGACATCGAGGAGCAGCAGGTTCACCGGCCGGTCCATCGGGACGCGGCCGAGCGCCCGGCCCAGCGCGTCCAGGGGCAGCGTACGGGCGGGGCCCTCCCAGTCGGAGAGCTCGACTCCGACGAACATCACCGGGTCGTCGCCCTCGATGCTGGCCAGACAGCGGCGGGCGGTCAGCACGACACCGGTGTCCGCGAACTCGGCCGAGGCCGCGGACAGGAAGTCGACCGGCTCCTCCTGCCAGTCCGGCTCGAAGAGCCGCACCCGGCCGCCGCTCGCGGGCCCGTCCAGCGGGGTCCGCCCGGTGCGGCACAACTCGGCCACGGCGAGCGGCGGCAGCGGGACGCCGACCAGACCGTCCGGGTTGACCGCGAGACCGACCTGTGGCGGCAGTCCGCGCGCGAACTCGACGGCGGGCGCGATGCTGTACGCCATGTGCCCGCCGACGACCTGGCGGAACTGCTCCTCCGAGCTGAAGACGGGGACGTACACCTGGCCGTCGAGCTCCAGCGTGGGCAGGTCGAGGGGGCCGCTGCGCGGGCCGCCGCCGTTCGGCAGCGGGATCCACAGGAAGCTGCGGCCGAGCACCTCGACGATGCGGGCGCCGGCCGAGGGGACTCCGAGAGAGGCGGAGAGCACCTCCTCCAGTTCGTTGCCGGGCCATCCGCCGTGCGGATGGGGATGCGCCTGTGCCGGGAAGTCCATCTGTCTACCGCCTGCTGTGAACCGCTGTTCCGGCTGGAAACCCTAACGGGTACGCGCGTTCGCGATGGTCAGGTGCCGAAATCGATCCGGCGCAGCACGTCCGCCGCGTCCCGGTCGATCAGCACCGCCGAGCCGCAGCCCTCCGGCAGGTCGCCCTTCTCGACGGACCGCAGCAGCCGGGCGGCCGCCGTGCGGTGGCGCAGGAACGCGTAGCGCGAGACGCCGCGGCCGCGCTCGCGCTGGCCGTCCAGAGCGGTGTCCGCCGTGACGTCGAGGAGCAGCAGGTGCAGCGTGCCGCCCCGGCGCCGGGCCTCGCGGGCGAGCCAGCGGCGCACCCAGGCCTGCGTACCGCAGTCGTGCACGACGACGCCGGCTCCCGAGCGCAGGGCGCGGCGCAGCCCGGCGAAGTGCGCGGCCCGGACGAGCGGGCGGTAGAGCGCGTACGGCAGGAAGCGGGCCAGCCGGGTGTCCCAGTGGTCGCGGGTGTCCTGGGAGTCGATGCGCGTGCCGCTCACCGCGCGGCGCATCAGGGTCGACTTGCCGCTGCCGGGCAGGCCGGTGACCACGACGAGGTCGGCGGCGCCGAAGGTGAGGCCGTGCGGGCTGCGCCCGGCGCGCTCGCGCAGATCACGGACGACGGCCGGCGGCCGCGGTCCGCACGCCTCCCGGGCGGGGGCGGCGGGCTGCTTGGGCAGCGCGATGCCGGAGATCGTCGCGTACGCCGTGGCCTTGTTCACCGTGATCGTCCTCCCCTTGGGTCCGGAGTCCCATCCCCGTCGAGTGTAAAGAGAAGGTAATGCGGTGCGCCTCTCGTTTCCGTCCTCGTCGTGCCACAGGCCGGTCACAGCTCTCCGCGGTTCCCCGGGCACCTGTTCGGGTGCCCCTGCCATGCCGGACGGATGCGTGCAATGATGTGCCCGCCAACTGCATACCGGCCGCTTGAATCCGCGCGGGAGAGTCCTGGGGGCAGCAGTCCCCGGGCGCCGAAGGAGCAAGTCCCTCCCTTGAATCTCTCAGGCCCCGTTACCGCGCGGGCGAGGCACATCTGAAAAGCGGGCCGCTGACCAGTGGCTCCACCCAAGGTGCAAGTCATGACCACCGGTTCGCGGGGTCGTGATGAACCTCTCAGGTTCCGATGACAGATGGGGAGGAACGACCTCGCCGTCATGCCTTGGGAGCCCCACCGATGAGCAGTAACACCCCCCGTCACACCGCGCTCGATGCCCTGCATCGCTCGCTGGGCGCGACGATGACCGACTTCGCCGGCTGGGACATGCCCCTGCGCTACGGCTCCGAGCGCGACGAGCACCTCGCCGTCCGCACCAGGGCCGGTCTCTTCGACCTCTCCCACATGGGCGAGATCACGGTCACCGGCGCGCAGGCCGCCGAACTCCTGAACTTCGCCCTGGTGGGCAACATCGCCTCGGTCGGCGTCGGCCGCGCCCGCTACACCATGATCTGCCAGGCGGACGGCGGCATCCTCGACGACCTGATCGTGTACCGGCTCCAGGAGCACGCGTACATGGTGGTCGCGAACGCCTCCAACGCCCAGGTGGTGCTGGACGCGCTGACCGAGCGCGCCGCCGGCTTCGACGCCGAGGTCCGCGACGACCGCGACGCCTACGCCCTCATCGCCGTCCAGGGCCCCGAGTCCCCCGGCATCCTCAAGTCGCTGACCGACGCGGACCTCGACGGCCTGAAGTACTACGCGGGCCTGCCCGGCACGGTCGCGGGCGTCCCGGCGCTCATCGCGCGCACCGGCTACACCGGCGAGGACGGCTTCGAGCTGTTCGTCGCCCCGGCCGACGCCGAGAAGGTGTGGCAGGCGCTGACCGAGGCGGGCGCCCCGGTGGGCCTGGTGCCGTGCGGTCTGTCCTGCCGCGACACGCTGCGCCTGGAGGCGGGCATGCCGCTGTACGGGCACGAACTGACCACCGCGCTCACGCCCTTCGACGCCGGGCTCGGACGGGTCGTGAAGTTCGAGAAGGACGGCGACTTCGTGGGGCGCGAGGCGCTCTCCGAGGCCGCCGCCCGCGCCCAGGAGAACCCGCCGCGGGTCCTCGTCGGGCTCATCGCCGAGGGCCGCCGGGTGCCGCGCGCCGGCTACCAGGTCGTCGCCGACGGCAAGGTCATCGGCGAGATCACCTCGGGCGCGCCGTCCCCGACGCTGGCCAAGCCGATCGCCATGGCCTACGTCGACGCCGCGCACGCCGCGCCGGGCACCACCGGGGTCGGTGTGGACATCCGGGGCAGCCACGAGCCGTACGAGGTCGTGGCGCTGCCGTTCTACAAGCGCCAGAAGTAGTCGTTCCGTACGGGCGCCAGAAGTAGTCGTTCCGTACGGGCGTCAGAAGTAGTCGTTCCGTACGGGCGTCGCAGGGCGTCCGTCGGTTCGTCCGACTCCCCGGAATCCGGTTTCGCGTTTCCGGCGCGCGCGTCGAAGTGACGTACATCGCCGCGCCCGGTCTCGTATCGCAGGACCTCTCGTTCACCACCACTCCCCCGCGTACAGGAGAATTCAGGCCATGAGCAACCCCCAGCAGCTGCGCTACAGCAAGGAGCACGAGTGGCTGTCGGTCGCCGAGGACGGCGTCTCGACGGTCGGCATCACGGAGCACGCGGCCAACGCGCTCGGCGACGTGGTGTACGTCCAGCTTCCCGAGGTCGGTGACACGGTGACCGCGGGCGAGACCTGCGGCGAGCTGGAGTCGACCAAGTCCGTGAGCGACCTGTACGCGCCGGTCACCGGCGAGATCGTGGAGGCCAACCAGGACGTCGTGGACGACCCGTCGCTGGTGAACTCCGCCCCCTTCGAGGGTGGCTGGCTGTTCAAGGTGCGCGTCACCGAGGAGCCGTCCGACCTGCTCTCCGCGGACGAGTACACCGAATTCTCCGGCAGCTAAGGACTCCTGACCGATGTCGCTTCTGAACCAGTCCCTCCACGAGCTCGACCCGGATGTCGCCGCCGCCGTCGACGCCGAGCTCGACCGTCAGCAGTCCACCCTCGAGATGATCGCCTCGGAGAACTTCGCTCCCGTCGCCGTCATGGAGGCCCAGGGCTCGGTCCTCACCAACAAGTACGCCGAGGGCTACCCCGGCCGCCGCTACTACGGCGGCTGCGAGCACGTCGACGTGGTCGAGCAGATCGCCATCGACCGCGTGAAGGCGCTCTTCGGTGCCGAGCACGCCAACGTGCAGCCCCACTCGGGCGCCCAGGCCAACGCGGCCGCGATGTTCGCGCTGCTGAAGCCGGGCGACACGATCATGGGTCTGAACCTCGCGCACGGCGGGCACCTGACCCACGGCATGAAGATCAACTTCTCCGGCAAGCTCTACAACGTCGTCGCGTACCACGTCGACGACGCCACCGGCCAGGTCGACATGGCCGAGGTCGAGAAGCTGGCCAAGGAGTCGAAGCCGAAGCTGATCGTGGCCGGCTGGTCGGCGTACCCGCGGCAGCTGGACTTCGCCGCGTTCCGCCGGATCGCGGACGAGGTCGGCGCCTACCTCATGGTCGACATGGCGCACTTCGCCGGCCTGGTGGCCGCGGGCCTGCACCCGAACCCGGTGCCGCACGCCCACGTCGTGACCACGACCACGCACAAGACGCTGGGCGGTCCGCGCGGTGGCGTGATCCTGTCCACGGCCGAGCTGGCGAAGAAGATCAACTCCGCGGTCTTCCCGGGTCAGCAGGGCGGCCCGCTGGAGCATGTGATCGCCGCCAAGGCCGTGTCCTTCAAGGTCGCCGCCACCGACGACTTCAAGGAGCGCCAGCAGCGCACGCTGGACGGCGCGCGGATCCTGGCCGAGCGCCTGGTCCAGGACGACGTCAAGGCCGTGGGCGTGGACGTCCTCTCCGGCGGCACGGACGTGCACCTGGTCCTCGTCGACCTGCGCAACTCCGAGCTGGACGGGCAGCAGGCCGAGGACCGCCTCCACGAGGTCGGCATCACGGTCAACCGCAACGCCGTCCCGAACGACCCGCGTCCGCCGATGGTCACCTCCGGCCTGCGCATCGGCACGCCCGCCCTCGCCACCCGCGGCTTCCAGGCCGAGGACTTCACCGAGGTCGCGGACATCATCGCCGAGACCCTGAAGCCGTCGTACGACACGGACTCGCTCAAGGCCCGGGTGTCCGCTCTGGCCGACAAGCACCCGCTGTACCCCGGCCTGAAGTAGTTTCGTACGCTTTAGTCAGTACGTTCTTTTCGTACGTCGCTTGCGTACGGACATCCGGGGCACCGCGCACACTGGAAAGCGAGCGCGGTGCCCCGCCGTATGCACGACCCGGCACCGCCCCCGCACGACCCGGCAGACAACGGCGTCCGCCGAAACCCTGAGGAGTTCCCCCGTGGCCATCTCGGTCTTCGACCTGTTCTCGATCGGCATCGGCCCGTCCAGCTCCCATACGGTCGGCCCGATGCGCGCGGCCCGCATGTTCGCCCGCCGCCTGCGCAACGAAGAGCTGCTCGCCCCCACCGCCTCGATACGCGCCGAGCTGTACGGCTCCCTGGGCGCGACCGGTCACGGCCACGGCACCCCCAAGGCCGTACTGCTCGGCCTGGAGGGCACCTCCCCCCGCACGGTGAACGTGGAGACGGCGGACGACCGGGTGGAGGCGATCCGCACCGGCGGCCGGCTGCGCCTCCTCGGCGAGCACGAGATCGGCTTCTCCTACGACGACGACCTGATCCTGCACCGCCGCAAGGCACTGCCGTACCACGCGAACGGGATGACCCTGTGGGCGTACGACGCCGAGGGCACCGAACTGCTCTCGAAGACGTACTACTCCGTCGGCGGCGGCTTCGTGGTCGACGAGGACGCGGTGGGCGAGGACCGGATCAAGCTGGACGACACGGTCCTCAAGTACCCCTTCCGCACGGGCGACGAGCTGCTGCGCCTGACCCGTGAGACCGGCCTGTCGATCTCCGCGCTGATGCTGGAGAACGAGCGGGCCTGGCGCACGGAGGAGGAGATCCGCGAGGGCCTGCTCGACATCTGGCGGGTCATGCAGGCCTGTGTCTCACGCGGTATGTCCCGCGAGGGCATCCTGCCGGGCGGACTGAAGGTCCGCCGCCGCGCCGCCATGTCGGCCCGCCAGCTGCGCGCCGAGGGCGACCCGCTGGCCCACGCCATGGAGTGGATCACCCTCTACGCGATGGCGGTGAACGAGGAGAACGCGGCGGGCGGCCGGGTCGTCACGGCCCCGACCAACGGCGCGGCCGGCATCATCCCCGCCGTCCTGCACTACTACATCAACTTCGTGCCGGGCGCCGACGAGGAGGGAGTCGTCCGCTTCCTGCTCGCCGCCGGGGCCATCGGCATGCTCTTCAAGGAGAACGCGTCCATCTCCGGCGCCGAGGTCGGCTGCCAGGGCGAGGTCGGCTCGGCCTGCTCGATGGCGGCCGGCGCACTGGCCGAGGTGCTGGGCTGCAGCCCCGAACAGGTCGAGAACGCCGCCGAGATCGGCATGGAGCACAACCTGGGGCTGACCTGCGACCCGGTCGGCGGCCTCGTCCAGATCCCGTGCATCGAGCGCAACGGCATGGCCGCGGTCAAGGCCGTCACGGCCGCCAGGATGGCCATGCGCGGCGACGGCTCCCACATGGTCTCCCTCGACAAGGTCATCAAGACCATGAAGGAGACGGGCGCGGACATGTCCGTCAAGTACAAGGAGACGGCCCGGGGCGGGCTCGCGGTGAACATCATCGAGTGCTGAGGGCAACGGCGTTCACGACGGCGCGGGCACGTCGCGCCCGGCTGTCCCCCGCCTTCGGACCGGCCCGGTACGGACCGGCACGGCCGCTGCGGCGGACCCTTTCCGCCAAGCGTCACGTTACGTTACAGCTCCGTGACGTTCACCACGAAGATCTTCAGGCAGACCCCTTGCTGAAGTAAATTGAGTGCGGCCTACAGGCACCAACGGGGGGAATGACGTGCTCACCAGGCATGTGCGGAAAGCCTTACGCCGGTTCCCGGACGCGCGCCGGGAACGGCTCCGGGACGCCCGGCTGCGGGCTCACAGCCGTCAGCTGATGCGCCGGCTGGAGCTGCCCATGCCGCTCGACCCGGCCGCGCTGTGCGAGCGGCTCGGCGAGTTCCGCGGCACCCCGATCCGGCTGATGGCCTGGGAGTTGCCGGTCGACGGGCCGTTCGGGATGCTGATCTCGCGCCCGCACGAGGACGCCATCGTCTACCAGTCCCGCACCACCAGGGCCCACCAGGCGCACATCATCCTGCACGAGGTCGGGCACATCGTCGCGTACGACCTCGCGGGCGCGCGGCCCGCCGAGACGAAGCTGCGCACCTGCTACTCGGACCGGGACGAGCGGGACGCCGAGGTCATCGCCTCCACGATCATGCGCCAGGCGATCCTGCTCGGCCGCCGGGCCCAGCGCTACGGCATCGACGAGCCGTGGCGGCCGTCGGTGTACAACAGCCTCGGCCTGACCGACGCGCTGACGTGAGGGCGTTCGACTGCGTCGCCGTCGTCACGCTGCTGGCGGGCACCGTCTGGACACTGCCCGCGCTGGTGCGCCGGCGCTTCCGCGATCCCATGCGGCTGCACCTGTGCCTGTCACTGCTGCTGATGGGACTGGGCAATCTGCTGGCGCAGCCCGCGCTGATCTCCTTCGTGGACCGGCACACCACCGCCGGAGTCGCCAAGTGCAGCTACAACGCGATGGTTCTGGCCGGGCTCTGCCTCATGGTCTCGTTCCTGCGGGAGCGCCCGGTCAACCGCCGTACGGCCGTGCGCTCGTGGGAGGTGCTGCTGTGCGCCGGGTGCCTGGCAGGCATGGTCACGATGACCGTCCTGCTCCCGTCCCGGCTGCGCAACCACTCCCTGACCAGCTTCTTTCTGGCCGACTGGCGCGTTCGGGTGTTCTACGACCTCGGCAACGTCTTCCTCTTCTTCGGGTACACCGCCTGCGCCCTGCTCGCCTGGCGGCTCGCGCGCGCGGGGCATCCGCTGCGCAGATGGTCCCTGACGGTCATCTCCGTCGGCCTGATCGGACTGGCCCTGAGCTGTGTCTACCGGATGCTGTGGGTCAACGTGCCCGCGCTGCGCGCGCCCGGGGTGCCGGTGACGTACGAGGACGACTTCGCCTTCGGTATCGCCGACACCATCCTGGTGTGCGCAGGGCTGAGTCTGCCCTTCTTCGTGGGGGTGCTCCAGCTGGTGCGGGACCGGCTGGAGCACCGGGCGCAGTACCACGGACTGGAGGAGCTGTGGCGGCGGCTGGTGGCCCTCTACCCCGAGCTGATTCTCGATCAGCGGCCCTTCTCCGGGCGGCGGCCGCTGCCGGTCGCGGACTACGCCTCGGCGACGTACCGGCGGTATGTCGAGTGCCGGGACGGGCTGACCCGGCTGGGCCCGTATCTCCGGCTCGCCGCGGACGAGTTGCCGGACGGTGAGGCCGCGCTGCCCAAACAGCCGCGCGCGGCGGCCCGGATCATCGGCCGCGCCCTGCACCTCTACGGCGAACAGCCCCTGGGCGGTGCGGCGCCGAAGACGACCGCACTGTTCATCCCGGGCTCGCGCGATGCCTCCGACGACTACGAGAGCGACCTGGTCGGCCTGATCGAGATCTCCCGCGAGCTGCGGACGCTGCACGCGGAACCGGAGACGGATGCACCGGGTGATCCGGTCCGTCGAACGACGCACCGGTAGCGGGCGGCAGCTACGGCACCAGCACGAACTTGCCGCGGAAGCCGCCGGCCTCCAGTCGGCGGTGCGCCTCGTGTGCGTCCGCAAAAGGGAGGATCGTCGTCCGCTGGCGCAGACCGGCGTCGCGGGCGGCACGGTCGGCCACCTCGGCCAGGTCGTCGCGGTTCAGCTGCACTCCATGGAGCGTGAACTCCACGTCCGGGCGCCGGGCGGGGTCGGGGGCGCTGAACGGGGTGAGGGTGAGGAACATGCCGCCCGGGCACACCGCCTCGATCAGGTCCGGGGCACCGCCTGCGTCCACGACGACGTCGTACGCCTTGGCCTCGGCCGCCGCCGGGTCGGTCAGCACCGCGCCCTCGCCGGGGCGGCCCGCGCGCAGCTCCCGCCAGGTGTCGCCGTCATCGTGGCGGACGAGGAGGTCGGTTCGGGTCGCCGGCTCGTCCAGCAGCCTGAGCGCGAGCTGTCCGCCGAGGCTGCCCTGGGCGCCGACGAGCAGCACCCGCCGGCCGGTCCGGTCGGGCGTGCGGCGCAATGCCTGTACGGCGGTGACGCCGGCCAGCGGCAGAGCGGCCGCGTCGGTGAGGCTGAGGGCGTCCGGGACGCGGACGACGTACGCGGGGTCGAAGCGGACATACTCCGACATGCTGCCCACGCCGGTGCCCAGTTGGGCGGTCGTGGCCATGACCCGGTCGCCGGCGGTGAAGCCGGAGCCCCCGGGTGCGTGGGCGACCGTGCCGGCCAGGTCCCAGCCGAGGACCGCCGGGAGCGCGGTGGGGATGAGGCCGGAACGGGTCGCCAGGTCAACGGGGTTGACGGCCGCGGCCGCCACCTGGATGACGAGCCCGTCGTGGTCCGGTTCGGGCAGGTCCAGCAGGCCGAGTACCTCCGGGCCTCCGGTGCGGGTGATGCCCACGGCCTTCATCAATCGACGTCCTGTCCTTCTGTGCTCGACGCCGAGGGCCTCGGGGCGTCCAGCGCGTCCATGATCGACAGCAGCTGCTCGCGCATCTCCGGGGTGAGCTGACCGGCCCGCATCGCGATCGAGCGCACCTGCCGGTCGGCGAGCGAGGACGCCCAGGCCGGGTCGTCGGCCGCGTCCGCCGTCTCCTCGTTGATGAGCGCGCCCACCGAGACCGGGAGGGTCATCGGGCGGGCGCGGAAGTACTGCACGATCGCCGCGAGCACGCTGATCGTGGGGTTGGTCTGCGAGCCGTTGCGCAGCGCGGCCAGATAGCTCCTGGAGATGGTCACGTCGTGCGACGACTCCTCCGAGATCGCCTGGGCGACCTCGGCTGTGGAGGGCTCACGGCGACGGCCCACGGCATCCGTGGTGGCGGCGTCCGCGAACCAGGCGTTGAGGCGTTCCGCCAGCGTGGCCATCTCCGACTCCCTGGGCTCCGGCGACTCGGGTCGGGTGACTCGGCACGACTCCGGTGACAGCACGGGATACGCGAGCGATTTCGCCTGTGAAGTCGCCGAGACGCTTTGAGATTAACACGAACGCCATCACGTTCCGCAAGGTTGCTAATATATTGGCATCAACGATTGTTTCTGAGATGATCCTCCTGTGAGGACGGCCGCTTGTGCCGTCCTCGTCCTGGGACACAGGACCGCCCAAAACCCTTCCGAACCCGGAGGAGACATGCGCAGCGGTACGTCTTTCACCCAAGGCCTGCGGCACAACGTCGACAACAGCCCGGCGAGCGGGCCGGCATGGACGGTGGAGGCCGTCCGTCAAGTGCGGTACCACGTCGTCAGCTCGGACCACCTGTTCGCCCTCGACAACACGGCCCTGCTCGACGCCTGCCCGGACGCGCTCCTGCGCTCCGGTGACCGCCGGCTCGTCGTCGTCGACGAGAACGTCGACACCCTCCACGGCTCACGGATACGCGACTACTTCGCGTACCACGGCATCCAGGCCACGATGGTGCCGCTGCGCGCGGACGAACCCGTGAAGGAGTGGGACTCCGTCCTGCGCGTGGTCGACGCCATGAACGAGTTCGGCATCGACCGCCGCCGCGAGCCCGTCCTCGCCGTCGGCGGCGGGGTGCTCACCGACATCGTCGGCTTCGCCGCCAGCCTGTACCGGCGCGGAACGCCGTACATCCGCATCCCCACCACCCTGATCGGCCTGGTCGACGCCGGGGTCGGCGTCAAGACCGGCGTCAACTACGGCCGCGGCAAGAACCGCCTGGGCACCTACGCCCCGGCGACGGCCACCTTCCTGGACCGCACCTTCCTGCGCACCCTCGAGCAGCGGCACATCAGCAACGGCCTCGCCGAGATCATGAAGATGGCCCTCATCCGCTCCGAGGAGCTGTTCGGGCTGCTGGAGTCGTGGGGCGCCGCCGTCCGCGCGGACCGGCTCCAGGGCTCCACCGGCGAACTGGCCGCCGCCGCGGACGCGATCATCGCCGAGGCCATCCACCTGATGCTGGAGGAACTCCAGCCCAACCTCTGGGAGTCCCATCTGGAGCGCTGCGTCGACTACGGCCACACCTTCAGCCCGACCGTCGAGATGCACGCGCTGCCCGAACTGCTGCACGGTGAGGCCGTCATGATCGACATGGCCCTCACCACCGCGCTCGCCACCCTGCGCGGTGACGTCGGCGCCGCGGAGGCCGACCGGATCTACCGTGCGGCCGCCTCACTCGGACTGCCGCTGTGGAACGACGTCCTGGACGACCCGGCCCTGCTGGAGGCCGCACTCCTCGACACCGTGCGCCACCGCGACGGCCACCAGCGGCTGCCCCTGCCCGTCGGGATCGGCCGGCACCGCTTCGTGGACGACGTCACCCCGGCCGAACTCCGCGCCGCCACCGACCTGTTGCGACGGAAGGCCCAGGAAGCCGGTCGCACCCCGGCCGGGTCCGTGCGGGTGAGCGCGTGAGTGCCCCGCCGCGCGAGCCCGCCACCGCCGTCGTGATCGGTGGGTCCACCGGCATCGGCAGGGGCGTCGCCGACGCCTGGGCCGCCCGGGGCATCGACACCCACGTCTTCAGCCGGTCCCGGCCCACCGGGCCCGGCGCCGACCTGCTCGCCTGGCACCCCGTCGACCTGCGCGACGGCCAACAGGCCCAGGACTCCCTGCGCTCGGGCACTCCGCCCCGTCTCGGCCTGGTCTGTTACTCGGCGGTCTCCTTCACCTCCCGACGCGAGCCGTTCACCGAGGTCCGCGAGAGCGACTGGCTCGACCAGTTCGCGGTCAACGTGCACGGACTGGCCTGGACCCTGAAGGCCACCCTGCCCGCCCTGCGCGCGGCCCGCCCCGGACTGTTCCTGCACATCTCCTCCGAGGTGGTCTACAACGCCGGCCCGAACAGGTCCGGTTACGCAGCCACCAAGGCCGCCGCCGACTCGCTGATCCGTTCCGTCACCCAGGAGACCGACCCGGCCGAGGTGACGTTCGTGCAGGCGCTGCCCGCCGGGATGGTCGACACCCCCGGCATCCGCGCCCGTCGCCCGGCGGACTTCGACTACGGCGCCTATATGACCCCGGCCCACTTCGCGCCGCTCGCGGCCGAACTCGACCGCACGCGCGGGGTGCCGTACGCCGGCGAGGCACTGGTCGTGCACGAGGACCGGAGCTGGACGTCCGTCCACGCCGGGGCCCCCGTGTCCCAGTCGCGCCCCCTGGCCGAGTCCCCGGCCTGACCTCCTGCCGTCAGCTCCCTTCCCCCCAGCGCCTCAACTCAAGGAGGACCCTTGCCACTGCTTCAGGCGCACACGCTGCTGTTCGACATGGACGGAACGCTGGTGGACTCCACCGCCCTGGTCGAGTCCACCTGGGCGGGCTTCTGCGAGCGGCACGGGCTGGACCTCGCCGAGGTCCTCGCCTTCGCCCACGGCCGCCCCACCCGGGAGACGGTGCACCACTTCGTCACCGACGCGTCGCCGGCGGCGTCCGAGACACGGCGACTGGTGGCGCACGAGGAGTCGGAGACCACGGGCATCACAGCGGTCCCCGGCGCTGCCGGACTCCTCGCCGCCCTGCCGCCCGGCTCCTGGGCGGTGGTCACGTCCGCGAGCCGCACCCTGGCCGAGGTACGGCTCGGCGCGGCCGGACTGCCCCTGCCCGAGCTGCTGGTCAGCGCGGACGACATCAGCCGCGGCAAGCCCGACCCCGAGGGCTATCTGCGGGCCGCGCGCCTGCTCGGCCGGGCGCCGCGGGACACGGTCGTCTTCGAGGACTCCCCCGCCGGCATCCGCGCCGGGCTGGCCTCCGGCGCGCGCACGGTGGTCATCGGCACCTGCACCGCCCACGACCACGAAGCGGAGCGGCACCCCGACTTCCGCGATTTCCGGGTCACCCCCGCCGGCCCGTCCCACCCCGGCGTGACGCTCACCGTCCCGGAGCCGGTGGGCGACAGCCGGCTGGTACGGCGATGACCGGTCGGGCCACCGTGGAAGCGGGGCGGGGTGCCGACGCGGCCGGGGGCACGAAGGCGAGCCCGGCGCCGAACTCCCGGGCGGGTGGCAGAGCGGCCGAGGAACCGAGCCGGGCGACGGCCGCGGGGCAGCACGCGGCCCCGTCCGCCGGTACACCGGCGAGCGCACCGGCCGCTCGGCCGACACCCCCCGACGTCCCCACCCCGGCAGCCACCGCGACGTTCGCCGCCGATGTCGGGGGCACCTGGGTGCGGTTGCGGACCGGGGGTGCGGGGGCCGGTGTCGAGCGGGTGCCGGCGCCGAGCCGGCTGCGGCAGCCGGGGCGGGCGGTCGAGGAGCTGCGCCGGGACATGGTCGAGCTGCTGGGCGGGGCCGCCCCGCCCGGCGCCCGCGCCGCGGTCTCCTTCGGCGCGGCCATCGACCACGTCACCGGCGTCGTCCACGGCTCGGCCCCGCTGTGGGGCTCGGCGACCGAGCCGTACGACCTGATGGCCGCCCTGCGTGCGCGCCGGCCCGACGTCACCTGGACCCTGGTCAACGACGTCACCGCGGCCCTCGCCGACTTCGCCGCCGGCCACGCCCGCCCGGACACCCGGCGCGTCGGCTATCTGACCGTCAGCAGCGGGATCGGGCTGCGGATCGCCGACCTGGAGCGGTCGGTGATCCCCGTGGACGAGTGGGGGCTCCAGGGCGAGGTCGGGCATCTGGCTGTGGCCTGTCCGCCGGAACTGGCCGGGCTGGTGTGCGAGTGCGGGGGCACCGGCCATCTCGCCTCGCTCGCCGCCGGCCCCGGATTCGTCCGGGTCGCCGAACGGCTGGGCCTGTCGGACGCGGCGAACGTGACGCGGTGGCTGCCGGGCGCGCTCGACGCCGGCGAGCCTGCGGCCCGGCGCCTGCTCGGCCTGTGCGTCGAGCCGGTCGCCGAACTGATCCGCACCCTGTGGTGTCTGGATCCGCACCTCGATCTGCTCGGTCTCGGCGGCGGTGTGGTCGAGGGGCTCGGCGGGCACTACGCCACCGAGCTGCGCCAACGGCTGGCCACCCCCACCTCGTACGCCGCCCGCGGCTACAGCACGGCCCGGCTCGACGACCGGCTCGTGCTGTGCGGTCCGGGCGAGGTGGACCCGCTGCGCGGAGCGGAACGCATCGACCAGTGGCCGCCGAGGGTCGCGCCGTGAGCGCGGCCACGCACCGCGCGCTGGTGCGCCGCGCCCCCGACCGCCTCGGCCGCACCCTGGTCGACGTCGCCGAGGTACCCACCCCCGCGCTGGAACCGGGAGACGCGCTGCTCGCCCCGGCCGTGGCCGGCATCTGCGGCACGGACTGGCAGATCCTGCGCGGCCTGCGCGACGACCCGACCCCGGTGCTCGGGCACGAGGGGGTGGCGTACGTCGTCGAGCCGGGCGACACCGGCATCGCCCCTGACACGGCCGTCACGGTGAACCCCACCCACCCGGACGACCCGTCCTTCCTGCTCGGGCACAACCTGCCCGGCCTGTGGGCGGAACGCACCCGGATCCCGGCCTCGGCGGTGCGCGCCGGGCTGGTCGTGCCGGTCCCGGAGACCGCCGTACACCCCCGGCCGGCCGCGCTGGCCGAACCGCTCGCCTCCGTCCTGTACGGGCTGCGCACCGCCCTCCGGCTGGTGCGCCCGGTCTCGCTGGTCGTGTGGGGGGACGGGATCGTCGGACGGCTCGCCGCCGAGGTGTGGCCGCGCGAACTGCCCGGGCTGCGCGTCCTGTTGGTGGGTCACGGTGACGGCGCGGTCCGTCCGGACGATGCCGCGCTGCCCGACCTGCTGGCGGGTCTGCCCGGACCGGTCGCCGCGCTGATCGCCACCCCGCGCACGGGCACCCGGGACGCGCTGCGGGCCGTCGAGCGCCAGGTGCCGGGCACGCTGGTCGTGGACGTGCACGCGGGACTGCCGTCCGGGCCGGTGGAGTTGGCAGCCGGGCCCGTCGACGTGGCGGCGGTGCGCGCCGAGCACTGCGGGGGCACACCCTGGCCGCCGCGCGCCAAGACGTTCACCCGGCCCTCCGGTCCACTGCTCCTGCACGGGCACCGGGGCGTGTCCGGCGACCACCTGCTCGAGGCTGTCGCGCTGCTCACCGCCCCGGGCGAAGCTGTCGGGGCGGACCTGCTGACCCACGAGGTGGACCTGACGGAGGCGGCCGAGCTCGTCAACACCGTGCTGACCACGCGGCGCCGGGTCGCCGGCGGACGCCGGGTGCTGAAGGCCGCGATACGGACGGCGGCGGGGGAACGCCGATGAACACGCTGGTCGTGGCCGCGCCGCAGTGGCGTATCGGGACCGATCGGGCCGCCGCCGCCCGGGCCGCGCTCGCGGCCGGGGCGGACGCGCTCCACCTGGACTTCGGCGGGGCCCACCGGGGCCCGCTCCTCAGCGACCCGGACGAGCTGGCCGCCGCCGAGGCGATCGCCCGGGTGGTGCCGGTCCCGGTGCTCGCGGTGAACCACGTCAACGACCTGGGCCTGGCCCTCGCCCGCGGTACGGCCAATCCCGCCGCCCTCGTCGTGCTGCACCGGGCCCTGGACTGCGCCCGCCGCCTCGGCGTCCGGGTCCTGCACGTCCCGGGCTTCCGGCGCAGTCTGCCCGTCACCCCGGGGCTGCGCGCCGGGACCGCCGACGCGCTGCGCACCCTGTGCGAACGCGCCAGGGCGGCGGGGCTGACCCTCGCCTACGAGTCACCGCTCGGCCCTGCCGACAGCCTCGCCCTCGCCCGCGCGGTCGGCCATCCGGCCCTGCGGCTCGTCCTGGACACCGGCAATCTGCTGGACGCCGGCGCGGGGCCGGCGGCCTTCGCCCGCGCCGTGGCGGGAGCCGGGCTGCTGCTGCCGGACCTGCACGTCAAGGACCCCGTCGGCGATGCCGAATGGGGCGGGGTGCGCGCCGAACTGCCGGAGCTGCTGCGGCACTCCGGCGCCCGCGCGGTGCTCGTCGAGAACGACTACCGGCAGTACCCCGGCCGCCTGCGTACCGACATCGCCGACTGCCGCGCAGCGGCCCGTACCGGTCAAGAGACCGCTTACCAGGAGGACATGCTGTGAAAGCCATCATGCTGACCGCGCCGCGCACGGTGTCGCTCGTCGAGGTCGACCCGCCCGTGCCCGGCCCCGGCGAGGTTCTCGTCCGGGTCGGCCTGCTCGGGCTGTGCGGCACCGACCTCGGCTTCTACGACGGCTCCAGCAACTATCTGCGGGACGGCCTGAAGAGTTACCCCTTCGTCCTCGGCCACGAGTGGGTCGGCACGGTGTGCGGGACCGGGCCCGGGGTCGGCCCCGGCTGGGTGGGACGCCGGGTCTCGGGGCACAACTTCCGCACCTGCGGCCGGTGTTCGGCGTGCCGGGCCGACCGGATCCGGTACTGCCCGGAGCGCAGCGAGATAGGAGTGCTGGGCCCCCGGCCGGGCGCAGGCACCGAGTTGCTGACCGCGCCGGCCTCCACCCTGACCCGGATCCCGGACGCCCTGTCCGACGCTGCGGCCACGCTGCTGGAGCCGACCGCGGCGGCCGTGCACGCCGTGGAGCGGCTCGCGGTGGGGCCGCGCGACCGGGTCGCCGTGCTCGGCGCGGGCACCCTGGGGCTCGCCGCGGCCCAGGTCGCGCGGGCGCTCGGTGCCGACACGGTGGTCCTCGATCCACACCCCGCGGCCCGGGAGTTGGCGGCGGGCCTCGGTCTGCGCGCGCAGGCAGAACCGGGCGAGCGGGACCAGGAGGCGTACGACGCCGTCGTGGAGGCCTCCGGCAGCGAGTCCGCCGTACGGACGGCCGTCGGGCTGGTCGCGCCGGGCGGCCGGATCGCCCAGCTCGGCACGCCCCATCACACCGTCGACGGCTTCGACGCGGCCGCGTTGGTGATCAAGGACGTCACGCTGCACGGGGTGCTGTCCGGGGTCGGTCACTGGGACCGGCTCGTGGAATTCGTGGAGTCCGGCGCGGTCGACCTGGACGCGCTCGTGGACCGGGTCTTCCCGCTGGGCTCCCTGGACGCCGCGTTCGCCCACCTCGCCGCCCGCGGCCGGCGCCGGCCCAAGGTGATGGTGCGCGTCGGCACGGAGCGGGAGAGCCGGGTGCCGGAAGCGGCGGAGGTGTCGGTCCGCTGATGAACGGCACGACTCTCCCGGCGGACCGGCCGGCCCGGATCGACGCGCGGACGGCGGCCCGGCTGGCCGCGCTGGCCGCCGCGACCTTCGTCTACGTCACCTTCGAGGTCTTCCCCGTGGGCCTCCTCACGGACATGGCGCACAGCCTCGACGTCCCGGAGAGCCGGATCGGGCTGCTGGTCAGCGGGTACGCCGTCGTCGCGGCCGTGGTCACCGTGCCGGCCGTCGCGCTCGCCGCGCGGGTCTCGCGCGGCACGGCCCTGCTCGGCTCCCTGCTGGTCCTGATCGCGGCGGAGATCACCGCAGCACTCGCGCACACCTACCCGATGATGGTGGCCAGCCGGGTGGCCGCGGCTCTCACGCACGGGGTGCTGTGGTCACTGATCGCTCCGGCGGCGGCCGGTCTGGTGCCGCGTGAGCGGGTGGGCACGGCGACCGCGGCGGTGTTCGGCGGCGCCTCGCTTGCATCGATCGTGGGCAGCCCGGGGACCACGCTGATCGGGCAGTTGATCGGCTGGCGGGCCACGGCGCTGCTGCTCGCGCTCGCCACCGCGGCTGTGGCGGCGGCCCTGGTGTGGGCCCTGCGCCGGCGGCCGGACGGCGGACCGCAGGAGGCCGCTCAGCCCCGGGAAGAAGGGGACGCGGGGGGCGGGGGTATGGACCGGCGGGCGGTGCTGACGCTGTGCGGGGTAGCCCTCGTCCTCGTCACCGCCCACTTCCTCAGTTACACCTACTTCGCTGTCCTGGTCACCGGCATCACCGGCTCAGCCGGGGCGGTGGTCGCACTGCTGACGGTCTTCGGGCTGGCCGGCGCCGCGGGCACCTTCCTGGCCGGCCGCCACAACGACACCGCCCCGCGGCGGACAGCGACCGTGACGATGGCGGTGTTCGTGGCGGGCGTTGCCCTGCTGCTGCCCGGCTTCACGCCGCTCCCGGTGGCCGTCGGCGCTACGACGGCCGCGGTGGCCGTAGCGCTGTGGGGCGGGGCGTTCGCCGCCGCCGGGCCGGTGTTCCAGACCGGGATCATGCGCCTGGCGGGCGACGAGGCCGACCGGGCGTCCTCCATCTACGTCACCGGCTTCCAGATCGGCATCGCGAGCGGCTCGGCACTGGGCGCGGCGCTGCTCGGTGGCTCGCCTGCCTGGCTGCCGACGATCTCCACAGCGCTCGCCACGGCGGTCCTGCTCGCCGTGCTGCTCCGCAGCCCGATACCGGGGGCTCCCGCCCGTGTCTGCGCGGCGGCGCCCGCCCGGCGCGGCGAGTGAGACCGTACGCCGCCGCGGGACCCTTGTAACTGGTCGCGCCCACGCGGCGGCGCCGCATGCCGATACAGCCCGGCCCCCTCGCGGTGCCACAGCCCGGCGCCCCTCGGGGTGCAGCACAGCCCGGCGCCCCTGGGGGTACTGCGCCGTCCGCCGCACGGCCGGCGCGGCTGCGGGCCGTCGTATCGCTCGGGGTGGCGCCCGTCCCCGAGCAACGGCGGGACGCCGCCGACGCCCGTGAATGACGCCGGACCTCTGTACGGGTCACCGCACAAGACCCCCAACTCCCGGCGAAGACCAGCGGCCCGGTCGTCGGACTCACCGTCCGCCGGCCGGGCCGCGCCCCGGAACTCCCGTGCCTGTCACACCCCGTGCGCGTCGAGGAACCGCGCGACGTCCTGCGCCCACACCGTGCCCTCGGCCTCGGTGAAGGCGTGTCCGGCGTCGGGGTACTCGATGACCGTCGCCCCCGGGATCCGCTCCCCCAGCAGACGGCTGGTGGCCGGCAGTACCACCCGGTCGGCGCCTGCGACGACGACCAGGGTGGGTACGGCGATCTCGCCCAGCCGGTCGGTGAGCCGCACCCGGGTGGCGGCGGTGATCTGCCGCAGCCCGCCCCCGGTCAGACCGTGGCCGAGCACGGCGGCCTGCGCCCGGTGCTCGTTCTCCCCCAGTTCCGCCAGGAGTTGAGGGTGCGTCAGGTGACTGATCAGATAGGCGCCCAGCGCCGCCCTCTCCTGCGCCGCGTCCAGGGCCGCCCACACCGAGGCGACCGTGCGCAATTGTGCGTCCGGTTCGCTGAAGCCGACCGTGAGCACCAGGCCGGTGACCCGGTCGGGGTGGCGCAACGCGGCGGCGAGGGCGACGGCGCTGCCGAAGGACGCGCCCGCCACCGGGAACCGCTCATGGCCCTCGCGGACCAGGGCGGCAACCAGGGAGTCCGCCAGCGCGAACACGTCCAGGTCGCCTGCCGGGTCCGAGGCACCGGTGCCCGGGTAGCGGGTGCCGACCAGTTGGCGGTGCCCGGCGAGGCCGCGGATCAGCGGCCCGAAGTTCAACTCGACGTCCCCGCCCGCTCCGTGCGCGAGGGCCAGCCCGGCGCCCGTGCCGGCGCGCAGGTACTCGGTGCGGCCGGTGTCGAGCAGCGCGCTCGACACCGGCGTCCGGACCTCGGTCATCGCCTCTCCTTCGCGGAGCCGAAGCGTCGTACGAGCGGCATCTCCACGTACCGGTACAACAGGCCGGCGAGGGCGAGGGAGAGGGCGAGCGCCGTCACCAGATAGCAGGCGACCATCACCCCCGAGTCGAACGGGCCGTGCAGCACCTTGATGTTCAGGACGTAGAGCACCAGGTAGTGGCACAGGTAGAAGGCGAAGGACGCGTTGCCCAGCGCCACCAGGGACTTGGACGACAGGGCGCCGGGGCGGCCCTCGACGTCCCGCTGGGCGGCCGCCACGATGAGCAGGACGCAGGAGACGATCAGCGGCGCCCGCCAGCCGAACAGCACCGGGCTGTAGCCGGCCACGACGTACGCCGGGACGAACGACGCCAGCACCCAGGGCAGGCTCACCCGGGGGAACCGGCCGGAGGTCACCAGCATCGCGGCGAACATGCCCGCGAAGAAGTCGAAGAGCCGCCCGAGCGGGAAGACGTAGGCGAACCACAGCTGGAAGCCGGTCACGCTCGGTTCGCTGACCAGCTTGATGTTCCCCGCCGGCAGGGTGTAGGCGAGGACCGGCATCAGGAACACGCCGGCCACACACACGGCCAGCCCGGCCCAGGCGGTGCGCGGGCGGGCGGTGCGGAACCGGGCGATCACGAACGGGAACACCAGGTAGAACACCGCCTCCACCGCGAGCGACCAACCCGGGGGCAGGACGGTGAAGTTGTGCTTCGGGTTCGGTACCCACACCTGGGTGAGGGTGACGTAGCGGACCACGTCCGACACCTTCGTCCCGGTGCCCCAGAACACGGCCACGGCGGCCGCGCCGCCCAGGTAGTACAGCGGCAGGATCTTGACGAACCTGCGGCGGTAGAAGGCGGAGAGCCGGTCGCCGGTGCGGGAGGACCAGGTGAGCACGAAGCCGCTGAGGACGAAGAAGAACGCCACGCCGAGGCCGCCGAGCTGGTTGGCGATCTCGTGGAAGACGACGTTGGTGTGGTGGTCGGCGAAGGTCGGCAGGGCCAGGTAGGAGGAGTGGCACACGAAGACCGACAGCGCGGCGAAGAAGCGCAGTCCGGTCAGGGAGTCCAGGCGCCGGCCCCGCCCGGCCGGCGCCGGCGGCGGCCCGCTGGGTGCGGGGGCCGCCGCCGGCGCCGCTATGGGCGCGCTGTCGACGCTGGTCACCGGTCTCATTTCCCGGTCAGCGACGTGACCGCCGGCACGGCCGCGAGGCCGTCCTCGTACCCGAGTACGGCGGCCACACCGCGTACGTCGGGGTCGAAGGGGTCGGCGCCGAAGCCGGCCCGGGCCCGCTCCGACGGCTCCAGCACCACGGCCCGGTCCAGCAACTGCTGCCGCTCGGCCGTCACATACGCGGGCAGCTCCGGCTGCGGCCGCAGCACCAGCACGCGGTCGGCGTGGGCGGCGAGTTCGGCGTTGGTGAGGGAGTACGTACCGCCGTCGACGTAGTCCACGCCGTCGATGGTGACCACCGGCCACAGACCGGGTACGGCGCAGCTGGCGGTGATCGCGTCGACGATGCCGACACCCGACTCCGCGGTGAAGACGGTGGCCTCGCCGTCGGCGCGCACCGCGGTGACCGAGAACCGGGCGTCGGGCCAGGCGTCCTTCCGGAGCCGGCCGGCGATCACCTCGCGGCGCCGGGCCGGGTCGGTGCCGGAGCGCTCCCGGGACAGCGCGGCGAGCTTCTCGGTCTTGGCCGCGAGGGACTCGTCGGTGCCGTGGACGGCGAGCACGTCCGGCAGAACGTCGGCAAGGGCGACGGCCGGGGCGAGCTCGGCGTTGCGTCGGCCCTTGCGGACCGTGCGGTCGAACTCGGCACCGGCCCCGGACTGGAGTACGGCGGCGGCCACGGCGGCACCGGCGGACGTGCCGACCACATGGTCGACGGAGGCCAGCCGGAGCGCCCCGGCCTCCTCCAGCGCGGCCAGGACCCCGATGGTCCAGCCGATGCCGGCGAGCCCGCCGCCGCCCAGGACCACGGCGGTCGAATCCTGCGACATAGATGTCCTCCTGCTTGTATTGCGGGGTTTTCGTTGGGGGGTGGGACGGCCGGCCACCGGTTCCTCTGTCAGGGCCGGCGGCCGGCGTCGTCCCGGCCGGGGGCGACCGGGACAGCTGAGGGGTGCGGTCCGCGTCAGCGCGGGTGCACGGGCTCGGCCGGCACCGCGGCGCCGGCGCGCGCGGCGGTCGCCGCGGCCGGGGTGCGGGTGCCGTCGGCACAGGTGGCGGGCGTGGGGGCGGGGGCCGGGCGCGGGCTCGCGTTCTTGCGCCGCCAGCGCTGGTCGAGGGGCTTCTCGACGAGCTGGTACGACAGATACGTGGCGACGACGGTCAGCGCCACGACTCCGGCGTACACGATCAGTGCCTCGACCCCGCTGTAGCCCTCGCCCGAGCGGTGCAGGTACCACATCCACAGCAGCGGCCACTGGTACATGTAGACGCCGAAGGTGAAGCGGCCGAACCGGGACAGGGCGGGCGCGGCCCGCTCCGGCGCGCGGCGCAGGTCACCGGCGCCGACGGCACCGATCAGCAGCACGATGCCGGTGATGGTGACCGCGCTCGTGGCGAAGACGAAGTGGGCGTGCTCGGTCGCCACGTAGATCTCCGGTGCCAGGACCACCAGGGCACTCCAGCGCGGGATCCGGGGCCAGGCGCCCCGCTTGAGCAGCAGGGCGATCAGCATGCCGAGTACGGATTCCGCCATCCGCGCGGCCGGGCAGATGTAGACCAGCCAGAACTTCCACTCCGAGATGGCCTCGGGCCGGCCGTGGTAGTTCATGCCGGGACTGCGGAAGGTGGTGCCGTCGGGGAAGAGCGACAGCACGAACGGCAGGGCCACGACCGCCGCGGTGAGCAGGACGGTGAGGGTGCGCAGGGTCCTCGTGGAGCGCTTGACCAGGAGCCCGTACAGCAGCGGGAAGGCCACGTAGAAGCAGATCTCCACGGACAGGGTCCAGGCCGGGTTGTTGACCGCGAAGTACACGGTGTGGTCCGGGACCCAGGCCTGCACGAGGAACAGGTTGGCCAGGATCGTGCCGAGCGGGAAGGTCGTCGCGGCGAACAGCGCCAGGCAGATCACCCAGGCGATCAGATGGACGGGGATCACCTTGACCACGCGTCGGGACATGAACCGTCGCCAGTCCAGCGCGGTGCCGCGGGAGGTCCAGGTCAGCACGAAGCCGCTGAGCACGATGAAGAACGACACCGAGGTGTAGCCGATCTTGCTCAGAGCGCCGTAGACGTGGGACTGGAGTGCCTGGTCGGCGAAGAGGCCCACGCCGACGATGTGCGAGGTGAGGATGAAGAAGGAGGCGGGCAGCCGGGCCAGCGCCAGTCCGGGCAGGTTGCCGCCGCGGCCGGTGCCGGTCACCTGGGCGGTGCTCATGAGTACACCCCCGCCCCGGCCTCGACGCCTTCCTCTTCCGCCGGGACCGGCGCCGATGCCTGTGCCGCCGTCTCGCGCGGGAGTTCCGGGCGGCGGGCCGTGGCCCAGCGGTTCATGGCCGGCAGCTCGACCAGCCGGTACAGCAGCCAGCCGGCCAGGATCGTGGCCGCGAAGGCGCCGAGGATCAGGGCGGTCGCTTGCAGCGGTGCGTAGTGGGCGCCGTGCTGGATCTTGACGCGCAGCGTGTACAGCAGCACGTGCTGGGTCATGTAGAAGCCGAACGACACCTCGCCCAGCCACACCATCGTGCGCGAGGACAGCCAGCTGGTCCGCCCGTCCAGGTCGCGGGGGACGGCGGAGCCGACCAGCAGCAGCAGCGGCGCGAGCGTGAACGGGATGAAGGAGAAGGTGAACGGCACCAGTTCGGCCACCACGTAGCCGACGAGCAGCGCCCCCCAGGCGACGGCGGGCCGGATCGCCGGCAGCCGGCCCGCGGCCAGCAACCGGGCCAGGACCATGCCCGAGGTGAACTCGAACAGCCGGGGCAGTGGGAAGTTGTAGCCGAACCAGAACTGGACGGTGGAGATCGGCATGCCGTCGGTGTGCGGCGTGTTCGGCAGCAGCGTGGTGATGGCCGCGATCAGGAAGGTCCCGGCTACGCAGCCGGCCAGCGCGAGCGCCAGCCGCTCCTTGGGTATGCGGCGCACCAGTGGCGCGATCAGCGGGAACAGCGCGTAGAACATCAGCTCGCAGCAGAGCGACCAGCTGGGGACGTTGACGGCGAGGAAGATGTCGTGGACCGGGAACCAGGAGTTCACCAGGAACAGGTTCGGCAGGTAGTCCCACGGGGTGGACGCGGCCGCTCCGGCGAACAGGATCATGGCCAGGGTCCAGGTCACGATGTGGGACGGGAACAGCTTGACCAGGCGCTTGCGGAAGAAGTGCAGATAGCCGCGGCTGTCGGAGTCCCGCCACATCAGCAGGAACCCGCTGAGGACGAAGAAGAAGGACACGCCGACCCAGCCGGCCTTCCAGAAGACGGTCTTGTAGGCATTGGCCCAGGTCGGGTCGCTGAACGGGTTCATGGGGATGAACGTCAGCGACAGATGGAAGAAGAACACGGGCGCCGCCGCGACGAAACGCAGACCGGTGAGGGACGGCAGCGGAGCGCGGTGGTCGGTGCTAGGCCTGGAAATGGGACGCCTCCTTGATGCGATCGACGGGGGAAGAGACCGGTCGCGCGTGCCGCCACGCGTAGAGGGCGAAGCCGCCCAGGGCGAGGGCGGCAGCGGCCAGGGGTACGTCATGCACGTCCTGGAAGTGGGTGATGACCCGCCCGCCCGCGAACGAGCCCAGGGCCGCGCCGACGCCGAATGCCGACATGGTGGCCGACAGCGACAGGCTCGGGGCCGCCGCGGCGAGCTCCAGGACATCGCTCTGCAGGACCGGGATGAGCGAGAACGTGGCGAGGGCGAACAGCACCGCGCCGATCGGGAAGGTGAGCGTGTCGCGCTGGAGCGGCTGGAAGGACGCGCAGCCGGCTATGAACGCGGCGGCGGCGAGCAGCGCGGGCACGCGGCCCCGTCCGGCGAGACGCCCGCCGATGACGTTACCGACGATGCTCGCCACGCCGTAGGCGACCAGCAGGACGGGGACGGCCTTCGCGGAGTAGCCGGCGGCGACGGCGCTGGGCTCGAAGTAGGTGATGATCGTGAACATCGCCGCCGAGAACAGCGCGGTCGCCCCGACCGTGAGCCCGACATCGATGTTCAGCAGCGCCGAGACCTCCTGCCGGGCGTCCGGCTCGGGGGTGCCGATGTCCAGGTGGGCGGTGGCCTTGTGCACGCCCCAGGTCGCGAGCGCGGCGACCCCTGAGATCACGGCGAACGGGGTACGCCAGTCGCCGAGTTGGGCCAGTGCGGCGCCTGCCGGGATGCCGAGCACGGTGGCGAGGTTGACGCCGAACTGGATGGCGGTGACGGCCTTGCTGGAGCGTTCGACGGGCAGCAGCCGCTGGGTCACCACGATCGCGGTGGCGAGGTACGCCCCGTGCACGCTCGCGGTGAGGACCCGGCCCAGCAGGACCAGAGGGAAGTCGGCGGCAGTCGCGATGACGACGTTGCCGAGGACGAACACCGCCAGCAGCCAGGTGGCGAGGCGCGCCTTGGACACTCCCGCCGTGAGCACGGTGACGGCGGGGCCGGCGAGCGCGACCGTCGCGGCGTAGACGGTCACGAGCAGGCCCGCGGTCGTCACGTCGACGTCCAGCGCCGAGCCGAGCTGGGAGAGCATCCCGCCGGGCAGCAGCTCGGAGGTGCCGATGCAGCAGATACCGGCCACCAGCGGAATGGTTCTGCGGGTCACGAAGGAGTCCTATCAGGAGCCATGAGGAGACTATAAAAATCTAGGCGCCAATATACAAGACAGTTAGCTCGTGAAAAGGAGATCTAGCTCGTCAAGGGAACATTCGGCCCGGTGAGCTGCGACGCGAGCAGCGCCGCGAACACCACACCGGCGGCTCAGCCCGGAACGCCGGACGCAGCCCGGACCAGGCCACTCAGCAGGTCGGGCGGCCGGGGCGTGCGGCGGCAGGGCGGCGAGGCACCGGTCCGGGAGGCCTGGGACGGATCCGGGAGCAGCAGGGCGGGCGGCTCGCATCGGGCACCGTGCCGGCGTCGGCGTCGGCCACGGGCGGTCACGGGTGGATCAAGTGAAGTCGGGTAGAACGCAAGGAAGTTGATGCTTCACTTGTCGCTTCCCCCACCTCGCCTGTCCCCCCACCGCACAGGGAGCCCCCATGCTGCGCGGCATCGATGTCAGCGCCTACCAGTCGTCCTCCTACTCCACCGAGGGCCTCTCCTTCGTCTTCGTCAAGGCCACCGAGGGCCGCTCGTACGTCAACCCCAGACTGAGCGCCCAGGTGAAGAGGGCCCGGGACGCCGGCTGCGTCGTCGGCTTCTACCACTTCCTCTGGCCGGGCAACCTCACGGCCCAGGCCGAGTACTTCCTCAGCAAGGCCCCGGAGAAGGCCGGCGACATCCTCGCCGTCGACTGGGAGACCACCGGCGAGGGCACCCACGCCAGCAACGCCGAGAAGGACCGCTTCATCCGGACGCTGAAGGAACTCCGCCCGGACAACCGGGTCGTCCTCTACGCGAACCGCAACTTCTGGCTGAACATCGACACCACCTCGTACGCGGGCGACGGCCTGTGGATCGCCGACTACGTCACCGCGGGCAAGCCCCGCATCAAGGCGAAGTGGCGCTTCCACCAGTACACCGACGACCCCCTCGACAAGAACGTGGCGGACTTCACGACCAAGGCCGACCTGCAGGAATGGGCCACGCCGTAGGCTGCGCGCCATGGGTGGGAAAGTCACTGCGGTCAGCAGTAATGGCACGTACTCGTTCACCAAGCCGAACCGGGAGAGCGTCAGGCTGCTCGCCGGGCTCGGGGTCGAGGGGGACGTGCATGCGGGCGTGACCGTGAAACACCGGTTCCGGATGCAGCGGGATGCTTCGGCCGTCAATCTGCGCCAGGTGCATCTGATGCACGAGGAGCTGTTCGAGGAACTGCGTGAGGCGGGCTTCGCCGTCGCGGCCGGCGAACTCGGTGAGAACGTCACCACCCGCGGGATCGACCTGCTGGGACTGCCGGCCGGAGCGCTGCTGCGGCTCGGCGACGAGGCGGTCGTCGAGATCACCGGGCTGCGCAACCCGTGCGCGCAGATCGACGGTTTCCAGAAGGGGCTGCTCAAGCAGGTCGTGGGGCGGGGCACCGGCACCGGTGTCACCCACAAGTCCGGCGTCATGAGCGTCGTACGGGAGGGCGGGGTGGTGCGGCCCGGGGACCCGATCGCGATCGAGTTGCCGGACGGGCCGCACCAGCCGTTGCGGATCGTCTGAGCTGCCCCCGGCCCGGGGGCGCCTCGACTCTCGGCTACCGGACCACGGCGGCTAGCCGCGGAAGTCCGC
The DNA here is from genome assembly GCF_042881375.1 of Streptomyces sp. NPDC058274. Taxonomy (NCBI): domain Bacteria; kingdom Bacillati; phylum Actinomycetota; class Actinomycetes; order Kitasatosporales; family Streptomycetaceae; genus Streptomyces; species Streptomyces sp. NPDC058274. Next base: position 82,945 of record NZ_JBHVXW010000027.1, read on the forward strand.
CGGGCGCTCCCGGGGCGCCTCGGCCAGGGCCTTCGTGACCGCGTCGAGGCCCTCCTGGAGTCCGTAGACGGGGGTGCCGGGCTGCTGGCGCCAGGAGTCGTCCAGGCCGCCCGCGTCGACGGTGTCGAAGCCGATCTCGTCGATCAGGTCGCGCACCCGCTGCTTGGCGGCGGCGTCGTCGCCGGCCACCGGGAGCGCCATGCGGTCGGGGGCGCCGGCCGGGCGGGCGCGGTCCAGGAGGTCCTGGGCGTAGGTGCCGTTGAAGGCCTTCACGACCGTGTGGCCGATCTGCTGGGCGGTCCAGCGGCTCTCGGTGAGGCCGTCGTCCTCGATCGCGTCGATCCGGCCGTCGCGCTGCTGGGGGTAGTAGTTGCCGGTGTCGATGACGGCGACGCCCTCGGCGGCTCCGTCCAGGATGCCGTCGGGCAGGTCCGGGACGGCCTTGAGGGGGATCGTGACGACCACGACCTCGGCGTCGCGCGCCGCCTCCTCGACCGGGACAGGGGTCGCCCCGGTCTCCTCGGCGAGCGCGGTGAGCGTCTGAGGGCCGCGGGAGTTGGCGACGGAGACGTCGTGCCCGGCAGCGGTGAACCGCCGGGTGAGGTTGCCGCCGATGTTGCCCGCGCCGATGATGCCGATCTTCATGAGAGACAGACCCTTCCTGAGGTGATGCTCCTGGTGCGGATCACCAACCCCGGGTTGGGATGCCCTATTCCAGGCTGTGCGGCATGCGGGTGACGCGGCCGAAAACAGCACGGTTTCCGGCCGTTTCGGGCCGGGCCGGCGGTCGTCCGGGACCGGTGACGCCGCAGGGGCGCCCGCCGGAAGGACCGGTGGGCGCCCCTGCGGGATGCGTCACTTGTTCAGGTGGGCCCAGAACTCGTCGAACGAGAGGAGCTTGTCCCCGTTCAGGTCGCGGGAGGCGATCACGGCCTCCGCCACCGACTCGGTGACGTTCCAGTCCCCGCCCTGGGCGAGAGCGGTCTTGAACTCGGCGGGCGTGATGAACCCGTCACCGTCCGTGTCGATCCGCTCGAACGCCTTGCGTGCTTCCTCGATGTCCGCCACCGGATCCGCCCCTTCTTGGTGCATAACGCAGGCCCTGCGGCCCTACTGACGGAGGTCAGATTAACGGTCCGCACCAGCCGTCAGTACGGCGACCACCCAGGCGGGCCACCGACGCGGGCGTCGTAGAGCCGGTGACCACCCGGGGAACGGCTCACCGGGGGCAGGGCGCCCTCGTCCGGCCAGGACCGGATGGGCGCGCACGGTGCGGCCGGTGCTCCGGGAGAGCTGCCCGATGGTGAACAGACCAGTGCCGTCTTCGATCATGTCTGGGAGTCTGGGGCCTCCAGCGGGTGGAGACTCACGTGAGGGAGCGGGGCGTCATGGCGGACACGCTGCGGGACATTCTGGACGCCGCGGCCCTCGGGGCCTTCCCGCCGGCGGACGGCACCACGGTCGTCGTACCGCAGCCCTCCTCCCGGGACGCCGGCGTCCTCGCCTTCACCGCGCACTCCGTCGTCTTCACGGACGAGGACGAGGGGTGGGTGCGCGAGACGCTGGACGGGCTGGACTGCGACGCGCTCGCCGCGACGATGAATCCGCGGTTCCTCGCCGCGTTCATGGAACGCACGGGGCGGTCGCACGACACGATCGACCTGCTCGCCGTCGCCACCCCGCTCCCGGGGGCGCCGCCGCTCGCGCTGACGGAGATCGAGGACCCGGGCCATCACCGGGTGGCCCGGGCGCGCAAGCACCGTGACGAGGTGCGGGTGTGGGCGGCGGACGGCGGGGTGCTGATCCTGGGCCGCGGGGTCGCGGGGCGCCTGGAGGTGGCGGTCGAGGTGGACGAGGACCTGCGGCACCGGGGGCTCGGGCGGGCGCTGGCCGCGGCGGCCCGGCATCTCGCCGACGAGCCCGTCTGGTCCCAGCTGTCCCCGGGGAACGCCCGCAGTCTGCGGGCGTTCCAGTCGGCCGGCTACCGCCCCGTCGGGGCGGAGGCACTGCTTCTCGCCCACTGAGGGCGGCCGTTCTCAGTGCCAGGGCTCGTAGTGCGGGTTGCTCTCGCAGTCGCTGAGGATCTCGGTCTTCGTCTTCTTGTCGACCGGGCAGACGCCGACGACGTACTGCCGGGCGATGCCGCCGGGGAAGGCGACCTCGACCTGGTCGGCCCACTTGTGGGTGTCACCGATGGTCTTGTTGACGTCCACCCCGCCGGGGGCGTCGATGTAGTAGTTGTAGCCGCTCTTCCACCACGTCTTGTAGAGGTCGTGGTCGTAGGTCGTGGAGACGTACGGCGAGGGCTGGTTGACGAGGACGTACTGCTCGATGTCGTACTGGCCGCTCTCGACGTCCTTCGGGTGGAAGCCCTGCTCGAAGACGGTGGCGGGGCCGCGCGAGTCACTGCGGTAGAGCGTGCCGCAGGTCCTGCGCCAGACCGGCTCGGGGGTGATGCGGCCGACGTCCACCCGGCGGTCGGCCGCGGCGGTGAGCGGGTCGTAGAACTGGGGACAGGCGGGCGCGGCGGCCCGGGCGGGCGATACGGCGGGCGTCGCGGGGACCGTCGCGGCGGAGGTCGCGAGGACGGCCGCCAGGGACAGCACGACGGCAGCGGCCCGCCGCCGCAGGCGAGTTGTGATCATGACGAGCACGATCTCGGCTCTGCGGCGACGGGCCGGGGACCCTCACCCGTACGGCGGCGAGTCGGTCAAGTCCGGTTGCCGCGCGAAGTGTTGGCCAACGCCCTCCGGTTCAGCGGAAGATGCCGGTGTGGCCCAGGGAGTAGCGGCCCGGCTGCGGGTACACCGCGAGGCCGTGCGGACCGCTGCCGACCGGGATGCGGGCCAGCTGGGTGCCGGTACGGGTGTCGATGGCGTACACCTCGGAGTTGTAGCGGCCGGACAGCCACAGCACCTTGCCGTCGGCCGAGACGCCGCCCATGTCGGGACTGCCTCCGCCGGGCAGGTGCCACTTCTTGGTCAGCCTGTTCCGGGTGAAGTCGAAGATGGAGATGGTTCCTTCGCCGCGGTTGGAGATGTACATCTCGCGCGAGTCGCGGCTGACGTACAGGCCGTGGCAGCCCTTGCCGGTCGGCAGCAGCGTCGGCTTGGAGAAGGTGTCGCCGTCCAGCACCCACATGCCGTCGGCCATCATGTCGGCGACGTAGAACCTCTTGCCGTCCGGGGAGATCTTCACGTCCTGCGGCATGGCCCCGTCGTACGGCAGTTTCTGCTGGGCGACGACCTTCATCTTCTCGGTGTCGACCTTCAGCAGCTCGCCGCTGAACTCGCAGGAGACGATGAAGTAGCGGCCGTCGAGGGAGAAGTCGGCGTGGTTGACGCCGTAGCAGCTGACCGGCTCGGACTTGACGCGCTTCATGGTGTGCGCGTCCCGGAAGACCAGTTCCCGGTCGAGGGAGGCCATCACGATCGCGTACTTGCCGTTGGGCGTGAAGTACAGGTTGTACGGGTCGTGCACGTCGACGGTCTTGCCCGCCTTGCCGGTCTTCGGGTCGATCGGCGTGAGGGTGTTGCCCTTGTCGTTGTTGACCCACAGCGTCTTCATGTCCCAGGAGGGGACGACGTGCTGGGGCTGGGCACCGACCGGGATCGTCTCGATGACCTCGTAGGTGGCGGGGTCGATCACGGAGACCGTGTTGGAGTTGGTGTTGGGGACGTACACCCGGGAGGGGAAGTCCTTGACCGCGGGTGAGAGCTTGCCCGGACGGTCGGCGGCGTAGACGTCCGTCGGGTCGAGCACGGGGGGCATCCCGGGCAGACCCTTGACCATGTTCTGCTGCGGCTGGGCCGGTTTGACGGCCCCTTTCGTGCCGAGGGCCTCGTCGGCGTGGTCGCCGGCCGCGCTGCCGCAGCCCGCGAGAGCGGTGAGGACGGCGCCCGCGATCAGGGCGCGCTGGATGAGATTCCGGTTGCGGTGCATCAGCTCAGCAGCTCCGTGGTGGTCACCGCGCGCAGGCCGCGGCGGTCGAGTTCTTCCAGGACGGCGGGGAGCGCGGCGACCGTGTCCGCGTACCCGAAGTGCAGGCTCACCACGGACCCGTCGCGGATCTCGCCGGCGATCTTGCGGGTCACGGCGGGGGCGCCCGGCGAGGTGAAGTCGAGTGAGTCGACGTCGTAGGAGAGGACGTGCGGGTAGCCCACGCGGCGGGCCACCCGCTCGACCAGCGGCGAGGCCCGCGGGGTGCGCGAGGGGCGGAACCAGGTGCCGATGGATCCGGTCAGCCGGCGCAGCCGGTCCGCGCACCCCTGGATCTCGGCGTACGCGTCCGTCTCGGACATCGCGTTGATGTCGAGATGGCGCAGGGTGTGGTTGCCGAGGTCGTGGCCGCCGTCGAGGATCCGGCGGGCCACGTCCGGGTGCTCGTCGAGCCAGCTGCCGACGGCGAGCACGGTGACGCGGGCGCCGCCCTGCTCGGCCTCACCGAGGACGGCGTGCGCGACGGCGGGGTCACCCTGGCCGTGGAAGGTGAGGGCGACCTGGGGCCGGGTGCGCGGGCCGTGCTCGATCTGCACGGGCTGCCCCGGGAAACGGCGGGGCGCGGGGGCCGCCCTCGGCGCTCCCGGGGGCGCGGACGTGCCGGGTGTGCGGGCCGGCGCGGCCGGGTGCACGACGGCCCCGGTCGCGGAGCACGAGGTGGCGAGGGCTCCGGCTGCGGCGAGCCCGGCACCCGTGCGCAGCGCCGAACGGCGGTCGGTCGTGGTCACCCGCCCCATTTAAGGGTTATTCACCCCGAAAGATGCCTATTGACCGGTTTGGCGGACGGCGCGGGTCGCGGGAAGTGCGGGGTACGACGCCGACGGCCCGGGCGCGCGGGGCGACGGGCGCCCGGGCCGTCGGGAGCTACGCGCGGACACGGCGACCGGACGCACGGGACGACGGAGTCACGGAGTCACGGAGTCACGGGAGCTACGCGCCGACGGGGCGACCGGACGACGGCCGTTGCGAGCGCACCGGAACGGAGCGCGCACGGCACGACCGGACACCTCGGGCGCACCGCCCGCTCACACAACCCCCACCTCACGGCCCCAAACTCTTTTGGATCAGCAGCGCGCGTCTGCGATAGTCGAAGGTGCGACATCCACCCATTGACCCGGGCCATGGTCGTCGCCGGCACCGCGGGGCACACCCCAACTGGCTCCGCTGCGCCTCTGGAGGCCCCGACTGCCCTGCGGTCGGGGCTTCTGCACACCCGGCGCTGTCAGCGGTCGGCGACGCGCATCTCGAACCAGGTCGTCTTGCCGCGGGGCAGCAGATCCACGCCCCAGCGGTCGGAGAGCTTGTCGACGAGGAAGAGGCCGCGTCCGCTCAAGTCCGTCTCCTGGACCGGCAGCAGACAGGGCAGGCCGCGGGAGGGATCGCGGACCTCGATACGGATCCAGCCGCGGCGGCGGCGCATCCTGAGCCCGAAGACCCGGGCGCCGGTGTGCCGCACGGCGTTGCCGACGAGTTCGGAGACGAGTAACACCGCGTCCTCGGTCATCTTCGGCGTGAGACCCCAGTGCCGCAGCACCACGACCTGGGTGAGCCGGCGCGCGGTGGCCGCCGACTCCGGACGGGACGGCAGGGGCACCTCGGCCTCTGTCGGATTGCCGAACAACTCCAGTGCCTTGAGCGCCCGTTCGTCCTCGATTGCAGGCGACCAGCGCGCCGCGGTCGCACTCCCGTGCCGCCGCGGCTGTTCGATACCCTCCAGCCCCGCCATGCCCCCATCATGGCCGCCCAGAACAGCCTACGGGGCGGTTCCGAGGGAATACGCCCCCCGGAACCGCCCATTCCGAAGCAACCGATCGGCATATGCCCCGGGTAATTCAAGAACGACCGCAGCCCCTCTGAGCTGGGGTGATCCCCCACTTCGGGGCCTTCACCCGTGCCCCCCGGTCAGTTGACCTTAAGGTTGCCTTAAGGCGCACATAAACCAGCCCTTCGAGGGACGCCGGGTAAGACATCGCGTCAACTGCAAGTGGATCAGCGGAACTTGGCGGCACGATTTTTCCCCGGCGCCGCACCGCCGATACGAGCGACCCGGCCGACCGCACGAAGTGTCTGCGCCGCCTGCACGAGCGACGCAGACGCCGGCCGGCGCACCGGTTTGACCGTCCGTCAGAGGAACTTGGCCTTCCCCGGCCCCTCCTCCACGAAGCTGCGCATCCCGCGCTCGCGGTCCTCCGTCGCGAACAGCCCCGCGAACCAGTTCCGTTCAATCGCCAGCCCGGTCTCGATGTCGGTCTCAAGACCGGCGTCGACCGACTCCTTGGCGGCCCGCAGCGCGATCGCGGGTCCCTGCGCCAGCTTCGCCGCCCACGCGTGAGCCTGCGCGTACACCTCGTCCGCGGGCACCACCCGGTCGACGAGGCCGAGCGTGAGGGCCTCGTCCGCCTTGACCATCCGGCCCGTGAAGATGAGGTCCTTGGCGCGGGAGGGGCCGATCAGCCGGGAGAGGCGCTGGGTGCCGCCCGCGCCCGGGATCAGCCCGAGCAGGATCTCCGGCTGGCCGAGCTTCGCGTTCTCGCCGGCGATACGGTAGTCGGCGCAGAGCGCCAGCTCGCAGCCCCCGCCGAGCGCGTAGCCGGTGACGGCGGCGACCACCGGCTTGGGGATACGCGCCACGGCGGTGAAGGACTCCTGCAGGGCCCGGGACCGCACGACCATCGCCGCGTGGTCCATGGCCTGCATCTCCTTGATGTCCGCGCCGGCCGCGAACACCTTCTCGCCCCCGTACAGCACCACGGCCCGCACGTCCGTGCGGCGGCCGGTCTCCTCGGCGAGTTCCTTGAGCCGGTCCTGGGTGGCGACGTCCAGCGCGTTCATCGGCGGACGGTCGAGGCGGATGGTGCCGACGCCTTCGGCGACTTCGAGATGCACAGTCATGGGAGCAGGTTAGTAGCGGTTAACGCCAACGGACCCGGTGTGCTCGGTCACAGCACACCGGGCCCGCAGGGAATACGCCGGCTGTCAGGCGGTCCAGTCCGACCACGACATGTTCCAGCCGTTGAGGCCGTTGTCCGGAGCGACCGTCTTGTCGTTCGAGTTCTTGACGATCACCACGTCACCGATCATCGAGTGGTCGTAGAACCAGGCCGCGGGCGCGCTGCGGTCGCCGCCACCGCGCGAGTCGCGCAGACCGACGCAGCCGTGGCTCGCGTTGTAGTTGCCGAAGGCGTCGCCGCCCCAGTAGTTGCCGTGGATGAAGGTGCCCGAGTTGGTCAGGCGCTGGGCGTCCGGCACGTCCTTGATGTCGTACTCGCCGCCGTAGCCGACCGTCTCACCGTTCATCCGGGTCACCCGCAGCCGCTCGCTGATGACCATCTGGCCGTTCCAGGTGTCGTAACCCGCCTTGCCCGTGGTGATCGCGATGGTCTTGAGGGTCTTGCCGTCGCGCTTGACGGTCATCTTGTGGGTCTTGGCGTTCACCGTGGAGACCTGGCTGCGGCCGATGGTGAACTCCACGGTCTTGGCCTGCTTGCCGTAGACACCGGGCTGGCCCTCGACACCGTCGAGGTTGAGGGTGACGGTGACCTTGGTGCCGGCCTTCCAGTACTCCTCGGGCCGGAAGTCGAGCCGGTCGTTGCCGAACCAGTGGCCCTGCACGTCGACGGCCGGCTCGGTCTTGATCTTGATGGCCTTCTCGACGTCCTCCGGGTGCGTGATGCCCCGGGTGAAGTGGACCGAGAACGGCATGCCGACGCCGACCTTGGAACCGTCCTCCGGCGTGTAGATGCCGACGAAGGTGTTCTTCGGGGTCAGCGTGGTGAAGTCGGACTCCTCGGCGGACTCCCGGCCGTCGGAGTCCTTGGCCACCGCGTGGACCTTGTACTTGGTGGCCGAGGCCAGATGGGTCGCGGGCGTCCAGCTGGCGCCCCCATCAGTGATCCTGCCGTCGACCGCGTTGCCCTTGGTGTCCTCGACCTCGACCTCGGTCAACTTGCCCTTGGCCGCGGTCACCTTGAGGGCGCCGCTGGTCTTCACGCCGTCCGCGCCGTCCTTGGGCGCTATCGTCACGACAGCCTGCGACGCCTTGGTGTCCGCGGTGTCCGAACCGCCCTTGCCCTTGCCGTCCCCGGACCCGGAGTCCGAGCCCCCGCCCCCGCCGCATGCGGTCACCGCGAGCATCAGGACACCCAGCAGCAGTGCCAGGATCCCCTTGCCCCGGTGTGTGCGTGCGCCAACCGACGCCCCCGATATCGGTCGCCCGTTCACAGTCGTTCTCCCCTCGCACGGCCTGATCCAGGCCCGCACTCCGCTTCAATTGTGAGGCTCCGGGGCGCCCAAGCCGGCGTCGAGAGCCAGAGTGTGCGGGGCCCTCCGGGCCTCCGCGCTCCCCCACTCTCGGCTTCGCTCGAGCGGGGGGACCCCCATGACCTCTCGACACCGGCGCACCCCTGCGCCTCACGGCCGCGTCCCACGCGCGTATCGCGTTAATTAATCACACGGCCACGAGGGATGGCTCCCCGGGATTGTCACTGTTCAGTCCCAAGTTCAACCGTCCGGGACGACGCTGGAGTTCGTCGTGCGCGTACCGCTCTGCGGGGCTACTTCACCGCGGTGCCGGCCTTCCACTGCTTCCAGCTCAGGTTCCAGCCGCCCAGGCCGTTGTCGGGAGCGACCTGCTTGTCGTTGCTGCGGACGACCTCGACCACGTCACCGATGAGGCTGCGGTCGAAGAACCAGCCCGCGGGGGTCTGCGAGCTGCCCCCCTTCACGTCCCTGAGGCCCACGCAGCCGTGGCTGACGTTGGTGTTGCCGGGGGCGCCCGGTGCCCAGTAGTTGCCGTGCAGGAAGGTCCCGGAGTCGGTGAGCCGCATCGCGTGGGGCACGTCCGGGATGTCGTACTCGCCGCCGAAGCCGACCGTGCGGCTGTTCATCCGGGTCACCTCCAGCATCTCCATGACGACCATCTTGCCGTTGTACGTGGTCGTCTTCGGAGCGCCCGCGGTGATCGGCACGGTGGCGAGGAGGTCGCCTTCGCGGCGCACCTCCATGGTGTGCGCGGCGGCGTCCACCAGGCTCACCTGGCTGCGCCCGACGGTGAAGGTGAACGTCTTGTACTGCAGTCCGTAGACGCCCGGGGCCGCCTCGACGTCCCGCAGCCGCAGTCCCACCGTGACCTGCGTCCCCGGCTTCCAGTACCGCTCGGGCCGGAAGTCGAGGCGGTCCTTGCCGAACCAGTGCGGGCGGATCTCCACGGCCGGCCGGGCGGTCACGTGCACCGCGCGCTCGACGGCCGCCCGGTTCTCGATCTCCCGGTTGAACTCCAGGGAGACGATCATGCCGGTGCCGACCGTGGAACGGTTCTCCGGTGTCACGTACCCGATGAACCGCTCGTCGGGGACGGCGGTCGTGAAGGTGGTGTGCCGCGCCGAGCGGCGCCCGCGCCCGTCCAGGGCCACCACGTCCACCGTGTACTTGGCGGCGAGGGCCAGCCCTTCGTCGTCCGGCCGCCAGGTCGCGCCGTCGTCGGCGATGCCACCGGGCACCGGGGACTCCTGCGCGTCCTGCGACTTGACCACCTTCACCGACTCCAGCCGGCCGCTGGGCACCCGCACCACCAGCTTCTTTCCCGGGCTCACGTTCTTGCTGTTGTCGTCCGGCGAGATCCGGATGACGTCCTCGGGCGAGCGGGGTTTGCCGAGCACCTCGTCCATGCCGCCCGAGGTGCAGCCGGAGGCGGCGGCCAGCAGGGCGGCCCATGTCAGTGCGGCGGCCAGCGCGGCCCCGGCGCGTCGCGCGCGCGTCTGTACGTGCATCACGACCGTCCCAACGACCATGCCCCTCCTGGGGAAACGTGAGTGCGAGCCATGCTCTGGGCAGAACAGTGGGGAGGACGACACGACGGGGAGCCGTGGCCGGGACGCCGGGGCCCCTTTTTCGTGCGTTCCATCGAGCCGCGGGAGGCTGACCGGTGTCGAGTGCACCCGAGCAGGAGGCAGTCCAGGAGGGACGTGCCGCGGGCGGTGGACTGCCCGTGCAGTCCGCCCCCCTGAGGAACGGCGCATCGCTTACGGCGCCCGGCGCGCCCGTCGTGCCCGTGTGGCCGGGTGCGCCCACCCCGCTCGGCGCGCGCTACCGGGTGGGCCCGGACGGCGTGGCGGGCACCAACTTCGCGCTGTGGGCGGGCGGGGCGGAGGCGGTGGAGCTGTGTCTCTTCGACGAACGGGACGGCGAGCCGAGGGAGACCCGGGTGCCGCTGACCGAGCTGACGCACGAGATCTGGCACGGCTTCGTCCCCGGAGTGCTGCCGGGCCGGCGCTACGGATTCCGGGTGCACGGCCGCTGGGACCCCTGGACCGGCGCCCGCTGGAACCCGGCGAAGCTGCTGCTCGATCCGTACGCGCGCGCCGTGGACGGCGACTTCGGTCTGCCGCCCGAGGTGTACGGGCACGTCCGGGACTGGCCGCAGCAGCAGGTCGCGGACACCGTGCGCGACGACCGCGACTCGGCTCCGTATGTCCCCAAGGGTGTCGTCGTGCACGATGACGACGACTGGGCGGACGACCACCGCCCGAAGACCCCCTGGGCGGACTCGGTGATCTACGAGCTGCACGTCCGCGGCTTCACCCGGCTGCATCCGGACATCCCCGAGGAACTGCGCGGCACGTACGCCGGTCTGGCGCACCCGGCGGCGATCGACCACCTGGTGCGGCTCGGCGTGACGGCCGTGGAGCTGCTGCCGGTGCACCAGTTCGCGCACGAGGACCACCTGTTGCGCAAGGGCCTGCGCAACTACTGGGGTTACAACTCGATCGGCTACTTCGCCCCGCACGCGGGCTACTCCGCGACCGGGACGACCGGTCAGCAGGTCGGCGAGTTCAAGCGGATGGTCCGCGCGCTGCACACGGCCGGCATCGAGGTCATCCTCGACGTCGTCTACAACCACACCGCGGAGGCGGGCGAGCTGGGCCCGATGCTGTCGCTGCGCGGCATCGACAACCGCGGCTACTACCGGCTGCAGTCGGACGCGCGGCGGTACACCGACTACACCGGCTGCGGGAACACCCTGCACGTGGTGCAGCCGCACGTCCTGCGGCTGATCACCGACTCGCTGCGGTACTGGGTGACGGAGATGGGGGTGGACGGCTTCCGTTTCGATCTGGCGGCGGCGCTGGCCCGCTCGATGCACGACGTCGACATGCTCTCGCCGTTCCTCGCCGTCATCGCGCAGGATCCGGTGCTGCGCCGGGTGAAGCTGATCGCGGAGCCGTGGGACGTGGGGTCGGGCGGCTATCAGGTCGGGTCCTTCCCACCCCTGTGGACGGAGTGGAACGACCGCTACCGCAACGCGGTGCGGGACTTCTGGCGTGGGGCGCTGCCGGATGTGCGGGATCTGGGCTACCGGCTGTCGGGGTCCAGCGACCTGTACGCCTGGGGCGGGCGCCGGCCCTACGCCTCGGTGAACTTCGTGACGGCCCACGACGGCTTCACCCTGCGGGACCTGGTCTCGTACGAGCGCAAGCACAACGAGGCCAACGGGGAGGGCAACCGGGACGGGACGGACGACAACCGCGCGTGGAACTGCGGGGCGGAGGGCGAGACGGACGAGGAGCGGGTACGGGGGCTGCGCCGGCGGCAGCTGCGGAACCTGCTGACCACGCTGCTGCTGTCGACGGGCGTCCCGATGCTGGTCGCGGGCGACGAGTTCGGGCGGACGCAGCGGGGCAACAACAACGCGTACTGCCAGGACAACGAGGTCAGCTGGGTCGACTGGTCGCACCTGGAGGATCCCGGGTGGCGGGCGCTGTTCGAGCTGACGTCCCGGCTGATCGCGCTGCGGCACGCGCATCCGGTGCTGCGCACGCGTGCCTTCTTCTCCGGGGCGGCCCATTCCGCCGACGGGCTGCGGGACCTGGCCTGGTTCACGGCGCGGGGCGGCGAGATGACGGAGCGGGACTGGTACGCGCCGGCGGCGACGCTGGGGATGTATCTGTCCGGGCGCGACATACCCGGCCGGGACGCGCGGGGCGCACCGGTCGTGGACGACAGCTTCCTCGCCGTGCTGCACGCGGGAGACCGGCCGGCGGGCTTCGTCCTGCCCGGGCCGCCGTGGGCCGCGCGGTACGAGGTCGTGGTCGACACCTCCCGGGAGGAGCAGGCAGAGGCGCCGGGAATCGTTCACCGCGCGGGGGCCACGATCGCCGTGCCGGGCCGGGCGGTGCTGCTGTTGCGGGTGGTGGACTGAGAGGGAGCTGCGCCGGAGCTGGGAGGGATCGCCTCAACCACGTGTCCTCGACTACTTCTCCCAGCTCGGCCGGCTCGGCGACTACGGCCTGTACGACCTCGGCGCCGACCTTCGCGGGCAGGCCGATCTGGCGCCCGACAGGCCGGAGTTGCTCGCCGGGCTGAAGACGGCCCGGGAGAAGACCGCGAGCGGTCTGCCGCCGTATCCGGCCGCCTGAGGCAGCAGGCCTGGTCAGCCGAGAATTCGCCGGTCGTAGGCGACCGCCACCGCCGCGGCGCGGTCCTTCACGCCCAACTTGGCGTACAGGTGGGTGAGATGGGTCTTCACCGTGGCCTCGCTGATGAACAGCACCCGGGCGATCTCACGGTTCGACGTGCCCTTGGCGACCAGGCCGAGCACCTCGCGTTCCCGGGCGGAGAGGGCGTCGTTACCTGCCGCGGCGGGGGTGCGTACGGCCGAGACCAGCCGGGAGGCCACGGCCGGCGACAGCACCGTGCGCCCCTCCGACGCGGCGCGCACCGCGGTGAAGAGCTCGTCGCGCGGGGCGTCCTTGAGGAGATAGCCGGTCGCGCCCGCCTCGATGGCGGGGATGGTGTCGGAGTCCGTGTCGTACGTGGTCAGCACGAGGATCTTCGCGCGGGCGCCCCGGCGGGCGAGTTCGGCGATGGCCTCGACTCCGTTGCCGCCGGGCATGCGCAGGTCCATCAGGACGACGTCCGGGTCGAGGGAGGCGGTGAGGGACACGGCCTCGGCACCGTTGGACGCCTCGCCGAGGACGGCGAAGCCGGGCGCGGACTCGAACATGCCGCGCAGCCCGTCCCGGACGACGGGATGGTCGTCCACGATGAGCAGGGTGATGGCGGGCGGACCTGCGGGAAGGGCGTCATCGGTCATGGCGTACCAACGGTACGCGAGCCGACACCGCCGTGCCGTGCCCGGGTTCGGACTCGACGGTGAGCGAGCCGGCGATGCGTTCGGCCCGCGCCCTCATGCCGTCGAGCCCGAAGCCGCCGCTGCCGGTGCGCTCGGGCGCGGCACAGGGGTCGAAACCGCGGCCGTCGTCCCGTACGTCCAGGGTCACCTCGTCGCCCATGAAGGACAGCGTGACCCCGACGCGTGCGGCGGCGGCATGCCGTGCGGCGTTCGACAGGGCCTCCTGCGCGATGCGCAGCAGGGTCGCCGACACCTCGTCGTGCAGCTGCTCGGTCGTGCCCGTGACGGTGAACTCGGCTCGGGTACCGGTCCGTTCGGCCCACTCGGCGACCGTCTTCTTCAATGCCTCCGGCAGTCCGTCGTGTTCCAGGGCGACGGGCGCGAGGTTCTGCACGGAGCGGCGTGCTTCGCCCAGGCTGTGCCGGGCCAGGTCGGCGGCCCGCCCCAGATGGGCGCGGGCGGCCTCGGGATCGGCGGTGTTCACGACGACCTGGAGCTGGGCGATGATCCCGGTCAGGCCCTGCGCGATCGTGTCGTGGATCTCCGCGGCCAGCCGGCGGCGTTCGTCGGCGACGCCCGCCTCCCGTGCCTGGACGAGGAGTTGGGCGTGCAGCGCGGCGTTCTCGTCGAGGGCCTGCTGCAACGCGGTGTTCGTGCGCTCCAGTTCGGCGATGGTGGCGGCCTGGACGAGGGCCCGCTCGTTCTCCTTGGCGTTGAGGTGGCCCATGATCGCGGCGAGGGTGACGTTGACGGCGAGCAGCCCGCCGAACACGGCCCAGCCGACCACGCCCTGCGGCGGCAGCCCGCCGGACTGCGAGCCGGCCACGACGACGACCGCGGCGATCACCCCCACCCGCACCAGGCGGCGGGGCAGCAGCCGCTCGACGTCGAAGTAGCCGGCGGCGGCGTAGAAGGCGTAGAACGGGTTGGTCAGGGCGAGGACGAACGCGATCGCCCAGCGGATCCAGAAGTAGCCGATGGCGGCGGGGGTCGGACCCGGTCTGCTGCGCATCGCCCGGATCCACCACAGCTGAAGGGCGAACGCGGCGAGCACCAGCGGCACGCCCACGTACCAGTCCGTGCGGTTCATGCCGACGGCGCCGGCCGTCGCCGCGGAGAGGACGACGGCGACGCCGAGCAGGCCGAGGGGGCCGTAGCGGTGGAAGCTGGCCCAGCGTTCCTCCACGGTCCGTGCCGCGGCGGCCGCGCTGTCCTGTCGCGGGGCGGTCGTCATGCGTTCAGTCTGCACGGACCGGAGGTCGCTCACGCTCACTCCCAGCGGAACCAGCGCGCGGCCCCGGCCGACAGCAGCACCGTCCAGGCGACGAGCACGCCCAGGTGGGACCAGCCCGGCCAGTGTCCCGCCGCGGCCTGGTTCAGGGCCTGGGCCGCCGCGCCGAAGGGTGTGTACCCGACGACCCTGGCGAGGGTGTCCGGCATGGCCTGCACGGGCAGCCAGACACCGGCGCAGAACATCATCGGGAAGAACACGGCGGACCCGATCGCCCCCGCGATCTTGGTCGTGCGGGACACGGCGGAGACCACGGCGCCGAGCGCGAGCGCCGCCAGGACGGCGAGGACCAGCGCGAGGAGGTAGCCGCCGGGCTGCCGCGGCAGGGTGACGTCGAAGGCCAGCCGGCCGACGGTGAGCGCGAGCAGCGCGGAGAGCAGCGCCGCGGCGCCGAACACCAGCATCTGTGCGGACAGCAGCGCCGCGGGCCGTACGGGGGTGGTGGACATACGGCGCAGGATGCCGCGCTCGCGGTAGCCGGTCAGGGACTGCGGCATCGCCTGGAGACAGCCCACGATCAGGCCGAGCAGAACGGCGACGGGGACGTAGGCGTCGACGGGGCGCAGACCTCCGAAGGAGGGGTCGGGCTGCCGGAAGGAGGGGATCGAACCGAGGATCACCAAGAGAATCGTGGGGAAGAGCAGGATCCAGAAGATCCCGCCGGGTTCGCGGCCGAAGAGCCGGATCTCGGTCCGGATGACGGCGGTGTCCAGGCCGCCGCGGATGCCGGAGCGGAGGTCCGCCCGGGTGCCGGGGCGGTCGAGTGCGGTGCTCATGCTGCTGCCTCCGTCAGGTCCAGGAACGCGTCGTCCAGGGTGGCGTCGGTGACGCGGAGTTGGTGGGCGGTGATGCGGTGGCGGGCGAGGAGGGTGATGACGGCGTTGACCGTCTCGTCGGTGCCGGACAGGGTGATCCGGCCGTCCTTGTGCTCGGCGGAGGCGAGCGCGGGCAGCGCGGCGAGGTCACGTTCGTCCAGCGGTGCCGACGGCGTGAAGCTGATGACGGTCGAGCCGTTCGAGCGGCGGATCAGCCCGGCCGGGGTGTCCAGTGCGGCGATGCGGCCCTTGTCGATGACCGCGATCCGGTCGCAGAGCCGCTGCGCCTCCTCCATGAAGTGGGTGACGAGCAGGACGGTGACGCCCTGGGCGCGGATGTCCTCGATGAGTTCCCAGGTGTCGCGGCGGGCCCGCGGGTCGAGCCCGGTGGTCAGCTCGTCCAGTACGACCACGCGCGGGTTGCCGATCAGCGCGAGCGCGATGAACAGCCTTTGTTTCTGGCCGCCGCTGAGCTTGGCGAACCGGGTGGTCAGCTTCTCGGTGAGGCCGAGGCGTTCGGCGAGGGGGCGCCAGTCGGCGGGGTGCGGGTAGAAGGCGGCGTACAGCTCCAGCGCCTCGCGCACGGTGAGCTTGGCCTGGAGTTCGCTCTCCTGGAGCTGTGCGCCGAGGACGCGGCTGGTGGCCTCGTGGTCGGCGACGGGGTCGAGTCCGGCGACACGGACGCGGCCCGCGTCGGGGATCCGCAGGCCCTCGACGCATTCGACGGTGGTGGTCTTGCCGGCGCCGTTCGGGCCGAGGATCCCGAAGATCTCGCCCTCCTCGACGGCGAAGGAGACACCGTCGACGACGGCTCGGCCGCCGTAGGACTTGCGCAGTCCGCTGACTTCGATGACGGGCGTGGTGGTCATGGTTCGAGGGTCCCGTCCGGGCGGGTCCCGGCACATCACCCATCGCGCTCGAAGCGGCATCAGCCGATCGGTTGATGCGGCGGTACGACTGCGGGCCGGGTGCCGGGCCCTTGTGCGCGTGTGTCCACGCCCATCGTGTGCCCGTTTCGAGGCCGCGGGGCGGCGTCCGTGCCTGCGCGCCCGGTGGCGCGGGACCCCGTGCGCCGAGGGAGGCAACGCCGCGAACGAGCCAGGTCGTACGACCATCGGCGCACCCCGGTCCGGCCAAAACTCGGTGGGCTCTGTCAGTGCCGATCCGTAGGCTCGCCCATGATGGCCACGACAGATGCAGCGACCAAGGATCACACCGTCCGCAGCGACTCCGCCGAGGATTCCGGTTCCGCCGCAGCGGTCGGCCGCACCGGCCCGGGCGGTTGTGCCGAAGCCGGCGCCGGCCGGGCCGAGCACGTCTCGGGCGCCACCGTGAGCAGCCTGTTGCGGCTGTGGCCGTACGTGCGGCCGGTGCGGGCCCGGCTGTTCAGTGCCGCCTTCGTCGCCGTCGTCGCCTCGTGTACGGGTCTGGTGATCCCGCTCGTCCTGAAGTGGCTGGTCGACGGGCCGGTGGCCGACCGGGACACGCGCGGGATCTGGTTCGGGGCGCTGTATCTGCTGCTGCTCGGGCTCGCGGAGGCGGTGCTGTTCGGGCTGCGGCGCTGGCTGGTGGCGCGTCCGCTGTCGCGCGTCGAGGCGTCAATGCGAGCGGATCTGTACCGGCATCTCCAGCGGCTGCCCGTCGCCTTCCACGACCGGTGGGCCTCGGGGCAGTTGCTGTCCCGGGGGACCACGGATCTGATGCTGGTGCGGATGTTCCTCGCCTTTCCGCTGACGTTCCTGCTGGTCAACAGCGTGACCATTGTCGTCGGCATGATCATCATGCTGCTTCAGCAGTGGAGTCTCGGGCTGGTGCTGCTGGCCCCCGCCGTTCCCGTGCTGGTGGTCTGCTGGCTCTTCGAGCGGCGGTACTCGGAAGTGGCGCGGCGGGCGCAGGACCAGGTGGGCGATCTGACCACGGTCGTCGAGGAGAGCGTGCTCGGCATCCGCATCATCAAGGGCTTCGGCCGCCATCGCAGCCAGGCCCGCGCCTTTCGCGAGCTGTCCCGGACCCTGCGGGGTACGGAACTGGCCAAGGCCCGGCTCCTCGCGTCCATCTGGGCCGCCATCGTCACCCTGCCCGAACTCGCCATCGGCGCGGCCCTGGTGCTCGGCACGGTCCAGGTCGCCGACGGCGACCTCTCCGCCGGCACGCTGGTCGCCTTCCTCTCGACCGCGCTCGCCCTGCGGTGGCCCATCGACTCGATCGGCTTCCTGCTGGCCATGAGCCAGGAGGCCGCGACGGCGACCCAGCGCTACTTCGAGGTCATGGACGCGGATCCGGAGTCGGCCGACGAGGCTCCGGCGCGGGGGCCGGAAGCGTCGGGTCCGGAGCGGGATTCGGCCGTCAGGGCTCCGGCGCGGGGACCGGAAGCGTCGGATCCCGAGCAGGATTCGACCGACGGGGCTTCGACGCGGGTACCAGAGGCGTCGGGTCCGGAGCGGGATTCGGCCGACGTTGTTCCGACGTGGGGACCGAAAGCGCCAGGCCCGGAACGGGAGCCGGCCGACGGGTCTCCGGCGCGGGCACCGGAAGCGGAGACGCCCGGGCCGGAGTCGGCAGTTCCGGCGGAGCCCGACATCGATGCCAACGCCGGCACCAGCACCAGCACCAGCACCAGCACCAGCACCAGCCGCGCCGGACTCCAGTTCCACGCAGTCCGGTTCCGCTATCCCGACGCCCTCGAGGACACCGCTCCCGTCCTCGACCGCATCGACCTGCACATCCGCCCCGGCGAGACGATGGCCCTGGTGGGCGCGACGGGCACCGGCAAGACGACCCTCACCGCCCTCATCCCCCGTCTCCACGAGGTGACTTCGGGCCGCATCACGCTGGACGGCGAGGACATCACCCGGATGCCCAGGGCCGCTCTCCGCCGGCTCGTCGCCGTCGCCTTCGAGGAGCCCACCCTCTTCTCGGCGAGCGTCGGGGAGAACGTACTCATGGGCGCCGAGGACAGCGCGGGCGCGGCGGAGCTGGAGCGCGCCCTGGCCGTCGCCCAGGCCGACTTCGCACACGCGCTCCCCGAGGGCACCGCCACCCAGGTCGGCGAACAGGGCCTGAGCCTGTCCGGGGGCCAGCGCCAACGCCTGGCCCTGGCCCGGGCGGTCGTCGGCAGCCCCCGCTTCCTCGTCCTGGACGACCCGCTGTCGGCACTGGACGTGCACACGGAGGCCGCGGTCGAGGCCGCCCTGCGCCGGGTGCTGGCCCGGACGACGGCGCTGGTCGTGGCGCACCGCCCGTCCACGGTGCTGCTGGCCGACCGGGTGGCACTGCTCTCCGGCGGCCGGATCGCCGCGGTCGGCACCCATCACGAACTGCTGCGCACGAACGCGGAGTACGCCTGGCTGATGTCGGGCGCCGAAGACCCCGAGCACGCCGGTGCCGGCCCCGGCGGTCACGCCGCCGGGACCCCGCACGACAGCAACCCCACCGAGGAGGACGGCCGATGACGGCGGCGCCCACGACAACCGCGCCGAACAAGGAACCGGACAGGAACCCGGCCGGGGCGCGGGACCAGGCCCGGCCGGCGCGGGAGCCCGCCGAGCACCTCGACTCCTTCGACCGCGACGTCCTGCCCACGCCCCCGGGTGCGACGGCCGCGCTGCTGCGGTCCCTGCTCACCCCGCTCAAGGCGCGCGTCGTCGTGACGACGGTGCTGCTCCTGGTCCAGCAGGCGGCCGTGCAGTTCGGCCCGTTGCTGGTCGCGTACGCCATCGACAGCGCCGTACCGGCGTTCCGGCGCGACGACCGGGGCCCGCTGATCGCGGTCGCGGTCGCCTATCTGCTGTGCTCGGTGATCTCCGGAGGCCTGCAGTACGCGTTCATCAAGGCGTCCGCCCGGGTCAATCAGGACGTGCTGCTCGACCTGCGCGGCCGTATCTTCCGGCACGCGCAGGCGCTCAGCATCGACTTCCACGAGCGCTACACCTCGGGCCGGCTGATCTCCCGCTCCACGACGGACGTCGAGTCCCTGCGCGAGCTGCTCAGCGAGGGCCTGCAGGAACTCGTCATGGTCATCCTGTCCTTCGTCTACATCTCGGCCATGCTGCTCTGGCTCGACCTCGGCGTGGGCGCTCTCGCGGTGGCGTCCTTCGTGCCGCTCTATCTCCTCGTCCGCGGCTACCGGCGCCGCGCGGGCCGGGTGTACCGCCTGCGTTCGACCGCGATCGCCGCCGTCATCGTGAAGTTCGCGGAGACGATGAACGGGATCAGGCCGGTGCGCGCGTTCCGCCGCGAGGCCGCCAACGACGCCGATTTCCGGGTGCTCAACGAGCGCCACGAGCGGACGAACGGCGACGCCCTGCTGGAGATGGCCCGCTATGTCATCTGCTCACGGCTGGTCGCCAACACGGCGGTCGCGGGGATCGTGCTGTGGGGCGCGTACCGGGTCGCGTCGGGGTCGCTGGAGCTGGGTGTCCTGGCGGCCGCGGTGCTCTATCTGCGCCGTCTGTACGACCCCATCGACCGGCTCGGCATGTTCCTCAACTCCTATCAGTCGGCGGCGGCTTCACTGGAGAAGATCGCCGGCCTGCTCGCCCAGACGCCGACGGTCCCGGAGCCGTCGGCACCCCGGGAGCTGCCGGCGCCGAAGTCGCGGCAGCCCGGCCGCGAGGTCGTCTTCGACGGGGTCCGCTTCGCCTACCGCACCGGCGGCGAGGTCCTCCCCCGCTTCGACCTCACCCTGCCCGCCGGGCAGACGGTCGCCGTGGTCGGCTCGACCGGCGCCGGCAAGTCGACTCTGGCCAAACTGCTGGCCCGCTTCTACGACCCCTCCGACGGCCGGATCCTGCTCGACGGGGTCGATCTGCGCGACCTCGCGAACCCCGAACTGCGCCGCGGTGTGGTGATGGTGACCCAGGAGGCGTTCCTGTTCTCCGGCACGGTCGCCGAGAACATCGCGATCGGCCGTCCCGACGCCCCGCGCGAGGAGATCGAACAGGCCGCGAAGGCGATCGGCGCCCACGACTTCATCTGTGCTCTGCCCGACGGCTACGACACGGACGTCCGCAAGCGGGGCGGCCGCATCTCCGCAGGTCAGCGCCAACTCGTCGCGTTCGCACGGGCGTTGCTCGCCGACCCCGCCGTGCTGATCCTGGACGAGGCGACCAGCTCCCTCGACATCCCCGGGGAACGGGCCGTCCAGCGCGCGATGTCGACCGTCCTGCGCGGACGCACGGCCGTGGTGATCGCCCACCGGCTCTCCACGGTGGAGATCGCCGACCGGGTGCTGGTCATGGAACACGGCCGCGTCGTCGAGGACGGCACGCCCGGGCGGCTCATCGCGGACACGGGAAGGTTCGCCGACCTCCACGAAGCCTGGCGGGAGAGCCTGGCCTGAGCGCGGGGCAAAGGTTCGCCCACACTCCGACAAAGAGTTCGTATACCGAACATGACCATCCGGACAACGGACCGTTTCCGGCCAATTTCTTGATGCGCTCCTGACAGACAGCGCAATCTGCTGCCACTCTTCCCTCGGTCACTCCACAGCAACCCCACAGCCCCACCGCTGTGTCGTGGCGCAACCTCCTGTGCACCTGGTTCCGCGTACCGCCCTGTTCTGCCCGGACGGGACACCCATCGTCCGGCTCCCCTGGCCGCGCGACCCGCGGCCACGCAGAAGGAGCTCAGTGTTGAGAAGCAACACCTCCCACAGACGCACCTCCCACTCGATGCGCCGTCGCGGCACGGCCGTCGCTCTCGTCGGCGTCAGCGCCCTGCTGGCCGCTGCCGTCCAGTCCGGTGCGGCGAGCGCCGCCCCGGACACCGCGCGCTCCGGCAAGGTCAATCCCGGCGCCGTCGCCGTCAAGCTCACGCCCTCGCAGCGCGCCGAGCTGATACGTGACGCCGAGGCCGCCAAGGCGGACACCGCCAAGGACCTGGGCCTCGGGGCCAAGGAGAAGCTCGTCGCCCGCGATGTCATCAAGGACGCGGACGGCACGGTCCACACCCGGTACGAGCGCACGTACAACGGACTTCCGGTCCTCGGCGGCGACCTGGTGGTCGACACCGCCAAGTCCGGCAAGACCGAGGGAGTCGTCAAGGCGACGAAGGCCACCATCAAGGTCGCCTCGCTGACGCCCGCCGTCGCCGCCTCGAAGGCGGAGAAGCAGGCCGTGTCCGCCGCCAAGGACGCCGGTTCCAAGAAGACCGCGGCCGACCAGGCGCCCCGCAAGGTGATCTGGGCAGCCAACGGCAAGCCTGCCCTCGCCTACGAGACGGTCGTCGGCGGCCTCCAGGACGACGGCACCCCGAACGAGCTGCACGTCATCACGGACGCGGCCACCGGCAAGAAGCTCTACGAGTACCAGGGCATCGAGACCGGCACCGGCAACACCCAGTACAGCGGCACGGTGCCGCTGACCACCACGCTGTCGGGGTCGAACTACACCCTGACCGACGGCGCGCGCGGCGGCCACAAGACGTACAACCTGAACCACGCGACGTCGGGCACCGGCACGCTGTTCTCGCAGACCACGGACACCTGGGGCAACGGCACCACGTCGAACGCCGCCACCGCGGGTGCCGACGCGCACTACGGTGCCGCCACGACCTGGGACTTCTACAAGAACACCTTCAACCGCAGCGGCATCAAGAACAACGGCGTGGGAGCGTACTCGCGCGTCCACTACGGCAACGCGTACGTCAACGCGTTCTGGGACGACAGCTGCTTCTGCATGACCTACGGCGACGGGACCGGCAACGCCGACCCGCTGACCTCGCTGGACGTGGCCGGCCACGAGATGAGCCACGGTGTCACCTCCAACACCGCGGGCCTGAACTACTCCGGCGAGTCCGGCGGCCTGAACGAGGCGACCTCGGACATCTTCGGCACCGGCGTCGAGTTCTACGCCAACAACAGCAGCGATGTCGGTGACTACCTCATCGGCGAGAAGATCGACATCAACGGCGACGGCACCCCGCTGCGCTACCAGGACAAGCCCAGCAAGGACGGCGCGTCCAAGGACAGCTGGTACTCGGGGATCGGTTCGATCGACGTCCACTACTCCTCGGGCCCGGCGAACCACTTCTTCTACCTGCTGTCCGAGGGCAGCGGCGCCAAGGTGATCAACGGCGTCAGCTACAACTCGCCGACGTCCGACGGCCTCCCGGTCACCGGCATCGGCCGGGACAAGGCCCTGCAGATCTGGTACCGGGCGCTGACCACCAAGTTCACCT
Source organism: Streptomyces sp. NPDC058274 (assembly GCF_042881375.1). Lineage (NCBI taxonomy): Bacteria > Bacillati > Actinomycetota > Actinomycetes > Kitasatosporales > Streptomycetaceae > Streptomyces > Streptomyces sp. NPDC058274. Next base: position 105,359 of record NZ_JBHVXW010000027.1, read on the forward strand.
CGACCACCAACTACGCGGCGGCCCGCACCGGCACCCTCGCGGCGGCGGGTGAGCTGTACGGCACGACGGGCGCCGAGTACAAGGCGGTGCAGGACGCGTGGGCGGCCGTCGCCGTCGGCGCGCGCTCGGGCGGCGGCACACCCGGAGGCACCTCGTTCGAGAACACGGCGGACGTATCGATTCCGGACAACGGAGCGGCGGTCACCTCGTCGGTCACCGTCACCGGCCGTACCGGCAACGCCCCGTCGAACCTCGCGGTCGCGGTGGACATCGTGCACACCTGGCGCGGTGACCTGGTCATCGACCTGGTGGCCCCGGACGGGTCGACGTACCGGCTGAAGAACTTCAGCTCCTCCGACTCGGCGGACAACGTGAACGAGACCTACACGGTCAACGCGTCCACCGAAGTCGCCAACGGCACCTGGAAGTTGAAGGTCCAGGACCAGGCGGCACAGGACACCGGCTACATCAACAGCTGGAAGCTGACCTTCCCGTAAACCGCAGGTCGGTTCACGCCACAGGACAGGGCGCCGTCCCGGAGGTTCAACTCCCCGGGGCGGCGCCCTCTTTGCCGGGCCCTGACCTTGCCTTTGTTGGCCCATGGTCAAGATCTGTTCCGCATTGCGCACAGTGATCTTCATCCAACGGACGCTTTTCAGCCAAGATTTCGTTGCGGTCCTGACATGTACGCGCCCCGAGTGGCACTCTTCCACCGCACGGATCACCCGCACCGCACCTTCGCCTTCCGCACGGCTACCCCACGCCGCGCGGTCGCCCCCACATAAGGAGCTTGCGTGACCTCCCTCTACGCGCGTCACAAGCGCACCACTCTGGCCATCGCCACCGCCGTCGCGGCCGGAGCCCTCCTGACCACCGGTCTGACCACCGGTGCATCCGCGCAGACCCCGGCGTCCCCCGCCGGTTCGGCGCCCCTCGCCGGTGCCCCGCTCCAGCTCTCCGCGGCGGCGCGCACGAGCCTGATCCAGAAGGCCGAGGCCGCCGCGCCCGACACGGCCAAGGAGATAGGCCTCGGAGCCAAGGAGAAGCTCGTCGTCAGAGACGTCGTCAAGGACGCCGACGGCACGGTCCACACGCGGTACGAGCGCACGTACAACGGACTTCCGGTCCTCGGCGGCGACCTGGTCGTCCACGAGACCAAGGCAGGCAAGACCGAGGGCGTCACCAAGTCGACGAAGGCGGCCATCAAGGTGGCCTCCCTGAAGCCGGCCGTGACCGCCGCCAAGGCCGAGAAGCAGGCCGTGAAGGCCGCGCAGACCGCCGGCTCGGAGAAGACCACGGCCGACCAGGCGCCCCGCAAGGTGATCTGGGCCGCGGACGGCAAGCCGACCCTCGCCTACGAGACGGTCGTCGGCGGTCTCCAGGACGACGGCACCCCGAACGAGCTGCACGTCATCACGGACGCGGCCACCGGCAAGAAGCTCTACGAGTACCAGGGCATCGAGACCGGCACCGGCAAGAGCCTGTACTCGGGCACGGTCACGCTCTCCACCACCAAGTCGGGCACGACGTACCAGCTGACCGACGGCACGCGCGGCGGTCACAAGACGTACAACCTGGCCCACGGCACGTCCGGCACCGGCACCCTGTTCACCGACGCCGACGACGTCTGGGGCACCGGCGCTGCCTCCAGCTCCACCACCGACCAGACCGCGGCCGCCGACGCCGCCTACGGCGCCCAGGAGACCTGGGACTTCTACAAGAACACCTTCGGTCGCAGCGGCATCAAGAACAACGGCGTCGCCGCCTACTCGCGCGTCCACTACGGCAACGCGTACGTCAACGCGTTCTGGGACGACAGCTGCTTCTGCATGACCTACGGCGACGGGTCGGGCAACACCCACCCGCTGACCTCGCTGGACGTGGCCGGCCACGAGATGAGCCACGGTGTCACCGCCAACACCGCGGGTCTGAACTACTCCGGCGAGTCCGGCGGCCTGAACGAGGCGACGTCCGACATCTTCGGCACCGGCGTCGAGTTCTACGCCAACAACGCCAGCGACGTCGGTGACTACCTCATCGGCGAGAAGATCAACATCAACGGCGACGGCACCCCGCTGCGCTACATGGACAAGCCCAGCAAGGACGGCGGCTCCGCCGACTCCTGGTCCTCCTCGGTCGGCAGCAAGGACGTGCACTACTCGTCCGGTGTCGCCAACCACTTCTTCTACCTGCTGAGCGAGGGCAGCGGCGCCAAGACGATCAACGGCGTCAGCTACAACTCCCCGACGTCCAACGGCTCCACGGTCACCGGCATCGGCCGCGCCAAGGCGCTGCAGATCTGGTACAAGGCGCTGACGACGTACTTCACGTCGACGACCAAGTACGCGGCCGCCCGTACGGGCACGCTCTCCGCGGCCTCGGCGCTGTACGGCTCCACCAGCGCGGAGTACAAGGCGGTCCAGGCGGCGTGGAGCGCCGTCAATGTGAACTAGTACTCGCGCGGTACCTCTGAGGCGGCACCCGGAGAGTGGGCGACTCCGGGTGCCGCCCTACGCTGTCCCCCATGCCCTTCACCTACGAGGACGTGGGCGCGACCCGCGAGGACCGCTGCCCGCCCGGCTTCCACCGCATGCATGTCCGAAGCCGGATCGGCGAGGGCGAGGCCGTCTTCCGCAGGGCCTCCCAGGCGCTGCTGACCTGGGAGCTCCACCGGGCCGTGGGGGTGGCCATCACCGCCGGCGCGGACACGGCCGCCCCCGGGGTCGACGTCACCGTCGGCCTCGGCCCGATCAAGGCCCCCTGCCGCGTCGTCTGGACCACCGAGGAACCCCGCCGGGCCGGCTGGGCCTACGGCACCCTGCCCGGCCACCCGGAGTGCGGCGAGGAGGCCTTCGTGGTCGACCGCACCGGCGACGGCACGGTCTGGCTGACCGTGACCGCCTTCAGCCGGCCGGCCAAGTGGTACACCCGCGCGGGCGGCGCCGCGACCCGCGGTCTCCAGCACGCCTACGCACAGCGGTGCGGGGTGGTGCTGCGCCGGCTGTGCGGGGGCCTGGGAGAGGACTGAGGGCCCCGGCCCACGCCTCCGCGCGGGCCGGAAGGACTGCCAAATACCGGTGGGTCTCCCCTCTCACCGCATGAGCACGCCCGCGCCCTCCGCCGTCTCCTCCGTGGGGACCGCCACCAGCCCCAGCTCCGCGCCCGACGCCAGCAGGCGGTGGGTCGGCAGGATGCGGACGGTGTAGCCGAACGGTCCGGTGCGGTCGAGGGACAGCGGGCCCTCGTACGCCCAGCGGCCCTCCAGGTCCGGGCCGCCCGCCGGTTTCAGCGGGACCGTCGTCGCGTCCGCGATCCGGTCCTCCGCGTCGACCCGGCCGGCGACCGCCTGCACCTCGACGTCGTCGGGGACGAGGTCGGCGAGACCGACCCGGACGCGGAGGTTGAGCGTGGTGCCGAGTTCGGCCGTCGTGGTCGCCGCCGAGGCCTCCACATGGTCGACCTTGACCCGGGGCCAGGCCGCCCGGACCCGGGACTTCCAGCCGGCCAGCTCCCGGGCGGTGTCCGGTGTCAGGGCGCGGTGCGCGCGCGCCGCCGGGGTGTACAGACGCTCCACGTACTCGCGGACCATGCGGCCCGCGAGCACCTTCGGGCCCAGGTGCGTCAGGGTCTGGCGGACCATCTCGATCCAGCGGTCGGGCAGACCGCCCTGGCCCCGCTCGTAGAAGCGGGGGGCGACCCGCTGCTCCAGCAGGTCGTACAGGGCGGAGGCCTCCAGGTCGTCGCGCCGGTCGTCGTCGGTCGCCGTACCGTCCGCCGTGGGGATCGCCCAGCCGAAGTCCGGCTGGAACCACTCGTCCCACCAGCCGTCCAGGACCGACAGATTGAGGCAGCCGTTCAGCGCGGCCTTCATGCCGCTCGTGCCGCAGGCCTCCAGCGGGCGCAGCGGATTGTTCAGCCAGATGTCACAGCCGGGGTAGAGCTTCTGTGCCATCGCCATCCCGTAGTCGGGCAGGAAGACGATGCGGTGGCGTACGCGCGGGTCGTCGGCGAACCGCACCAGCTCCTGCACCAGGCGTTTGCCGCCGTCGTCCGCGGGGTGCGCCTTCCCGGCGACGACGATCTGGATGGGCCGCTCCGCGTGCAGCAGCAGATCCATCAGCCGGTCCCGGTCCCGCAGCATCAGCGTGAGCCGCTTGTACGAGGGGACCCGGCGGGCGAAGCCGATCGTCAGGACGTCGGGATCCAGTACGCCGTCGATCCAGCCGAGTTCGGCGGTGCCCGCCCCGCGCTGGCGCCAGGACGCGTGCAGGCGTCGGCGCACTTCGAGGACCAGCTGTTCGCGCAGGACGCGTCGCAGGTCCCAGATCTCCCCGTCGGCGATGTCGGCCACCGCGTCCCAGCGGTCCGAGCCGCCGACGGTGAGCGCGTCCTCGGTGCGCTGGGCGCCGATCTGGCGGGCGCCGAGGCGGAAGACCTCGGGGGCCACCCAGGTCGGCGCGTGCACACCGTTGGTCACCGAGGTGATCGGGACCTCCTCCGGGTCGAAGCCCGGCCACAGACCGGAGAACATCTCCCGGCTGACCTGGCCGTGCAGCAGCGACACACCGTTGGCCCGCTGGCCCAGCCTCAGGCCCATCACCGCCATGTTGAAGAGGTTCGGCTCCCCGCCGGGATACGTCTCCATCCCCAGGCCCAGGATCCGCTCCACGTCGATCCTGGGCAGCTCCGCGCCGGGACCGAAATGGTGGGCCACCAGCTCCCGGTCGAAGCGGTCGATGCCGGCGGGCACCGGGGTGTGGGTCGTGAAGACGGTGCCCGCACGGACCGCTTCGAGCCCGGCGTCGAAGTCGAGACCGGCATCGCACAGCTCGGCGATGCGCTCCAGGCCGAGGAACCCCGCGTGCCCCTCGTTCGTGTGGAAGACCTCGGGCTGCGGGTGGCCGGTGAGCCGGCAGTACGTCCGTACCGCGCGCACCCCTCCGATGCCCAGCAGCATCTCCTGCAGCAGGCGGTGCTCGCTGCCGCCGCCGTACAGCCGGTCGGTCACGGCCCGCTCGCCGAGGTCGTTCTCCTCGACGTCGGAGTCGAGCATGAGCAGCGGCACGCGGCCGACCTGGGCCAGCCAGATCCGGGCCCGCAGCAGACTGCCGCCGGGCAGCGCGAGCGACACCTGGGCGGGGGTGCCGTCGGGCTCGCGCAGCTGGGTCAGCGGCAGCTCGTTCGGGTCGAGGACCGGATAGTGCTCCTGCTGCCAGCCGTCCCGGGACAGCGACTGGCGGAAGTAGCCGTGCCGGTAGAGCAGACCGACGCCGATCAGCGGGACGCCGAGATCGCTGGCGGCCTTCAGATGGTCACCGGCGAGGATGCCGAGGCCGCCGGAGTACTGGGGCAGCGCGGCCGTGACGCCGAACTCGGGCGAGAAATAGGCGATGGCGGCGGGCAGCTCCGCCGACTGTGTCTGGTACCAGCGCTCGCCGCTCACATAGTCGCGCAGGTCGTCGGCGACGGCGGCCAGCCGGCGCAGGAAGCGGCGGTCCTCGGCGAGCTCGGCGAGGCGTGCGGTCGACACGCTGCCGAGCAGCCGTACCGGGTCGCCGTCCGAGGCGGCCCAGTGCTCGGGGTCCACGGACTGGAAGAGATCACGGGTCTCCGCATGCCATGACCAGCGCAGATTGCGCGCCAGATCACTGAGCGGGTGAAGGGCTTCGGGGAGAACGGGTCGAACGGTGAACCTGCGGATTGCCTTCACGAGTTCCACCTTCACGGAGGACTTACGCGGCCGGGGCCTGTCACGGTCGCGGGGCAGGCGCCAGTGTCACGACAGGGCCATAGGGACGCACGCCTGTGTGCGCCCTCGTCACCCACGACGGTAGCGGGAGGGTGCCCCCACAACCACGGCGCATGGCGGGGCACGCGCTCGACGCCCGCGCCGACCGGCCGACTTCGGCGTGAATTCGCCGCAACCATCCCAGCCGCCCCATGGAGCGGTATGGCCGATTCCGCCCTCCTGTGCGGCCTTGTGGCGCTTCGCACCCCACGAGAGGCTTCCCAGTGGCGTACCGGCCGGCCTCGGTCACCACGGGGGTCTCCGGCCCCGGTAGGCCGGGGGTTGAGGAGGGGAACTCACGACATGCCACAGACGCGGACCTGGCGTCTGCGCTGGGCGGGAGGCCTCACCGCGGTCACCACGGCCGCGGTGCTTTCGGCCATCACCCTGCCCGCGCACGCCGCCGCCCCGCAGGGGCGGATACAAGGCGCCGGTGATCCCGGTTCCGTCGGCGGAAGTTACATCGTCACGCTCAAGGGAGGTACGAAGGCCCCCTCGGCGGCCGGCAGGAAAGTCGCCGAGGAGTACGGGGCGAAAATCAGCCACACCTACGGCACTGCTCTCAACGGGTTCGCGGTGCGGGCCGACGAGACCCGGGCCCGGCGGCTCGCGGCGGACTCACGCGTCGCCTCGGTCGTCCAGGACACCGCCGTCGGCCTCGACAGCCGCCGGCAGAACCCGCCGCCCTGGGGGCTCGACCGGATCGACCGGCCGGACCTGCCGCTGGACCACGGCTACACCTCGCCACCGCCGGCGGGCGCCGGCGTGACCGCGTACGTCATCGACACCGGCGTCCGGATCACGCACCGGGACTTCGGCGGCCGGGCGAGCTACGGCTGGGACTTCGTCGGCAACGACGGGACGGCCGAGGACGGCAACGGTCACGGCACGCATGTCGCCGCCACCCTCGCCGGGACGGGATACGGCGTCGCCCGGAAGACCGACGTCGTGGCCGTCCGGGTCCTCGACGACGCCGGGGACGGTACGACGGCGCAGGTCATCGCGGGCATCGACTGGGTGACCGAGCACGCGAGGAAGCCGGCCGTGGCCAATCTGAGCGTGGGCGGGTACGCCAACGCCCAGCTGGACGCCGCCGTACGCAACTCCATCGCCTCCGGAGTCACCTACGCCGTGGCGGCCGGCAACGATGCAGTTCCGGCCAGTTTGTACTCCCCCGCCCGCGTCAAGGAAGCCCTCACCGTCGGCGCGACCGACCAGGCGGATGCCCGTGCGGGCTTCTCCAACTACGGTGCCCGCCTGGACCTGTTCGCTCCCGGCGTAGCGATCACCTCCGCGTCCTCGCTGAGCGACACCGGCACGGCGACGTTCTCCGGTACGTCGATGGCATCGCCGCACGTCGCGGGCGCCGCGGCGCTGTATCTGGCCGGTCACAGGAAGGCCTCGCCGGCGCAGGTGAGCCGGGCTCTGGTCCGGCAGGCGGCCGCCGGAAAGGTCACCCGGGCCGGCCCCGGCTCACCGAACAGACTGCTGCAGGTGAACAGCCCATAGAGGGGTACAGGACAGCAGGCGCCGGAGCACGGGCCGGCCTCGTCCTCTCGAAGACGAGGCCGGTCTTGTCTGTAGACATACGCGTGAGTAGTTAACAAAGTGCCGGATTGCTCACCCGAATAGGGTGGGAAGGCTCCTCCGGTACGCCCCGTAGGACCCACCTCTCCACACCCTCATCCGCCCACCCACGTTGACGCGGACAGGAGCGGTCATGCCCGCCACGCACCACACGTCGGCACCCCCGACGCCCAGCACCTCCGACACATCCTCCATACCCAGGGCCGATCCAGGTCCGCCCACCCCGCGCCCACCCACCGCGGGCGCTCCGGCCGGCATCGGGCGCATCCCGGTGCTCGATGTGCGCCCACGCGTCACCGAGGGGCGCCGCCCCGCGAAGGCGGTGCCGGGCGAACCGTTCGAGATCTCGGCCACGGTCTTCCGTGAGGGCCACGACGCGGTCGCCGCCAATGTCGTCCTCACGGACAGCCGGGGCCGCACGGGCCCCTGGACCCCGATGCGTGAACTGGCCCCCGGCACCGACCGCTGGGGCGCCACCGTCGCCGTACCGGCCGAAGGCCGCTGGACGTACACGGTGGAGGCGTGGGGTGATCCCGTGACCACCTGGCGACACCACGCGGGGATCAAGATCCCGGCCGGGATGGACACCGAGATGGTCCTGGAGGAGGGGGCGCGGCTGTACGAACGGGCCGCCGCCGGTGTACCGAAGAGCAAGGGCCGGCGGGACCTCGTGCTCGCCGCCGTGGACGCTCTCCGCGACACCGGACGGCCGGCCGCTGCCCGGCTCGCCGCCGCCCTCACCCCCGAGGTGGACAAGATCCTCGCCCGCCATCCGCTGCGCGAACTGATCACGCCCGCCGAGCCGTTGCCCCTGGTGGTGGAGCGCGAGCGGGCGCTGTACGGGTCGTGGTACGAGTTCTTCCCGCGCTCCGAGGGAGCCGTGGTCCGCGCGAACGAGCCACCGGTCAGCGGCACGTTCCGCACCGCCGCCGAACGCCTTCCGGCCATCGCGGAGATGGGCTTCGACGTCGTCTATCTGCCGCCGATCCATCCCATCGGCGGCACGTTCCGCAAGGGCCCCAACAACACGCTGTCGGCTGGCCCCGACGACGTCGGGGTGCCCTGGGCGATCGGCTCCCCGGAGGGCGGGCACGACGCCGTCCACCCGGATCTGGGCACGATCGACGACTTCGACGCGTTCGTACG
>NZ_JBHVXW010000028.1:0-80872 GCF_042881375.1 Streptomyces sp. NPDC058274
CGGCTGTGCTGTCTTCTGGGGGCGCTCGGTTGGGTGTTCTCGCGCATGGCGACGGGCATTTGATGTACCGGCACGGACCCTTCGGCCGTCTTGCGACTGCAGACGGTCATAGCTGCGGGCATGCGTGCCGCTAGGGGCGGCACGGGTGGGCGCAGCGGCAACCCGTAGGCGCCGGGCTCGCCGACCCACCCCCACGCCGGCCCCGACGCCGGGTGCCCATGCAGGTACGGGACCTGGCCCACCCGGGCGGCACCCGCTCGCGCCGGGGGCGATGAGGGCTTGGACGGGGTGGAGCGTGCCGGTTGGCGAGTCCGACGTCGTGGATAAGTGGACGCGCCGCATCCCGGGCCTACCGTGGGGCAGGAAACGCCCAGGATCACCTCAACCTCGGAAGGGCCGGGACTCGAGAATGCCGAACGAGAACGTGGCAGCCCCCCACGCCTTCTGGCTCGCCGGCCGCCAGGCCACCGGCGAGACCACCTTCGACGTCACCTCCCCCTGGGACGGACGACTCGTCGCCCAGGTCAGCGTGCCGACCGAGGCCCAGGTCGAGGAGGCCGTGGCCGCCGCGTACGCCGTACGCGACGAGTTCGCCGCGACCCCGGCCCACGTCCGCGCCGCCGCCCTCGACCACGTCAGCAGGCGTCTGGCTGAGCGGACCGAGGAGATCGCGCAGCTCATCTCTGCCGAGAACGGCAAGCCGATCAAGTGGGCCCGCGGCGAGGTCGGCCGCGCGGTGTCCGTGTTCCGGTTCGCCGCCGAGGAGGCCCGCCGGTTCAACGGCGGCGAGGCGCAGCGCCTCGACACCGACCTGGGCGGACAGGGCCGGCTCGCGCTGACCCGCCGCTTCCCCAAGGGCGTCGTGCTGGGCATCGCCCCGTTCAACTTCCCGCTGAACCTGTGCGCCCACAAGATCGCCCCGGCGATCGCGGCCGGCGCGCCGATCATCCTGAAGCCCGCCCCCGCGACCCCGCTGTCCGGCCTCATCATCGGTGACCTGCTCGCCGAGACCGAGCTCCCGGCCGGTTCGTGGAGCATCCTCCCGGTGTCCAACGAGCGGATGCCCGCCCTGGTGCAGGACGAGCGGCTGCCCGTCATCTCCTTCACCGGTTCCGAGAAGGTCGGCTACGCGATCATGGACTCGGTGCCGCGCAAGCACTGCACCCTGGAGCTGGGCGGCAACGGCGCGGCCGTCGTGCTCGCCGACTTCGCGAGCGACGAGGACCTGGACTGGGCGGCGACCCGCATCGCCACCTTCTCCAACTACCAGGGCGGCCAGTCCTGCATCTCCGTGCAGCGGGTGATCGCCGACGCGTCCGTCTACGAGCGCCTGCTGCCGCGTATCGTCGCCGCCGTCGAGGCCCAGGTCACCGGCGACCCGACGGACGCCAGGACCGACGTCGGCCCCCTGGTCAGCGAGGACGCCGCCCAGCGCGTCGAGTCCTGGGTCGACGAGGCCGTCGGGTCCGGCGCCACGCTCCTCACCGGCGGCAAGCGCGACGGCGCCTCCTACGCGCCGACCGTCCTCGCCGACGTACCGGCCGACGCCACCCTCTCCTGCGAGGAGGTCTTCGGACCGGTCCTCACGGTGCAGAAGGTGGACGGGGAGGCGGCCGCCTTCGCCGCCGTCAACGAGTCCAAGTACGGCCTCCAGGCAGGCGTGTTCACCCACGACCTGCAGACCGCCTTCCGCGCCCACCGGGCGCTGGAGGTCGGCGGTGTCGTGATTGGTGACGTGCCCTCCTACCGCGCCGACCAGATGCCCTACGGCGGTGTGAAGCAGTCCGGCGTCGGCCGCGAGGGCGTGCGGTTCGCGATGGACGACTACACGTACGAGCGCGTTCTCGTGCTGACGGGCCTCGCCCTCTGAGCACTCCGTATACCGACGGCCGGAGCCCACTGTGCGGGGGCTCCGGCCGTTGTCGTATGCGGGAAGAGGGCGCCTGGCGTCAGGCGCCGGGCTCCCTGTGCGCCCGAAGGCGCCGGCGCGGTGGACGAGTTCAGGCCGTAGCGGCCGGCGGGTGGCGATCTGACCCGATGGATGACGGCTGTCGGCGGTCCGGGTCGGGCGCACGTTCGGCCGAACGCTGCGCGAAGACTGGTGGGGGCGAGCCGAATCGGGTACATACGATCGGGTAGCACCGGTCGGTAACGAACAGCCCCAAGATCCCTATTCGCGGCGAGGTGAGCCTCATGTCCGCAACACCCCCCAAGCCCACAGTCTCCGAACGTGAGGCACGCCAGGTCGCCGAGGCCGCGCGCGAACAGGACTGGCGCAAGCCCAGTTTCGCCAAGGAGCTGTTCCTCGGCCGCTTCCGGCTCGACCTGATCCATCCGCACCCCCTGCCGTCGGACGAGGCCGCCCAGCGCGGCGAGGAGTTCCTCGCCAAACTGCGCGACTTCTGCGAGACGAAGATCGACTCGGCCCGTATCGAGCGCGAGGCACAGATCCCGGACGAGGTGGTCAACGGGCTCAAGGAGCTCGGCGCCCTCGGCATGAAGATCGACACCAAGTACGGCGGCCTGGGCCTGACGCAGGTGTACTACAACAAGGCGCTCGCCCTGGTCGGCTCCGCGAGCCCGGCGATCGGCGCCCTGCTCTCCGCCCATCAGTCCATCGGCGTACCGCAGCCGCTGAAGCTCTTCGGCACCCAGGAGCAGCGGGACGTCTTCCTGCCGCGCTGCGCCCGCACCGACATCTCGGCCTTCCTGCTGACCGAGCCGGACGTCGGCTCGGACCCGGCCCGGCTCGCCACGACCGCCGTACCGGACGGGGACGACTACGTCCTCGACGGAGTGAAGCTCTGGACGACCAACGGCGTGGTCGCCGACCTGCTCGTCGTCATGGCGCGCGTGCCGAAGTCCGAGGGCCACAAGGGCGGCATCACGGCCTTCGTCGTCGAGGCGGCCTCCGAGGGCATCACCGTCGAGAACCGCAACTCCTTCATGGGCCTGCGCGGCCTGGAGAACGGGGTCACCCGCTTCCACCAGGTGCGCGTCCCCGCCGCGAACCGGATCGGCCCCGAGGGTTCCGGTCTGAAGATCGCCCTGACCACGCTGAACACCGGACGGCTCTCGCTGCCCGCCATGTGCGTGGGCGCGGGCAAGTGGTGCCTGAAGATCGCCCGCGAGTGGTCTTCGGCGCGCGAGCAGTGGGGCAAGCCGGTGGCCTTCCACGAGGCGGTCGGCGCGAAGATCTCCTTCATCGCGGCGACCACGTTCGCCCTGGAGGCCGTCCTCGACCTGTCCTCCCAGATGGCCGACGAGAACCGCAACGACATCCGTATCGAAGCCGCTCTCGCCAAGCTGTACGGCTCAGAGATGGCCTGGCTCATGGCCGACGAGCTGGTCCAGATCCGCGGCGGCCGGGGCTTCGAGACCGCCGAGTCGCTCGCTGCCCGCGGAGAGCGCGCCGTGCCGACCGAGCAGATCCTGCGCGACCTGCGCATCAACCGCATCTTCGAGGGCTCTACGGAGATCATGCATCTGCTGATCGCCCGCGAGGCCGTGGACGCGCATCTGAAGGTCGCCGGCGACCTCATCGACCCCGAGAAGTCCCTCTCGGACAAGGCGAAGGCGGGCGCGAACGCCGGCGTCTTCTACGCCAAGTGGCTGCCGAAACTGGTCGCGGGAGCGGGCCAACTCCCGGGCGCATACGGCGACTTCCACCCGGACGGCCACGTCGACCTGTCCGGGCACCTGCGCTTCGTCGAGCGCAGCGCCCGCAAACTCGCCCGTTCCACCTTCTACGCCATGTCCCGCTGGCAGGGCCGCATGGAGACCAAACAGGGCTTCCTCGGCCGGATCGTCGACATCGGCGCCGAACTCTTCGCGATGAGCGCGGCCTGCGTACGCGCCGAACTCCTGCGCACCACGGAGGAGCACGGCCGGGAGGCCTACCAGCTCGCCGACGCCTTCTGCCGCCAGTCCCGCATCCGCGTCGACGAACTCTTCGCCCGGCTGTGGACCAACACCGACGATCTCGACCGCACCGTGGTCAAGGGCGTGCTCTCGGGCACCTACGAGTGGCTGGAGCACGGCGTGATCGACCCCTCGGGCGAAGGGCCCTGGATCGCGGACGCCACCCCAGGCCCATCCCAGCGCAAGAACGTCCACCGCCCCATTCGCTGACGTCCCCGTCGCCCGGCCCGGGAGATCCGGGCCGGGTGATGCCGTGCGCGGCTGAACTCCGCTCAGCAGTACTTGTCGCTCGGGTCCCGTGTCGTCCACGAGCAGGAGTCCGCCTTCGTCCCGCTCGACTTGTACAGAGTCGCCGTGTCGCTGGTGTTGTTCCAGACGTACGCGCCACGGTCCTGGTACTTGTTCGCCGCCGTGTCCGAGCCGCTCCCGGTACGCACCTTCTTGGTCGACCCCGCGCCGATCTTCACGTCGAGGAAGGTGTACTTGTGCCGGGACGCGTCCAGGAGCGTCCAGTTCTTCAGCGAGATCGTCGAGGAGCTGGTGTTCTTGATCTGCACCCACTCGGCGTTGAGACTCGCGTTCGAGCGGTTGTCCGTGCCCGGACTGTCGAAGTACACGCGGTAGATGGTCACACCGCCGGCAGCCTGAGCCGGTGTACTGAGAAACGTGCCCGTCAAAGCCACCGCTCCGGCTAGCGCGGGCAAGGCAGCGCGTATGCGCATGGAAATCCCCCAGGGTTACATTCCGGTCAGTCGTCCACCGGCCGGTAGTGCAGTGTTGTCATGCGATATTCACCCTTTCTCCAAAAAGGGCATTTTGCTCTCACTCGGTACCCGGGGGTGCTATTAAGGCCCGGGAGTGGGACGCGCTGTCCTGCCGGTGCCGCGTTGCGGCAACAATGGGGGGATGAGCGACAGTCCAGCCCCCCTAGCTGATCCGCATCTCGTTTTCGACCCCGTGGACGGAGTCCGGGATGTCGTGATCCTCGGTTCCACCGGATCGATCGGCACCCAGGCCATCGACCTCGTGCTGCGCAACCCCGACCGGTTCCGGGTCACCGCGCTCTCCGCCGCGGGCGGGAGGGTCGGACTGCTGGCGGAGCAGGCCCGCCGGCTGCGCGTCGGCACGGTCGCCGTCGCCCGCGAAGACGTCGTACCGGCGCTGCGCGAGGCGCTGACCGCGCAGTACGGGACGGGCGAGCCGCTCCCCGAGATCCTCGCCGGGCCCGACGCGGCCACCCGCGTGGCCGCCTCCGACTGCCATACCGTGCTCAACGGAATCACCGGTTCCATCGGTCTCGCGCCCACCCTCGCCGCCCTGGAGGCGGGCCGCACCCTCGCGCTCGCCAACAAGGAGTCGCTCATCGTCGGCGGCCCGCTGGTGAAGGCGCTCGCCAAGCCGGGCCAGATCATCCCCGTCGACTCCGAGCACGCCGCCCTCTTCCAGGCCCTCGCCGGCGGCACCCGCGCCGACGTGCGCAAACTCGTCGTCACGGCATCCGGCGGCCCCTTCCGGGGACGTACGAAGTCCGAGCTGGCGAACGTGACCCCCGAGGACGCCCTCGCCCACCCCACCTGGGCCATGGGACCGGTCATCACCGTCAACTCCGCGACCCTCGTCAACAAGGGGCTCGAAGTCATCGAGGCGCACCTCCTCTACGACATTCCCTTCGAGCGGATTGAGGTGGTGGTGCACCCGCAGTCGTATGTCCACTCGATGGTTGAGTTCACCGACGGATCGACGCTGGCCCAGGCGACGCCCCCCGACATGCGCGGGCCGATCGCCATCGGGCTCGGCTGGCCCGAGCGCGTCCCGGACGCGGCTCCCGCCTTCGACTGGACGAAGGCGTCGAGCTGGGAGTTCTTCCCGCTCGACACCGACGCGTTCCCGTCCGTCGGACTCGCCCGTCACGTAGGACAGCTCGCGGGTACGGCCCCGGCGGTGTTCAATGCCGCAAACGAGGAGTGCGTGGACGCGTTCCTGAACGGCACCCTGCCGTTCAACGGCATCATGGAGACCGTCACGAGGGTGGTCGAGGAACACGGCACACCTCGTTCGGGAACTTCCCTGACCGTCGCGGACGTCCTCGAAGCGGAGACCTGGGCGCGTGCCCGGGCCCGGGAGCTCACCAAGACAACGGCGCAGACGACCGCGGAGGCGCGTGCATGACGACCCTGATGATGATCCTCGGCATAGTCGTCTTCGCGGTCGGCCTGCTCATCTCGATCGCCTGGCACGAGCTGGGACATCTCTCGACGGCCAAGCTCTTCGGCATCCGTGTGCCGCAGTACATGGTCGGCTTCGGGCCGACCATCTGGTCGCGCAGGAAGGGCGACACGGAGTACGGCATCAAGGCGGTCCCCCTCGGCGGCTACATCCGCATGATCGGGATGTTCCCGCCCGGCCCGGACGGCAAGATCGAGGCCCGCTCCAGCTCCCCCTTCCGCGGCATGATCGAGGACGCCAGGTCGGCCGCGTTCGAGGAGCTCCAGCCGGGCGACGAATCCCGCCTCTTCTACACGCGCAAGCCGTGGAAGCGGGTCATCGTGATGTTCGCGGGCCCCTTCATGAACCTGATCCTGGCCGTGGTGATCTTCCTCGGCGTGATGATGACGTTCGGCGTCAACACCCAGACGACCACGGTCGGCAGGGTCTCGGACTGTGTCATCCAGCAGAGCGAGAACCGCACGAAGTGCGCGAAGGGCGACGAGGCCGCCCCCGCCAAGGCCGCCGGGCTCAAGCTCGGCGACAAGATCATCGGCTTCAACGGCAAGCCGGTCCAGGACTGGTCGGCGCTGCAGTCCGACATCCGCGCCAACCCCGGCAAGGACGTCACCCTCACCGTCGAGCGCAAGGGCCGGCAGCTCGATCTCTCCGCCCACCTGATCAAGAACCAGGTCAGCAAGACCGACGGCAACGGCGGCTATGTCGAGGGCAAGTACGTGTACGCCGGCTTCCTCGGCTTCACGCCCGCCTCCGGCATCGTCGAGCAGTCCTTCGGACAGTCCGTGGACCGCATGGGCGACATGATGCAGAACGGCGTCGAGTCGCTGATCGCGCTCCCCGGCAAGGTCCCCGCCCTGTGGGACGCGGCCTTCGGCGACGGCCCGCGCGCCGCGGACTCCCCGATGGGCGTGGTCGGCGCGGCCCGGATCGGCGGCGATGTCTTCACACTGGACATCCCGGCCTCCCAGCAGATCGCGATGATGCTGCTGCTCGTCGCGGGCTTCAACCTCTCGTTGTTCCTGTTCAACATGCTGCCGCTGCTTCCGCTCGACGGCGGGCACATCGCCGGCGCGCTGTGGGAGTCGCTGCGGCGCAGCACGGCACGGGTCCTGAAGCGGCCCGACCCGGGCCCCTTCGACGTGGCGAAGCTGATGCCCGTCGCGTACGTGGTGGCCGGAATCTTCGTCTGCTTCACCATCCTGGTGCTGATCGCGGACGTCGTTAACCCGGTCAAAATCAGCTAGCAAGGCGCTGTTCGAGGCGGCCGGGCACCCTGGGTGCCCGGCCGCCCTCCATTGGGTGGGTTTGGGGGCGGGATGTGCTCGGGCGTTCGCCCGTGCCGTAATCTCGAAGCCTGGAGCCCACGATTCCGGGACCTTGATCCACAACTTGGGGTTGCACAGCAGATGACTGCGATTTCTCTCGGCATGCCGTCCGTTCCGACCAAGCTCGCCGAGCGCCGGAAGAGCCGGCAGATCCAGGTCGGAACGGTGGCCGTGGGCGGAGACGCACCCGTCTCCGTGCAGTCGATGACGACGACGCGTACGTCGGACATCGGTGCCACGCTGCAGCAGATCGCCGAACTGACCGCGTCCGGCTGCCAGATCGTGCGGGTGGCCTGTCCGACGCAGGACGACGCGGATGCCCTCGCCACCATCGCCCGCAAGTCGCAGATCCCGGTGATCGCGGACATCCACTTCCAGCCGAAGTACGTCTTCGCGGCGATCGACGCGGGCTGTGCGGCCGTGCGCGTGAACCCGGGCAACATCAAGCAGTTCGACGACCAGGTCAAGGAGATCGCGCGGGCCGCCAAGGACACCGGCACCCCGATCCGGATCGGCGTCAACGCGGGTTCGCTCGACAAGCGGCTGCTCCAGAAGTACGGCAAGGCGACCCCCGAGGCGCTCGTCGAGTCGGCCCTGTGGGAGTGCTCGCTCTTCGAGGAGCACGACTTCCGGGACATCAAGATCTCGGTCAAGCACAACGACCCGGTGATCATGGTCAACGCCTACCGGCAGCTCGCGGCCCAGTGCGACTACCCGCTGCACCTCGGCGTCACCGAGGCCGGTCCGGCCTTCCAGGGCACGATCAAGTCGGCCGTCGCCTTCGGCGCCCTCCTCTCCGAGGGCATCGGCGACACCATCCGGGTCTCCCTGAGCGCGCCGCCGGCCGAGGAGGTCAAGGTCGGTCTGCAGATCCTGGAGTCCCTCAACCTCAAGCAGCGCGGTCTGGAGATCGTCTCCTGCCCGTCCTGCGGGCGTGCCCAGGTCGACGTCTACAAGCTGGCCGAAGAGGTCACGGCGGGCCTGGAGGGGATGGAAGTTCCCCTGCGCGTGGCCGTCATGGGCTGTGTGGTGAACGGTCCGGGTGAGGCCCGTGAGGCGGACCTCGGTGTCGCCTCCGGCAACGGCAAGGGCCAGATCTTCGTCAAGGGCGAGGTCATCAAGACCGTCCCCGAGTCGAAGATCGTGGAGACCCTGATCGAGGAGGCGATGAAGCTCGCCGAGAAGATGGAGGCGGAGGGAATCGCCTCCGGTGAGCCCTCGGTGTCGGTCGCAGGCTGACGCGCTGCCGGGCGGGCCGGAGCGTCTTCGGTCCGCCCGGCGTGCGGGACCGGGCCGTTGGGCCTGACGACGGGGTCCGGGGCGGTGGCCCCGGGGACGCGCACGGGCGGGTGCGGAACAGGCCCCCGCGGGCGCCCGGCCCCGAGCAAACAGGACGGCGCCGCACACGCCTGACAGGTACAGTGCGGAGATCAGCAGACCGTATGGTGAGGCCCCCGCACGTGTTGACCCAGACCACCACCAGGGTCCTCGAACCGAGTGACCTGGACGCCGCGCTCGCCGTCCTCGACCGCGAGCCGGTGGCGAACGCCTTCGTGATGTCCCGGGTGCAGGTCGCGGGCCTCGACCCCTGGCGTCTCGGCGGCGAGATGTGGGGCTGGTACGAGGACGGCATGCTGACGTCCCTGTGCTACGCGGGCGCGAACCTCGTCCCCATCTGTGCCACCCCGCGCGCCGTGCGCGCCTTCGCCGACCGCGCCCGCCGGGCCGGACGCCGCTGCTCCTCCATCGTCGGCCCCGCCGAGCCCACCACCCAGCTGTGGCGGCTTCTCGAACCGAGCTGGGGCCCCGCCCGCGACGTGCGTGGCAACCAGCCGCTGATGGTCACCGACCGGCTCCCCGGCGACATCGCCCCGGATCCGTACGTCCGCCGGATGCGCAAGGACGAGATGGACACGATCATGCCCGCGTGCGTGGCGATGTTCACCGAGGAGGTCGGCGTCTCCCCGATGGCCGGCGACGGCGGGCTGCTCTACCAGGCCCGGGTCGCCGAACTCGTCGGCTCCGGACGCTCGTTCGCCCGTCTCGACCAGGACGGCAAGGTGGTCTTCAAAGCCGAGATCGGGGCCGCGACCCCGCACGCCTGCCAGATCCAGGGCGTCTGGGTCGCCCCCGAATACCGGGGGCGGGGACTGGCCGCGCCGGGCATGGCCGCCGTCCTGCGCTACGCCCTCGCCGATGTCGCCCCGGTCGTCAGTCTCTACGTCAACGACTTCAACACGGCCGCCCGGGCCACGTACCGGCGCGTGGGGTTCCACGAGGTCGGAGCCTTCATGAGTGTGCTGTTCTGACACCCGTGAGGTGCCTGTAGTCTCCCCGGCATGCTGCGCTTTCCCGGCCAGGGTCCCCGCAACCCCGACGACGTGGTCATCGGCCCGCTGGACCTCGCCGCGCGCGTCGACGAAGCGCTCGCCGTGCAGGCCCTGGCCTTCGGGCTCGGCGCCGAGGAGATCGCCGTACGACGGCAGATCGTGCTGCGGCACCTGACCCACCCGGGAGCCCGCGCGTTCGGTGCCACCACCCCCGGAGGACGGCTCGTCGGCTTCGTCTACGGCATGCCCAACGACCGCGCGCACTGGTGGTCCACCGTTGTCGAGCCCTATCTGCGCGCCCAGGGCCGTGACGGCTGGCTCGACGACTCCTTCGTGATCACCGAGCTGCATGTGCACCCGCACTACCAGAACCGGGGAGCCGGGCGCGGACTGATCACCACGATCACCGACGGTGCGGCGGAGCCCCGCTCCATCCTCTCCGCGATCGACACGGAGAGCCCGGCCCGCGGGCTGTACCGCTCGCTGGGGTACGAGGACCTGGCGCGCCGGGTCCACTTCCCGAGCGCCCCGAAGCCGTACGCCGTGATGGGCGCCCCGCTGCCGTTGCGGCGCCGCTAGAGGGTGTCGGCGGTAACCGATTTCCACCGGCCCGTACCGCCCGGCTAACCTCCTTGCCATCACCCTTACGCAGCAGGAGTCGAGAATCATGGCCCAGGTCCAGCGCATGTCCCGTTTGATGGTCAAGACACTGCGTGACGACCCGGCGGACGCCGAGACGCTCAGCCACAAGCTGCTGGTGCGCGCCGGCTATGTGCGCCGCAACGCCGCCGGCATCTGGACCTGGCTGCCGCTGGGCAAGAAGGTCCTCGACAACATCTCCCGGGTGGTCCGCGAGGAGATGGACGCGATCGGCGCCCAGGAAGTCCTGCTGCCCGCCCTCCTCCCCAAGGAGCCGTACGAGGCGTCGGCCCGCTGGGAGGAGTACGGCGACCTCCTCTTCCGCCTCAAGGACCGCAAGGGCGGCGAGTATCTGCTCGGCCCGACCCACGAGGAGATCTTCACGCTCGTGGTCAAGGACCAGTGCACGTCCTACAAGGACCTGCCGGTCATGCTCTACCAGATCCAGACCAAGTACCGCGACGAGGCGCGTCCCCGCTCGGGCGTCCTGCGCGGCCGCGAATTCCAGATGAAGGACTCGTACTCCTTCGACACCACGGACGAGGGACTGGCCGAGTCGTACGCGCTGCACCGCGCCGCGTACCAGAAGATCTTCGCTCGCCTGGGCCTCGACTACCGCATCGTGTCGGCCGTCTCCGGTGCGATGGGCGGCTCGGCCTCCGAGGAGTTCCTCGCCCCGGCCGCCGCCGGCGAGGACACCTTCGTGGACTGCCCCGCCTGTGACTACGCGGCGAACACCGAGGCGGTCACCTTCACGCTGACGCCCGTCGCGGCGGAGCACGGCCCGGTCGAGGAGCTGGACACCCCCGACACCCCCACGATCGAGACCCTCGCCCAGCACCTCGGCGTCCCGGCCTCCGCCACGCTGAAGAACCTGCTGGTCAAGGTGGACGGCGAGATCGTCGCCGTCGGCGTCCCCGGTGACCGCGAGGTCGACCTCGGCAAGCTCGGCGAGCACCTCGCCCCGGCCGTCGTCGAGCTGGTGACGGCCGAGGACTTCGAGGGCCGCGACGACCTGGTACGCGGCTACGTCGGCCCGCAGGGCCTGGAGAAGGTCCGTTACATCGCCGACCCGCGGGTGGCCCCCGGCACGTCCTGGATCACCGGTGCCAACAAGGAGGGCAAGCACGCCCGCAACGTCGTCGCCGGCCGTGACTTCGAGGTCGACGACTATCTGGACGTCGTCGTGGTCGAGGCGGGCGACCCCTGCCCGAAGTGCGGCACCGGCCTCAGGCTGGACCGCGCCATCGAGATCGGCCACATCTTCCAGCTCGGCCGCAAGTACGCCGACACCTTCCAGCTCGACGTCCTCGGCCAGCAGGGCAAGCCGGTCCGCGTGACCATGGGCTCGTACGGCATCGGTGTCTCGCGTGCCGTGGCCGCGCTGGCCGAGCAGTCGGCGGACGAGCAGGGCCTGTGCTGGCCCAAGGAGATCGCCCCGGCCGACGTGCACGTCGTCGCCGCCGGCAAGGCCCTGCAGACCGAGCTGGCGCTCGACGTCTCCGAGAAGCTGGCCGCGGCCGGCGTCCGGGTGCTGGTGGACGACCGCGCGGGCGTCTCGCCGGGTGTGAAGTTCACGGACGCCGAGCTGATCGGCGTACCGAAGATCCTCGTCGCCGGCCGTCGCTCGGCCGAGGGTGTCCTGGAGCTCAAGGACCGCAGGACCGGTGAGCGCGAGGAGCTGACGGTCGACGAGGCGATCGCCCGCCTGAGCGCGTAGTCGCCGGTGCCGCCGAAGGCGCCGCTCAACTGCCTCACCAGGGGCGGATGAGCGGCGCGCTGCTCTGCTGCCGTACGGCGACTGCGGTCGGTCGGCCGGAGGTACGGCGGTCACAGCCAGCCGGCGAACTCCAGCAGCAGCTCCGCGTCCTGGCGGCGTCCGACCCGCCGGGCCCGTACGCCGGACTCGACCGCCCGGAACAGGGTCCAGCCCCGCAGCCGGTCCTGGTCCAGGTCCAGTGACTCGGCCAGCCGCTTCACCCGGCGCCGGGTGGTGGACGCGCCCGAGGGCGAGGCGATCAGGTCCTCCACCCGGTCGCGGACCAGCCGGGCGAGGTCGAAGGCGCGCTCGCCGATCACCGGGTCGGGGCCCACCGCCAGCCACGGCAGCCGCTCACCGGCGAGGACCTTGCTCTGCCGGAAGGTGCCGTGCAGCAGCCGCGCCTCGGGAGCGTCGGCCAGCAGTTCCTCGCGGGCCGCGAGCGCCGCGTCCACCAGCGCCACGGTCTCGCCGTCGGCGCTCGCCCGCATCGCCCCGGCCTGCCGCCCGGTCCGCTCGGCCACGGTCTCGAAGACATGACCGGCGGGCGGTTCCACCCACAGCCTGCGCAGTGTCCCGGCCGCCTCCAGAAGTGCCTTCGCCTCGGGCAGCGAGCGCACCGACACCTCGGGATGCAGCCGCTCCAGGAGCAGTACGCCCTGGGTGTCGCCGGGGTTGAGCAGTTGGACGGCGCCGAAGCCGTCCCAGTGCGCCAGCGCGGCGCGCTCGCTCTCCGGCCGGGCCCGCTCGGGCGCGAACTTCAGCACGGCGGGCGTCCCGTCGATCTGCCGCACCAGCACCACGAGGCTGCTGCGTCCACCCGGCGCCTGCACCCGCTCGACGGTCAACTCACGCAGATCCACGGCCAGTTGAACCTGCTCGGGCAGCTTCTCCAGCCACTCGGTGGCCCCGTCGATCCCGTCCTGCGGCGTCTCGCCGAGTGCCCGTACGAGGCGCTGCGGCGGTTCGAAAGCCATGCGCGGGTGGTTTCCTTCCAGGTCGCGTTATGTCCCCGAGGTCGCCGGCGCGGAGGGCTCGGCCGCCCGCTCGGCGAGACCAGGGAAGGCTACGCTCTCGCCCCGCCAGCGCACCGCCCGCACCGCCGCTTCCCGCAGTGCGTCCGCCGCGGCCCGCCGCCGCTCGCCCTCGGTGGCCCGCACCAGATCGCCGTAGACCCCGGCCACCCGCTCCTCCAGCTCGGCCGCGAGCCGTACGGCGGCGGCCGAGTCCGGCACGGCGAAGGGCAGCGCGTACGCGGCCGCCGCGGCGACCGGCTTGCCGCCCAGGTCGCGCACGACCCGCTCCAGCTCGTCGCGGCGCGCACGGTGCGCGTCGTACGCCGTCCGTGCCTCGGCCCGGCGCCCCTCGCGGATCCTGCCGCCGACGACGCCGTAGCCGTACACCGCGGCGTGCTCCGCCCCGAGTGCGGCCTGGACGGCCTTCAGCTGCGCGCTCTTCTGCGCCTTCGGCGTGCTCACTTGCCGTCCTCCGTCAACAGGAACGCGTGGGCGGCACCGGCCGCCGCGACCGACGCCAGCAGCCTGGCCAGTTCTCCGGGGACCTCCAGCAGGGCCTTGGCCCGCCGGTCGGCCAGGGTGCGCTCCGCCGTGGCCAGGTCGGCGAGGGCGTCCTTCTCCGTGGCCGGCACGGACGCGGAGGCGCTCGCGGACGGGGAGGCGGACGCCGCGGCGGACCCGGAACCGGACCCGGACCTGGACCCGGAACCGGACCCGGACGCCGATGCCGACGCGGACGCCGGGGTCCGGCGCCCGGTGTCGAACGCCTTCGCATGGCGTACGACCTCCGCGCGCAACGGGCGCAGCCGCTCGGCGAGGGAGGGATGCGCGGCGATCACCGCGGCGTACCGCGCGGCGAGCGTCTCGCTGTCCCCGGCCGCACGCGCGCGTGCGCGATCGCCGGCGGACGGGCTCCCGCCGGTGGTGTCGGTGGCGGAATCGGGGGCGGAACAGCCCGCGAGCGCGACGGCGCCCGCGGCCGACGCGAGCAGGCTCCTTCGGCGCGGCCCCGAGGGGGTGCGCGGCGGCAGGGTGAACGGCACGGCAGACGTCCTCGGCAGGCTCGTACGAAAGGGAGGGCGGCACGCCCGTGATCACGGTACCCGCGTGCACGCCGATCGCCCGCCAGGTGCGGCCCGGCGGTGATCCCGGAAGCGGTCCTTTCGGCCACCCCGGGCGCCCCTGTACCGCATCCGGCCACGCCACGGTGGACGGCAACACCACCCGGGACCGGATACCCTTTGACCTGACACGCGACCAACCCACAACAGCACACGCGGCCGAGGAGTCACCCGGATGAGCACCACCCAGAGCGAGAGGCTGCGAGAACTGCTGGAACCGCTCGTCAGCTCCCAGGGACTCGATCTCGAAGAGATCGAAGTGGACTCGGTCGGGCGCAAGCGGGTGCTGCGTGTCGTCGTCGACTCGGACACCGGTGCCGATCTGGACCGGATCGCCGATGTGAGCCGCGCGCTCTCGGCGAAGCTCGACGAGACGGACGCGATGGGCGAGGGCGAGTACACCCTCGAGGTCGGAACCCCTGGTGCCGAGCGCGAGCTCAAGGAGCACCGCCACTACGTACGCGCCGTCGACCGGCTCGTGAAATTCCAGCTCGGAGAGGGCGACGAACTCGTCGCCCGGATCCTTCAGGTCGACGACGACGGGATCGACGTCGAGGTGCCCGGCGTGAAGGGGCGCAAGCCCACCGCCAAGCGCCTCGCCCTCGCGGACATCGCCAAGGCGCGCGTCCAGGTCGAGTTCAGCCGTAAGAACAAGAACGAAGAGAACGCAGAGGAGGCGTAGCCGTGGACATCGACATGAGTGCCCTGCGGGGCTTGGTACGGGAGAAGGAGATCTCCTTCGACCTGCTGGTCGAGGCGATCGAGTCGGCCCTCCTCATCGCCTATCACCGCACCGAGGGAAGCCGCCGCCACGCGCGCGTGGAGCTCAACCGGGAGAGCGGACACGTCACCGTGTGGGCGAAGGAGGACCCCGAGGACCTGGAGGAGGGGCAGGAGGCGCGCGAGTTCGACGACACCCCGAGCGGGTTCGGCCGGATCGCGGCGACCACCGCCAAGCAGGTCATCCTGCAGCGCCTGCGGGACGCCGAGGACGATGCGACCCTCGGTGAGTACGCAGGGCGCGAGGGCGACATCGTCACCGGTGTCGTGCAGCAGGGCCGCGACCCGAAGAACGTCATGGTCGACATCGGCAAGATGGAGGCCATCCTGCCGGTGCAGGAGCAGGTCCCCGGCGAGACGTACCAGCACGGCCTGCGGCTGCGCTCGTACGTCGTACGGGTGGCCAAGGGTGTCCGCGGTCCGTCAGTGACCCTCTCCCGTACGCACCCCAACCTGGTGAAGAAGCTCTTCGCCCTGGAGGTCCCGGAGATCGCCGACGGGTCCGTCGAGATCTCCGCCATCGCCCGTGAGGCCGGCCACCGCACGAAGATCGCGGTCCGCTCCACGCGCTCCGGGCTCAACGCCAAGGGTGCCTGCATCGGCCCCATGGGCGGCCGGGTGCGCAATGTCATGGCCGAGCTGAACGGCGAGAAGATCGACATCGTCGACTGGTCCGACGACCCGGCCGAGATGGTGGCGAACGCGCTGTCCCCGGCCCGGGTCTCCAAGGTGGAGGTCGTCGACCTCGCCGCCCGCTCCGCGCGCGTGACCGTCCCCGACTACCAGCTGTCGCTGGCCATCGGCAAGGAAGGGCAGAACGCGCGGCTCGCGGCCCGGCTGACCGGCTGGCGCATCGACATCCGCCCGGACACCGAGCAGCCGTCCGAGCAGGACGCTGACCGGGCCGGGGAATAGATCCAAGCCGCGGGTGGCTTAGATCACGACAGTTTTACGCGCAGCAACTGTTCGATTCTTGTCCCAAAGGGGTGAGGTCGGTGCGGGGAGGTAGACTTAAGCGTGTCTGGCCGGACGCATGCCCGCGCATGCCCTGAGCGCACTTGTGTGGGGTGCCGGGAGCGAGCGGCCAAGACCGATCTGCTGCGCATCGTGGCGACCGAGGGCGAATGCGCCCCCGATCCTCGCGGTACGCTGCCCGGCCGGGGTGCGTACGTTCACCCCGCCCTGGTCTGTCTCGACCTGGCGGTCCGCCGCCGGGCGTTCCCACGGGCGCTGCGTGCCCAGGGACCGCTCGACACGAAAGCGTTGCGCCGAGTGGTCGAGGAGACGGTTGCCCAGCAGGCAACACCGTAAGACGTGTCGCACGGAACCCCGTGCGGCCCTGGTACCCCGCGAGTTGGAAGTAGGTCGAGATTGCGATGAGCACTCGATGAGCACGCGATGAGTACGCCCATGAAGTAGCGACGGTCCGGACGCAACCCGGACCTAAAAGGAGCGAAGTGGCTAAGGTCCGGGTATACGAACTCGCCAAGGAGTTCGGGGTGGAGAGCAAGGTCGTCATGGCCAAGCTCCAAGAACTCGGTGAATTTGTCCGTTCGGCGTCCTCGACGATCGAGGCGCCCGTAGTACGCAAGCTGACCGACGCGTTCCAGCAGGGCAGCAACGGCGGCGGCAAGCCCGCCGCGCGCAAGTCCTCGCCGGCCCGTCCGGCAGCCCCCTCTCCGGCGCAGGCAGCCCGTCCGGCCGCCCCGCGCCCGCCGGCCCCGAAGCCGGCCGCGGCCGAGACGCCCTCCGCGGCTCCGGTCACCCCGGCTGCTCCGGGCTCGCGTCCGACCCCGGGTCCCAGGCCCGCGCCGAAGCCCGCTCCGGCGTCTCCGGCTCCGGCGGCGCCCGAGTTCACCGCGCCCCCGTCGGCTCCCGAGGCTCCGGCAGCCTCTGCGGCTCCGGCCGCCGGCACTCGTCCGGCTGCCCGTCCCGGCGCACCGAAGCCCGGTGTCCGTCCGGCCGGTCCTGCCCAGGGCGGCCAGGGTGGCCAGGGCCGTGGCGACCGCGACAACCGCGGTGACCGCGGTGACCGTCAGGGCGCTGCGCGTCCCGGCGGCCAGGCTCCGCGCCCCGGCGCTCGTCCGGCCGGTCCGCGTCCGGGCAACAACCCCTTCACCTCTGGTGGCTCCACCGGCATGGCGCGCCCGCAGGCGCCCCGTCCCGGCGGCGCCCCGCGTCCCGGTGGCGACCGTCCCGGTGCTCCGCGTCCGCAGGGCGCGGGTCAGGACCGTGGTCCGCGTCCCCAGGGCGGTCCCGGCGGCGCTCCGCGTCCGCAGGGTGGTCCCGGTGGCGCTCGTCCGACTCCGGGCGGCATGCCTCGTCCGCAGGGTGGCGCTCCGCGTCCCGGCGGCGGCCCCGGTGGTAACCGTCCGAACCCCGGCATGATGCCGCAGCGTCCCGCTGCGGGCACCCCGCGACCCGGTGGCGGTGGCCCCGGCGGCCGCGGTCCCGGCGGTGGCGGTCGCCCCGGTGGCGGCGCCGGCGGCGGTCGTCCCGGTGGCGGCGGCGGCTTCGCCGGTCGTCCGAGCGGTCCCGGTGGCGGTGGCGGCGGCTTCGCCGGTCGTCCCGGCGGTCCCGGTGGCGGCGGCGGCGGTTTCGCCGGTCGTCCCGGCGGCGGCGGTGGCGGCGGTGGCCGTCCCGGCTTCGGCGGTCGTCCGGGTGGTCCCGGTGGCCGTGGTGGCACGCAGGGCGCCTTCGGCCGTCCCGGCGGTCCCGCGCGTCGTGGTCGCAAGTCGAAGCGGCAGAGGCGCCAGGAGTACGAGGCCATGCAGGCCCCGTCGGTCGGCGGTGTGATGCTGCCTCGTGGCAACGGACAGTCCGTCCGTCTGTCGCGCGGTGCGTCCCTCACCGACTTCGCCGAGAAGATCAACGCCAACCCGGCGTCGCTCGTCGGCGTGATGATGAACCTCGGCGAGATGGTCACTGCCACGCAGTCCGTCTCCGACGAGACGCTGAAGCTCCTCGCGGACGAGATGAACTTCGTCCTCGAGATCGTCAGCCCCGAGGAGGAGGACCGCGAGCTGCTCGAGTCCTTCGACATCGAGTTCGGCGAGGACGAGGGCGACGAGGAAGACCTCGTGGTCCGTCCGCCGGTCGTGACCGTCATGGGTCACGTCGACCACGGTAAGACCCGACTGCTCGACACCATCCGCAAGACGAACGTCGTCGCGGGCGAGGCCGGCGGTATCACGCAGCACATCGGTGCGTACCAGGTCGCGACCGAGGTCAACGGCGAAGAGCGCAGGATCACCTTCATCGACACCCCGGGTCACGAGGCGTTCACCGCCATGCGTGCCCGTGGTGCCAAGTCGACCGACATCGCGATCCTCGTGGTGGCGGCCAACGACGGTGTGATGCCCCAGACGATCGAGGCGCTGAACCACGCCAAGGCGGCCGACGTGCCGATCGTGGTCGCGGTCAACAAGATCGACGTCGAGGGCGCCGACCCGACCAAGGTGCGCGGTCAGCTCACCGAGTTCGGTCTGGTGGCCGAGGAGTACGGCGGCGACACGATGTTCGTCGACATCTCCGCCAAGCAGGGCCTCAACATCGAGAGCCTGCTGGAGGCCGTGGTCCTCACCGCGGACGCCTCGCTCGACCTGCGGGCCAACCCGGAGCAGGACGCGCAGGGTATTGCGATCGAGTCGCACCTCGACCGTGGCCGTGGTGCCGTCTCGACGGTCCTGGTCCAGCGCGGCACGCTGCGCATCGGCGACACGATGGTGGTCGGCGACGCGTACGGCCGTGTCCGGGCGATGCTCGACGACAACGGCAAGAACGTCGAGGAAGCGGGTCCGTCGACCCCCGTCCTGGTCCTGGGTCTCACCAACGTCCCGGGTGCCGGCGACAACTTCCTGGTCGTCGACGAGGACCGCACGGCGCGTCAGATCGCCGAGAAGCGCGCGGCGCGTGAGCGCAACGCCAACTTCGCCCGGCGTGGAGTCCGGTTCTCCCTGGAGAACCTGGACGAGGCCCTCAAGGCCGGTCTGGTGCAGGAACTCAACCTCATCATCAAGGGCGACGCGTCCGGTTCGGTGGAGGCTCTCGAGTCCTCGCTGCTCCAGCTCGACGTCGGCGAAGAGGTCGACATCCGCGTCCTGCACCGCGGTGTGGGTGCGGTCACCGAGTCGGACATCGACCTGGCGACCGGCTCCGACGCGATCGTCATCGGCTTCAACGTCCGCGCTGCGGGCCGCGCGGCTCAGATGGCGGAGCGCGAGGGCGTCGACGTCCGGTACTACTCGGTGATCTACCAGGCCATCGAGGAGATCGAGGCGGCCCTCAAGGGCATGCTCAAGCCGGAGTACGAGGAGGTCGAGCTCGGCACGGCGGAGATCCGCGAGGTCTTCAAGTCGTCCAAGCTGGGCAACATCGCCGGTGTCCTGGTCCGTTCGGGAGAGGTCAAGCGCAACACCAAGGCGCGCCTCGTCCGCGACGGCAAGGTCATCGCGGAGAGCCTCAACATCTCCGGTCTGCGTCGCTTCAAGGACGACGTCACCGAGATCCGCGAAGGGTTCGAGGGTGGTATCAACCTCGGCAACTTCAATGACATCAAGGTCGACGACGTCATCGCGACGTACGAGATGCGGGAGAAGCCGCGCTCGTAAAGCGACTGTGTGAGCTGGCCGGCGGTGACAAGTCACCGCCGGCCAGCTCGCCGCTTTTAGGGGCGCGGGGAACTGCGCGACAAGCCCCCACCGGCCGACGGCCGAAGGACAACCCAGAGGGCCTGGGGCGCAGCCCCGGAAGGACGGGACGGGCAGGGGCGGCGGGGGCGAAAACCCCGTCGAGCGAGCCGGCGGTTCGTTGTACGGTTCTGATGTCCCCGCCAAGCATTTGGCTGGGCCATCTACCCCGTACCGGCGGGACATCCGGATACACCTATGTACGTGGGGACACTGTCCTTCGACCTGCTCCTCGGCGACGTCCACTCGCTGAAGGAGAAGCGCTCTCTCGTCCGGCCGATCGTCGCCGAACTTCAGCGGAAGTACCCGGTGAGCGTGGCGGAGACGGGCAACCAGGACCTTCACCGCAGGGCCGAGATCGGCCTGGCGGTGGTCTCCGGAGACACCGAGCACCTCACCGACGTCCTGGACCGGTGCGAACGGCTCGTGGCTGCGCGACCGGAGGTGGACCTGCTCTCGGTGCGACGCAGGCTCCACAAAGACGAAGACTGACGGAACAAGCAAGGCGAAGAAGGAGACGGACCAGTGGCCGACAACGCGCGGGCGAAAAGGCTGGCGGACCTCATCCGAGAGGTGGTGGCCAAGAAGCTGCAGCGCGGGATCAAGGATCCGCGGCTCGGCACCCACGTCACCATCACGGACACCCGGGTCACGGGTGATCTGCGGGAGGCGACCGTCTTCTACACGGTGTACGGGGACGACCAGGTGCGGGCGGAGGCCGCCGCGGGCCTGGAGAGCGCCAAGGGCGTGCTCCGCTCCGCGGTCGGTGCGGCGGCGGGCGTGAAGTTCACGCCGACGCTCACCTTCGTCGCGGACGCCCTGCCGGACACCGCCAAGACCATCGAGGACCTGCTCGACAAGGCACGCGCCTCGGACGAGAAGGTGCGGGAGGTCTCCTCCGGCGCGAAGTACGCCGGTGACGCGGACCCGTACAAGAAGCCGGGCGAGGACGACGAGGACGACGCCGCGGAATGACGCAGAAGCCCACGACGCCCGACGGGCTTGTCATTGTCGACAAGCCGTCGGGCTTCACTTCGCACGACGTGGTCGCCAAGATGCGCGGCATCGCCAGGACCCGCCGCGTCGGCCATGCCGGCACCCTCGACCCCATGGCCACGGGCGTGCTCGTCCTCGGCGTCGAGAAGGCGACCAAGCTCCTCGGGCACCTCGCCCTCACCGAGAAGGAGTACCTGGGGACCATCCGGCTTGGGCAGAACACCCTGACGGACGACGCCGAGGGTGACATCACCTCGTCCACGGACGCGTCCGGCATCAAGCGCGATGCCGTCGACGCCGGTATCGCCAAGCTGACCGGCGCCATCATGCAGGTGCCGTCCAAGGTCAGCGCCATCAAGATCGACGGCGTGCGCTCCTACAAGCGGGCGCGCGAGGGCGAGGACTTCGAGATCCCGGCCCGCCCGGTGACGATCTCCTCGTTCGCGGTGTACGACGTGCGGGACGCGGTCGCCGAGGACGGCACACCGGTGCTCGACCTGGTCGTCTCGGTGGTCTGCTCGTCCGGCACCTACATCCGGGCGCTCGCCCGTGACCTGGGCGCGGACCTCGGAGTGGGCGGCCATCTGACCGCGCTGCGCCGCACCCGCGTCGGTCCGTACAAGCTCGATACGGCGAAGACCCTCGACCAGCTCCAGGAGGAGCTGACCGTGATGCCCATCGCCGAGGCCGCCACCGCCGCGTTCCCCCGCTGGGACGTGGACGACAAGCGGGCCCGGCTGCTGCTCAACGGCGTACGGCTGGAGATCCCCGAGGAGTACGCCGGGGCCGGTGCCGTGGCCGTCTTCGACCCGTCGGGGCGGTTCCTGGCGCTGGTGGAGGAGCAGAAGGGGAAGGCGAAGAGCCTGGCGGTGTTCGGCTGACGGCCTGAGCGCCGTTGCCGTTTCTGTGTTGTCCGTGGAGCGGCGACGGCCTGAGCGCCGTTGTCGTTTCCGTGTCCTCCGTGGAGCGGCGACGGCCTGAGCGCCGTCGTCGTTTCCGCGTTGTCCGTGGAGCGGCGATCACGGGGTTGTTTCCTGGTCGCCGCTCCACGGCCCCCCTCGGTTCCCCCACCCAAGGTGTATCCATCCGTCCCCGCCTATTCACCCCTTCGGGCAGGCGCTCGGAGTGAACCGAGGGGGCGGAAGGGGGCGCGTTCGCGACGCGATCTGTCCCGCTGATCAGTGCGTGTCTACCGTCGGAAGCAGGCGCACGGCGGGGAGGTCGACCATGGCGGGACGGGGCCCGCGAACCGGCGGCCGGCAGACACCGGACCCGGCCCGGGAAGCGGCGTGGGACGCGGCCTTGGTACATGTCCGCGACCTCGCGGGACGCCCGCGCGGCACGGGATTCGTCGCCGACCACCACGGCACCCTCGTCACCAGTCACGAGGCGGTCGACGGCCTGGCCCGGCTGGTCCTGCACGCTCCCGGGGGCCGCACGCGCGTGGTGAGCGCCGACGAGGTCACCGCCCTGCCCGAGGTGGACCTGGCACTCGTACGCGCCGAGGGCCTCGGCGTGGACCCGCTCCCCGTCACCGTGCGGGACCACGTCGAGACCGGCGCGTACGTCCGGATCGCCGCGGGCGGCCTCCGGGAGGCCCGGGTGCTCGGCGCGACCGCCGTGACGTACGCGGCGACCGACCGTTTCCATCTCCTCGACGGGGCAGTGGAGCTGGCGATCGGCACGGCGGGTGCGGATGCGCTCCGGCTGGGCGGAGGGGCGGCCGGGGGACCGGTCGTCGACACCGCGACGGGGGCGGTCGTGGCGGTCCTCGGCACCGCCCTGCAGGCCGGACACCGGGCGGCGGGCCTGGCGGTCCCCCTGCGCGGAGCCGCGCGAGAAGCCGGCGGTCCGCTCGCCGAACTGCTCGACCGCAACGCCGCGACGGTGCCGGCCTATGGCGCGGATCTGAATCCGGCGGGAGTCCTGGAACTCACGGCCACCTCGGTGGGGTCGAACGGGCCGGTGGCCGGCGGCGATACGGGTCCGGCCGACGTACTCCCGGGTTCCGGTGCTTCGGCCACCGTCTCCACCGTGGTCGAACGGGCCGACGTGATCAGGGAGTTCGCCGCGTTCGAGACCGGACCGGCCGCCGTCCTCGGGCTCGTCGGCCGGCCCGGCAGCGGGCGTACGACGGAACTGGCCGCGCTCGCCGCACGCCGCGCTCAGGGGCCGGCACCCGCCCCCACCCTGTGGCTGCGCGGCGCCGACCTCCTGGCCTCGGACGTCTCCGTGGCCGACGCGGCGGCGCGGGCGCTGGAGCGGGCCGGGCGGATCGTGGCGACCTCGGGGGCGGGAACCGTAGGCCAGGGCGGCCGCCACCTCGGTCTCGCCGCAGGGCGGCCCAGCCGGTCCGGCGCCGCGGACGTGCTGCCGCCCGGCGGCTACGAGGGCGAGCTCGGCGACATCGGCCCCGACCGGCTGGCCTCGCTCGCGCACCTCGCCGGACGCCCCCTGCTGCTGCTCCTCGACGGCCCCGAGGAGATGCCTCCCGTCCTCGCCCACCGCCTGCCCGAGTGGACCGCGGGGACGGCAGCGTGGCTGCGGGAGGCGGGCGCGCGACTGGTGGTGGCGTGCCGGGCGGAGTACTGGGAGCAGGCGGGGGCGCACGTCCCGCGGGAGTTGCTGCACGGTGACCGTGGGCGTGGCGGCCGGTCCCTGTCGCACGGTGACCGGGGGCGCGGCGGCCAAGGGCTGCCGTACGGCGAGCGGGGCCCCGGCAGCAGGGGGCCACTGGACGGGGAGCGGGCTGCCGGGGGTGACCGGCTGCCGCCCTGCGTCCGGCTCGGGGACCTCGGGGAGGCGTCCGCCCGGGAGGCCCGCGCGCGCTACGGGATCCCGGACGGCGTTCTCCCGGACGCCGACGCACGCCACCCGCTGACGCTGCGCCTGCTGTCGGAGGTCCGCGCGGCCCTGCCGGACGGGGCGCTGGGCGAGGGTGCCGGCCAGGCCGGCCGGGACGAGGTGTTCGCCGCCCACCTGGATCTGATGTGCCTGCGGATCGCGGTCCGGCTCGCCGCCGCGAACGGGCTGCGGGGTGCGGCCGTACGGCGGCTCGCGGCGCGGGTCTCCGGGCAGGTGCACGAGGCCGCCCGGCGCTGTCTGGGCCCCGGACAGGGGGAGTTGGACCGGGAGGCCTTCGAGTCCGTCTTCCCGTGGGGGCCGGTACCCGGACGCCGGCTCGGCGCCACCCCGGGCTGGGCCTCCGCCGTGCTCACCGAGGGCCTCCTCGTGCCCGCGGGCAACGGTTACCGCTTCGCCCACGAGGAGCTCGCCGACTGGATCCAGGGCATGCACCTCGACCTGGACGCGGCCCTGCACGCCCTGGTGCACCGCGGCCGTGCCGTGACGGACGACGGCCCGCTCCCGTCCCGGCCGCCGACGCCCGCCGGCCGCCGACGCGCCCGCACCGCCCGTCGGACCGGGCCCGCCGGCCAGGCGCACCGCATGCTCCCCGTCCCGCGCCACCGCATCGGACCCGTCGTCGAGGCACTGCTCCTGCTGGCCCGGCAGCACGGCACCGCCGAACTCGCCCTCCGTCTGGAGGACCTGATCGACGCCCTGGACGCCCTGCCGCCCACGGGCGCCGACCCGGGAGGCGACTCCGTAGGCGACTCCGCCTGGTGGGCCGCCCGGCTCCTCGGCGAGGTTCTGCCGCGCGTGCCCGACGCGACTCCGTACGCCGGGGTGCTGCGGCTGCTGGCCGAGCGCATCGTGCGGTGGCGGCAGCAAGGGCGGGGCGTACCGGGGGAGTTCGGGCCGTGGTTCTGGGAGACGGTACGGCTGCGGGAGGCGGAGCGGTTTGATCTGCTGCGGCGGCTGGTCGTCGCGGACGAGGCCCCCGGCCCGGACCCGCGGGGCGCCGCGTCCGCGGGCGCGGGGAGCGCAGCGCAGAGCAGCTCTCCGGACGCGGGCGAGGAGCCGTCGTATCCGGCAGGCGGGGCGTCCCGGGGGCTCGACGTGGTGCCGGAGCAGCGCGTCGGCGACCCGAGGGGCGGTGGCGATTCCGTGCGCACCCAAGGGACTCCCACGGACGACTCCGGGGCGACGCAGCGGGCCCTCGACCGGGAGGCTCCCGGCTCCGGGGGCAGGGAGCGCGCCTTGGGCGTGGACGCTTCCGCGGCCGGGGGTGGGGAACGGGCCCTGGGCGTTGACGCTTCCGGGGCCGGGGGCAGGGAGCGTGCCTTGGGCGTCGGCGCTTCCGGGGCCGGGGGTAGGGAACGGGCCCTGGGCGTGGGCGCTTCCGGGGCCGGGGGTAGGGAGCGTGCCTTGGGCGTGGGCGCTTCCGGGGCCGGGGGCGGGGCCGGGGCAACAGGGCACCACCCCCTCGACCGGCCGGTCTCCGGCGCCGGGTCGCCCTCCGCCGGGCCCCGTGACACCCCCCGCTACCTGGACGCCGTCGCCCGGCTCCTCGTCGCCGATCCCGCCGTTGTACAGCCGCACCTCACCCGCTGGTTCGACGACGAGCGGCCGTTGCCCGCGACGCCCGACGCGACCGTGGCGGCCGCGGCGCAGGCGCTGCTGTACGCGCACCGGCGGCGGGCCCTCGACGATCTGGCGGAGGCGTTGGTCGGCTCCGCGCACCGGCGCGGGGACGAGCTGCTGGCCGTACTCGCGGAGGAGGAGCCGTCGGCCATGTGCCGGGCGGTCGACCGGTGGGCGCACGACGAGCGGCCGGCCCGGCGCGTGGCGGCCATGACGTACGGACTGCGCGCCGCACCCCACGTGCGCACGGAGGCCGACCGTGAGCTGCTGCGCTACGCGGCCCTCGCCCTGCTCGCCCGCCCCGCCGACTGCACCCTGCACGGCGCCGCCCTGGCCCTGCTCGTACACGACCCCGAGACCCGGTCGAGGTACCTCCCGCGGACGCTGGAGCGCTTCGTCACCGGGGACCCGCAGCTGCCCGCGAGCGCGCTCGTCGCAGCGCTCGCGACCCATCCGGAGCCGGTCCTCGCCGCCTTCCGGACGCGGCTGCGGCAGCCCGGCCCGGACGCCGGCGACACCCTGCGCACCCTGGCGGACGTCACCACGCCCGACCTCGCCCGCCGCGTCGCCCAGCTCGTACGGCAGGTCGTCGAGCTGCGCCCCGAGGCGGCCGGGCAGGTGGCCGCGTACGTCGACCGGCGCCTGGAGCACGGGCCGGCCGCACGCGCCGTGCTGCTCCCGCTGGTGAGCGGCCTGCTGGACGGCGGCCCGCTCCCGGCCCGGACCGCGCTCGCGCCCGTCCTCGCGGCCCGCGGCAGCCGGCGTTCCCGTGCGCTCCGGCACGAACTGCGGGAACTGCTGCTCACACACGAGCGGGACCCGGCCGTGCTCGACGCCCTGCTGAGGGCCGTCGCGGGCGCGGCCCACGGCGACCCGGAACACACCCGTGAGCTGGTCCGCCGTACCGGGCTGCTCCTCGTCCGCACCCCGGCCGGCGCCACCCGCTTCGACCGCGGTCTCGTCGACCTCGCGCGCGAGCTGCCGGGCTTCGCCGCGCAGCTCGCGGGCTGGCTCACCGACGCCCCGCAGGACTGGTCGGCGGTGGTCGGCCCCAGCGCGCGCCGGATGATCGAGAACCTGGCGGGGGTACGGGTCCCCGCCTGACCGGGGCCGCGGGCGTGCGCCCTGTCACAGCGTCCATGCCGATGCGAGCCGAACCCCCGCGGCATGGCACCCTTAGACCTGCGTATGAGGCAACCACGGACACGGGTTCGACGAGTTTGCGACAAGGAGCAGTCACAGTGCAGCGCTGGCGTGGCTTGGAGGACATCCCCGAGGACTGGGGGCGCAGCGTCGTCACCATCGGTTCCTACGACGGGGTGCACCGCGGGCACCAGCTGATCATCCGGCATGCTGTGGAGCGCGCCCGTGAGCTGGGCGTTCCCTCCGTCGTCGTCACCTTCGACCCGCACCCGAGCGAGGTCGTGCGCCCCGGCAGCCACCCTCCGCTGCTCGCCCCGCACCACCGCCGTGCCGAACTGATGGCCGAGCTGGGTGTGGACGCGCTGCTCATCCTCCCCTTCACCACCGAGTTCTCGAAGCTGTCGCCCGCCGACTTCGTCGCGAAGGTCCTGGTCGACAAGTTGCACGCGAAGGCGGTCGTGGAGGGTCCCAACTTCCGCTTCGGCCACAAGGCGGCGGGCAATGTCGACTTCCTCCGCGAGCAGGGCCGGACCTACGACTTCGACGTCGAGGTCGTGGACCTGTTCGTGACCGGTGAGGCCGGGGGCGGCGAGCCGTTCTCGTCCACCCTGACCCGGCGGCTGATCGCCGAGGGCGACGTGGAGGGCGCGCGCGAGATCCTGGGCCGCCCGCACCGCGTCGAGGGCATCGTCGTACGCGGCGCCCAGCGTGGCCGCGAGCTGGGCTTCCCGACCGCCAACGTCGAGACCCTCCCGCACACGGCGATCCCCGCCGACGGCGTCTACGCCGGCTGGCTGCACGTCCAGGGCGAGGCGATGCCCGCCGCGATCTCCGTCGGCACGAACCCGCAGTTCGACGGCACCGAGCGCACCGTCGAGGCATACGCCATCGACCGTGTCGGCCTCGATCTGTACGGTCTGCACGTCGCCGTCGACTTCCTCGCCTTCGTCCGCGGCCAGGCCCGGTTCGACTCCATTGAGGCGCTGCTGGTGGCCATCACCGACGATGTGAAGCACTGCCGGGCGCTCACCGAGGCGTACGAGATCGCTTAGTGCGCTCGCGTGGCGGCGCGGTTCACGTCCGGACCGGCCCGGCCGAGCGGTTCGCGTCTGCGCGCTGAGGGGCGCGGCCGGGCCTCGGCCACGCCTCTCGCTCAGTGCCGGGAGCCGCTCACTCGGCGGCGAGCCGCGCTGTCGGTTCGGTGGTCCTGGCGCGCGCCCAGTGGCATGCCACCTGCGCCTGACCGCCTCCGTCCAGCACCTCCAGGTCCTGGGTCCGGCACGCGTCCGCGACGCCCGCGCGCTCGGCCTCGCCGCTCGCCAGGATCTGGCAGCGGGCGTGGAAACGGCAGCCGGACGGAATGCGGGACGGGTCCGGCGGCTCACCGGTGAGGACGACCGGATCGCCCGGAGCCTCCGGGAGCACGGACAACAGCGCCTGGGTGTACGGGTGCTGAGGTGCCGTCAGGACCTGCTCGACCTTGCCGGTCTCCACGATCCGGCCCAGGTACATGACCGCGACCCGGTCGGCGATGTTCCAGGCCAGGCCCAGATCGTGCGTCACCACCAGTGCGGACAGGCCGAGTTCGGTACGCAGCCGCAGCAGAAGGGCCAGGATCTCGCCGCGGACCGACGCGTCCAGGGAGGCCACCGGCTCGTCGGCGACGATGAGTTCGGGCTCCAGGACCAGGGCGCCCGCGATCACCACACGCTGGCGCTGACCGCCGGAGAGTTCGTGCGGGTAGCGCAGGAAGAAGCGCTCCGGGGGGCGCAGGCCGGCCCGGGACAGGGCCTCCGACACGGCCGCCCGCTCGTCGCCGCCGTACCGGTGGATGCGCAGCCCCTCGGCCACCGCGTCGTACACGGTGTGCCGGGGATTGAGTGAGCCGCTCGGGTCCTGGAGGACCAACTGGACGCGTTTGCGGTACGCCTTCAGGGCGCGGGAGGTGTAGTCGAGCGGCTTGCCGTCGAAGGTGACGCGGCCGCCCGTCGGCGGGACGAGCCCGAGGAGGGAACGGGCGAGCGTCGTCTTGCCGCAGCCCGACTCGCCGACCAGCGCCACGATCTCGCCGGGCCGGATGTCGAGATCGACCCCGTCGACGGCGCGGGCGCGATCGGCACCGTGGCGTCCCGGGAAGGAGACGTGCAGGCCTTCGGCGGTGAGGAGCGGCGCCGCCGTGACAGCGCGCTCGACATCGGGGGAGGTCGTCATGAGGTGGTGCTCCTCGCTTCTTCCGCCGTCACCGGGACGGCGTCCGTCCCCACGTGCACGCACGCGGCCCGCCGCCCCGCGCTCGCCTCCCGCAGGGCCGGGTCGTCGGCGGAGCACGACTCCAGCGCCACCGCGCAGCGCGGGTGGAAGGTGCAGCCGGTGGGCAGGGCGGCCGGGTCGGGCGGGTCACCCGGCAGTCCGCGGGGTGCGAACCGGGACGCGGGATCGCCGATCCGGGGGAACGCGGCCGACAGGGCCTTGCCGTACGGGTGCCGGGCGTCCTCGTACACCCGCTCGGCGGGGCCCTCCTCGACGACGCGGCCCGCGTACATCACCGCGAGCCGGTCACAGGTGTCGGCGAGTACGGCGAGGTCGTGGCTGATCATGACGAGTCCCAAGTCCTCTTCCGCGACCAGCTGTTGGATCAGACGCAGGATCTGCGCCTGGATCATCACGTCGAGGGCCGTGGTCGGTTCGTCGGCGATGATCAGCCGCGGGTCGCAGGCCAGTGCCATGGCGATCATCACGCGCTGGCGCTGTCCGCCGGAGAGTTCGTGCGGGTAAGCGTCCGCGCGGGCGGCGGGAAGTCCTACGTGTTCCAGCAGTTCGCCGGTCTTCCGCTTCGCGCCCGCCGCGGTCGCCTTCCTGTGCAGCAGGATCGGCTCGGCGATCTGGTCGCCGATGCGGTGCACGGCGTTCAGCGAGTGCATCGCGCCCTGGAAGACGATCGAGGCGCCCGCCCAGCGGACCGCACGCACCCGCCCCCACTTCATCGTGAGCACGTCCTCGCCGTCGAGCAGGATCTCACCGCTGATCCGGGTCCCGGCCGGCAGCAGCCGCAGCAGGGCGAGCGCCAGCGTGGACTTGCCGCAGCCGGACTCACCGGCGATACCGAGCTTCTGTCCCGAGTCGAGCGAGAGGTTCACACCGCGGACCGCCGCCGCCCCGCCGGCGTACGTCACTTCCAGGTTCCGGACGTCGAGCAGGCTCAACGGGACACCCCCAGCCTGGGGTTGAGGACGGACTCCACGGCACGGCCGCACAGAGTGAAGGAGAGGGCGACGCCGGCGATCGCGACGCCCGGCGGCACCAGGTACCACCAGTCGCCGGAACTGACCGCGCCCGCCTCGCGCGCGTCCTGGAGCAGCCCGCCCCAGGAGACGACGGTCGGGTCGCCCAGGCCGAGGAAGGCGAGCGTCGCCTCGGCGAGGATCGCGGAGGAGATGATGAGGGTCGTCTGGGCGAGCACCAGCGGCATGACATTGGGCAGCACATGGCGGGACATGATGTGCCAGTGGCCGCCGCCGAGCGCCTTGGCGCGTTCGATGTACGGCCGCGACTCCACGGCGAGGGTCTGCGCGCGCACCAATCGCGCGGTCGTCGGCCAGGTCGTGACGCCGATCGCCAGGATGATGGTGCCGAGCGAGCGGGACATCACCGTCATCAGCGCGATCGCGAGCACCAGGGTCGGCATGACCAGGAACCAGTCCGTGATCCGCATGATCACGGTCGCGTACCAGCCGCGGAAGTGCCCGGCGGTGATGCCGATGAGCGCCCCGATCGCCACCGACAGGACGGCGGCGAGCAGCCCGACGAGCAGCGACACCCGCGAGCCCCATACGACGAGCCCCAGCAGATTGCGCCCGAACTGGTCGGTGCCCAACGGGAATTCGGCGCTCGGGCTCTCCAGCGGGCCACCCGGCGCGTCCGTCACGTTCTGCACGTCGGCACCGACGGTCAGCGGCGCGGTCAGCGCGATCAGCGCGAAGAGGCCGAGCGCGGCCAGACCGAGGACACCGGCCCGATGCGTGCGGTACTCCCTCCAGAAACGGGCGGCGGAGTGCCGCCGGCGCTGCCGGGCGAGGGCACGGGGGCTCTTCGCCGAGGCCGGTGCGGTCTTCTCGGGCGCGGTGGATTCGGGCGTCAGCGGCCCGTCCGACTCGGTCGTGGTCATCGGCCCACCCGGGGGTCCAGCAGCGGATAGATCAGATCGGCCAGCGTGTTCATCACGATCACCGCCGATGCGAAGACGAAGAACAGCCCCTGGACCAGGGGCAGATCGGGCACGCTCAGTGCCTGGTAGAAGAGGCCGCCGAGGCCCGGCCAGGAGAAGACGGTCTCGACGAGGATCACGCCCGCGACCGTCCGGCCGAGGTTGACGAAGATCAGCGTGACCGTCGGCAGCAGCGCGTTGGGGACGGCGTGCCGGCGGCGCACCAGATCGTCCCGCAGACCCTTGGCACGGGCGGTGGTGAGATAGTCGCTGCCCATCTCGTCCAGCAGCGCGGAGCGGGTGACCAGCAGCGTCTGCCCGTACTCGACAGCGACCAGGGTGATCACCGGCAGGACCAGATGGTGGGCGACATCGAGGACGTACGCGAAGCCCTCCTCGCCGCCCGACTCCATGCCACCCGTCGGGAAGAGACCGGGGATCGGCCCCATGCCCACCGAGAAGACGATGATGAGCAGCAGCCCGAGCCAGAACGACGGGATCGAGTAAAGGGTCAGCGCCAGACCGGTGTTGATCCGGTCGCCGGCCCCGCCACTGCGCCACGCGGAGCGGGTGCCGAGGAAGATGCCGAGCGCGGTGTAGAGGACGAACGCCGTGCCGGTGAGCAGCAGGGTGTTCGGCAGCGCTTCGGTGATCTTGTCGATGACGGGCGCCCGGAACTGGTACGACGTGCCGAGGTCACCGGTCAGCGCCTTGCCGCAGTAGTCCGTGAACTGCTGCCACATCGGCAGGTCGAGCCCGAACTCCTTGCGGTAGTTGGCGAGTTGCTCGGCCGACACCTGCCGGCCGCCCGTCATGTACTTCACGGGGTCGCCCGGGATCAGCCGGAAGAGGAAGAAGCTGGTGACGAGGACGGCGAGCAGGGAGACGGCCGCGCCGCCCAACTTGCCCGCCACATACCGCAGATAAGCGGTGGTGGTGCGCGCCCGTGGTCCGCGGGCCGACGGCCCGGCCTCAGCCGGACCGCCGGTTGCCTCGACCAGCGCTGGTGTTGCCTCAGCGGTCATGAATGGCTCTTACTACTCGGCTATTCCCGGTCTTCGGCGGTGGAACGGCGGCGCATCGCGAAGAACACCCCGGCCCCGGCGAGGACGATCACACCGGCGACGATGCCGATGATGACGCCCGTCGAGCTCGAATCGTCGGAGGACTCACCGGAGGACGCGGCCGGAACCGCCGACCACCAGCTCCAGTAGCCGTCCTGGCCGTAGATGTTGCCCGCGGCCTCCGGCATGGTGGTGATCGACTTGATCTGGTCGGTGCGATAGGCCTCGACCGCGTTCGGGTACGCCATGACGTTCATGTACCCGGTGTCGTACAGCCGCGACTGCATCTGCTTGACGAGATCCGCCCGCTTCGCGGTGTCGTACTCCGCGAGCTGCTGGTCGTACAGCTCGTCGTACTTCTTGTCGCAGATGAAGTTGTCCGTCGCGCCGGTGTCCTTGGGGGTCGCCGGCAGGGCGTCGCAGGTCTGGATCGACAGCAGGAAGTCGGGATCCGGGTTGGCGGACCAGCCGTCGAAGGCGAGGTCGTACTTGCCCGCGAGCCAGGGATCCGTCACGTTGTCCAGGCAGTTGAGCGTGACGCCGATGCCGAGCTTGCCCCACCACTCCTTGAGGTACTTGCCGACCGCCTTGTCGTTCGGGTCGGTGGCGTGGCACAGGACGCGGTAGTTGATCGGCTTGCCGTTCTTGCCGACGCGCTTGCCGTCACTGTTCTTCTTGTAGCCCGCCTCGTCGAGGAGCTGGGCCGCCTTGGCCGGGTCGTACGACAGCTTCTGGTCCGCGGACGGCTTCCAGAAGTACGTCGAGAAGCGCGGCGGGAGATAGCCCTCGCCCTCGACCGCGTGGCCCTGGAAGACCTTGTCGATGATGGCGCTCCGGTCGACTCCCATGAAGAGGGCGTGCCGGACCTGCTCGTTCTGCAGCGACTCGGCGCCGTCGCCGAACTTCTGGCCGTTCTTGGCCTTGGCACCCGGGTTGACGGCGATCCCGTAGAAGCGGCGGCCCGGGGCGTCGTTGACCTTGATGTTCTGCTGCTTCTTCAGCGTGGCCGCCTGAGCGGGCGTCAGGCCGAAGGTGAAGGAGACCTCGCCCTTCTGCAGCGCGGCCACGGCGGCGTCATTGTCCTTGTAGTACCTGAAGACGAGCTCGTCGAACTTGGGAGAGCCGCGCCAGAAGCTCTTGTTGGCCTTGAGCCGCACATAGCTGTCGGCCTTGTAGTCGGTCAGGATGAACGGCCCGTTGCCGACGATCGGGAAGCTCTTGTCGTTGGTGAACTTCGAGAAGTCGTCGACCTTCTCCCAGACGTGCTTGGGCACGATCGGCACATCGAGCGCGGCCATCGTGGCCTGCGGCTTCTTGAGCTCGATGACCAGCTTGGTGGGGCTCGGGGCGGTGACCTTCTTGAAGTTGGTGACGAAGCTGCCGTTCGCGGTGGCGGCACCGTCGTCGGTCATCATCTTGTTGAACGTCCATGCCGCGTCCTCGGCCGTGGCCTGCTGACCGTCCGACCACGTGGAGTTGGAGCGGATCGTGTACGTCCAGGTGAGCTTGTCCGCGGAGGGTGTCCACTTGGTGGCGAGCCCCGGGATCGCGTGGTTGTCCTTGGGGTCGTAGTTGGTCAGGTACTCGTACATGAGCCGGTGAATGCTCGTACTGACCAGACGCGTCGCCAGGAACGGGCTCAGCGAGTCGACACTCTGCGCGACCGCGACCGTGAGGACCTTCTTGCTCTCCTTCGCCTGCGCCGACTGCGGTGCCGGATTGAGCGGAGTCGCGAGGCCGGCGGTGAGCGTGAGCGCCGCGGCGCCGGCGAGGGCGATGAGCCGGGGCAGTCGGGTCCAGGGGCGTGGGCGCCTTCTGTCGTACTGATCTTGTGTGTTCATGGGTCGGTGACCTCGCGTCATCGCTCGCACAGGGATGGCTTGTCGAACTGCTGCATCAGGGTTGATCGGGTGACGCCGGCGGGGTTGATGTGTGTGTCTATCAGCGGCGGTCTCAGCACGTCAACGGCGTATGAACCCCATGTGGCCTGCGGAAATAACGAGTTGATGCTGATTTCGCGCTTATTGGTCCAGACCGGTGAAGCCCCCCTGGTGGGGGCCTGACGCCCCGTAACGCCCGTGGACAGACCAGGTGTGCGCCAAGAGACCTTCCGCGGACACACGAAGGGCCCGCACCGAGGTGACCGGTGCGGGCCCGAGCGTGAACCGGCCCTCGAAAAGGGGCCGATCGGGTTACTGCTGAGGGGGCGGGGGCGGACCCTGCTGCCCCGGGTGCGGCGGATAGCCGGCACCCGGACCACCCGGCTGCTGGTACGCCGGAGGCGGCTGCGGCGGATAGGGCTGACCCTGCTGCGGCGGGTACGCCTGACCGGACTGCGGCGGCTGCGGGGGCAGGCCCGGCACCGGCTGCCCGGGTACGTGCTGTCCGGGTACGTGCTGTTCCGGTCCCGCTTGTTGGCCGGGAACGTACTGCCCCGGCACCGGCTGCTGCTGGTGGCCCGGCAGCGGCGGTGCGGCCACCGGCGGCGGATTGCCGTCGGACGTCCACAGACCGTGCGACTGCTGGTGGCGCGCGATGTCCTCGGCGACCATCGCGGAGAGGTTGAAGTACGCCTCGCGCACCTTCGGCCGCATCATGTCGAGATCGACCTCGGCACCGGCGGCGAGATGCTCGTCGAACGGTACGACGACGACGCCTCGGCACCGGGTCTCGAAGTGGCTGACGATGTCCTCCACCTTGATCGTCTTGCCCGTCTCACGCACTCCGGAGATCACCGTGATGGAGCGCGAGACGAGCTCCGCGTACCCGTGCGCGGACAGCCAGTCCAGCGTCGTACTGGCGCTGCTCGCCCCGTCGACGGACGGCGTCGAGATGATGATGAGCTGGTCGGCGAGGTCGAGCACCCCGCGCATGGCGCTGTAGAGCAGACCGGTGCCCGAGTCGGTGAGGATGATCGGGTACTGCCTGCCGAGCACGTCGATCGCCCGCCGGTAGTCCTCGTCGTTGAACGTCGTCGACACGGCGGGGTCGACGTCGTTGGCGATGATCTCCAGACCCGAGGACGCCTGCGAGGTGAACCGCCGGATGTCCATGTACGAGTTGAGGTACGGGATCGCCTGGACGAGGTCGCGGATCGTTGCCCCGGTCTCCCGGCGGACGCGACGCCCGAGCGTACCGGCGTCCGGGTTGGCGTCGATCGCGAGGATCTTGTCCTGCCGCTCGCTGGCGAGCGTGGACCCGAGCGCGGTGGTCGTGGTCGTCTTGCCCACGCCACCCTTCAGGCTGATGACGGCGATCCGGTAGCAGGACAGCACCGGGGTGCGGATCAGCTCCAGCTTCCGCTGCCGCTCGGCCTCCTCCTTCTTGCCGCCGAGCTTGAACCGCGAACCCCCCGCGGCCGGCCGCCCGCTCTTCGCCTTCTGCTTCTTGTTGTTGAGCAGCCGGTCGGAGGACAGCTCCACCGCGGCGGTGTAACCGAGGGGCGCGGCACCGGGGTTGGTCGGCTGACGCTGGTCGTGCTGAATGGGCTGCGGCCAGGCGGCACCGGCGCGGGGATCCACGGGAGCGGCCGGGGGCTGCGCCTGCGGGTGGCCGGGCTGCGGCTGTCCCTGCTGCGCGGGCGGCTGCGGGAAACCGTAACCGCCCTGCTGGGCAGGGG
Organism: Streptomyces sp. NPDC058274; assembly: GCF_042881375.1. Lineage (NCBI taxonomy): Bacteria > Bacillati > Actinomycetota > Actinomycetes > Kitasatosporales > Streptomycetaceae > Streptomyces > Streptomyces sp. NPDC058274. The sequence goes on from NZ_JBHVXW010000028.1 coordinate 35,317, forward strand.
GGTTGGGGGTGCCCGGCGTGGCGGGCTGCGGGAACCCGTAGCCGGCCGGGGGGCCCGGGGGCTGCGGCGCCGCCTGGTTCGGGGCGGGTGCGCCCTGCTGGGGGAAGCCGTAGCCACCCTGCTGCGGGACGGGCGCTGCGGGCTGCGGGAAACCGTAACCGGGCTGCTGGGCCGGTGCGTTGGGCGTCGACGGAGGCGCGGGCGGAGTCGGCGCTCCGGGCTGCCCGGGCGGAGTCGGCGCTCCGGGCTGCCCGGGCTGCGGGAAGCCGTAACCGGGCTGGGGCGTGGGCTGCCCCTGCCCCTGCGCGGGGTGGGGCGGCTGCGGCGCGGGGGGCTGATTCCAGGCAGCCGGCGCGGGCTGCGGCGCCTGGGGCTGGAACGCCTGCGGCGGCTGCGGTGCCTGCGGGGGCTGGTACGGCTGCTGCTGCGCCGGTGCCGGTGCCTGCGGGGGCGCCGCGTGCTGCTGTCCCTGGGCGGCGAAGGGCTGCGGCTGGGCGGCCGGGGGCTGTGCGGGAGCGGGCCTTTCCGGTGAGCCCGGCGCGGTCGGACCGGCCGGCTGTGTGGCTCCGGGCCACTGTGCCGCAGCGGCGGGCGCGGCCGGCTGATAGGCGGGCGGCAACGGCGGGAGGCCGCCCTGCGGTGCCGGCGGGGGAGCCCAGGCCGGGGGAGCCGCGGGTACGTCGGCGGGGGCGCTCGTGGTGACGCCGGATACGGGGTCCTGTTGGCCGCTCTCGGGGGTGGCGACCGGGGAGCCGTGCGCGTCCGCGCCCGGGGTGTCCTCAGCCGCGGCCGCGGTCGGGCCGGCCGTCCGGTCTTGCGACCCCGTGTCCGGTTCTTGCGACCCCGTGCCCGGTGTGGCCGAACTGTCGTCGACGGCAGCCGCGTCCTGCCGGGCGGCGGCTTCTGCGTCCTGCGCGCCTGTGACGCCAGCGTGTGCGCTCGTGGCGTCCTGCGCGCCGGCGACGCCTTGCGTGCTCGTGGCGTCCTGCGTGCCGGTGACACGAGCGTGTGCGCCCGTGGCGTCCTGCGTGCCTGTGACGCCAGCGTGTGCGCCCGTGGCGTCCTGCGTGCCTGTGGCACCAGCGTGTGCGCCCGTGGCGTCCTGCGCGTCAGCAGTGTCCTCGGCGCCGGCGGCGTCCAAGGCGGCGACCGGGCTCGCGCCCTCGGAGTCCGCGCCCTGCGACTCCGCGCCTTGCTGACCGCCGGTCCCGGCCGACTTCGCGGTGTCGCCGTCGCCGTCGGTCCCACCGGCCGTCGTCCGACCCGGTCCGCCGACGGCGGACTCCGGCTCGGGCTCGGACTCGGGCTCCGGCTGCGGTTCCTGAGCCGCGACCGGGGAACCGTCCGCGGCGACCGGCGAACCGTCCGCCGCGACCGGGGAACCGGCGACCTCGTCGGGTGCGCCGGCGTCGTCGGACGCGGCGGCTCCCTCCGGGGCCTCGTGACCGTCCCCGTCACCGGGACGTCCGCTCACGTCGACACCGGCGCCCTGCGACTCGTCACCGGCACCCGGGCCGCCCGGAACTCCACCCGGAGTCCCGGCCGGCGCGGCGGCGGACTCGCCGGCGGCCGCGGCCGCTTCCGCCGCCTCGGTCCGCACCGCGATCTCGCGCTTCAACGCGGCGGCGGAGAACCGCATGGTGGCGCCGCTCTCCAGGTCCCCGTTCCCACTGTCGGGCTCGGCGGGCGTCCGGGGCGGGTTCCAGCCGGGCTGCTGATAGCCCTCAGGAGGCGGAGGAGGCAGGTCGACGGGCCGGCCGGCCGGCGGCGGAGGCGGGGTGCCCCCGGCGAGCGGCGGGACGGGCGGCACGGGGTACGACGGAGGCGCCGGAGGCACGGGCGGAGCCGACTGTGCGGCCACGTCCGGTTCCGGAGCGGGCGACGCCTCCGCCGAGGCGCCCGACGCGTTCTGCGTGTACCAGGCAGGCGGTGCGTAGTCGATGGTGAACTCGCCCGTCGTCTCGATGGCGGACTCCGCGTCGGACTGGTCATCGCCGGGTGTGGCCCAGCCCCCGCGGATCCCGTCCCGATCGCTGTTCACAGTTCCTCCTGGTGTGGTCGAGCACCCTCATGCCGTACTGGGGCGACCGCTCTCGTTGTCCGAAGTCGTCCGAGTCCGCCCGGATGTCCCCCTGGGGCGCCGACGGCCCGCTCACGGGTCGCGGTGCGCGCCCGGTCCCAGCCTAATCACCACAAGCGCCCCCAGGGCAGGCCCGTCCACCCCTCCGCGCCCGCCCGCTCGGTCCCGTCCGGCCCAGAGGTGGCGTACCCGCCCTCCGTAACCAGGAACAAAGCGGGTGAATATGGTGAACACGTCGGACGAAAGAAGGGGTAAAACGGTCTCAAATGCCCCATGTTGATCGGCTGTTGTGCCGAATCAGTCCATCCTGCGTGGCGTACCCAACAATCCGGTCTCGGCGTCCGTCGGCTGGGTCATCACATACTGCCGGTCGCGGTCGGCGCACCAGAGCGTGACGCCGTCGGCGAGCGTGGGCAGCGAATCCATGTCCGCGCGCGGCAGCGCCAGCGTGCGGCCTATCTCCGCGGCCTCGTCCGGCGAGACCCGCTGGACTCCGACGAGCCGCGCCTGGCGCATGAGCCGAGGGGCCACCGGGCTGAGATACGGCAGCAGCGTCAGCACCGCCTGCCACGGTCCCGCGACGACCCGCCCACGCGGCGGCCGCATGCCGCAGTCCCGCACCACCAGCACCGGATTACCGGCGGAGGCGCCCTGCGGCGGCACCCGGCCGACGTCGTACACCGCCATCCCGTTCTGTCCGCCGCCCATGGCGTGCACCATCTGCATCCAGGACTGCGGGCGCCCCGTCTCCACGGCCACGCGCGCGCCGGTCGCCGCCGCGCGCAGGGCCAGCACCTGCGCGGTCCACAGACTGCCGATCAGGACGACGTCGTACGGAGTCGGCCGGTTGAGCCCCAGCACCGCCGGCTGCCCCTCCGCGTCCACACCGACGACGACACCGTCGTCCCCGATGGGCAGCGCGAGGGAGTCCAGCTGGTCCGCGGACAGCACATGGCGTCCGTGCCGCGGCCCGATGAGCCCGAAGCCGGTGCGCAGCCGACCCCGCGGCCGCTCCGGGACCGAGGGCTGTGCCGCGTCGGGAGAGCCGTAGGCCCCCGACGGCCTGGGCGAGTGTGTGGTCATCGAGGTCATCGCGCGCCTCCGAGGGGCAGAGTGGCGAGCACGCCCGGAAGCTGCTCACGGTCGAGCCGGGCCAGGCCCGCCCCGGCCTGGCGCGCGGCGTCCTCCAACGCCCGCCGCGCCGCGACCAGTTCGTCATCGCTGCGCCCGGTCACCCGCAGGTGTCCGGTCAGGGAGACCTCCTGCCGCTCACCGCGTCCGAGCGTGAGGCTGAAGGTCGTGGCCAGCGCGGGCACGGCCGTGAGCTGCGCGACGAGGTGCGGCAGCGAAGGTCCCTGGCCGCCCAACTGCGGCCACCGGCGCACCCAGTACGTCGTATGCCTGCGGTTGTCGCAGCGCCAGCTGCGGCTGGACTCCTCGGTCCGCCGCGCCGGCGTATCGGTCCGGCCGGCCTCGGCCGTCACGAGGGGGTTGGCACACGCCGAGGTGGCGATGGCCGCGATCAGCTCCTCCTCGTCGAGCACCGTCGTATGGAAACCGGCTCCCTTCAGCCGGCTCGCGAGGTGGTCGGCGACGCGCACGACACACTTCTGCGCCCCGACGAGACCGCCCCCGCGCGCGGCCACGGCCTCCGGGCACAGCTCGGGATCCAGCTTCAGCGCGATCCAGGTGATGCGGACCGCGGGTGCTCCGGTCTGGGCCTGCAAGGGCGCGTAGTTGCTCACCGCGACCGACTGCTGCGGCAGATGCAGCGCGGGCGCGGGCTGCGTGTGCAGCACGATCTGCGCCGACTCCAGCCGGATCCCGTCCACTTCCAGAGCATCCCGCACCAGCCCGAGGGGCAGTGGCAGCCGGCTCCGCTCGGCCCGCAGCGCGGTGGCGTCGGCCTCGACCTGGAGCACGGCCGCGACGAACGTGCCGTCGCCGATCATCCCGACCGAGCGCCGGTCCCGGCCGCCGTACGCGTACGTCCGCAGGCTCGGGTCGCACTCGACGGCGGGCGCGAGGCCAGGTTCCGTACCCGGCTGTATCGGCGTGCCGGCCGCGCGGCGCCGACGGGCGCGCAACGCCCGTGCCGTGCCGAGCCATTCGGGCAGCGAACGCCCGCGACGGCGGACAAAGGCGAGCAGGACGAGCGCTACGGCGATCACGGCCGCCGCGATCAGCGCCACCGGGCCGATGACCCAGCCGGTGAGCGTGACGGCGGCGGCGAGTTCGAGAAGAACGACCCGTTGCAACCGGAACGACCCGAACTGCCCGGGGCGCGTCCTGAGATGCAGGGCGCCCGATTCCTGCTGCCGCGCGCCCGGCGCGGCCGGCCGCTGTGTCCGCGGCGCCCCGGATGCCGGAGAGCCGTGCGCCTGCGACCGGTCGCGCGACCGGGTCCGCGGTCCGGAAGCCATCACGCCATCCCCCCGTAATACTCACAACTCGCTGCAATTTCGGCACCGCACAGGGCGCCGAAGGCCCCTCGAAGATCCAGGTACCCTACCCGTTCCACGAGACCGTTCCTTTACCAGGCATAGTAGGGGGCCGGTCCGACAACGGAGGGCGGGGGACGGTGACCCCCGAGCGCCGCGCAGGCGAGACACGGGGAGAAGCAGGCACACATGGCATCTCGGCGGGACCAGCTCAACGCCTACACCTTCGCGAAGCGGCGCATGCTTGCGTCCTTTCTTCAGCCTTCTCCTTCGGGCTCGGAAGAAGGGGCGCCCAAGCCACTGAGCTCGCTGCTGCCCGGCGTCATTGTCGGCGTAGTGATCCTCGCGGTGTTCGGCGGGATCGGAATGTTCAGCCCGACGGCACCCAAAGGGTGGGCCGAGCCGGGCGAGCACGTCATCGTTGCGAGTGACTCGACCACTCGGTACGTGGTGCTGACTACGGGCGGCGAGACGCAACTGCACCCGGTCCTCAATATGGCCTCCGCCAAGCTCCTGCTGGATCCCAGCAAAGACAGCGTCATCACTGTCGACGAGAAGATCCTGGACGGCGGAAAGCCACCGCACGGCGCCACCATCGGCATCCCTTACGCCCCCGACCGCTTGCCTTCGTCCGACGAGGCAGAGTCCGCCAAGCGCTGGGCCGTCTGCGAGACCCCCGGAGAAGGCGGCCGGGCCATCCAGAAGGCGGCGTTCGTCTTCGCCAAGCAGGACTGGTCCAAGACCGAGGGCAGCAACAAGCTCTCCGGAGGCGACCTCATGTATGTCGTCGCCCCGGACGGCAAGACCCAGTACGTCGTCGACGCGCACGGGGTGGCCTACCCGCTGGCCGACCCGGCTGACAACGAACTGCTCAAGGCGCTCGACACGCAGGGCCGTTCACCGCAGCGCGTTTCTCAGCAATGGCTGGACACCCTCCACCAAGGCGACAAGATCTCCATCCCCACCATTGACGGCACACCGGGCACCAAAGCAAACGCCGCCAGCGCCCTCGGGCAGTACGACAAGGTCGGCATGGTCATCAAGGCGTACGACGGCCAGTTGATGGAGTACTACGTAGTGCTGCCCGGCCGCGTGGCCCGTATCTCCGAGTTCACCGCCACCCTGCTGCTCAACAGCGGAGACCTTGTCCGCGTAGGCCAGGCGGGCGAAGCACAGCAGGTCAGTCCTGGTGCGGTCGCAGACAGCACGACGTTCGACCGGGACAAGGCCTGGCCGACGCACAAGCCGAAAACGGTGAACGACGGCACCGGCGCCACGACCGGCCGCAACACGGTCTGCAACGTCCTGCGGTCGGTCAGCAAGAAGGACAAGGGCAGGACAACCCTTTCCACGTGGGTGGGCACCGACTTTCCCGCCCAGCTGCCCACCGGCTCCTCCAGCGCGTACGTCACCGCCGGCTCCGGCCAGCTCTTCCGCCAGTTCACCGGCACCGACACGAGCGCGGGCGGCGTTTTCCTGGTCACCGACACAGGTCTGCGCTACGCCCTGCAGTCCAACAGCGACAGCGCCACGGATGACAAGGGCATCGGTACCTCCGCCAAACAACGCAAGGAAGAGCTGAGCGAAACCAAGATCGCCCAGAGCCGCCTCGGCTACGAGAAGGCGACCCCGGCGCCGATCCCTGCGGAATGGTCGACCTTCCTGCCGACGGGCCCGCGCCTGTCGGAGACGGCGGCGCGACAGCCGCAGGGTTCGTAGGGGCGTAGGAGAGCGAATCTCATGTTGAACACAGGTGGGTTGAAGACGCCGCGGCTCGCGGCACGGAGCGCGGGAGCGGCAACCCGGACGGCGGCCGCCGGCCGGTGCGCGACCCGAACGGCAGTGCTGGCCATGGTCACTGCCCTCTCCGCGACAACCTCGGTCCTTGCCCTGCCCTCGTCCGCCGCCTGGGCCGACGACGGTGGCCAGTGCACATTCCCCTCGAAGAACTACTCGGGCCGTCCCTGGGCACTGCAACGCGCAAACCTCGACGAACTGTGGGCGCAGTCCACGGGCAAGAACGTCAAGGTGGCTGTCATCGACACGGGCGTCGACGTCAAGAACAAGCAGCTCACCCGTGCCGTCGACGCGTCCAAAGGCAAGAACTACCTCCCCTCCAAGAACTCCAAGGGCGAGAAGATCGACCGCGGCAACAACCAGGGCACCACGGACACCGTTGGCCACGGAACGCGGGTGGCCGGCATCATCGCGGCCCGCCCGGCCAAAGGAACCGGCTTCGTCGGCCTGGCTCCCGATGCCATGATCATTCCCATCAAGCAGAACAACGCGGAGGGCGACGGTACGGCCGCCACGCTGGCTCAGGCGATCGGTTACGCCGTCGACGCCGGTGCCGACGTCATCAACATCTCCCAGGACACGGCCAACGCTGTCGAACCCGATCCGAGACTGCGGGAGGCCGTCGACCACGCCCTGGGCCAACAGGTCGTGGTCGTCGCCTCGGCCGGCAACGACGGCCTGGGCGGCAACGTCAAGGTCACCTACCCCGCGTCGTACAAGGGCGTCCTCGCGGTGGCGGCCTCCGACCGCAACAACGAGCGCGCTTCCTTCTCCCAGTCCGGTGATTTCGTCGGAGTGGCGGCCCCCGGCGTCGACATGATCTCCACGGTTCCAGGCGGCGGCCACTGCTCCGACAACGGGACCAGCTTCTCGGCTCCCTATGTGGCCGGCGTGGCAGCCCTGTTGAAGTCCAAGTATCCGAAGTGGACGGCCCGCGAGATCGTCGCCCAGATCGAACAAACGGCAGAACGCTCGGTCCCCGTGCACGACCGCCTGGTCGGCTGGGGCGTGGTCGACCCGGTCAAGGCCCTGACGGATGTGGACCCCGCCCATCCCGTGGAGACACCCAAGGCCGATGGGGGAGTGACCAGGGCTGAGGCACCCTCCGTCGCGCCCCTGCACTTCGGGGAGACGGCGGAGGAACGGAACACCCGGCTGGCGACGTACGTGGTCGTCGGGGGCCTTGTCGTGGTGGCGGGGCTGGGTGGCACGGCTGTGGCGGTGCGGGACGCGCGACGCCGGCGCCGGAGGCCGGGGGACGAGGTATGACGAAGCTGGTGGTGATCAGCTTCGTACTGGCCGCCGTGATGGCGGCGGCTGGCTGCATCACAGCGGACCGTGTACGCGCCTGGCGCAGCGCCTTGAACCCTTCGGCGCCTGAACTCCCGGGTGCCGCGTTCGCTGTCGGCCGCGTTGTCTTTTTTGGGTTGGCCGGGGTGATGGTCTTCACGGGATTCCAGCTAATGACCGTCTCCGACAACGCCGAATGGAGCGACGACGAACTGACCAGCGCGGTACGTCAGGCGACATCGGCTCTCGACGGAAGCACTCACTATGGCGACATCTACGGCGACGACAGCGGCTTTGACGCCGAATACGCGACGATGATCGAGGACAAGGTCGTCACGAAGGGGAGCGGCGACGCTCCCCAGCTCGGCGTGGACGCCGCCCCGGCCGATACGAACAAGGCCTCAGACGCTCGGTACACGGTCACAGCCTCCGGCGCGAACACGACCTTTTGCTTGCACATCGAGCGCACCCGGTCGAAGGACGGCGACTGGGATGCGCCCGGTGTCGCGGGTGGCGAGGGGACTGTGACGGTGCCGGTGTACGAGTTCGGGGTGACGTCCCGCTCGGGGGCGTGCTGACGGCACACTGCGCCGCATCGATGGGGCCGAAGGAGGCGGCACTTTTCGCCATCTCGGTCAGACCTGCCGGCCTCTTGGCATCCTCTTCAGGACCCTTTCCTGCAGGGCTGTTCTTTCTTGAGTGCCGCCGTGTAGCCGGAGATCAGGGTCTTCATGGCGGACTCGTCCTGCCGCCCTGGTTTGAGAGTCCTGATGTAGGTACTGACAGCCTCGTCCTCAGCGCCCTTCTCCTGGCACTGGACGACCGACACCGCCGCTCGGTCCACGTAGGCGATGGTGCCGCCCTCGCCGGTCTTCGCGTGGCCGATGGCGTGGTCGTAGGACGCCACGCGCCAAGCAGACTTACCGGCGTCGATGACGTCCCTCTGGACCGAGAGCACCATGTTCCCGTCCACCGTCACCTCGCAGGTCGTGACGGCATCGCTCACGGGAGTCGCATGATCGGATGTGAGGTGCTGTCCCGTTGCGGGAAGCAGACGGGAGAGGGCGTTCGCTGGGACGGCGACTCCGCACAGAGCCTTCGGCACCGAGAACTCTCGCTTCGGCTCCTCCGATGTACAACCGGCCACAGTGTTCGCCATCAGAGCAGCGAACAGCACGCTCCCTCCCAGCCGGTATGTCCTGTACCTCAATTCGCGTCACTCTCCGAGTTCCACTGGGCGCCGGCCGAATGACTGTTACCGGCGGAGACACGAGCGGCGCGGCGCAGGTCGCTGGCTGTGTCGTAGTTGACGTCGGAGTTGTTGACCAGGGCGCGGTCGACCGCATCCTGCGCGGAGTCGATGCTGGCCTCGCGCCCCTTGGAGTACATGTCTCCGGCCTTCATCTCCGCTTCGGTCGTGGTGTCCTTCTCAATGCTCTTCATGATGGAGTCCTGGATGTCCTCTGAAGCCCATCCCAGAGGAGCGCCTACAACCGGGACGCGTTCCGCGGCCTTGTCGATCCCCATCCCGAGGATCCGGTCCACCCACTTCTGCTTGTCTGCAGCCGCCTCGTTGAACTCGGTGTCGGACGCGGCATGGTACTCGTAGATCGCGTCGGCCCGGGAGTCGCTCATGATGCCGGCGATCGCGGCACCGGGCGCTACGGCATCGCCTACGCGACCATCTAGCGAGGCCGCCGAATGGCTTTCGCCGTTGATGACATGATCCACAAGCTGAGCCGTGTAGGCCTGCTGTGCGCTGGTGATCGCCGAATAGGCTTGCGGGTCCTGCCCTACCTCACCGAGGAACCGCTGCGCATGGCCGGGGTCCAGCCCGGCCGGCTCGCCGAACGTCGAAAACTGCTCGCTGTCATCGCCTTCCCCGTACATGGCCCGCTGGAAGTCGCCCATGTACTCGGCGGTGATGTCCCCGAGACTCCCGCGCATGCCGTAGAGCGGCCCAGAATCGACGTCGACGTCGCCGTTCTCGTTGTGCCGGATCAGTTCGGGGTGCTCGCCAAACTTTTCGACGATGTCGTGCACCAGATCCGCGCGCGCCTGCGTGTGCCGGATGGCGTCGCCGGTGTCGTCACTGTCGTACGGCCGCCCCGTCGTCGCCGACTCAAGGGCGTGACCGAGCGCTTCGGGTCCGAAGCCCAGTGCTGCCCTGGTTTTGTCCTCGTCGGCCAGGACATTCGTGTCGTTGGTGTCGATTGTCCACTCGAAGTCCTTGTCGGTGAACAGGTCGAGATACGAGCTGAAGCCGGAGTCACCGTCCTTCTTGACCGTGCCGTCCTCGTTGTACGCGGTCGGCGGCTCGGTGAAGAACTTCTCTGACGCCTCGGGACTGTGACCGAGCGCCTCCAGGACGCTGTTGAGCGGATCGTTGCCGGTGCCGAGCTCACCGGAGGGGTTGAAGCCGTAGATGTCCGGGTTGCCGGCCGGCTTATTCGACAGGAACTGGTACGGATCCTCCTTGTGGAGCTGGGTGATGTGCTCCGCGATGGGGGTCAGGAACCTTGCGTCGTAGTCGCCGTAACGTAGGAGACCGCCCAGGACCTGGTATCCGTACGGCTTGTTCATCTGTCCCTTTTCCCAGCCGATCTGCTGGGTGCCCAGCCGTCGGAACTCCGCGTTCCAGCTGTTGGGCAGATGCTGCTTGTGGTCTGGGTCCGTGGCGTTGGCCAGCGTGTAGCCCATGACCTTCTGCAGGTCCTTTACTTCGTCGAGCCGTGTCTTGGTCGCGTCGGCGTCAGTGCCGTCGATGGACATCTCGGCGTAGAACTCGAGTGCCTTCTCCGGGCCGCCGAGTCCCTGGTAGAACTCGGTCGCAAACTCGCCGTCCTTCTCCCCGGAGTTGAACCGCAGCAGGCGGTTGAGCTCGAGCAGTTCGGTGTCGGACATCTGGTCGCCCTTGCGGGCCAGCTCCACGGCGCGCTCGACCTCGGCGTCATTCAAGGACTCGTACTTGCTGTGTCCCGCGTTGTGGGCATCGTTGCCGTGGCTCTTGCCGAGGGCCCGGGCGACCGAGGCGTCGATCTCGGCGGCATGGGAGAGGAGCCGGTTGATCCGGCTCTCCAGTTCCCGCTTGGCGTCGAGTTGCTCTTGCGTACGTTCGTCGGTGTCACCACGAATGTGAGGGAAGTAGCAGCGGACCTTGCCGTCGCCGATGTCTTCGACACGGACGCCGAGATTGCTTGCGTCGCTCCCCACGGCGGTCTTGATCTGCTTCTGGAGCGAGGCGAGTTCCGAGTGCCCGTCGCTGAGCACCTGGTAGATGCTGTTCGCCTCGGTGTGGAGATCTGAGATCTCCTTCGTCGTCTTGGTGATGAAGTCACGCGTCACCGTCGCATTGACACCGGCCCACTGAGCGGAGTCTGACTTTGCCTGCAGCCCTTTGCGGGAGTTCTCCGCCAGCGTCTGGAGGCCGTCGACGGTCTTCTTCCAGTCCGACACTGAGGTGGCGAGCTTGCCGAGGTCGACCTCAACGAGGTCCGTGAATGTGAGAGCCATGGACGGTTCCCCTATTTGAAGTACTCGTCGAGCTGGGACACCGACATGGCCGAGCCATCGCGGCCGCTGACGACAGCTGCGATCTTCGCGTCGTCCTGAGTGTGGAGTTTCTGGCTGAAGTCCAGGTGATTGGAGATGTGGGCGCAAGCCTGGAGAACGGATTTGACCTGAGACGTCCAGATCTCGACGGTCGTCTCCAAGGCGCTCCCCGTCTCAAAACCGTGCGACTTCAGCGTGGCCGCGGCTTGCATGGTCGAGCCGGCTCCGTCCTTGCCGGCGCCTGCTCCTGCGATGTCGGCCTCCTTGCTGAGGTCGCCATACAGGATGTTCGCCTCGTGTCCGACGGCACCCAGGTCGTCCTGGTGCACGACGAGGTCGCCGGTACCTCCGCCTCCACCCTCCGGTGCCAGCTGGTTGAGGCGCATGCGAGTTGGCTGCCGCTCGGCTGCCTGGGCCTTCAGCTGCTCCCACTCTTCCCATGCCATGGGCCGACTCCTTCCCCGTGTGCCCGGTCGTCGGTGCGCCTGTCAGCTGGACGCCAACGTTGCGACCCTGGTGCCGGTCAAATTAGCAACTCTGCCCAGGGACAGGTTCGGCGACGTCCCTTGTGTGCTGTTTGTCTGACGTGAAGGTTCGAAGGAGAGCCCCCTCAGTCGGCCTCGGCTTCCGGGACTTGTGAGGGGAGCGCCGCCTGCGATGCGCAACCTGCTTTGGCGGCCACTTTGCGGGACATGGAGTTGAGGACCATCATGCGGTCCTTGTTCACGTTGTCACCCCGCATCTTGCTGGTCACCGAAAACATCTCCGCCTTCACGTAGTTCGTGTTCCCGACGTAGGCGTCGTTGGTCGTCGCGTTGGTCGGGCAGCGAAAGAACATGTCTGCTCCATTGCGGCCTGCGACCGCATAGACGCCCAAGTGATACCTGACCCGGTCGTCTTCGGACTCCTTTCCGGAGCCCGAAGGGTAGGTGAGGGACGCTGAGAACCGGACCTCGAAAAGCGGCTGTCCGCTCTCGTCACCTGACTTGTACACCCAGCACGCGCTCCGCTTGAGGTACTCGCCGTGCAGGTGCTTGACCGCTCTGTCCAAGGAGAACGTGTTGGGCTCGCCGGCATCATTCGTTCCGACGCGTTCGTCGAATCGATCTGTACCGGACAAGCGTTGCAACGCTGCCGCAGCCGACGCGTCGAGCGCTCCGTCGCAAACCTTGCTCGCGGCCACATCCGTGATAGCGCCCTCGGGTTGGCTTTTAGCGGGGTCGTTGCTGCAACCGGTGGCGAGAGCGGCCACAGTTGCTATACCGAGGGCTCTACTGAGAGCACTAAGCTCTGAGATCCGACGCATTGCCTGTCCTTACTCAGTCCTTGTATGAAGGTCGACCTCTGTAGTCATTCTCGTGCGAGCCCGTACCCATGTAACTGTTCTTCGTTTCTTCGACCCACTGTTGGTCGTCAGCTGAGTCCCTGGCCTTTGGATGGTCCTTGAAATACGAGTCATAGGTCGATCCGAGGTCGTCGACCCCCCTGCCGTAGAAATCCCGGCTGGTCATCTGCGACTGAGTCATCGGGTCAGATTCCGCACTGTCCGTGGCTTTGTCGATCTCGTGCCCGACCAGCGTGTTAGCCGCCTCGGTGAGAGTGTCCGCGGCAAGTGGGGCGATGACGAGTGCGGCTGCTGTCGAACCCGGCACCGGAACCGCGGCCACACCGCCTGCGATGACTGCTCCTGCCATCAGTTTCTTCCAGTCGGCCGACCGGCCTAGCGCCTTATTTGCTTCCTCAGAATCCACGCCGTGGGTCGTTTCTTCCTGCTGCACGCGGGAGTTGTCCAGAATTCCGCGAGCCTCTGCACCGACAGCCATCACGTCCCGCGCCTGATGCAAGTTGGCGTCGCTCGTGGCTGGGTGGGCATCCAGCATGCTCAAGGTGTACAAGTGTTGAGCGGTGGTCACGGCCTTGTGTGAGTCCTCGTTTTGGCCGAGGACGCTCAGGAAGTCGATGGCTCCCTGATTTCCGAACTGCGCGCGTCCGGCGTATTGGCCAGGGAAATCCCCGGCGTCCTTCCCGTGGTCGCCGATACCGGACAACTCGTAGTCGATGTCGTCGATGTACGCACCGGCCATCTTGCCCAGGCTGTCGGCAAGTTCGGGCTGGTTGTGCAGCATCGTCGGGCCGCCTTCACCGCCGTACAGGTAGGCGACCTGTTCCATGACACCGGCGGTCGCGGCAGTGCGTTGTTCGCCACCGGCCTTGATGGTGTCCGTACTCGCGTCGTATGCATATCCAGTCGTGGCGGCTTCCAGTGCATGACCGAGTGAGTCGCGTCCCGCGACGTAACCGTCCTTGCCCTCGAGCGTTTCGTCAGATACCCAGACGCGCTCTTGTGTCAAATACTTCAGGTGATCGTTGATCTCGGAATCCTTGTCGACGCTGTCCCTGTCGACTGCACCGTCAGTAACGTCGGGCCGGGCAAAGAATTCCTCCGAGGCACCTGGGTTGTGCCCCAATGCCTCCAAGAAGCCCGTCACAGGATCACGACCTCGGTCGTTCTTGTAGCCCCAGTAGTTCAGGTCGCCCTGGTTGGCATTGTTGACCCAGAGACTGATGCCCTCGCCGTTGACCTGCTTGTCGTAGGCCAAGAGCTTGTCGCCGTAGTTGTTGAGGAACTGATCGTCGTAGTCACCGAAACGCATGAGGTTGCTCATGACGGCGTACCCGGTCGGATTGTTCGCGTCGTCGGTACCGAGCTGGCCCGGCCCGAGCTTGACCATCTGTTTTTCCCAGCTCTGCATCTTGTCGCTGTCCGAGAGCGTGGCTTGACCGATGGTGATCCCAAGGTTCTTCTGGAGCTGTTTGGCCTGTTTGCTGCGTTCGGGGTCGTACTGCCCCTGGTAGGGGTCGGCGATCCCGGCGTAGAAGGTCAGCAGCTTCTTCGGCCCGACGCGCTCGGCGAACTCCTCTGCGAAGAGCGGGTCGTTCTTGTACTTGGCCAGGTTGGCGTTGAGCGTGGCGAGCTCCGTGTTCGTCACGTCGTGCGGATTCTTTGCGAGGATCTTGGCCAACGCGTCGGCCTCGGCGACAGCCTTGGCCGCGGAGTCGCGGTCCTCATAACTAGCGTCGGAGAAGCCGTACTTGGCTTGGTCGACAATGAGACGAAGCACTTTCGCAGCGGTGGTGTCGCTTTCAGTCGCCTTGTCGAGGATGCCCTGGATCTCATCGCGAAGAGCAGTGATGTCGCCTTGGTTCGTCTTGTCCTCTGTGGCACGTCCCTCTGGGGGCACATTGGTGGTGACGGTGAACCCGCCCTCGTAACCGATCACCGTGAGATTCTTCCGCTGTCCGCCCTCAATGGCGCTGTTGACCTGTGTGCGGTAGCCGACGAGCTCGCCACGGGTGTCGCTGAGGATCTTGGCGACCGTGTCGGCCTGAGTGTGGGCGTCGGCGAACTCGCCGGCCGTCTTGTCGATGAACTCGCGGGTAACGGTGGCGTTCTTACCGGCCCAATCTGCCTTCTGCGCCTTGCCCTTGAGGTTCTTGTCAGCGTCCGTGGCAAGGTCCTTGAGGTTCTTTGCCATCTCCTCCCAGTCCGTGATCGCCTCACTAAACTGGTGGAAATTTCCGTAGCGGAGCGCGTCGAGGTCCATCGACTCAGTTGCCCTTCCGCTCATCGAAGCCCTTGTCGAGCGTGGCGATGCTGCTGATCGTGCCGGCGATGTAGACCTCGTCGCCCGCATGCGCGCCCTTGGTGTAGTCGAGGTGATTGGAGATGTGGGCGGTTGCATCAAGTAGCGACTGGACCTGGTCCACCCAGTGCTCCGCTACATGGTCCAGCGCCGAGCCGATCTCGTACCCCTCGCTCTTCAAGCCGCCGGCGGCCTTCATCGAGCTGATGCGAGCATGGTCGCTGTAATGGTCGAATGCCTGATGCAACTCATACGCGGCATCGCCGATTGCGGCGAGGTCGCTCTGGCTGACGCGGAGGTCGCCCTGTGAGTTCCCGCCCGGATCGGACGGGATCTGGTTGAGTCGCATGTGCGTAGAACTCTGCTGGCGCTCGAGCGCCTCACCTTTGAGTTGCTCCCACTCGTCCCATGCCATGTAAAAGGCCCTTTCCCCGTGATCGTGACCGGCCGCCAGTGCTTGCTGCGGAGTCTGGGGCTTCGCAGCAAGAGACCCGGAGCACGGTAGCAACTCCCTTACACCTGAGGTCAGTTGCCCTGCTGTCGTGAGTTGCCCCGCAGTTGTGATCAATCGTATGTGGGAGTCTGATGGAGATGACGCGTGGAGCCAAGCTGACGGCGTCGCCCGTGGTCACGATCCGCCAGAGCGTCGGTGGCGACAGCGGTTCGACGACGAATGCGCGACGCTGATCGAGGACAGGTCATTGAAATGGGCAGCGGCAATACGCCGCAGCTCGGCGTGGAGGCCGCCTCGACTGACACGAAAAGGGCGTCAGACGCTCGATACACGGTCCTGGGTACGAGCACCGCCGCGTGTACGCGTATCGAGCACACATGATCGAAGGATGGGACTGGGAGGCGCCAGGTGTCGCTGGGGGTGTGAGCGGTACCGACCTGCGCGTTCGAGGTGACATACCGCCCGGGGAGTGCTGACTCGCTGCCGATCAGGCGCAAGGGGCGGCGACTGTTCACCGTCCGCCTTCAGTTGTCCCCGAGGCGGGGAGTCACTCCTCGAGCTTGGACGGCATGTCGCACTTCGCTTCGGTGTGGGCGTACGAGGCTGCGCTTGTCGCCAGATTGATCAGATCCGCGCGCGTCTCGGAACTGCCGGAATCCCCTGCATGCTTCAGTTGAACAACAACACTGAGGTTGTACTGGCCACCCGGGATCTTCCCCGTGGACGTCCAAGGCACGAAGACAGCGGCAACTGAGGAGGAGGCGACCGCCTTCGCTCAGGCCTCGAACGAGGTGAGTTGGTCCGACCCCTTGGCGTACTGCTGAATCTCGCCGTCGACCCAACTCGCGCCCGGCTCGGCGCGCATCATCTGGGTCCGAGCGCTCATGAGCTCCTGCCTTCCACCCGCGACTGAGCAGGCCGAGCCGTAGCTGTCATCACCGTCGTCCACGCGCAGAGTCACATCGTCGTCAAAGGCGTACGACGAATTTTTCGGTAGCACGGACTTGAGCGCGGGCAGGGACTGTGACGACGGGCCGAGTGATTCGCACACCGCACTCGCCGCGATCTTCCCCGTTCCATCGTTGAACGGTGAGAACCTGAAGAGATAGGCGGCGGCCAGAAGGCCCCCGACTGCGACGGCGGTACCAGCGATCAGGAGTTTCGCCCTTGTGGCGTTCACGTCAGTCTTCCTTTTCCAGCTGCTGGGGGCGCCTTGTCCAGCGCCCAGTCGGCCGCCAGCGCTGCCTGCGGAGCCTGGGACGTCGCAGAAAGAGGCCGAAGAACGGTAGCAACTCCCTTATAGCTGGGGTCAGTTGATCCGCGGATCGCTAGTCGCCCTCCGGTCGCGGTCAATCGCATGTGGAAGTCTGATGAAGATCAGGCGTGGAACCGCGCTTGCGGCGTCGGCCGTGGTCACGATCGGCCAGGCCCTCGTGGGTGGCGAGGTGGGAACCGTGTGGTCTCAAGCGTAGCCAACCGGCAAATAGGTCAAAGGGTGACATTCGATTCAGTCTCGTAACTGAGTTAAGACATAGCCCGGTTGGCCCCGATGTACAGGTTGACTACAGTGGTAAACGCGTTGTGAGGTACTGATCGCTTTGCGATCGTATGGAGTGTGGGCGGTCCACCGCAGTCGGGGTGTGGCCGATGGATGTACGGGGAAACGGGGAGGAGCGTCGTGCTTCCGGCAGACATGGTGGGGGGCGTGTCGGCAACCAGGGCAGCGAACCTGGAGGCCAGCAGTGAGGCGTTGACTACGTTCATGAAGCGGGTTGACACGGTGCTGCACGACCTTGAGTCGTCGGCCGGCAATCCGGCGCGGGTCGGCGCTCAGACGATCAATGCAGGGTCGCTGAACAGCGGTGCGCAGGGTGCCTTCCCTGAGGCGCACGCCCTGTATCAGCAGTACAACCAGGTCCATGAGCGACTCACGTCTCTCTCCAAGACCCTGCACCTGCAGATCGAGGCGATTGGTATCGCCGTCCTGGGCGCGCATCGGGGCTTCGGCAACCTCGAAGAAGAGCAGCGCCAACGGTTCTGGGAGATCCAGACGGAGATCCGGAATGCGACGGACGACAAGCGCACCGGCAACGGCACCGGCCTGAAGGCGTGACGATGACTGACGAGCAGCACAAGGCGGACCTTGACCGGGTCTCCCAGCAGAACTCCTTCACGGATTTCACCCGCGGTATCGAGGAGCGGCCGCAAGGCGACGGGCTCCTCGACAGTCTCGTATTCGGTCCCCTGCGTGCAGCGGTCGAGAGCACCCCATACGGGCAGTCCATGCACGGGCGTACGAGTTTTGAGGACTACGACCTCAATCGGATGCTCGACCTGGTCGAACAGACGAACCCAGAGGACCTGGAGTCCTCCGGCAAGGCCCTGTGGGACGCGCGCGACGCCATCAAGTCGGCGGCCACGGAACTCAGCGGTCACGTCGACACCGTCCACTGGGTTGGAGAGTCGGGCGAGGCGTTCCGTACGTGGGGCCGTTCACTCGTCACTGACACACACAAACTGAGCGACTTCGCCGGCGGAGCGGGCGATCAGATCACCGCGGCTTCCGTGGGCCTGGCGTCCGTGCGCAGCGCCCTGCCGCCTCGTGATACGCATGCGGCCCGGAAACGCCCCGAGAAGTTCACTGAAGCCGAGAAGGCGGGCAACAGCGACGAGTACGCCACGGCCGTACGAGTGGAGAAGAACCGCCAAGAGGCGATCAACCAGTTGAACCGGTTGTCGTCGTACTACGCGGTGTCGACGGATCAGCTGAAGGCCTTGAACGACGAAGCGCCGGAGTTCAAGCCGATGCCCAATGTGGGGGTGCCTCCGCCTCAGAAGGCAGCGCGCCGCGACACCTCGGGAAGTTCCGACTCCGGCAACTCGCAGACCGCCGGAACAGCAGGGGTAGCGACTCATCACACCACGGTTACGTCCGGGACGGGCCACGTCGGTGAGCATGTCACAAACGATGTGACGCCCCCTGTCAAGGACGTGACCGGGCACGTTGCCTACCCTGATGATCCCGTCGGTACCAATATCGACGACGTCGGCACCCTTCCACCGCCGACGACTACGCCCGTGACCGGTCACACGTCCCCGGTCACCCCCGCCACTGGTGGAGGCCCGACCGGCGGGTTCGAGACCGGCTACGGGACTCCCATCCCGAACGGCACCTCAGGCAGGGGCCTGGGCGGAGCAGGTGGTGTCCGTAACCCCGTGTCCGCTCAGGGGCGAGCCGGGGTGTCCGGTTCGGGCAACTCGGGCTCGGGCCGAGGGCCCGCGAATCAGATGGGCCGCGCCACGTCGACGGGTCAGTCGGCTGCCAAGGGCACTGCTTCCGGAGCGAAATCGTCCCCGATGGGCCGAGGTGTCACCGGTGGCACCCCGCGGGCCGGCGGCACGACAACGCCACGGGCCAAGGGTGGCCCGAGCACCGGCGCCGGCCGAGCGAACGGTGTGGTCGGGGGACGACCCACGACATCTGCCGGCAATGCGTCGAAGAGCGGGCCGAAGCTTCCTCGGGGCACGGTCGTCGGTGCCGAGGGAGCGGCCAACTCCCGACCTGCTACTGGCCGACCCGGGCAGCGTGCTGTCGGCGGAACGCCCGAGTCCACTGTGCGGCCCGGTTCGAGCGCGGCTGCCTCTCGGGGAGGCGCGGGCACGTCCGAGGCCGTCACCGGCAGGCCGGCCGCACGCACTTCCGTCGCCCGTGCCGAGCGAAACGGTATGACGCGCGGCGGAGCGGGCCTCGTCCGCGGGTCCGGCGGCACCCGGGGGAAGCCCGGTGACGGAGAAAACACGGACGGAGCGTCGCGTCCCGACTACTTGGTCGAAGACGAAGAGACGCACCTGCCCACCAAGCCGCGGCGCGATGTGCCGCCGGTCACCAACTGAGCGCGAGCGAGGACCAGAACGCCATGGAGTCAGGGACCAGCCGACGAGCCGAGCGGGCTGCGATCCTCAGGACGCGCTGCGGAAGGCGACTGCGCGCTGTGGGCGCGGTCGTCGGCGCCCTGGCCGCCGTCAGTGTGGGGTTCGCCCCGAGCGCCATCGCGTACGACGCCCAGTCGAAGCAGTGGTACTTGGAGCCGATGCAGACTGCGGCAATGTGGAAGGGCAGCACGGGCAAGGGGGTCAATGTCGCTGTCATCGACAGCGGGGTGAACCCGAATACGCCGTCTCTGAAGGGACAAGTTCTGGCTGATGAAGTCCCCAAGGCCGTTGCGTACCGTTCCACAGACGACTACAGCGGTCACGGATCGACCATGGCCGAGTTGATCGCGGGCACGGGAAGCGGGGGCGGCCTCCAGGGACTGGCGCCGGGAGCGAAGATCGTTCCGTATCGAGTCGATCTCGAGGGAGTTCCGGGCGGCGCGGAGGGAAGGAAGAAGACCCCCGAGCCCTGGCAGGCGATCAGGGCAGCCGCCGACAGCGACGCAAAGATCATCAGTATGTCGTTCGGAGGACTGGTCAGCCCGCACGAGGAAGAGGCGGTCAAGTACGCCGCCTCCAAGGGCAAGCTGATGATCGCCGCAGCGGGTAATGCGGGTCGCGGGAATGGCCAGATCGACTATCCCGCCGCCTACCCCTACGTAATCGGCGTCGCAGCAGCCAACAAGTCCTTGACCGTCTCGAAGTTCTCCTCATACGGAAACTACGTCGACCTCGCGGCGCCGGGTGAGGCGATTCCAGGCTGGTGCAATGCCGACTTCCGCTCGTACTGCGACGAGCAGGGTACGAGTGCCGCGACCGCCCTCACCTCAGCCGCTGCCGCACTGATCTGGTCCGCCCATCCTGACTGGACGGTGAACCAGGTCACCCGCGCCCTGATCGACACGGCCGGCCGCACGTGGGCGAAGAGCAACCCGAGTAAGTACGCCGGTTACGGGTTCATCCGTCCTCGCCTGGTTCTCGAGAACCCCGACTACAACGCCGGCCCCGCGAATGTCGATCCGCTCGCGAAGGACAACGGCGGGGACCTCTTGGCCAAGTCCTCATCGAAGTCTTCATCGTCGTCCTCACCTTCCGCGTCTGCATCAGCCTCGTCACAAGCCCCGGAAAAGGGTTCTGCAAAGGGTTCTACGGGCGGAACGTCAGCAGCAGGATCAAGCGTGGAGTCGTCGGACGACAGCAACACGCTGTGGATTGCGCTGGGGGCAGCCGCTGCGGTGGTTGTGATCGGGGGCGCAGGTGTGGCAGTGACACGAGCACGACGCGCCAGGTGACCTCGTCAGTTACCCGAGCCATGCGCTGTCGGGTGGGGCGTGGAGAAAAGGCTCACCGTTGCTGTGCGATGAGCCGAGACAGCTGGATCAAGAAGCAGAGAGAGAAAGGGCAGGCTGACGATGGTTAGCAAGCAGAAGCTCGAAGATGCCAAAGTCATCGATCTCCAGAAGAAGATGTACGACAAGTACGACGGCATCCGGAAGCGCGTGCACGGGCTTCAGGGAGTGATCGACGGCCTTGAGGGCCAGTGGCACGGTATCGGCCGTGCCGCGTTCGACAAGAAGCAGTACGAGATCAACGAGTCCCTGCAGAACATCGGCAGGATCCTCGGTGATGTCATCGAAGCGATGACTGCGACGCGCAACATCACGGACAGCAAGGAAGACGAGGTGCGCGCGGCGGTCAACAAGATTGACATCCAGGACGGCGCTCCCACGGTCCAGACGTCTCCCCTGACCTCCTACTGAGTCGGGCATCGGCCGGACGGCCGGGCATCCATCAGGCACACAAGCGAGACGAGGTAAACAGCAATGGGCGGTAAGAACGCTGAGGGACTGTCCGTCACTTACGACGGGCTCGACGTGGCAGCCACCAAGATCGGCAACGAGGCGACGGCCCTTGAGCAGGACCTGCAGGAGCTCAAGCAGCTGGTGGTGAGCAGCCTGCAGTACTGGGAGGGTGAGTCCCAGGGCACCTTCAACGAGAAGCTGCACAAGTGGGACAAGGAAGCCAACGACATTCACACGGCGCTGACCGGCATCGGCCACGTCGTCTTCACGTCGGGTGGTACCTACATGGAAGGTGACAAGAAGGGCGCCAGCTACTTCCGGTAGAACGAGCGGCCTGAAGAAGTCGTGGGGTGGGCGCGCGCGGGAGGCGCCCACCCCGCTGCTGTGCCCGCAAGGGCCGCATCCCCGCCCTTGGGGCGGACAGGACAAGGGACCAGGTGTGAGCCGTAAGGAGGAAAGCTGACGATGCACGTGCAAGATGCCGGGCGAGGTACGAGGCGGATCGGCCCCTACACAGTCGTCACCCGGCTCGACATCGGGATCCCGGCGCATACGCCCGTCCCCGAGCATCGGTACATCGCCCGCAGCGTCGATGGCGATCGCACCGTCCATCTCAGCAGGCCTCTGGCGACGATGGACCCGCAGCGGTTCATGGCCGAAGCCGGCTCCTCCCGCTACCTCCTCGGGCCATGGGTGCTCCCGGCTGTCGAACTCGCCGCGCCTGGCCATGAGGTGTGGTGCGCCCGTCCCTATGTGCCCGCGCTTCCGCTCCCCATCGCCCTCGCGGTGTACGGCGGTCCACTGCCCGAGCGAACCGTTCGGTCGCTAGCTGTCGCGCTGGCCGAGACCCTTGCCGTAATCCACGGGCAGAACCTGACCCATGCCGGGCTGTGCCCGTCCGCCGTGCTGCTCGCGGCTGACGGCCCCCGGCTGACGTGCTTCGGGGCAGTGCGGGCTGCCACGCAGGATGGCGACGTGCGCCAGGGAGTGCCCGGGCTTGATGCCGGCAGTCTCCCACCCGAGCAGGCCGCGGGTGGGCAGCCGCGTCCGCTGGGCGACGTATACGCGCTGGGTGCGACGCTCGCCTATGCCGCTACGGGGTACACGATGCCGGAACGGGACGAACTCCCGCCCGAACTGCGTTCGCTGGTTGCGCGGTGCCTGAGCCGGGATCCGGCTCATCGCCCTCAACTCTCCGAAATCATTGGCGAGTTGGCGGGCGGCCCTGTGCAACCGGATGTTCCCGCGGGATTTGGCATCGCCTCGCGCGCCGACGCACTGCTCGGCCCCGGCTGGTTGCCCGCTCGGGTCGTCGCTGCCATCGCGCACCAGTCGGCGTCCGTGCTCGCAGCGGAGGTGGAGATGCCGGCGCAGGGGCATCCGTCCTCGCTTCCGGCCGGGACACCGTTCCCGCCCGCCGTCCCCCACCAGAGCTACTGACGACAAGAATCTCCATGCCGATTCCCCTCACTCACGACGACCCCGCAGCCCTTGGCCCGTACCGGCTCATCGCCCGGCTCGGCAGCGGAGGCATGGGCACCGTGTACGCGGCGCGGACTGCCGGTGGGCGTACCGTCGCGCTCAAGACCATGCAGGCCGGCATCGCCACCGATCCGGCCGCCCGGACTCGTTTTCGGCTCGAAGTGGATGCGGCCCGGGTCATCGGGGACCGCTTCGGGGCGCGGGTGATGGATGCCGATCCACTCGCGGAGACGCCCTGGCTGGCGACGGAATACGTGCTGGGACCGGCGCTCGACGAGGCCGTCGAGGCCGGAGGGCCGTTGCCAGAGCGGTCTGTGCGGGCGCTGGGTGCCGCCCTGTGTTCGGCCCTTGGCCAGTTGCACCGCTCGGACGTCGTGCACCGCGACCTCAAGCCGTCCAACATCCTCGTCACCGCCTACGGACCGAAGGTCATCGACTTCGGCATCGCGCGGGCCATCGGGGACGTCCGGCTCACCAGCACCGGTGCAGCCGTCGGTACGCCGGCCTTCATGTCGCCGGAGCAGGCGACAGGGCGGGACCACGACGCGGCCGGTGAAGTCTTCGCGCTCGCCGGAGTGCTGGTCTATGCGGCGACTGGTCGCAGCCCGTTCGGACACGGCCAGGCGGCGGATCTGCTGTACCGGGTGCGATATGAGGAGGCGGACCTCAGCGGCGTACCCGCCTCGCTCGTACCGTTGCTCGCCCGGTGCCTGGCCAAGGAGCCGGGGGAGCGGCCCAGCACGGAAGAGCTGGCGGGCGAACTTCACGACGGAAGGGGTGAGTTCGCGGATCACTTGCCCGATACCCTGCTCGCGGACATCGGGCAGCGGGCTGCCGACGTATGGCGGTTGGTGCCGCAGCGGCTGCCCGCGCCTGCCGCGGAGACAGGTCCCCCAGCGGCCCCCGCGGCGTCCGGCAAAGGGCCGTCACGGCGTTGGTTCCTGGCCGGCAGCGGTGCGCTCGCTCTGGGAGCGGCAGGCGGGGGCGTCTGGTGGTGGCGTGGACGCGCTGACCAGGACGACGGGACTGACACGGACAGCAGCGCCGAGCAGACGCGGAACCTCGATCCGCTGTGGCAGTTCACCGGGTCCGGCCTGATGATGGAAAACTGGGGTCTGGCCGTCCCCTATCCGGTCAACGGGACCATCGTGCTTCCCTTGCACGCGATCAAGAAATATGTGAACCCGTCCACCGGCAGGGAGAAGCGGCAGGTTCCCTCCTCGGTGGACTGGTGGCAGACGGCTGTCGTGGATGATCGGATCTACGAGCTGTCGGAGGACTACTCGGGGAGCGGGCACCCGGTCGTGGTCGCTGTCTACGACGAGGGTCAGGACTATGTGAAGCCCACTCCGGCCCGTCTCGGGGCCACCAACTTCGAGCTTCAGCCCAACCAGCTTCTCTGCCTCACCGGCAACGTCGCGTACGTGGCCGTTGGCAATGGAACGTACTCGGCGAGCGGCTTCCTGGCTTCTCAGGTCTGGACCCTCCGCGCTGTCGACATCAAGACCGGCAAGACGTTGTGGACGAAGCCGCTGCCGAAGAGGCCAGACAAGAGCGAACGGTTGCACTTCCTCGCCGCGAAAGTTGTCGGCGGCCGCCTGGTGACACTTCAGGAGGTGGAAGCGAAGACGGTGCGCATTGTCGTACGTGACAGCCGGACCGGCGCTGTGCTGTGGGACAAGCCGTACGACGTCGACGCACCAGAGCCTCTGCGCAGCGAGATCGCCGCCGACGACCGCCACGTCTACCTCGGCGGCGCCCAGCTCCGGAAACTCCGGCTGAGCGACGGAGCACGGGTGTGGGCGACCAGAGCGGGGCGCAGGTACGGTCCGCCGACGCTGAAGTCCGGCGTGGTGTACGCCGTCGGAGAGGGCGCCGGGCTCACCGCGGTGGACGCGGACGGGGGGAAGGTGCTGTGGACCGAGAAGACCAGCGAGGCGGACGACGTGTACACCAGCTGGCGCCCCATCATCGGCACCCGTTACGCGTATTACAGGAACGGGCTGCAGCTCCGGGCGCTCAGTCTGTCGACGCACGACATCGCGCTGACGTACAAGACGAGCGGTGAGCAGTTCTACGAAGACGCTCAGGCGCGACTGGTCCTCGCGGTGGATGCCGACTCCCTGTCCGCCTACCCGCTCGAGTAACCGCCTGAGTCATCCATCCTGCAGAAAGACCCACCATGAAACCCCTCGGCACCGGCGACCCGGTCCGCCTCGGCCCCTACCGTCTGCTCGGTGTCCTCGGCGAGGGCGGCATGGGCAAGGTCTACGTGGGCCAGGACGGCGGCGGCACCCTCACCGCAGTCAAGGTGCTCCGGCCCGAACTCGCCCATGACACCCACCTCGCCCAGCGTTTCGTGCGCGAGGCGCAGGCCGCGCAGGCCGTGCGGAGCAAGGGGATCGCCGCCGTGCTCGGTGCGCAGACCGAGGGCGCGCGGCCATGGATCGCCACCGAGTTCCTCGCGGGGCTCACCCTCGATCAGGCGGTCGACACCTACGGTCCTTTTGCCGAGTCCGCCCTGCGCGCTCTGGCGGTCTCCCTGGCGCGTACCCTCGCCGACATTCACGCCGCAGGCTTCATCCATCGTGACCTAAAGCCGCCGAACATCGTGCTCACCTCTCAGGGGCCGCGTGTCATCGACTTCGGCATCGCCCGGCCCGAGCACGGGCTCACCCTCACCACCACCGGCCAGGTGCCTGTCACTCCCGGCTACGGCGCTCCTGAGCAGGTCCTCGGCAGGCGCGTGACCGCGTCCGCGGACGTGTTCTCGCTGGGGGCGGTACTCGTGTACGCGGCCAGCGGCAGGCGCGCGTTCGACGGTGCGCATGTGGCGGCACTGCAGTACGAGGTGGTGCATGGTGAGCCACAACTGGAGGGCGTGGCAGAGCAGTTGAAGGCCCTGCTCGCGCCTTGCCTTGCCAAGGACCAAGCCGTGCGCCCTACGCCCGCTCAGATCGCGCAGGCCATGGAGGGGCCCAAGGCCGCCGGACGGATCTGGCGGCAGGGGGCGCTCGCCAACGCCATCAAGGAGCGCGAGACCGACGCCCACCGGCTGACCACGCATGTCACGGCGCAGCTCGCGGAGGGCACGGTGCCCGTGACCCGGCGGCGGCTGCTCACCGGGCTCGCCGCAGGGGGAGTGGTACTCGCGGCCGGGGGCGGTACGACAGCCTGGTGGCTCGGGTCACGCACTTCGCCGGACAACGCCGGCCGGGCCAAGAGCGATCCCTTCGACATTCCTTCCGCGGTGCGCGTTCCCAAGGAGAGGCTGGACAGCCAGCTCCGCGCGAGCTCAACCACGTTGGGCGCGCCGGCCACCATCTGGTCGCTGGAGGACGAGGCGGACATCTACTCCCCCGTACTGCTGCCCGTACGGGATGTCCTCGTCCTCGGAGCCGCGAGCGGGGGCATCGCGGCCTACGACGTCAAAGACAGCACGCGGCGCTGGAGCGCACCCCACATCGTGGTGAAGAACGGCTATCTGTCACTTTCGGATCGGCTGGTCGTAGGGACGGACAAGCAGGGCACTCTCCACACGTTCGTCGCGTCGACCGGAGAACCCAAGTGGACTTGCCCGGCGGCCGAAGCCGGGATGCTGCTCGCAGCCGACGCGGAAGCGGTGTACTTCATCACCAAGGACGACCGGCTCCGCAGTGTCCGCCGCTCCGACGCGAAGGTCCGGTGGACGGCGTCCGTACCGGCCGAATTCCGCAAGAAGTTGGCGGAGCATGCCGTAACCGGCCGGGGCACGCTGGTCGTCCCGACCTCGGACGGCAACGTCCTGGCCGTGCACACGAGCAACGGCCACCAGGCATGGAGCCGCCACGACCACGCCGATGTCTCCGTCCGCCCGGCGGTCCACGGCGACACCGTGTATCTCAACGGCAAGACCCTGGACGCCCGTCGGCTCAGTGACGGCGAGTCGGTCTGGAGCACGGAGCTCGATCGCGAAGAAGTCAACTGGGACCAGTGGGGCCCGCCTGCGGTCAACGCGCACGCGGTCTACGCCACCGGAGGCCTCCACCCCAGGCGTCTTGGCAGGAGTGACGGCAGTCAGGTGTGGTCCGGCCAGCAGACCGCGTTCACCGCGAGCCCCGTCGTGCTGCAGGGCAGCGGCGTCTGGTCGATCGACTCGGACGACGTGGACAAGGACAAGATGGGCGTCAAGACTGCCAAGGCGGCAGACGGGGACTGGATTTGGCGGTACGAGCTGCCCATGTTCGACTACCGCCTCCGCATGGCCGCCGACGGAAACCGCTTCTTCATCATGGACGACAGTGCGGTCTCTGCTCTGACGGTGTTCTGATGCCCCGTCGGATGTTGTAGAGAGCGAACGCCCGGCGGCCCTTGACGGGGAAATCTGTCATCTGCGGGCGCGCCCGCTGGGGCGGTGACCCGCCATTTCGCGGGTCCGCATCGCGGCCGCAGATCGCTTTCGGGCGGTGACGAACCGCGTCACGCGCGCCGAAGCGAGCACGACGACGGCCTCCGTGTGCTCGTCACGCATCTCCATCCGGGACAAACCCCACCTGAACCAGCGGCTTTCCCCGCTTCCTGGACACGAACACGCCCCGTCCCGCAGGCATCGCCCGTGGACGCACGCCACCCAGCAGATCACCTTCCGTCGGGTCACCCGCGAGAACCACACCCTGCGCCCCGAGTTCCTTGATGCGCTGCATGAAGGACTCGTAGCCGGCCCGGCCCGCGCCTGCGGTGGAGCGGGCGATGATGAAGCGGACGCCCACGTCCCGGGCGAAGGGCAGCAGTTCCGTCAGGGCCGCCAGCGGGTTGCCGCTCGACGTGGCCACCAGGTCGTAGTCGTCGATGATCACGTAGACCGTGGGTCCGCTCCACCAACTGCGGTCGCGCAGCTGCTGTGCGGTGACGTCCGCAGTCGGCGTGCGGCGCTGCATCAGGTCGGCCAGGGCGTCCATGTGGTGCTGCATCTGGTTCGACATCGGGATGTACTCGGCCAGGTGCGAGGGCGGGGTCACCCCCAGCAGGGAACGGCGGTTGTCGACCACGAACAGCTTGCACGAGTCGCCGTCGTAGCGCTCGGCGAGGCGCGTGATGAGCAGTTTCAGCAGATTCGACTTGCCGGACTCGCTCTCGCCGAAGACGAGGAAGAACGGGTCCTGCTCGAAGTCCACGAACACCGGCTCGAGGTTGTCCTCGTCCAGGGCGAAGGAGACACCGCGATGCGGGAAGCGGTCGCCCGGAGGCAGTTGGCGCGCCGGGAACTCGCGTGGCAGCAGGCGTACCGCCGGAGCACCAGGCTGCTGCCAGTGACGGGTGACTTCGGCCGTGAGGGCCGTCGTCGCCTCCGCCATGTCCGTGTCGGAGGACAGGCCGTCGATGCGCGGGACTGCCGCCATGAAGTGCTGCTTCTGAGGCGTCTGGCCGCGCCCCGGCACGCCCGTGGGCACATTGGCGGCGACCTTGCGGTCGAACTCGGAATCCATGGTGTCGCCGAGGCGCAGTTCCAGGCGATTCATCAGGTGGTCCTTGAGATTCGCCCGCACCTCCATGGAGCGCGACGCGGTGAGGATGACGTGGACGCCGTATCCCAGGCCGCGCGCGGCAATGTCCAGAACCAGCGGTTCCAGTGCCTCGTAGTCCGCACGGAAGTTGCCCCAGCCGTCAATGGCCAGGAAGACGTCGCCCCAGGGCTGGTCGGTCACCGAGATGTCGCCCCGCATGCGGCGGGCACGGAACTCCGCGATCGAGGAAATACCCGTGGAACGGAAGTACTCCTCACGCCGGGTCAGGACGCCGTACACCTCGGCCGCCGTACGTCGTACCTTCTCTGGGTCGAGGCGTGAGGCCACCCCGCCCACGTGCGGCAGGCCGGCCACGGCCGACAGGCCGCCACCACCGAAGTCCAGTCCGTAGAACTGCACTTCGTGCGGGGTGTGGGTGAGCGCGAACGACGCGATGATCGAGCGCAGCAGCGTCGACTTGCCGGACTGCGGGCCGCCGAGGATCTGCATGTGGCCGGCCGCACCGCCGAAGTCGGCCCAGAGCGGGTCGCGCCGCTGCTCGTACGGCTTGTCGACGATGCCGACCGGGATGACGAGGCGGCCCGCGCCCTCGTACCCGGGCTGGGTCATGCCCCGGCCCGGCACCGGTGTCAGCCCGGGCAGCAGTGAGTCGAGGGACGGCGGGCTGTCCAGCGGGGGCAGCCACACCTGGTGTGCGGCCGGCCCCTGTGCCTCCAGGCGTCGCACGACGACGTCGAGCACCGTGTCGGCGAGGGCGTCGTCCGGCTCGTCGGGTGCCGCCTCCGGGCGCTGCTGTGGCACCGGGGTGTACTGCACGGGGACCTTGGATGCCGTGAACAGCACAGGCCTGCGGTCCACGGGGAGCGGCCCTCCCAGTGCGGCCGCCTGCTGCGAACTCGAGCGGTACACCCCGGAGACGTACGCTGCCTTGAAGCGCACCATTTCGTCCGTGCCGTATTTCAGGAAACCGGAACCGGGAACGTTCGGCAGCTCGTAGGCGTCCGGGACACCGAGTGCGGCCCGCGACTCGGCCGCGGAGAACGTACGCAGACCGATTCGGTACGACAGATAGGTCTCGAGCCCCCTCAGGCGGCCCTCCTCCAGGCGCTGCGACGCAAGCAGCAGGTGTACGCCCAGGGAGCGGCCGATGCGGCCGATCTGCACGAACATCTCGATGAAGTCCGGCTTAGCCGTGAGCAGTTCGCTGAACTCGTCGATCACCAGGACGAGGGACGGGATCGGCTGGAGGGGGGCACCGGCCGCCCGGGCCTTTTCGTAGTCGTGGATGTTCGCGTAGTTGCCCGCGTCGCGGAGCATCTCCTGGCGACGGTTCAGTTCACCGCGGATCGAGTCGCCCATGCGGTCGACGAGAGTCAGGTCGTCCGCGAGGTTGGTGATGACGGCCGCGACGTGCGGCATCTGCGCCATGCCCGCGAAGGTCGCGCCACCTTTGAAGTCCGCGAGGACGAAGTTCAGCGTCTCGGAGGAGTGCGTCACAGCGAGGCCCAGGACCAGCGTACGCAGCAGTTCCGACTTGCCGGAACCGGTCGCACCGACGCACAGACCGTGCGGGCCCATGCCCTCCTGCGCCGCCTCCTTGAGGTCGAGCATGACGGGCCGGCCGTCCTCACCGAGGCCGATGGGCACGCGCAGCCGCTCGGACTGCGAACGGGGCCGCCACGTCCGCTTCGGGTCGACGGAAGCGGCGTCGCCCAGGTTCAGCAGATCCGTGAACTCGAGATTGGCGAGCAGCGGTTCGTCATTGTCTCCGCCCGACGCCATGCGCAAGGGCGCCAGTTGGCGGGCCAGTGCTTCCGCCGCCTCGTACGACAGATCGTCCGGCGTGCCCTCGTAGACCATGCCGTGTGCCGATTCGAGGCGGAGTTCCCTGGGCTGCACGATGACGGAGAGGTCGCCCCGCCCGATGCTCAGGTTGCCGGGAACAACCTCGAGGATCGTCACGCCCTGCAGGCCCTCGGGGCTGGCCAGAAGAGACGTGGGAGGAAGGGAGACGCCGTCGAGCACGACAACCAGGTGCGCATGTTCGGGAACCGGCGATCCGGCGGGGTGGAAGCGCGGACGGCCCTGGAGACGGGTGTCGAGCAGGTCCTCCAGCTCCACCGCGTCGGTCGCGATCAGACGGATACTGCCTGCGCCGTCCGTAACCCCCGGCGCCTGCGTGTGCGGCAGCCACTTGGTCCATTCCCACGCCGGCGCGGACTGGCGTCCGGTGGCAACGGCGATGACCAGGTCTTCGGGGGAGTGCATAGAGGCCAGGGAGGCAGCGATGGCCCGGGCGGTCCCCCGCACGATGTCCGGCTCACCGCTGACCGTCACGTGATAGAAGGCGCGCAGCGAGACCGCCATCGGCAGGTCCTCGAGGGTGCTGTGCGTGGCCAGGAAGCGCTGCATGGCGCCGGCGGTCAGCGGCTCCAACTCGTCCACCGGTGCGGTCTGCGGCGGGATCAGCGGAGTGGCCAGGCCCTGCGGACCCAGGCCCACGCGCACCTGCCCGAAGTCCTCGTCGCTGCTGCGCCGCTCCCACACCCGGCTGCCTTCAGCGACCAGCGCCCACAGTTGCTCCGGTGAAGGGTGGAGGTAGTACTGAGCGTCGCGCTGCGCCTTCGCGGTCTCCAGAGCCGTACGCCGAGTCTGCGACAGGTAGCGCAGATAGTCGCGGCGCATGTCGGCCAACTGCCCCTGATTACCGCGTCGGTAGCGGACCAGCATCGAAATGCCCATGGCGATGGTGGAGGCCACCATCACCATTCCCATGATCTTCATGAAGGGTGGAGACGAGGGGTTGAAGAAGAACACCACAGATCCGCCCATGCCGAGCATGGGCAGCAGCTGCATCAGAGCACCCTCCTGCTGCCCCCGCGGAAGCTCCGGGGGCGGCTGCAGTACGACCTCGTCCGCGGGCACGTCCTTCGGCAGTGCCCGCGCAGGGCGCTTGACGACGATGTGGCTCACTACGCACCAATTCCCTTGCCGGATCGAGTTATTTCGTCCGCCGCCCCGTGCCGGGCGGACGTCGATCGCGCAGCGTGATCCTACTGACAACCACTGACTCCGGTGGGCGGTAGGGTGCCCGAGAGACGCGTGAGCAGTTGCGAATCGTTCCGGGAAAACCGGACAATCAGCACGCATCGAATCAAGCATCTCCCGTGAATTCCGGGCGTGACGGCGTGACTGACCGGCGTCACAGGCAGTGCGGCGCAATCTGCACAGGATCTTTACGGGCGGACATGTGCACGGCGGCCCTGCAGCCGCTCAGCACCGACGAGGGGGAACAGCAGGTGAGCACGACGACCTCCGCGCCGGCCGGCGCGACCGGCGGACCGGGCACCGGAGCCCCTTCCGCGGCGGGCATGGGATTCGGCTTCTGCCGAGTCACCATCGTGGCGCCCGACAGTCGTATCGACGTGGCCCTGCCGGACGATGTGCCGGTCGCAGACCTGTACCCGGAGATCCTGCGGCTTTCGCAGCAGGGCCTGGCCGAGGGCGCGCCTGTCGGCTACCACCTCGTCCGCCGTGACGGCACGGTACTCGACGGCGCCCGGTCCTTCACGGCGCAGCGCATCCTCGACGGAGAGCTGCTGACTCTGCGTCCGTTCTCCGAATCGCTGCCGCCCGCTGTCTTCGACGATGTGTCCGAGGCGGTGGCCTCCGCCGTCACTCGTGACCGTGCCCTCTGGAACGGCGAACTCACGCGTGCTGCCGGCCTTGTCGGGGGCGGCATCCTGCCCGCGCTGCTTGCCTTCGTGGCCTGGAGCTCCCAGATCCGCCACGACATGAACAGCCTCCAGGGCATCCTGGCCGGCGTCACCGGCGTCCTTCTGACGACCATCGCCTGCGTGCGCGCACGCGTGTATGACGACCGGGGCTCCGCGGTCGCGCTGGGCCTGGGCGCTCTGCCGAACGTTGCCGTGGCGGGATCCGGACTGTTGCCGCTGTCCGAGGGGCAGGGCATCGGAAGGCTCCAGTTCCTGCTTGCCTGTGCGGCGGTCCTGGTCGCCTCCGTCGTGATCACGCTGATTTCGCCCGGCGGCGACGGACCGTTCGTGGCCTTCGTCTTCGCCTCCGCGATCGGCCTGGTCACCACGTTCATCGCAATCCTCACGGACCTGCGGGCAATGGAGACGGCGGCCGTCTGTGCCCCGCTCTCCGTGTGTGCCCTCGCCTTCCTGCCGGGCCTGTCCATGCGCTTCGCACGGTTGCCCATCGGCTTCGAACCCCCCAATCCCTCCCGCGGGGGTTACGGCGCGAGTGAGCCTTCCTCGCAGGAGCCCGTCGATGCGGAGCGCATCGCCGCCAGGGCTCGCCGCGGCCATGAACTCCTGGTCGGTCTCGTCGGCGGCTGCGCGCTCGTTTCCGTGGGCTCGTCGGTCGTCCTCGGCTTCTCCAGCAACGCATGGGCGCAGCTCCTCGCCCTCGCGACCGGAACCGCGATGCTGATGCGCGCCCACCTGTTCCGCTACACGGCGCAGGTCGGTGCCACGCTGGCCGCGGGCCTCGCCGCCCTTGTTTTCCTCGGCCTCGGACTCGCCCTGAACCCGCCCCTGGAGTACTGGCGCGACGCTTTCCAGGGCGACAGTGCCGCCCTCGACATCCGCAGTGTCTGGCTCGTGACGGCGGTCGCCGCGGCCACTGCCCTGGTCACCGCGATCGGCCTGATCACTCCGCGACGCGGTCTCACCCCCTTCTGGGGACGCTTCCTCGAGATCGCCGAGAGTTTCGTCCTGCTCACGTTGGTCCCGCTGGCCCTGGCCGTCTTCGACGTGTACGGGCAGGCGCGGGCGATGACCAGCTAGCTGCCGAGCGGGCCCTGCCGTGACCACAGGCGCGGGTAGGAGCAGCCGGACCATCGGCTGTCGGTCGGATCAGGCCACGCACAGGGAGTCGATGAGGGCCGGTATGCGCGGGGTGCCGTCCCCGGGCGGCCCTCCGCTCACCCCCCTGCGGGCCCCCCGCTCGGCGGCGCCGCCTCCAGATCGAACTCCCCGTCCCGCGCGCCGAGGACAAAGGCGTTCCATTCCGCCTCCGTATAGCGCAGGACCGTATCCGGGTCCAGGGACGAGCGCATGGCGACGGCTCCGCCGGGGAGGTACGCGATCTCGACCCGCTCCTCCTGCGCCTCCGTTCCTGGCGCGCTGTGCCACTCGGCATCCGAGATGTCGAGGGCGTAGAGCTCGTCCTTCTCCCGCTCCTTGCGTGCCGCGATGCCCTCGTCCTTGGTGTCGGCCATGGCGATTCCGGTCCCTCCGTCTGTCCTGTCCAAGCTGAGCAAGCACCCTACTTGCCGCCGTTCCCCCTGGTCAGGTGTTTGCTGATGAATGCCCCTAACGAAGAGCGACAGCTTCGTCACCTGTACACGCCCGCGCCCGGCCGAGCAGAAAGGTCCCGTCCGTGAGTTTCGGCCCACCACCGTCCGTCTACACCGAGTCCACCCTGGTGGTCGAGAACCGCAGGAAGCGCCGCAGGGTGCTCGTCCTCGGCGCCACGGCAGCCGCGATCGCGGTGCTGTGCGCAGGCGTGTGGGCCGTGTCGTACGACGCCCCCGCCGACCACGGGCCGGCTCCGGCACAGGCTCCGGACGACATCCGGGAGACGGTTGAGCGCCGCCCGGCGACCCCGGAAGGGGCGATAGCGGTCACGCATCGTGCCAAGGGCGTCAAAGCCGGCCAGAGCCTTGACGCGACAGGCACCTGGGCGACCGGCAAGACCTTCGCGAAGACCCTGGGCAACCGCATTACGGGCTACCGGATCTCCACCGATCGCAAGACGTGGGAACTGGGCTTCCCCGGCAGTGTCTGCGCCGCGACCCCGCACGTCACCGTGGACGGTCGTACCGCCGTGGCCTTCTCCGGCGAGCCCACCGAGAACGACCCGAGCGGTGTGGCCATGAGCGGACCGTGCAACGGGATCGCGATGTTCGACGTCGATACGGGCAAGCGGTTGTGGCATGTCGAGCTGCCCGAGACGGAACTCGTGCCGGTCAGCGTGACGATGACGCGCGGAAGGGTGATCGCCGCTTGGCGGGACGGCTCGGCGGCGTACGCCATGGCCGACGGGAAACAGCTCTGGTCCCACAAGGCCGGCTCCGTCTGCGGGGACAGTGGGTACGCCGGGGGTGAGGCCCTCGTGCGCCTCGTCAAGTGCGGGAACGCGGCCAACCGACGTTTCCGCGTGGAGGGGACGAACCCCAGGACCGGAAAGCCGCTGTGGACGTATGACGTGGCTCCCGGGATCAAGGATGTCCGCCTGGTCTCCTCGTCCCCCGTCGTGATTGCCGTCACCGCGGGCGACTTCGAGATCAGCGACCTGATCTCCCTCAGTGACCAGGGGAAGCTCCGTGCCTCGGTCCCGGTACCCAGCCAGAGGTACGTCACCAAGTGCGGAGACGGGATCGACGTCACCGGCCCGGTCGAGACCTGCGACGGCGTAGTGGTCGGGGACCGTCAGTTGTACGTCGCCACTCGCGGGCGGGACCACGACGCGGGAAGCACGCAGGTGGCCAACGAGATCGTCGCCTTCGATCTGGGCACCGGCAAGAGTGTTCGGAAGTTCGACGCCAGGGCCGGCCGCCCCATGTACCCCGTACGGATGAGTGGCGACAAGCTCATCGCCTATCGGGAGTCCTTCTCCAGGTACGCACCCAGCGCCGCCGTCAGCATCGATCCCCCGACGGGCAAGGAGACACTGCTCCTGCTCTTCGGTACCGACGGCATGGCATCCTTCGACAGCCTGGACGTCCGCTACGAGGCCGGCCGCATCTTCTTTGCCGCCACTGGTGTCGATGCGCCACCGAGCGCGGACGCCGACGGGGAGGGCTTGTGGCTGGCCGACGGGTTCGAGTCCGGCGGCTGACAGCCCGGATGGCCAGGCAGAGCGCCTCCCTCAACCTGGTACGCTGTGTAACGGCCGTTTGTGTACGCACCCCCGGAGCACCCCTCTGGAGGTCGCGCCCAGCGGATCCCCGCCTCCCGAGTTACGGAAGCTCCCCTGAGAAGTGGACCAGGGGCACTCGGTGGCCATCAGAAGACTACGAGGAGTACGCGTGCCGCTCGACGCCGCTACGAAGAAGCAGCTCATCACCGAGTTCGGTCAGAAGGAGGGCGACACCGGCTCTCCCGAGGTCCAGGTCGCCATGCTGTCGCGCCGGATCTCGGACCTGACCGAGCACCTCAAGACCCACAAGCACGACCACCACTCCCGCCGTGGTCTGCTGATCCTGGTCGGTCAGCGCCGCCGTCTGCTGCAGTACCTTGCCAAGAAGGACATCCAGCGCTTCCGTGCGCTGGTCGACCGCCTGGGCATCCGTCGCGGCGCGGCGGGCGCCAAGTAAGACGCCGTGAAGGGAGCGGTTCCCACTTCTAGGGGGCCGCTCCCTTTGCTGTACGTGCGGAGTGTCACCGCCCCTTTGTAGTGTGGTAGCACAACGCATTACGTACGACACAGCGTGATACCGCCTACCCGCACCGGGTATGCGCCATCACACACGAACGAGGAGAAGCGCACCGCGCCGCCGCCGGTCCTCGGTAGTGGCCCCCGGGGGAAGACACCGCCGGGAGCTTCGATCGAAGACCGGCCCGCACCAGACGGAGCGCTTCTCCGCCACCGTCCCCCTGCCATACGGGCAGAAGGGACGAAAGACGACAAGTATCGGAGAAAACGCTAGTGGAGAACGAGACCCACTACGCCGAGGCCGTTATCGACAACGGTTCCTTCGGCACCCGCACCATCCGCTTCGAGACGGGCAGGCTGGCCAGGCAGGCCGCCGGCTCCGCCGTCGCGTACCTGGACGACGACACCATGGTGCTGTCGGCCACCACCGCCTCCAAGAAGCCCAAGGAAAATCTCGACTTCTTCCCCCTCACGGTGGACGTCGAGGAGCGGATGTACGCCGCCGGCAAGATCCCCGGCAGCTTCTTCCGCCGTGAGGGCCGTCCCTCCGAGGACGCCATCCTCACCTGTCGGCTGATCGACCGCCCGCTGCGCCCGTCCTTCAAGAAGGGCCTGCGCAACGAGATCCAGGTCGTCGCCACGATCATGGCGCTCAACCCCGACCACCTGTACGACGTCGTGGCGATCAACGCCGCGTCCGCGTCCACGCAGCTGGCCGGTCTGCCCTTCTCTGGCCCGATCGGCGGCGTCCGCGTCGCGCTGATCAACGGCCAGTGGGTCGCGTTCCCGACGCACACCGAGCTCGAGGACGCCGTCTTCGACATGGTCGTCGCCGGTCGCGTCCTGGAGGACGGCGACGTCGCGATCATGATGGTCGAGGCCGAGGCCACCGACAAGACGATCACGCTGGTCCAGGGCGGCGCCGAGGCGCCGACCGAGGAGGTCGTCGCCGCCGGTCTGGACGCCGCGAAGCCCTTCATCAAGGTGCTCTGCAAGGCCCAGGCCGACCTCGCCGCCAAGGCCGCGAAGCCGACCGGCGAGTTCCCGGTCTTCCTCGACTACCAGGACGACGTCCTGGAGGCCCTGACCGCCGCGGTCAAGAGCGAGCTCTCCCAGGCGCTCACCATCGCCGGCAAGCAGGAGCGCGAGACCGAGCTGGACCGCATCAAGGAGATCGCCGCCGAGAAGCTGCTCCCGCAGTTCGAGGGCCGCGAGAAGGAGATCTCCGCCGCGTACCGCTCGCTGACCAAGTCCCTGGTGCGCGAGCGCGTCATCAAGGACAAGGTCCGCATCGACGGCCGCGGCGTCACGGACATCCGTACGCTCGCCGCCGAGGTCGAGGCCATCCCGCGCGTGCACGGCTCGGCGCTGTTCGAGCGTGGCGAGACCCAGATCCTGGGCGTCACCACCCTCAACATGCTCCGCATGGAGCAGCAGCTGGACACCCTCTCCCCGGTGACCCGCAAGCGCTACATGCACAACTACAACTTCCCGCCGTACTCCGTCGGTGAGACCGGCCGCGTCGGCTCCCCGAAGCGCCGCGAGATCGGTCACGGCGCGCTCGCCGAGCGCGCGATCGTGCCGGTCCTGCCGACGCGCGAGGAGTTCCCGTACGCGATCCGTCAGGTGTCCGAGGCCCTCGGCTCCAACGGCTCGACGTCCATGGGCTCGGTCTGCGCCTCCACCATGTCGCTGCTGAACGCCGGTGTGCCGCTGAAGGCCCCCGTCGCCGGTATCGCCATGGGCCTGATCTCCCAGGAGATCAACGGCGAGACGCACTACGTCGCCCTCACCGACATCCTCGGTGCGGAGGACGCCTTCGGCGACATGGACTTCAAGGTCGCCGGCACCAAGGAGTTCGTGACCGCCCTCCAGCTGGACACCAAGCTGGACGGCATCCCGGCCTCCGTCCTGGCCGCGGCCCTCAAGCAGGCCCGCGACGCCCGCCTCCACATCCTCGACGTGATGATGGAAGCGATCGACACGCCGGACGAGATGTCCCCGAACGCCCCGCGGATCATCACCGTCAAGATCCCCGTGGACAAGATCGGTGAGGTCATCGGCCCCAAGGGCAAGATGATCAACCAGATCCAGGAGGACACCGGCGCCGACATCACGATCGAGGACGACGGCACCATCTACATCGGTGCCGCGCAGGGCTCGCAGGCCGAGGCCGCTCGCGCAGTGATCAACGGCATCGCCAACCCGACCATGCCGGAGGTCGGCGAGCGTTACCTGGGCACCGTCGTGAAGACGACGACCTTCGGTGCGTTCGTGTCGCTGCTCCCGGGCAAGGACGGTCTGCTGCACATCTCGCAGATCCGCAAGCTCGCCGGCGGCAAGCGCGTGGAGAACGTCGAGGACGTCGTCGGTGTGGGCCAGAAGGTCCAGGTCGAGATCGCCGAGATCGACTCCCGCGGCAAGCTCTCCCTGATCCCCGTGATCGAGGGCGAAGACGCCGAGGACGAGAAGAAGGACGACACCGACAAGTGACGTCCAGTAGCTCCACGGCGACGGCCCGCACCTCTTCGGAGGCGCGGGCCGTCGGCCGTACCCAAACCCTCATCAAGGGCCAGAACGGCATCGGTACGGTCCGTAAGACCACCCTCCCGGGCGGCCTGCGCATCGTCACCGAGACCCTCCCCTCCGTACGCTCCGCGACCTTCGGTATCTGGGCGAACGTCGGCTCCCGCGACGAGACGCCGGCACTGAACGGCGCCACGCACTATCTGGAGCACCTCCTCTTCAAGGGCACGCACAAGCGCAGCGCCCTGGACATCTCCTCGGCCATCGACGCGGTCGGCGGCGAGATGAACGCCTTCACGGCGAAGGAGTACACGTGCTACTACGCACGGGTGCTCGACACGGACCTCCCGCTCGCCATCGACGTCGTGTGCGACATGCTCACCGGCTCGCTGATCGAGCAGGCGGACGTGGACGCCGAGCGCGGTGTGATCCTCGAAGAGATCGCGATGACCGAGGACGACCCGGGCGACTGCGTGCACGACCTGTTCGCGCACACGATGCTCGGCGACACCCCCCTCGGCCGTCCGGTCCTCGGCACGGTCGACACCGTCAACGCCCTCGGCGCCGACCGCATCCGCCGCTTCTACAAGAAGCACTACGACCCGACGCACCTTGTGGTCGCCTGCGCGGGCAACGTCGACCACAACAAGGTCGTACGCCAGGTGCGCGCCGCCTTCGAGAAGGCGGGCGCCCTCAGGGTCCCCGACGCCTCGCCGGTCGCCCCGCGCGACGGCCGCCGCGTCCTGCGCACCGCGGGCCGCGTCGAGCTGCTCGGCCGCAAGACCGAGCAGGCCCATGTGGTCCTCGGCATGCCGGGCCTGCCGCGCACGGACGACCGCCGCTGGGCCCTGGGAGTCCTGAACACCGCCCTCGGCGGTGGCATGTCCTCCCGCCTCTTCCAGGAGGTCCGCGAGAAGCGCGGCCTGGCCTACAGCGTGTACTCGTACACCTCGGGCTTCGCCGACTGCGGTCTCTTCGGTGTGTACGCGGGCTGCCGGCCCAACCAGGTCCACGACGTGCTGAAGATCTGCCGCGACGAGCTCGACCAGGTCGCCGAGATCGGTCTCTCGGACGACGAGATCGGCCGCGCCATCGGTCAGCTCCAGGGCTCCACGGTCCTCGGCCTCGAGGACACCGGCGCGCTGATGAACCGTATCGGCAAGAGTGAGCTGTGCTGGGGCGAGCAGATGTCCGTCGACGACATGCTGGCC
Source organism: Streptomyces sp. NPDC058274 (assembly GCF_042881375.1). Taxonomy (NCBI): domain Bacteria; kingdom Bacillati; phylum Actinomycetota; class Actinomycetes; order Kitasatosporales; family Streptomycetaceae; genus Streptomyces; species Streptomyces sp. NPDC058274. Next base: position 74,440 of record NZ_JBHVXW010000028.1, read on the forward strand.
CGGATCGCGTCGGTCACCCCGGACGAGGTCCGCTCGGTCGCCCACGACATCCTGGGGCAGCGGCCCTCGCTGTCGGTCATCGGCCCGCTCAGGGACAAGCAGGCGTCCCGTCTGCGCGATGCGGTCGCGTAACACCCGTCTCACGTAAGGAACCAAGCAATGAGCAAGCTGCGCGTGGCGGTCCTCGGCGCCAAGGGCCGGATCGGATCCGAGGCGGTTCGCGCCGTCGAGGCGGCCGAGGACCTGGAGCTGGTGGCCGCGCTCGGCCGGGGCGACAAGCTGGAGACGCTGGTCGACGGCGGCGCCCAGGTCGTGGTCGAACTGACCACACCGGGCTCGGTCATGGGCAACCTCGACTTCTGCGTACGGCACGGCATCCACGCCGTGGTCGGTACGACGGGCTGGACCGACGAGCGCCTCGCGCAGCTCAACACCTCGTTGGCCGCGTCGCCGGAGACGGGCGTGCTCATCGCCCCGAACTTCTCCATCGGCGCCGTACTGACCATGAAGTTCGCCGAGGTGGCCGCGCCGTACTTCGAGTCCGTCGAGGTCATCGAGCTGCACCACCCGAACAAGGTGGACGCCCCCAGCGGCACCGCCACGCGCACCGCCCAGCTCATCGCCGCGGCCCGGGAGCGCGCGGGCAGCACCCCGCAGCCCGACGCCACGGTGACGGCCCTGGACGGCGCCCGCGGCGCGGACGTCGACGGGGTCCCGGTGCACTCGGTCCGCCTGCGCGGTCTGCTCGCCCACCAGGAGGTGCTGCTCGGCGGCGAGGGCGAGACCCTCACCGTCCGGCACGACTCCCTGCACCACAGCAGCTTCATGCCGGGCATCCTGCTGGGCGTGCGCCGCGTGGTGAGCACGCCGGGCCTGACCTTCGGCCTGGAACACTTCCTGGATCTCGGCTGACCGTCATGCGCGCAAAGATCACCTACGCCGTCACAGCCGCCGTCCTGGTCGTCTACTTCGTCCTGGTCGGCAGTCGCGGTGTGCTGCTCATCCAGAACGGCACCCTGATCACCGTCCCGTTCGGTGTCGCGGTGCTGATCCTGCCCGTCATCGGTCTCTGGTTCCTCTGGAAGAACACCCAGTTCGTCCAGAAGGCCAACCGCCTCGCCGCCGAACTGGACGCCGAAGGCGGCCTGCCCGTCGACGAGTTGAAGCGCACCGCCGGCGGCCGCATCGACCGGGACTCGGCCGACGAGGTCTTCGCCAGGCGCAAGGCCGAGACCGAGGACTCCCCGGACGACTGGCGCAGCTGGTTCCGGCTCGCTATCGCGTACCACGACGCGCGGGACACCCCGCGCGCCCGCAAGGCGATGCAGCGCGCGATCGCCCTGCGCGAGGGAAGGACCGTAGAGGCCTGACCGCCCTACGACCCACAGGAGTCGCACGAAAGGGGCCGGTCCGCGATGAGCGGACCGGCCCCTTCGTCGTGTCGTGGGTTCTGCCTACACCCGCCGGTACTCGTCGGCCCACACCTCGACGGAGTCGGCCGCCCGGTCGAAGGCCTCCATACGCGCCAGGAAGTCGGCGTTGTGCGTGGTGAGCAGCGGCGTCAGGTCGTCGGGCGCACGATCCGCGCGTACGAGGACCAGGGCCTGCCCCTGCACCGTGCGCGGCAGCCCGAGCCAGCGCACCGGCTGCTGGACCGTGCGCACCGCGGCGACCTGTGCCCAGGGCGTCGTGCCCGTGCGGAAGAAACTCACCCGGCGCAGCCCGTGGGCGCTCACCCAGACGCCCACGCGCAGCAGGCGCAGTGCGCACAGTATGACGAGCACCGCCCCGCCGAACGTGATCGCGCCGCCGGGCAGCGCCCCGGCGACGGCAATGATCACGGCGGCGAAGAGGACGAACGAGGCGAGCAGCAGGACGAGCGCGGCCGCGCCCACCCGCCACGGCCCGGGCCGGTAGGGCCGCCGCCAGTGGTCGCGGTCGTCGAACGGCAGCGCGAGATCGTCGGCCGCCTCGTCAAAAGCGCGGTCCGCCGTCAGGAAGGGCAGGGGCACGACTGATCCTCACTCAATCCAGCACGGGCTGTGCCCGGTGAGGCTATCGAGCCGGGTCCCCGCCCACCACCCTTGGGGGGCCAGAGGGGTACCTCCCGCGCCATTGCGGCGGCGGGGAGGCGTCAGCGGCCGTTCGACGCCTCTGAGTGCTGTGTCGTCGTGGGGGACTGGTCCTGGGACAGGGCGGGTGTCCCGACGAGCAGGGCGCCCACGATGCCGGCGACCACGGTGAGACCCATGAGCCAGCGCCCGGCTATCTGTCCGGCGGAGGCACGCCGACGGGGCGGGGGAGCGACATTGCTGCGGAACTTGTCGGCTTCGGCGATGAAGGCGAACGGGACGGGCTCGCGCCGACGGAACATGGGCGGTGCTTCTCCTCTGGAGGCTGGAAGGGAACGGATCGAGCGGCTCGCTCGGGCCCGGGGACCCGAACGGGACGCCGTCATCAATACAGACGAGCGAAAGGCCCAAGAGGTGCCCTGTTTCACCGAATTCGCAGAAGTTCGCCGCCGAATGTCGCGGCCCGGCACCGAACGCCCCGTTGTCGGTGCCGGGCCGTAGAGTGGGCGCCGCCCGAGCCTGTGATGGGAAGGACCCTCTCCACCGTGACCGACACCCCCGCCGACGACCTCAAGCCCAGCTTCCGCAGCGAAGTCACCGTCGAGCTGGTCAAGCACACCGCTTCCGACTCGGACGTGCTGTTCGCCGCCCGCGTCTCGACCGTCGGTGAGCAGTCGCTGGACGAGCTGAAAAAGGACCCGGAGCGCTCCAAGGGCCTGCTGAACTACCTGATGCGGGACCGGCACGGCAGCCCCTTCGAGCACAACTCGATGACGTTCTTCATCAGCGCCCCGATCTTCGTCTTCCGCGAGTTCATGCGGCACCGCGTGGGCTGGTCGTACAACGAGGAATCGGGCAGGTACAGGGAGCTCCAGCCGGTCTTCTACGTCCCGGACGCGTCCCGCAAGCTGGTCCAGGAGGGCCGCCCGGGCAAGTACGTCTTCGTGGAGGGCACCCAGGCCCAGCAGGAGCTCACGGGCCGTGTGATGGAGGACTCCTACCGACAGGCGTACGAGGCCTATCAGGAGATGCTGGCGGCCGGTGTGGCCCGCGAGGTAGCCCGTGCGGTCCTGCCGGTCGGACTTTTCTCGTCGATGTACGCCACGTGCAACGCACGCTCGCTGATGCACTTCCTCGGCCTGCGCACACAGCACGAACTCGCCAAGGTCCCGTCCTTCCCGCAGCGGGAGATCGAGATGGTCGGAGAGCTGATGGAGGCGGAGTGGGCCAAGCTCATGCCGCTCACGTACGCGGCCTTCAATGCCAACGGGCGCGTGGCGCCGTAACGCGCTTTCACACCCCGTCCGGCACAGATGTGCGGATCAGCCGAGCGAAGTGTCCGTATTGCGGCATTTCGAGAAGTTCATCTAGCCTGATCAAACGGACCCGGCACTGCTTGAACCCCCGAGCAGGCAGTGCCGGGCTCCACATTTGTCACGACTTGTCGCGTCCCCCGAGGGCAGACCAGGCATGGAGCAGCGAGTAGCGTGTTACCCATGGCTCCGACCTCCACTCCGCAGACCCCCTTCGGGCGGGTCCTCACCGCTATGGTCACGCCCTTCGCGGCGGACGGCGCACTCGACCTCGACGGCGCGCAGCGGCTCGCCGCCCACCTGGTGGACGCAGGCAACGACGGCCTGATCATCAACGGCACCACCGGCGAGTCCCCGACCACCAGCAACGCGGAGAAAGCGGATCTCGTACGAGCCGTGGTCGCGGCGGTCGGCGACCGCGCCCACGTCGTGGCGGGCGTCGGCACGAACGACACGCAGCACAGCATCGAGCTGGCCCGCGCGGCGGAGCAGGCCGGCGCGCACGGCCTGCTGACCGTCACGCCGTACTACAACAAGCCCCCGCAGGAGGGCCTGTACCGGCACTTCAGGGCCATCGCCGACGCGACGGAACTGCCGGTCATGCTCTACGACATCCCCGGCCGCAGCGGCGTACCGATCAACACCGAGACGATCGTCCGGCTCGCCGAGCACCCCCGGATCGTCGCCAACAAGGACGCCAAGGGCGACCTCGGCCGCGCCAGCTGGGCCATCGCACGCTCCGGTCTCGCCTGGTACTCCGGCGACGACATGCTGAACCTGCCGCTGCTCTCCGTGGGCGCGGTCGGCTTCGTCTCCGTCGTCGGCCACGTCGTCACCCCGGAGCTGCGCGAGCTGCTCAACGCGTACCTTTCGGGCGACGTCCAGAAGGCCACCGAGATCCACCAGAAGCTGCTTCCGGTCTTCACCGGCATGTTCCGCACCCAGGGCGTCATGACGACCAAGGCCGCCCTCACCCTCCAGGGCCTGCCCGCCGGACCGCTGCGCGCCCCGATGGTCGAACTTTCGGCCGAGGAGACCGCTCAGCTCAAGATCGATCTTGCCGCCGGCGGGGTACAGCTCTAACCACAGACTTCATAACTGAATACGCACGACCAGCAGGCCACAGAGCCTGCACCACACAGACAACTGCTACTGCACGAACGTCACGCGCGCCACGTGCCTTGCCAGGTACGTGGCGCGCGTGGTGAGGAGAGTCTTTTGAGTCATCCGCATCCTGAACTCGGCGCCCCGCCGGTCCTCCCGAAGGGCGGCCTGCGGGTCACCCCGCTCGGCGGCCTCGGTGAAATCGGCCGGAACATGACGGTCTTCGAGTACGGCGGCCGCCTCCTGATCGTCGACTGCGGCGTGCTCTTCCCCGAGGAGGAGCAGCCCGGAATCGACCTGATCCTGCCGGACTTCACGTCCATCAGGGACCGCCTCGACGACATCGAGGGCATCGTGCTCACGCATGGGCACGAGGATCACATCGGCGGTGTCCCCTACCTCCTGCGGGAGAAGCCGGACATCCCGCTGATCGGCTCCAAGCTGACCCTCGCCCTGATCGAGGCGAAGCTCCAGGAGCACCGCATCCGCCCGTACACGCTCGAGGTCGCCGAGGGCCACCGCGAGCGCATCGGCCCCTTCGACTGCGAGTTCGTCGCGGTCAACCACTCCATCCCGGACGCGCTCGCCGTCGCCATCCGCACTCCCGCGGGCATGGTGGTCCACACCGGCGACTTCAAGATGGACCAGCTTCCGCTGGACGGCCGTCTCACGGACCTGCACGCGTTCGCACGTCTGAGCGAGGAAGGCATCGACCTCCTTCTCTCGGACTCCACGAACGCCGAGGTCCCGGGATTCGTCCCGCCCGAGCGCGACATCTCGAACGTGCTGCGCCAGGTCTTCGCCGGCGCCCGCAAGCGGATCATCGTGGCGAGCTTCGCCAGCCACGTGCACCGCATCCAGCAGATCCTGGACGCGGCCCACGAGAACGGCCGCAGAGTCGCCTTCGTCGGCCGCTCGATGGTCCGCAACATGGGCATCGCGCGAGACCTCGGCTATCTGAAGGTCCCACCAGGCCTCGTTGTCGACGTCAAGACGCTCGACGACCTGCCGGACAGCCAGATCGTGCTGGTCTGCACGGGTTCCCAGGGCGAGCCGATGGCCGCACTGTCCCGCATGGCCAACCGCGACCACCAGATCCGCATCGTCCAGGGCGACACGGTGATCCTGGCGTCGTCGCTCATCCCGGGCAACGAGAACGCGGTCTACCGCGTCATCAACGGCCTGACCCGCTGGGGCGCCAACGTCGTCCACAAGGGCAACGCCAAGGTGCACGTCTCCGGCCACGCCTCCGCGGGCGAGCTGCTGTACTTCTACAACATCTGCAAGCCGAAGAACCTGATGCCGGTCCACGGCGAATGGCGCCACCTACGGGCCAACGCCGAGCTGGGCGCCCTCACGGGTGTCCCGCACGACCGCATCGTGATCGCCGAGGACGGCGTCGTCGTCGACCTCATCGGGGGCAAGGCCAAGATCTCCGGCAAGGTCCAGGCGGGATACGTGTACGTCGACGGCCTCTCGGTCGGTGACGTGGGCGAGCCCGCGCTGAAGGACCGCCGGATCCTCGGTGACGAGGGCATCATCTCGGTCTTCGTGGTGATGGACTCCAGCACCGGCAAGATCACCGGCGGCCCGCACATCCAGGCACGAGGCTCCGGCATCGAGGACTCGGCCTTCACCGACGTCATCCCGAAGGTCAGAGAGGTCCTGGAGAAGTCGGCTCAGGACGGCGTCGTCGAGCCCCACCAGATGCAGCAGCTCATCCGCCGCACGCTGGGCAAGTGGGTCTCGGACAACTACCGCCGGCGCCCGATGATCCTCCCGGTCGTCGTCGAGGTCTGACCTCGTCCACGCCCCAACCCGGAGCGGGGGGGGGGGGGGGGGAGGGCGGCCAGCGCGCCCCCGGCGACGGAAACAGAGACCACGGGCCGCACCCCCACCCGCACACCCACCAAGACCCCCCCACCCCCCCCCACGAGCACGAAC
>NZ_JBHVXW010000029.1:0-78226 GCF_042881375.1 Streptomyces sp. NPDC058274
CGTCCTTCCTCCAGACCGGCCTCGTCACCGCCTTCGTCTCCGTCGTCACCTTCTTCGGCATCATGGTCGCGCTGCTGGTGATCGACGTACAGCTGGCGCTGGTGGTCTTCGTGACGCTGCCGCCGCTGTATAAGAGACAGGAACGGTATGTTCCGGCCACCCCGGCGGCACGTTTCTGCTGAGGTGCGAGAAGGGGTCAGCCCTCGTCGTGCGAGACCGCGCGACGCGCGTCCGCGTCCAGGACGCCCCAGCTGATCAGCTGCTCGGTGAGGACCGAGGGCGACTGGTCGTAGATGACGGCGAGGGTGCGCAGGTCGTCCTGGCGGATCGACAGCACCTTGCCGTTGTAGTCACCGCGCTGCGACTGGATCGTCGCCGCGTAGCGCTGCAGGGGGCCCGCCTTCTCGGCCGGCACGTGGGCCAGCCGCTCCAGGTCGAGGACGAGCTTCGGCGGCGGCTCGGCGGCCCCGCCCGGAGTGGTGCCCGGCAGCAGCTCCTGCACGGGGACCCCGTAGAAATCCGCCAGCTCGGCGAGGCGCTGTACGGTGACGGCGCGGTCGCCGCGCTCGTACGAACCGACCACGACGGCCTTCCAGCGTCCCTGGGACTTCTCCTCGACGCCGTGGAGGGAAAGGCCCTGCTGGGTGCGGATGGCCCGGAGCTTGGCCCCGAGCTGTTTGGCGTATTCGCTGGACATATAGCTCCCCGGACGCTGTATCAACGTGCGGCTCCGCCGCGCGGCTGGTGACTCACTGTGAGGTTACGCAGCGTTACTCTGCCCCGTCAAGCCGAATGGTCCATACCGGCACTTCGCCAGGATCAGCCGAACGGGTGATGTGGGGGTGGTGATCAGGCGCGTTGCCTTGCTGGTACCGTGGATGGCGCAATTCCGACGTCCTTTAATGATCCGTCCCGTGAGGCGGAGAAGGAGGTCCGTTTCTTATGGACACCGAGCACGACAAGAAGCAGTACGAGTCCGATGCCCGGCCCGTTCTCGAGGGCCCCGACATCGCGCGGGTGCTGACCCGCATCGCCCACGAGATCGTCGAGCGCGCCAAGGGCGCCGACGACGTGGTGCTCCTCGGCATTCCGACCCGCGGCGTCTTCCTGGCCCGCCGGCTGGCCGACAAGCTCGAAGAGATCACCGGCCGCAAGATCCCGGTCGGCTCCCTCGACATCACCATGTACCGCGACGACCTGCGCATGCACCCGCCGCGTGCGCTGGCCCGCACCGAGATCCCCGGTGACGGCATCGACGGCCGCCTGGTCGTCCTCGTCGACGACGTGCTCTTCTCGGGCCGCACCATCCGCGCGGCGCTCGACGGGCTGAACGACATCGGGCGCCCCCGCGCGGTGCAGCTCGCCGTCCTCGTCGACCGCGGCCACCGCGAACTGCCCATCCGCGCCGACTACGTCGGCAAGAACCTCCCCACGTCGCTGCGGGAGACGGTCAAGGTCCAGCTCGCCGAGGAGGACGGTCGCGACACCGTGCTGCTCGGTGCGAAGCGGACCTCCCCGGGCGAGCAGCAGTAGGACTCCGGCGTACGTCACTGCCGTACGCCCCAGGAGCCCCGCCTGCCCGCTGTGCCTCTCCGGGGTCTTCCCCGGGCCCCCGCCGTGTACTGAACTGCCTTACGGAGCCTGACAGATGCAGCGTCATCTCATCTCGGCCGCCGACCTCACCCGCGACGACGCCGTCCTCATCCTCGACACCGCCGAGGAAATGGCCCGGGTCGCCGACCGGCCGATCAAGAAACTGCCGACCCTGCGCGGCCGTACCGTCGTCAACCTCTTCTTCGAGGACTCGACGCGTACCCGGATCTCCTTCGAGGCCGCCGAGAAGCGCCTCTCCGCGGACGTCATCAACTTCACCGCCAAGGGGTCGAGCGTCTCCAAGGGCGAGTCCCTGAAGGACACCGCCCAGACCCTGGAGGCGATGGGCGTGGACGCCGTCGTCATCCGGCACGGCGCCTCCGGCGCCCCGTACCGCCTCGCCACCTCCGGCTGGATCGACGCCGCCGTCATCAACGCGGGCGACGGCACCCACCAGCACCCCACGCAGGCCCTGCTCGACGCGTTCACCATGCGGCGCCGGCTCGTCGGCCGGGACGCCGGGCTCGGCCAGGACCTGGCCGGCAAGCGCATCACCCTGGTCGGCGACATCCTGCACAGCCGGGTCGCCCGTTCCAACGTGGACCTGCTGCACACCCTGGGGGCCCAGGTCACGCTGGTGGCCCCGCCGACCCTGCTGCCGGTCGGCATCGAGTCCTGGCCCTGCGAGGTCTCGTACGACCTCGACAGCACGCTCTCCAAGTCCGACGCCGTGATGCTGCTGCGCGTCCAGCGCGAGCGCATGAACGCGGCCTTCTTCCCGACCGAGCGCGAATACTCGCGGCGCTACGGCCTCGACGGCGACCGGATGGCGAAGATGCCGGAGCACGCCATCGTGATGCACCCGGGTCCGATGGTCCGCGGCATGGAGATCACCGCGGCGGTCGCCGACTCCGACCGCTGCACGGCGATCGAGCAGGTGGCGAACGGCGTCTCCATCCGCATGGCGGTCCTCTATCTGCTTCTGGGCGGCAACGAGCCCGCCGTCACCCACACCCGTACCGAGGAGAAGTAAGTCAGATGAGCAAGATCCTTATCCGTGGTGCGAAGGTGCTGGGCGGCGAGCCGCAGGACGTACTCATCGACGGCTCGGTCATCGAGGCGGTCGGCACCGGCCTCTCCGCCGAGGGCGCCGAGGTCGTCGAGGCCGACGGCAAGGTGCTGCTGCCGGGGCTCGTGGACCTGCACACCCATCTGCGCGAGCCGGGCCGTGAGGACTCCGAGACCGTGCTGACCGGCACGCGGGCCGCGGCCAGTGGTGGCTACACGTCGGTGTTCGCCATGGCCAACACCTTCCCGGTCGCCGACACCGCCGGAGTCGTCGAGCAGGTGTGGCGGCTGGGCAAGGAGCACGGGTACTGCGACGTCCAGCCCATCGGTGCCGTCACCGTCGGGCTCGAGGGCAAGAAGCTCGCCGAACTGGGCGCCATGTACGAGTCCGCGGCCGGCGTCACGGTCTTCTCCGACGACGGCAAGTGCGTGGACGACGCCGTGATCATGCGCCGGGCGCTGGAGTACGTGAAGGCCTTCGGCGGCGTTGTCGCGCAGCACGCCCAGGAGCCGCGGCTGACCGAGGGCGCCCAGATGAACGAGGGCGTCGTCTCCGCGGAGCTCGGGCTCGGCGGCTGGCCGGCGGTGGCCGAGGAATCGATCATCGCCCGGGACGTCCTGCTCGCCGAGCACGTCGGCTCGCGCGTGCACATCTGCCATCTGTCGACCGCCGGCAGCGTCGAGATCGTGCGCTGGGCCAAGTCCCGCGGCATCGACGTCACCGCCGAGGTCACCCCGCACCACCTGCTCCTCACCGACGAACTGGCGCGCACGTACAACCCGGTCTACAAGGTCAACCCGCCGCTGCGCACCGAGCGTGACGTGCTGGCCCTGCGCGAGGCGCTCGCCGACGGCACGATCGACATCGTCGCCACCGACCACGCCCCGCACCCGCACGAGGACAAGGACTGCGAGTGGGCCGCGGCCGCCATGGGCATGGTCGGCCTGGAGACCGCGCTCTCCGTCGTCCAGCAGACGATGGTCGAGACCGGGCTGCTCGACTGGGCCGGTGTCGCCGACCGGATGTCCGTGAAGCCCGCCGAGATCGGCCGGGCAAAGGGCCACGGCCGTCCCGTCTCGGCAGGTGAGCCCGCCAACCTCACGCTGCTCGACACGCAATACCGTGGAGCCGTGGACCCCGCGGGCTTCGCCTCACGCAGCCGCAATACTCCCTACGAGGGCCGCGAGCTGCCGGGGCGTGTGACGCACACATGGCTCCGGGGCCGGGCCACGCTCGTCGACGGGAAGCTCGCGTGACATCTCTGACTGTGTTGGCCGCCGGACAGAAGTCGGCGGAGGTGACCGACTGGGCCGCCCGGGTCGGCTGGCTCGTGGGCCTCGCCCTGTTCGTCGCGCTCGTCTACTGGCTGATGCGCGAGGGCTGGAAGTGGCGCGGCACGCTCCAGGGCGACCTGCCCGAGCCGCCCGACGCGCCGGACGACCCCGGCCCGGCGAAACTGAGCATGAGCGGCCGCTACCACGGCTCCACCACCGCGGGGCAGTGGCTCGACCGCATCGTGGCGCACGGCCTGGGCACCCGCAGCCGGGTCGAGCTGACCCTGACGGAGGCGGGCCTGAATGTCGTACGCCCGGGAGCGACCGACTTCTTCGTGCCGCTGGACGCCCTGCGCGAGGCCCGGCTCGACAAGGGCATCGCCGGCAAGGTCCTCACCGAGGGCGGTCTGCTCGTCGTCACCTGGGCACTCGGCGACAAGCTCATCGACTCCGGCTTCCGCTCGGACCGCGCGGCCGAGCACAACGAGTGGGTCGAGACCCTGAACAGCATGACCAACAAGACGGAAGGCGCACGATGACGACCTCCACCAGGGGAACCACGAAGGTTCCCGCCGTACTCGTCCTGGAGGACGGCCGGATCTTCCGCGGCCGTGCCTACGGGGCCGTGGGGGAGACCTTCGGCGAAGCGGTGTTCTCCACCGGCATGACCGGCTACCAGGAGACCCTCACCGACCCGTCGTATCACCGCCAGGTCGTCGTGATGACCTCCCCGCACGTCGGCAACACCGGCGTGAACGACGAGGACCCCGAGTCGAAGCGGATCTGGGTCGCCGGCTATGTCGTACGGGATCCCGCGCGCGTGTCCTCCAACTGGCGCTCCCGGCGCTCGCTGGACGAGGAACTGCGCACGCAGGGTGTCGTCGGGATCAGCGGCATCGACACGCGTGCCCTGACCCGCCACCTGCGCGAGCGCGGTGCCATGCGCGTCGGCATCTTCTCCGGCAACGCGCTGCCCGACGAGGGCACGATGCTCACCGAGGTCCGCCAGGCACCCGAGATGAAGGGCGCGAACCTCGCCGCCGAGGTCGCCACCAAGGAGACGTACGTCGTCCCCGCGATCGGCGAGAAGAAGTTCACCGTCGCCGCTGTCGACCTGGGCATCAAGGGCATGACCCCGCACCGCATGGCCGAGCGGGGCATCGAGGTGCATGTACTGCCCGCCACGGCCACGGCCGAGGACGTGTTCGCGGTGAACCCCGACGGCGTGTTCTTCTCGAACGGACCCGGTGACCCGGCGACCGCCGACGGCCCGGTCGCCGTCATGCAGGAAGTGCTGGCCCGCAAAACGCCGCTCTTCGGCATCTGCTTCGGCAACCAGATCCTCGGCCGCGCCCTCGGCTTCGGCACGTACAAGCTCAAGTACGGCCACCGCGGCATCAACCAGCCGGTGCAGGACCGTACGACCGGCAAGGTCGAGGTCACCGCGCACAACCACGGCTTCGCCGTCGACGCCCCGCTCGACACGGTGTCCGACACCCCCTACGGCCGCGCCGAGGTCTCCCACGTCTGCCTGAACGACCAGGTCGTCGAGGGGCTTCAGCTGCTCGACCAGCCGGCCTTCAGCGTCCAGTACCACCCCGAAGCGGCAGCGGGCCCGCACGACGCCGCCTACCTGTTCGACCGCTTCGTATCCCTGATGGAGGGCCAGCGTGCCTAAGCGCACCGATATCCAGTCCGTCCTGGTCATCGGCTCCGGCCCGATCGTCATCGGCCAGGCCGCCGAGTTCGACTACTCCGGCACCCAGGCGTGCCGCATCCTGCGCGCCGAGGGCCTCAGGGTCATCCTGGTCAACTCCAACCCGGCGACGATCATGACCGACCCGGAGATCGCCGACGCCACGTACGTCGAGCCGATCACCCCGGAGTTCGTCGAGAAGATCATCGCCAAGGAGCGGCCGGACGCCCTGCTGCCCACCCTCGGTGGCCAGACCGCCCTGAACACCGCCATCTCCATGCACGAGCAGGGGGTGCTGGAGAAGTACGGCGTCGAGCTGATCGGCGCCAACGTCGAGGCGATCAACAAGGGCGAGGACCGCGACCTCTTCAAGGGTGTCGTCGAGGCCGTCCGCGCCAAGATCGGGCACGGCGAGTCCGCCCGGTCCGTGATCTGCCACACCATGGACGACGTCATCAAGGGCGTGGACACGCTGGGCGGTTACCCCGTCGTCGTCCGGCCCTCCTTCACCATGGGCGGCGCCGGCTCCGGCTTCGCGCACGACGAGGAGGAGCTGCGCCGGATCGCCGGTCAGGGCCTCACGCTCTCCCCGACCACCGAGGTGCTCCTGGAGGAGTCCATCCTCGGCTGGAAGGAGTACGAGCTGGAGCTGATGCGCGACAAGAACGACAACGTCGTAGTCGTCTGCTCCATCGAGAACTTCGACCCGATGGGCGTGCACACCGGCGACTCGATCACCGTCGCGCCCTCGATGACGCTGACCGACCGCGAGTACCAGCGCCTGCGGGACATCGGTATCGCGATCATCCGTGAGGTCGGCGTCGACACCGGCGGCTGCAACATCCAGTTTGCGGTGAACCCCGAGGACGGCCGGATCATCGTCATCGAGATGAACCCGCGGGTGTCGCGCTCGTCGGCCCTCGCCTCCAAGGCGACCGGCTTCCCGATCGCCAAGATCGCGGCCAAGCTCGCCGTCGGCTACACGCTCGACGAGATCCCGAACGACATCACGGAGAAGACGCCCGCGTCCTTCGAGCCGACGCTCGACTACGTGGTCGTCAAGGCCCCCCGGTTCGCCTTCGAGAAGTTCCCCTCGGCCGACTCGACGCTCACGACCACCATGAAGTCGGTCGGCGAGGCGATGGCCATCGGGCGCAACTTCACCGAGGCGCTGCAGAAGGCGCTGCGCTCGCTGGAGAAGAAGGGCTCGCAGTTCACGTTCGTCGGCGAGCCCGGCGACAAGGCCCAGCTGCTCGAAGAGGCCGCACGCCCCACGGACGGGCGCATCAACTCCGTCATGCAGGCCATCCGTGCGGGCGCCACGCCCGAGGAGGTCTTCGAGGCGACGAAGATCGACCCCTGGTTCCTGGACCAGCTCTTCCTGATCAAGGAGATCGCGGACGAGCTGGCCGCGGCCGGCCGGCTCGACGAGGAACTGCTCGCCGAGGCCAAGCGGCACGGCTTCTCCGACGTCCAGATCGCCGAGATCCGCGGTCTGCGCGAGGACGTCGTCCGTGAGGTCCGGCACGCGCTGGGCGTGCGCCCGGTCTACAAGACGGTGGACACCTGCGCCGCCGAGTTCGCGGCAAAGACGCCGTACTTCTACTCCTCCTACGACGAGGAGACCGAGGTCGCGCCGCGCGAGAAGCCCGCGGTCATCATCCTGGGCTCCGGGCCCAACCGCATCGGCCAGGGCATCGAGTTCGACTACTCCTGCGTCCACGCCTCCTTCGCGCTGAGCGAAGCGGGCTACGAGACCGTGATGGTCAACTGCAACCCCGAGACCGTCTCCACGGACTACGACACCTCCGACCGCCTGTACTTCGAGCCGCTGACGCTCGAGGACGTGCTGGAGATCGTGCACGCCGAGACGCTGGCCGGGCCCGTCGCCGGTGTGATCGTGCAGCTCGGCGGCCAGACCCCGCTGGGTCTGTCGCAGGCGCTGAAGGACAACGGCGTCAAGGTCGTGGGCACCTCGCCCGAGGCCATCCACGCGGCCGAGGACCGCGGCGCCTTCGGCCAGGTCCTCGCCGAAGCGGGCCTGCCCGCCCCGAAGCACGGCACGGCGACCACCTTCTCGGGCGCCAAGGCCATCGCCGACGAGATCGGCTACCCGGTCCTCGTCCGGCCGTCGTACGTCCTCGGCGGCCGCGGCATGGAGATCGTCTACGACGAGACCCGCCTGGAGTCGTACATCGCCGAGTCCACCGAGATCAGCCCCTCCCGGCCGGTCCTGGTCGACCGGTTCCTCGACGACGCCATCGAGATCGACGTCGACGCCCTGTACGACGGCGAGGAGCTCTACCTCGGCGGTGTCATGGAGCACATCGAGGAGGCCGGCATCCACTCCGGCGACTCGGCGTGCGCGCTGCCGCCGATCACCCTCGGCGGGTTCGACATCAAGCGCCTGCGCGCCTCGACGGAGGCCATCGCCAAGGGTGTCGGGGTCCGCGGACTGATCAACATCCAGTTCGCCATGGCGGGCGACATCCTGTACGTCCTCGAAGCCAACCCGCGCGCCTCGCGCACCGTCCCCTTCACCTCGAAGGCGACCGCGGTGCCGCTGGCGAAGGCCGCCGCCCGGATCTCGCTCGGCGCGACCATCGCCGAACTGCGGGCCGAGAGGCTGCTGCCGGCGAACGGCGACGGCGGCACGCTGCCGCTCGACGCGCCGATCTCCGTCAAGGAGGCCGTCATGCCGTGGTCGCGCTTCCGCGACATCCACGGGCGTGGCGTGGACACCGTCCTCGGCCCGGAGATGCGCTCCACCGGTGAAGTCATGGGCATCGACTCGGTGTTCGGCACCGCGTACGCCAAGTCCCAGGCGGGCGCCTACGGTCCGCTGCCGACCAAGGGCCGCGCGTTCATCTCGGTCGCCAACCGTGACAAGCGCTCGATGATCTTCCCGGCGCGTGAACTCGTCGCGCACGGCTTCGAGTTGCTCGCCACCTCCGGCACGGCCGAGGTGCTCAAGCGCAACGGCATCAACGCCGTCGTCGTCCGCAAGCAGAGCGAGGGCGAGGGCCCGAACGGCGAGAAGACCATCGTCCAGCTCATCCACGACGGTCAGGTCGACCTCATCGTCAACACGCCGTACGGCACCGGCGGCCGCCTCGACGGCTACGAGATCCGTACGGCGGCCGTGGCCCGGTCCGTCCCGTGCCTGACGACGGTCCAGGCGCTCGCCGCCGCCGTCCAGGGCATCGACGCGCTCAACCGCGGCGACGTCGGCGTGCGCTCACTCCAGGAACACGCCGAGCATCTGACCGCGGCCCGCGACTAGCAGCCGAGGGGGGACACCGGAAAACGGTGTCCCCCCTCTTCATGAGGCCTCGCGGTGGGGTCTCCCCGTGCGGCTCTTCCGAGGACATGACCATGTACAAGCTCTTCTTCAACCTCGTCTTCAAGCGGATGGACCCCGAGCGGGCCCACCATCTGGCCTTCCGCTGGATCCGGCTCGCCGCGCGCGTCCCGGTCCTGCGCACCTTCGTCGCCGCCGCGCTCGCGCCCCGTTACGCGGAGCTGCGCACCGAGGCCTTCGGGCTGCGCATGCACGGCCCGTTCGGGCTCGCGGCGGGCTTCGACAAGAACGCGGTCGCCGTCGACGGGATGTCGATGCTCGGCTTCGACCACATCGAGATCGGCACGGTCACGGGGGAGCCGCAGCCCGGCAACCCCAAGAAGCGCCTGTTCCGCCTCGTGCCGGACCGCGCGCTGATCAACCGCATGGGGTTCAACAACGAGGGCTCCGCGGCCGTCGCCGAGCGCCTGGCGGCCCGTACGCCCGTCTTCAGGACCGTCGTCGGCGTCAACATCGGCAAGACCAAGGTGGTTCCCGAGGAGGAGGCCGTCGGTGACTACGTGAAGTCGACCGAGCGGCTCGCCCGCCACGCCGACTACCTCGTCGTCAACGTGTCCTCGCCGAACACGCCGGGACTGCGCAACCTCCAGGCCACCGAGGCACTGCGCCCGCTGCTGAGCGCGGTCCGCGAGGCCGCGGACCGCGCGGTCACCGACCGGCGGGTGCCGCTCCTCGTCAAGATCGCGCCCGACCTCGCCGACGAGGACGTCGACGCGGTCGCCGACCTCGCCGTCGAACTCGGCCTGGACGGCATCATCGCCACGAACACCACCATCGCGCGCGAGGGCCTCGGTCTGAAGTCCGAACCCTCCCTGGTGAAGGAGACCGGCGGACTGTCGGGCGCGCCGCTGAAGGCCCGCTCCCTGGAGGTGCTGCGCCGCCTCTACGCGCGCGTGGGCGACCGGATCACCCTGGTGGGCGTCGGGGGCATCCAGGACGCCGAGGACGCCTGGCAGCGGATCCTGGCCGGCGCCACGCTGGTCCAGGGATACAGCGCGTTCATCTACGAGGGTCCCTTCTGGGGCCGCGCCCTCCACAAGGGCCTCGCCGCGCGCCTGCGGACGAGCCCGCATGCCACCCTCGCCGACGCGGTCGGCGCCGACGTGAGGAAGTCCGCATGAGCCTGGAACCCTTCGGTGCGCGGCTGCGCCGTGCCATGGACGAGCGGGGCCCCCTCTGCGTCGGGATCGACCCGCACGCCTCGCTGCTCAGCGCCTGGGGCCTGAACGACGACATCGCGGGTCTGGAGCGCTTCAGCCGCACGGTCGTGGAGGCGCTGGCCGGCCGGGTCGCCGTACTGAAGCCACAGAGCGCGTTCTTCGAGCGCTTCGGGTCGCGCGGGATCGCCGTCCTGGAGAAGACGGTCGAAGAGGCGCGGGCGGCCGGCGCGCTGGTCGTGATGGACGCCAAGCGCGGTGACATCGGCTCGACGATGGCCGCGTACGCGGAGACCTTCCTGCGCAAGGACGCGCCGCTGTTCTCGGACGCGCTCACGGTGTCGCCGTATCTGGGCTACGGATCGCTCAAGCCCGCGGTGGAGCTGGCGCGCGAGAGCGGCGCCGGGCTCTTCGTGCTCGCGCTGACCTCCAACCCGGAAGGCGGCGAGGTGCAGCACGCCGTCCGCGCGGACGGCCGGACCGTCGGGGCGACCGTGCTGGCGCATCTCGCCGCCGAGAACGCGGGCGAGACGCCCCTGGGCTCCTTCGGGGCCGTCGTCGGTGCCACCCTCGGTGATCTCTCCTCGTACGACCTGGACGTCAACGGTCCGCTGCTCGCGCCCGGCATCGGCGCCCAGGGCGCCACGCCGGCCGATCTCCCGGGTGTCTTCGGTCCGGCGGTGCGCAATGTCGTGCCGAACGTCAGCCGGGGTGTGCTGCGGCACGGGCCCGATGTCGTGGCGCTGCGCGTGTCCGCGGACCGCTTCGCGGAGGAGATCAGGGCCGCCGTGGCGACCCGCTGAGGCTGCCCGTAGGCCTCCTGCGGTGTCCCGGTGGACCTGCGAGGAGTGTCTCCGGAGCCGCTTGAACCTGAATACATTCTCAAATCCAGGGCGTAATGTCTGAAATGCCAGGCTCGGCGGAGGCTGACCAGGACTTTTCCGCTGTTCTCGCTGACTCTGGCGGACTTGCCCGCTAGTCTCCGTCGAGTGGGGGCGCCCCCAGACCCTCAAGGTAGTGGGGGAGAAGGGGCAAGCGTGTTGCTCGTAGCTCCCCAGGTGTGGGGCGACTAGGTTCCTCACCGGTCCGTATCCGACAGATCGACATCCGAGGTGACGTAGGCGTGGCTCTTCCGCCCCTTACCCCTGAACAGCGCGCAGCCGCGCTCGAAAAGGCCGCCGCGGCTCGCCGGGAGCGGGCCGAGGTCAAGAATCGACTCAAGCACTCCGGCGCCTCTCTTCACGAGGTCATCAAGCAGGGCCAGGAGAACGACGTCATCGGCAAGATGAAGGTCTCCGCCCTCCTCGAGTCGCTCCCCGGCGTGGGCAAGGTCCGCGCCAAGCAGATCATGGAGCGACTCGGGATCTCCGAGAGCCGCCGCGTGCGGGGTCTCGGCTCCAACCAGATCGCCTCTTTGGAGCGCGAGTTCGGCAGCACTGCCGGCTGACGTTCTCGGGCACTCCTGAGAACCTGGATAATCGCTGCATGAGTGAACGTTCGCGGCTGACCGTGCTCTCCGGCCCCTCGGGGGTCGGCAAGAGCACGGTCGTCGCTCATATGCGCAAGGAACACCCCGAGGTCTGGCTCTCGGTGTCGGCGACGACCCGCAAGCCCCGTCCCGGGGAGAAGCACGGGGTCCACTACTTCTTCGTCACCGACGAGGAGATGGACAAGCTGATCGCCAACGGCGAACTCCTCGAATGGGCCGAATTCGCCGGCAACCGCTACGGCACCCCGCGCGCCGCCGTCATGGCGAAGCTCGAGGCGGGCGAGGCGGTTCTGCTGGAGATCGACCTCCAGGGCGCCCGGCAGGTCCGCGAGTCGATGTCCGACGCGCTGCTGGTGTTCCTGGCCCCTCCCTCCTGGGAGGAGCTGGTGCGCAGGCTCACCGGACGGGGCACCGAACCGCCCGAGGTCATCGAGCGCCGCCTGGAGGCGGCCAAGATCGAACTGGCGGCCGAGTCGGAGTTCGACGTCACCCTGGTCAACACGTCGGTCGAGGACGTGGCCCGCGAGCTGCTAGCCTTGATGAACGTTGTGTGATCTTCACTGATCTCATCCCACCTTTCGGAAGGCCAAGCGTGTCCTCTTCCATCACCGCGCCCGAGGGCATCATCAACCCTCCGATCGACGAGCTCCTCGAGGCCACCGACTCGAAGTACAGCCTGGTGATCTACGCGGCCAAGCGTGCCCGTCAGATCAACGCTTACTACTCGCAGCTCGGCGAGGGCCTCCTCGAGTACGTCGGTCCACTCGTGGACACCCACGTCCACGAGAAGCCGCTCTCGATCGCCCTGCGCGAGATCAACGCGGGTCTGCTGACGTCCGAGGCCGTTGAGGGCCCCGCGACCTAGTCATCCGTTCTCTTCATCCAGGCCCGACGGCGCGACTGTCGGGCCTGTGGTGTGTCATGGAGTCGTACGCCGTCGCATCCGGGCGTACGCGTACGTGCGTCGAGTGTGGGGAGGCCCGGTGGGCAAGCCGAAGGTCGTTCTGGGGGTCAGCGGCGGGATCGCCGCGTACAAGGCCTGTGAGCTGCTGCGCCGTCTGACCGAGTCCGGCCACGACGTGCGGGTCGTCCCCACCGAGTCGGCGCTGCACTTCGTCGGCGCCGCCACCTGGTCCGCGCTCTCCGGTCACCCCGTCTCGACCGAGGTCTGGTCGGATGTCCACGAGGTCCCGCACGTCCGTATCGGGCAGCAGGCCGACCTGGTGATCGTGGCTCCCGCGACGGCCGACATGCTCGCCAAGGCGGCCCACGGACTCGCCGACGACCTTCTCACGAACACCCTGCTCACCGCCCGCTGTCCGGTCGTCTTCGCGCCCGCCATGCACACCGAGATGTGGGAGCACCCGGCCACCCAGGAGAACGTGGCGACACTGCGCCGCCGCGGCGCCCTGGTGATCGAGCCCGCGGTCGGCCGGCTGACCGGCGTCGACACCGGCAAGGGGCGGCTGCCCGACCCGACGGAGATCTTCGAGGTCTGCCGGCGGGTGCTCGCACGAGGCGTGACCGAGCCCGATCTCGCCGGCCGCCACGTCGTCGTCAGCGCGGGCGGCACGCGCGAGCCCCTCGACCCCGTCCGCTTCCTCGGCAACCGCTCCTCCGGCAAGCAGGGGTACGCCCTCGCCCGCACGGCGGCCGCCCGGGGAGCCCGGGTCACCCTGATCGCCGCGAACACCGGGCTGCCGGACCCGGCGGGCGTCGATGTCGTCCAGGTCGGGACCGCAGTACAGCTGCGCGAGGCGGTGCTGAAGGCCGCCCCGGACGCCGATGCCGTGGTGATGGCGGCGGCCGTGGCCGATTTCCGCCCGGAGACGTACGCCACCGGAAAGATCAAGAAGAAGGACGGGCAGGAACCGGACCCCATCGTGCTGGTCCGCAATCCGGACATCCTTGCCGAGATCTCGGCCGACCGTGCCCGCTTGGGCCAGGTGGTCGTCGGCTTCGCCGCCGAGACGGACGACGTCCTGGCCCATGGCCGTACGAAGCTGGAGCGCAAGGGGTGCGACCTCCTCGTGGTGAACGAGGTGGGGGAGCGCAAGACCTTCGGCTCCGAGGAGAACGAAGCGGTGGTGCTCGGCGCGGACGGCAGTGAGACTCCCGTGCCCCACGGCCCCAAGGAAGCGCTGGCCGAGATCGTGTGGGATCTGGTCGCCGGCCGGCTCGGCTGACTGTCTCATTCGCTCCGTCCGACGCGCCGGGCCCCAGGAATTCGGGCGTGGCGACCCTGGCGGAGAGCGATCGGCATTGGGCAGAATGCCCGTGCCGCAGGTCACAGCGCTCCCGAGAGGCGAGACGGGTGGGCCTGTCGGCGAGCGCGACCGATAAACTGTTCTCGGACGACGCCGGGCGCAGCCTCCGTCCCGTCCGCCAATGATCAGCCAGCAGCCGCTGCAACCCCAGGGAGCGTTGTGTCCCGTCGCCTGTTCACCTCGGAGTCCGTCACCGAGGGTCACCCCGACAAGATCGCTGACCAGATCAGCGACACCATTCTCGATGCGCTTCTGCGCGAGGACCCGACGTCCCGGGTCGCCGTGGAGACGCTGATCACGACCGGCCTGGTGCACGTGGCCGGCGAGGTCACGACCAAGGCATACGCGCCGATCGCCCAGCTGGTCCGGGACAAGATCCTCGAGATCGGTTACGACTCGTCGAAGAAGGGCTTCGACGGTGCGTCCTGTGGCGTCTCCGTGTCCATCGGCTCGCAGTCGCCCGACATCGCGCAGGGCGTCGACACGGCGTACGAGAACCGGGTCGAGGGTGACGACGACGAGCTGGACCGGCAGGGTGCGGGCGACCAGGGCCTGATGTTCGGGTACGCGACGGACGAGACGCCGAACCTGATGCCGCTCCCGATCCACCTCGCGCACCGCCTCTCCCGCCGCCTCTCCGAGGTGCGCAAGAACGGGACCATCCCGTACCTGCGCCCGGACGGCAAGACCCAGGTCACCATCGAGTACGACGGTGACAAGGCGGTCCGTCTGGACACGGTCGTCGTCTCCTCGCAGCACGCGTCGGACATCGACCTGGACTCGCTGCTCGCCCCCGACATCCGCGAGTTCGTGGTGGAGCCGGAGCTGAAGGCCCTCCTCGACGACGGCATCAAGCTGGACACGGACGGCTACCGCCTCCTGGTGAACCCCACCGGCCGCTTCGAGATCGGCGGCCCCATGGGCGACGCGGGTCTGACCGGCCGCAAGATCATCATCGACACGTACGGCGGCATGGCCCGTCACGGCGGCGGTGCCTTCTCCGGCAAGGACCCGTCCAAGGTGGACCGCTCGGCGGCGTACGCGATGCGCTGGGTCGCCAAGAACGTCGTCGCGGCGGGCCTCGCCACCCGCTGCGAGGTCCAGGTCGCGTACGCGATCGGCAAGGCCGAGCCCGTCGGCCTCTTCGTCGAGACCTTCGGCACCGCCAAGGTCGACGCCGAGAAGATCGAGACCGCCATCACCGAGGTCTTCGACCTCCGCCCGGCGGCCATCATCCGTGACCTCGACCTGCTGCGCCCGATCTACTCCCAGACCGCCGCGTACGGCCACTTCGGCCGTGAGCTGCCCGACTTCACGTGGGAGCGCACCGACCGCGTGGACGCGCTGCGGAAGGCGGCGGGGCTGTAGTCCCGGCACGGCACTGCTCGTCGAGGCCCGGCGTTACCTTCGGGGGCGCCGGGTTTCGCGTGTCCGGGACCTGCCTGCGTTCGGGGCTTGCCCGTGCTCGGGACCTGCCCGTGCTCGGGTGCGGCCCGGCTCGGGCGGGCGTCACTGTCGGTGGGGTCTGGTAGGAATGCAAGCGTGAGCAGCGAGAACAGGCGGCGGGACGGGGCCGCGGACGGGGCGCCGCCCGAGCAGCTCGCGCTGGTGCGGGAGGCGGTGCGCAAGGCCGACGTGCCCAAGGCGAAGCCGCGGACCTGGCGGGGGGCCGCCCTCGCCAAGGAGTTGCCGGTCGCGCGGGTCGTCGTCGACAAGGGCGTGCTGCATCTCGACCGGTACTTCGACTACGCCGTGCCGGAGGAGCTGGACGAGGCCGCTCAGCCCGGGGTGCGGGTGCGGGTGCGGTTCGGCGCCGGCGGGCGCAATGTGCGTGACGGGCGGCGTGAGGGCGGCGGACTGATCGACGGGTTCGTCGTCGAGCGCGTCCCCGAGTCGGACTACTCGGGGCCGCTGGCCGCGCTGGCCCAGGTCGTGTCCCCCGAGCCGGTGCTCGGCCCGGAGCTGCTGGGCCTGACCCGCGCCGTGGCCGACCGGTACGCCGGGAGCCTGGCCGACGTGCTCCAGCTGGCGGTCCCGCCGCGGCACGCGCGGGCCGAGGCGGCCGTGATGCCCGGTCCGCCGCCCCCGCCGGCCGCACCCGCCCCGGGGACCTGGGCGCGGTACGGGCGAGGGCCGGAGTTCCTCGGCGCCCTCGCCTCGGGCGGCGCCCCGCGAGCCGTGTGGACCGCGCTGCCCGGTCCCCAGTGGGCGGAGGAGATCGCCCGCGCCGTGCAGGCCACGCTCGCCTCCGGCCGCGGCGCGCTGGTCGTCGTACCGGCCGGGCGGCCTGCCGCGCGCGTGGACGCGGCCCTGACCGCACTGCTCGGGGAGGGGCAGCACGCGGTGCTGACCGCCGACGCCGGGCAGGAGCGGCGGTATCGCGAGTGGCTCGCCGTACGGCGGGGAGCCGTGCGCGCGGTGGTGGGCACCCGGGCCGCGATGTTCGCGCCGGTGCGGGACCTGGGACTGGTGGTGATCTGGGACGACGGCGACGACGGCCACAGCGACGACAACGCGCCCTTCCCGCATGTGCGGGAGGTGCTGGAGCTGCGGGCCGCCCGGGACAAGTGCGGCTTCCTGCTGGGGAGTTGGAGCTGCACGGTCGAGGCCGCCCAGCTCGTCGAGAGCGGCTGGGCGCTGCCCCTGGTCGCCGACCGCGAACAGGTGCGGGCCGGCGTGCCGCTGGTCCGGACCGTGGGGGACGGTGACCTCGCCCGCGACGAGGCGGCGCGCGCCGCACGGCTGCCGACGCTCGCCTGGCAGATCGCCCGCGAGGGGCTGAAACACGGCCCGGTCCTCGTCCAGGTGCCCCGGCGGGGGTACGTGCCGCGCATGGCGTGCGCCCAGTGCCGGGCCGCCGCCCGGTGCCGGCACTGCGCCGGGCCGCTGGAGGCCCAGGACGCCGACGCCCTGCGCTGCGGCTGGTGCGGGCGGGCGGAGACCGCGTGGCACTGTCCCGAGTGCGGCGGATTCCGGCTGCGGGCGCAGGTCGTGGGCGCGCGGCGGACCGCCGAGGAGCTGGGGCGGGCGTTCCCCGCCGTCCCGGTGCGCACCTCCGGGCGGGAGCAGGTGCTGGACACGGTGTCCGGGGCGCCCGCGCTCGTGGTGAGCACGCCCGGCGCCGAGCCGGTGGCCGAGGGCGGGTACGCGGCCGCGCTGCTGCTGGACGGGTGGGCCATGCTCGGACGGCCCGATCTGCGGGCCGGTGAGGACGCGCTGCGGCGGTGGATCGGTGCGGCCGCGCTCGTCCGTGCCCAGGAGGCCGGCGGCACGGTGGTCGTCGTCGCCGAGCCGACGCTCCGGCCGGTCCAGGCGCTGGTCCGCTGGGATCCCGTCGGACACGCGGTGCGGGAGCTCGCCGAGCGGGCCGAGCTCGGGTTTCCGCCGGTGTCCCGGATGGCCGCCGTGTCGGGTACGGCCGTGGGCCTCGCGGAGTTCCTCGCCGGCGCCGAACTGCCGCGCGACGCCGAGGTGCTGGGCCCGGTGCCGGTGCCTGCCACGGAGGTGGGGCGTCCCCGGCGGGTCGGGGGGCCGCCCCCGGGTGAGCAGTGGGAGCGGGTGCTCATCCGCGTACCGCCGGGGAGCGGGGCCGCGCTGGCCGCCGCGCTGAAGACCGCGCAGGCGAAGCGGATGGCGCGCGGCGGGAGCGAGGCGATACGGATTCGGATCGACCCGCTGGACATCGGCTGAGGCGGGGCGGACATGAAGCTGCCTCCCGGCGGTGACCGGGAGGCAGGCGGGGGATGGAGGTCAGCCGTTGCGCGGGCCGGGGAAAGCCGTGGGCCTGACGTCTTCGCGCAGGGCGCTGCCCGCCGTCGGCTGGGTCGGCATGGAGCGGGCCGCGGGCACCGTCGGCACGGCCGGGATCCCGGTGCTGACAGCGACCGTGCGGGTGGTGGCGGTCTCCGTGGCGCGCTCGGCCTCCGCCGCTGCCTGGGCGGCGGCGCGGCGGGCGCCGTAACGGCGGTGCACCGCCTGCTTGGTGACGCCGAGCGCGGAGCCCACCGCGTCCCACGAGAAGCCCAGGGACCGGTCGAAGTCCACGGCGGCCGTGACCAGGGTCTCGACGCTGTCCCGCAGTTCCTGGGCGAGGCGGACGGTCGGGGCGGGAGCACGTCCGTAGACGACGAAGCCCGTGGACGGGCCGGAGCGGCGCGGGCGGTAGACGTTGCCCAACTGGGCGGTGAGCGTGCGCAGTGCGTCCACCTGCCGGCGGACCCGCTCGATGTCCCGCACCAGCAAGTGCAGGCTGGCCCGAGCCTGGGCGTCGTGGGTTGCGTGGTCGGCCATGAACAAGCCTCTCGAACCGGCGTTGAAAAGGATCGGGCCGCGATTGCGGCCCGTTGTGGTCAACTCTCTCTTGACCAACGCTCTTCGGGGGTGAGTGGTCACGCTGCGGGGGCGTAAGGGCATATGCACGGGGCGCGCGCCCCGACGTACGCCCCCGAGGGGGGTGCCTTGCCGTTGACCCCACGGTTGCGGATGTGTATACGCGTTCGGGCTTTCGGTTCCCGGCCTGTGCCACTCGTGGGTCCGTTCCGCGGCTGCGGGTCCCCGGTGGGGGTTCGCCGCCGCCTGCGGCCGCCGGGCTCATAGACTGGTGCGCTGCCCCACGAATTTTCCGCCCGAGAGGCCAGCCGCCACCCATGAAGCTTGTCTTCGCAGGTACCCCCGAGGTCGCCGTTCCCGCTCTGGACGCCCTGCTCGCCTCCGGGCGGCACGAGGTCGCCGCCGTCGTGACGCGGCCCGACGCGCCGGCCGGACGGGGGCGCAGGCTCGTCGCGAGTCCCGTCGCCGAACGCGCGGAGGAGGCCGGGATCGAGGTGCTCAAGCCGGCGAAGCCGCGGGACGAGGAGTTCCTCGCCCGCCTCAGGGAGATCGCGCCCGACTGCTGCCCGGTGGTGGCGTACGGCGCGCTGCTGCCCCGGGTCGCCCTCGACGTCCCCGCCCACGGCTGGGTCAATCTGCACTTCTCCCTGCTGCCGGCCTGGCGCGGTGCCGCCCCGGTCCAGCACTCGATCATGGCCGGCGACGAGATCACCGGTGCGTCGACCTTCCTGATCGAGGAGGGACTCGACTCCGGGCCCGTCTACGGGACCGTCACCGAGGAGATCCGGCCCACCGACACCAGCGGGGACCTGCTCACCCGGCTCGCCTTCGCCGGCGCCGGGCTGCTCGCCGCGACGATGGACGGGATCGAGGACGGCACCCTCAAGGCCGTGCCGCAGCCCGCCGAGGGCATCACTCTCGCGCCGAAGATCGCCGTCGAGGACGCGCACGTCGACTGGTCCGCGCCGGCCCTGCGCGTCGACCGGGTCGTCCGGGGGTGCACGCCCGCGCCCGGCGCGTGGACCCTGTTCCGCGGCGAGCGGCTGAAGCTCATCCAGGTGGTGACCGTGCCCGACCGCACGGACCTGGCTCCCGGGGAGCTCGCCGTCGGCAAGAACAGCGTGCACGTCGGGACCGGTTCGTACGCCGTCGAGCTGCTCTGGGTGCAGGCCCAGGGCAAGAAGCCGATGCGCGCCGCGGACTGGGCACGTGGGGTGCGGATCGGTTCCGGGGAGCGGGTCGGGGTCTGACGGCCGGTCCGGGGGTGGACCGGCGCTTGACGCCCGCGTGCGGCGGGCGGTCCGCCGGGCATCGGCGGACCCGTGCGCGAGGGTGCGGGATGCGTCGAGGCGGGCGGCGGGCGGCGGGTGAGGGTGCGGGATCCGTCGACGCGGGCGGAGCGCGAGAGTGGTGTGGGATCCGTCCAGGCGGGCGGAGCGCGCGAGTGGTGTGGGATCCGTCCGGGCGGGCGGAGTGTGAGGCTGTCGGCTCAGGCCGGGCGGGCGACGGCGGAGGCGCCGGCGGACCGTACCGTCGGGGCCGGCCTGGGGCGCGCGGCGTACGCTGAGAGGCGCATCTCTTCCCAGATCCGGAGCACCTTTCTCGTGAGCGAGCAGTCACGTCCGCCGCACAGGCCGGGCAAGCCCCACCGCCGTCCCCAGAAGGACCCCGTCCGCATCCTCGCCTTCGAGGCGCTGCGGGCCGTGGACGAGCGGGACGCGTACGCGAACCTCGTCCTGCCCCCGCTGCTGCGCAAGGCGCGCGAGAAGGGCGACTTCGACGGGCGGGACGCGGCGCTGGCGACCGAGCTGGTCTACGGGACGCTGCGCCGGCAGGGCACGTACGACGCGATCATCGCGGCCTGCGTGGACCGGCCGCTGCGCGAGGTGGACCCGCCCGTGCTCGACGTACTGAGCCTGGGCGCGCACCAGTTGCTCGGCACGCGCATCCCCACGCACGCGGCCGTCTCCGCCTCCGTCGAGCTGGCCCGGGTCGTACTCGGCGACGGCCGGGCCAAGTTCGTGAACGCCGTGCTGCGGAAGGTGGCCCGGCAGGACCTCGACGCATGGGTGGAGCAGGTCGCACCGCCGTACGACGAGGACGCCGAGGATCACCTCGCCGTCGTGCACTCGCACCCGCGCTGGGTCGTCTCCGCGCTGTGGGACTCGCTGGGCGGCGGCCGCGCCGGGATCGAGGACCTGCTCGAAGCGGACAACGAACGGCCCGAGGTGACGCTCGTCGCCCGGCCCGGGCGTTCCACCGCGGACGAACTCCTCGACGCGCTCGGCGAGGAGAACGTGCTGCCGGGCCGCTGGTCGCCGTATGCCGTCCGGCTCAGCGAGGGCGGCGAGCCGGGGGCCATCGGGGCCGTGCGCGAGGGCCGCGCCGGAGTCCAGGACGAGGGCAGCCAGCTGGTCGCCCTCGCGCTGGCCGACGCGCCGCTCGACGGGCCCGACGAGAAGTGGCTGGACGGCTGTGCGGGCCCCGGCGGCAAGGCCGCCATGCTGGCCGGGCTCGCCGCCGAGCGCGGTGCCGTGCTGCTCGCCTCCGAGAAGCAGCCGCACCGGGCCGGGCTCGTCGCCAAGGCGCTCGCCGGCAACCCCGGCCCCTACCAGGTCATCGCGGCCGACGGCACGCGTCCGCCGTGGCGGCCCGGCACCTTCGACCGGGTCCTCATGGACGTGCCCTGCACGGGCCTGGGCGCCCTGCGCCGCCGTCCCGAGGCGCGCTGGCGGCGTCGTCCCGAGGACCTCGACGGCTTCGCCCCGCTCCAGCGCGGGCTGCTGCGCACGGCCCTCGACTCGGTACGGGTCGGTGGCGTCGTCGGCTACGCGACCTGCTCGCCGCACCTCGCCGAGACCCGCGCCGTGGTGGACGACGTGCTCAAGCACTTCGACGGCTCCGCCGAGCTGCTCGACGCCCGCCCCCTCATGCCCGGCGTACCGGCCCTCGGCGACGGTCCCGACGTACAGCTGTGGCCGCATCTGCACGGGACGGACGCGATGTATCTGGCACTGGTGCGCCGGACGGCGTGACGCGGGGCGGCGTGACGCGGGACGGGCGGCGTCCCGCGCTGCCCGCCCAGGCCCTGGCCCAGGCCGAAGCTGGAGCCGTTTGAGCCGCCGGCGCCGGAGCCGCCGGCGCCGCTGAAGGTGCCGTCCATTCGGGATGCGCCGCCGGAGCCGCTGAAGGTGCCGTCTAGTCGGGATGCGCCGCCGGTTCGGGGGTCGCCGGTGCTGCCGGGGGAGGGGCCGTGCCGCCTTCCCGGGAGAGGCGGTGCGGCCACCACACCTTCGGCCCCACGTCCAGGAACAGGGACGTGACCAGCACCGACCGCACGATGAACGTATCGAGCAGCACCCCCAGGGCGACCGTGAAGCCGATCTCCGCGAAGGCGACCATCGGAAGCGTGCCCAGCGCGGCGAACGTGCCCGCGAGGACCAGGCCCGCCGAGGTGATCACCGCTCCGGTCGCGGCCAGGCCCGTCACGACGCCCGCGCGGGTACCCTGCCGGGCCGCCTCCTCGCGGATGCGCGTGGACAGGAAGATGTTGTAGTCGATGCCCAGGGCCACCAGGAACACGAAGACGAAGAGCGGGAAGTCCGTCTGCTCGCCCGCGTAGTCGAAGAGGTGGCGGAAGGCGAGCGCACTGGCGCCCAGCGCCGCCGCGAAGGACAGCACCACTGTCCCGATGAGCAGCAGCGGGGCCACCAGGGCGCGCAGCAGCAGCCCCAGGATGAGCAGGACGACCACCAGGACCGCCGGGATGATCACCAGGTTGTCGTGGGTCGTCGCCGCGTCCATGTCGAGCAGGGCGGCGGTGCCGCCGCCCACCTGGGCGTCGGCGTCCGGCACGGCGTGCACGGCGTCCCGGACGCGCTCGACGGTCTGTTTCGCGGCCTCGCTGTCGGACGGGTCGGTCAGGGTCGCTTCGAAGAGCGCCTTGCCGCCGTGCGACGGTTTCGTGCCCGGCGGCACGGTGATGCTGTCGGGCACCACGCCCTTGGTGCCCGCGACCGCGCTCCGGACCTCGGCGCTCTGCGCCTGGTCGGCGACGACGACCAGCGGATCGCCGCTGCCCGCCGGGAAGTGGCGCGCGGCGACCTCCTGTCCGACGATCGAGTCCGGCCTGCCGGTGAAGGCGTCCGCGTTGCCGAGGCCCTCGGCGCGGAGCTGGAGCAGCCCCAGGGACAGTGCGGCCAGCGCCAGTGCGGTCCCGGCCCAGACGACGCGCGGCCGGTGCGAGATACGACGGCCCATACGGGCCCACAGGCCGCGTGCGGTCGGGTCGGGCGAGCCGAAGTGCGGGATCGCCGGCCAGAAGACCCAGCGGCCGAAGACCAGCAGCAGGGCGGGAAACAGCGTCACCATGGCCAGCAGGGCGACGGCCACGCCGATCGCGGCCACCGGGCCGAGCCCCCTCGTCGAGTTCATCTCGGCGGCCAGCAGCACCAGCATGCTCAGGACGACGGTGGCGCCGGAGGCGAGGACGGCCGGGCCCGCCCGGTTCAGGGCGAGGGCCATCGCCTCGTGGCGGTCCTCGTGGCGCCGCAGCTCCTCCCGGTAGCGGGCGACCAGCAGCAGCGCGTAGTCCGTACCCGCGCCGAAGACGAGCACCGTGAGGATGCCCGCGCTCTGCCCGTTGACGGTCAGGCCCGCGTGAGTGGCCAGCAGGTAGATCAGCGCCTGCGAGGTGAACAGTGCGACGACTACGCCGATCAGCGGGACGAAGATCAGGGCGATGCTGCGGTAGGTGAGCAGCAGCATCACGATCACGACGCCCATCGCGGAGAAGAGCAACGTCGAGTCGATGCCCGCGAAGGCCTCCGAGAAGTCGGCGGACGTACCGCCGGGGCCGGTGATGTGCACGGCCAGTCCGTCGCCGCCCCGGCCCACCTGGTCCCGGATGGAGTCGACCGCAGGGACGAGCTCCTCCCAGCCTTTCGCGTCCATGGTGATGGGGACGAGGATCTCCGCGGCCCGGGGCGCCGACGGCTTGTCGTAGACGGGACCGCGGGTCTCGTCGCCGCGCACGCCGTGCGCGGTCAGGGCCTTGATCTCAGCGACGTCCTCGGCGATCTGCCGCCGGTCCTGCGAGGTCAGCCCGCCGTCGCGCGCGTACACCACGACCGCGGGGATCTGCTCCGGCCGGAACTCGCTGGAGAGGTCCAGGACTTGGGTGGACTCGGCGGAGCCGGGCAGCCAGGAGGCCGCGTCGTTGTCCTGGGCGTCGGTGAGTTTCGACGCGAGCGGCGCCGCGACCACGAGCAGCACCAGCCACAGCCCCACGATCAGCCACTTGCTGCGCCGTCCGCACACGAACCCGATGAGTCCCTGGCGCACATGGCGTTCTTTCCCGTCCGTCATGGCCACCCCCGTAGCCGAACCCGGTGCCGGTGAGCCGCCCAGCATGGCATGACGGGCAGCGCGGCAACATCCGCAGAAGTGACCAGGTCTGGACCGGGGGGAGCAACCGGTGCCGGGCATGGCAGGCTTGGGGCATGGCCGTGCAGATCAACCCCAGCATCCTGTCCGCCGACTTCGCCCGTCTTGCCGAGGAGGCAAAGGCGGTCGAAGGGGCCGACTGGCTCCACGTAGATGTCATGGACAACCATTTCGTACCGAACCTCACGCTCGGTGTGCCGGTCGTAGAGTCCCTGGCCCGTGCGACGGAGACCCCGCTGGACTGCCATCTGATGATCGAGGACCCCGATCGGTGGGCTCCCCGGTACGTAGAGGCGGGGGCCGGTTCGGTCACCTTCCATGTGGAGGCGGCGGCGGCACCGGTGCGGCTCGCCCGCGAGATCCGGGCCAAGGGCGCCCGGGCCTCCATGGCCCTGAAGCCGGCGACCCCGATCGAGCCGTACGAGGACCTGCTTCCCGAGCTCGACATGCTGCTGATCATGACGGTCGAGCCGGGCTTCGGCGGCCAGGCATTCCTCGACATCATGCTCCCGAAGATCCGGCGCACGCGCGAGTTGATCAGCAAGCACGGCCTCGAACTGTGGCTCCAGATCGACGGCGGTGTCTCGGCCGACACCATCGAGCGGTGCGCCGAGGCCGGAGCCGACGTCTTCGTCGCGGGCTCCGCCGTCTACGGGGCGTCCGACCCGGCCGAGGCGGTACGTGCACTGCGCACGCAGGCGGAGGCGGTGACCGCCCATGCGTCCTGGGCGTGCGGCCACTGAACCAAGGGAACGTGAACGCCGCCCATCCGGGCGGATCAAGTACGCCGGATCTGCAAGGATGAACGGCGAACCCAGAGTGTGAACAGCAGTGAGGAGATCGCCGTGTCGGGTATGTCGGCTGGCCGGTCAGCCATGCGGATGGGACCCGCTGAGCTGGTGCAGGCGGCGGCCATGGCCCGCCGCTTTTACCTCGAGGGCAAATCCAAGATCCAGATCGCCGAGGAGTTCGGCGTCAGCCGCTTCAAGGTGGCCCGGGTCCTGGAGACCGCTCTCGAACGGGACCTGGTGCGGATCGAGATCCGCGTGCCGGCCGAGCTGGACGCGGAGCGCTCCGACGCGCTGCGCGCTCGGTACGGGCTGCGGCACGCCGTCGTGGTCGAGTCCCCGGCCGAAGCGGAGGAGTCGCCCGACCCGGAGAACCTCGGCGAGGTGGCCGCGGACCTGCTCGGCGAGCTGGTCAACGAGGGAGATGTGCTCGGCCTCGCCTGGGGCCGTTCCACCATCCACATGGCCGCCGCCCTCGACCGGCTGCCGCCCTGCACGGTCGTGCAGCTGACGGGGGTGTACGACGCCGGGACCGCCGAGCGCGGGTCGGTGGAGGCGGTGCGGCGCGCCGCCCAGGTGTCGGGCGGGGACGCCCATCCCATCTACGCGCCGATGCTGCTGCCCGACGCGGCCACCGCGGCCGCGCTGCGCAACCAGACCGGGATCGCCCGCGCCTTCGAGTACTTCGACAAGGTGACGGTGGCCTGTGTGTCCATCGGCTCCTGGGAGGCCGGCATCTCGACGGTGCACGACATGCTCAGCGACGAGGAGCGCGGGCACTACGCCTCGCTCGGTGTCGCCGCCGAGATGTCCGCGCACCTCTTCGACGCCGAGGGGCGCCGGGTCGGACGTGACCTGGGGGAGCGGTGCATCACGGTCAAGACGGACCAGCTGCGCCGTGTCCCGGAGGTCGTCGCGATCGCCGGCGGAGCGCGGAAGGCCGCCGCGATCGACGCGGTGCTGCGCTCCGGCCTCGTCACCAGCCTGGTGACGGACACGTCGGCGGCGGACGCCCTGATGACGGCGGGACCGCCCCCGCGGCCCGCGCTGAACCGGGCGGACCCCGACGGGCCCTGAGCGTCCTGGGAACGCGCCGTGCGGGGGCGGCTGTGGCAGCATCGGCGGCATGCTGCCGCGGTCCGTCCCCCGTCTGCTCGCGGGACTTCTCCTCTGCCTGACGGTCCTGCTGACGGGCTGCTCGACGACGGCTACGGACCCTTCGACGGGCGTCGGCGTCTCGACGGCCGCGTCCGTCAAGGCCACCCCGCCATGGGCCGGCGGGATGCCGACCGTCGCCGAGGCCCGGCTCCCGGCCGAGGCCCGCGCCACCCTCGCCCTCATCGACCGGGGCGGTCCCTTCCCGTACGCCAAGGACGGCGCCGTCTTCGGGAACTTCGAGCGGGCGCTGCCGCAGCACCCGCGCGGCTACTACCACGAGTACACGGTCAGGACCCCCGGCGAGCGCGACCGGGGAGCCCGGCGCATCGTCACCGGTCAGGGCGGGGAGATCTACTACACCGATGATCACTACGAGTCGTTCAGGGCGGTGCTGAGATGACGCACGGGCCCCTCGCGGACGTGTGCCGCGCGGCCGGATGGCAGGTCAGCGTCCTCGACCTCACCGGGGTCACGGACAAGGCGGCCTTCATGGAGCGCTGCGTGCGCGCCCTCGACCTGCCCGACTGGTTCGGGCGGAACTGGGACGCACTCGCGGACACCCTCGGCGACCCCGACTGGGGACCAGCCAGCCCGGGCAGACTGCTCGTGGTGACCGGCTGGCGGCCCTACGCGACGGCCCGCCCCGGAGAGTGGGAGACGGCGCAGGAGGTGCTGGAGTCGGCCGCCGGGCACTACGAGGAGTACGACGCCACGCTCTCCGTCGTCCTCACTCTTGGAGGATCCGACCAACTGCCCTCTGACCAGCTTGGATGATGTGTGCGGGCAGCGCATACCGGCTGACATGGGACAATGAAGTACGTGCTCTTCCCCCTGGCTGACCTGTCCGGGGGCCACCTCTGAACGACCGGGATGTGCAGCACGTGCGTTTCCTCAATGACATCCAGCCTCCGTACGACCTGACGTACGACGACGTCTTCATGGTGCCGAGCCGCTCAGCGGTCGGCTCGCGGCAGGGCGTGGACCTCGCCTCCCCCGACGGCACGGGCACCACGATCCCGCTCGTCGTCGCCAACATGACGGCCATCGCGGGCCGCCGGATGGCCGAGACCGTCGCCCGCCGCGGTGGCCTCGTGGTCATCCCGCAGGACATCCCGATCGAGGTCGTCACCGAGGTCGTCTCCTGGGTCAAGGGACGCCATCTGGTGCTCGACACCCCGATCATCCTCGCCCCCCACCAGACCGTCGCCGACGCGCTGGCGCTGCTCCCCAAGCGCGCGCACAACGCGGGCGTCGTGGTGGACGAGGACGGCCGCCCGGTCGGCGTGGTCACCGACACCGACCTCTCCGGCGTCGACCGCTTCACGCAGCTGTCCGAGGTCATGTCCCGGGATCTGCTGCTCCTCGACGCCGACATCGACCCTCGCGACGCCTTCAACAAGCTCGACGGCGCCAACCGCCGCTACGCGCCCGCGGTCGACCAGGACGGCAGGCTCGCCGGCATCCTCACCCGCAAGGGCGCCCTGCGCGCCACGCTCTACACCCCGGCCACCGACGCGAACGGCCGGCTGCGCATCGCCGCGGCCGTCGGCATCAACGGCGATGTGGCGGGCAAGGCCAAGCAGCTCCTCGACGCGGGCGTCGACACGCTCGTCATCGACACGGCGCACGGCCACCAGGAGTCGATGATCGCCGCGATCAGGACGGTGCGCGCACTGGATCCGCAGGTCCCGATCGCCGCCGGCAACATCGTCGCCGCCGAGGGCGTCAAGGACCTGATCGAGGCGGGCGCCGACATCATCAAGGTCGGCGTCGGCCCCGGCGCCATGTGCACCACCCGCATGATGACCGGCGTCGGCCGGCCGCAGTTCTCGGCGGTCCTGGAGTGCGCGGCCGAGGCGAAGAAGTACGGCAAGCACGTGTGGGCCGACGGCGGTGTCCGTCACCCGCGCGATGTCGCGATGGCGCTGGCCGCGGGCGCGTCCAACGTCATGATCGGGTCCTGGTTCGCGGGCACGTACGAGTCCCCGGGCGACCTTCAGCAGGACGCCAACGGGCGCCTGTACAAGGAGTCGTTCGGCATGGCCTCGGCCCGCGCGGTCAAGAACCGCACCAGCGAGGAGTCGGCGTACGACCGGGCCCGCAAGGCGCTGTTCGAGGAGGGCATCTCCACCTCGCGCATGTTCCTCGACCCGTCCCGACCGGGCGTCGAGGACCTGATCGACTCGATCATCGCGGGCGTCCGCTCCTCCTGCACCTACGCGGGCGCCAACTCCCTCGAGGAGTTCGCGGACAAGTCCATCGTGGGCATCCAGAGTGCTGCCGGCTACGCCGAGGGCCAGCCGCTGCACGCCAGCTGGAGCTGACGCGCCGACGCGTCGTACGGCCCCCGGGGTACGCCCACGGGGGGCCGTCGGCGTCGGTCCGCCCCGCCTCCGCGCCAGACCCTGCCGCGCCCCCGCTTCCGGCCCCTCCGGCAGGGCGCGCAAGGGTCGAAAAGGTCCGCGCAACGAACATCCGTCCCCGCTGCCATGAACGCAACGATCTTGCCGAGATGCGCAAGGCTGCTGCATTACGCCCGCGAAGCCCGGCCTCGTAGGGTCAAGCGCTGTACGTGGCGTGGCGAGGACCCCGCTCGGTGGGTCCCTGCTGCCAGGGGTGCCGCCGGTCCTCGTCGACCCGACCGGCAGCGATGAAGGAGCCAGCGCGTGCTCGACCAAGGCGCACCCCCGCAGTCCCGCACACCGTCCGCCCCGCCGTCCCCGGGCGTCGGCGCGCGCCTCATGCGGCGCAAGCCCGTGGAACGCCTGGTCGCCGAGGGCGGCCAGGGTGAGGGTGGCTCGCTGCGGCGTTCCCTCGGCCTGTGGCAGCTGACCATGATCAGCATTGGCGCGACCCTCGGCACCGGCATCTTCGTGGTGCTCGGCGAAGCCGTCCCGAAGGCCGGTCCCGCGGTCACCCTGTCCTTCGTGATCGCCGGCCTCACGGCCCTGTTCTCCGCCCTCTCGTACGCCGAGCTGGCGGGCACCATCCCGGTCGCCGGGTCCTCGTACTCGTATGCGTACGCAACGCTCGGCGAGCTGATCGCCTGGATCTGCGGCTGGTGTCTGGTCCTGGAGTACGGCGTCTCGGTCGCGGCCGTCGCGGTCGGCTGGGGCGAGTACCTGAACGAACTGCTCGACGGCACGATCGGCGTCACCATCCCGGACGCGCTCTCCGCGCCGCCCGGCGACGGCGGCATCTTCAACCTCCCCGCGCTGATCGTCGTCCTGCTGGCGATGGCGTTCCTGCTCGGCGGCGCCAAGGAGTCGGCGCGCGCCAACACGATCATGGTCGTCGTGAAGATCGTCGCGCTGCTGCTGTTCTGCGTGATCGGCATCCAGGGCTTCCGGTCCGGCAACTACGAGCACTTCATGCCGCTCGGCATGGCGGGCGTCAGCGCTGCCGGGGCCACGCTCTTCTTCTCGTACATCGGCTTCGACGCCGCCTCCACGGCCGGTGAGGAGGCGAAGAACGCGCAGCGCGACCTGCCCCGCGCGATCATGCTCTCGCTGGTCATCGTCACGGCGCTGTACGTCGTCGTCGCCGCCGTCGCGGTCGGCGCGAAGCCCTGGAAGGGGTTCAACGACTCGGAGGCCGCGCTCGCCGAGATCATGCGGAACGTCACTGGTCAGACCTTCTGGGGCACGCTGCTCGCGGCCGGTGCGGTCATCGCCATCGCCAGCGTCGTGCTGACCGTGCTCTACGGCCAGACGCGCATCCTGTTCGCCATGTCGCGCGACGGGCTCGTCCCGAAGGTGTTCTCCCGGGTCCACCCGAAGAGCGGCGCGCCCCGCGCCAACACGCTGATCGTCTCGCTGTTCTGCGGTGTCCTCGCCGCCGCGATCCCGCTCGGCCAGCTCGCCGACGCCACCAGCATCGGCACGCTCTTCGCCTTCGCGCTGGTCAATGTCGCGGTCGTGGTGCTGCGCCGGACGCGCCCGGAGATGAACCGCACCTTCCGGGTGCCGCTGTCGCCGCTGCTGCCCGCGCTGGGCCTCGCCTTCTGCGTCTGGATGATGGGCAGCCTCTCGGCCGTCACCTGGGTGGTCTTCGGTGCCTGGATGGCCGTCGGGCTCGTGTTCTACTTCAGTTACGGCTACCGCCGGTCCCGGCTGGCCGCAGCGGACACCGAAGCCCCCGCAGCCCCCGCAGTCATCTCAGAAAAGTGAACCACCCGCCTTGCTGAACGATCTCGACGAACGCATCGTGCACGCCCTCGCCGAGGACGCCCGTCGCTCCTATGCCGACATCGGACAACTCGTCGGCCTGTCCGCGCCCGCCGTGAAGCGGCGCGTGGACCGGCTGCGGGCGACCGGCGCCATCACCGGATTCACCGTACGGGTGGACCCGTCGGCGCTCGGCTGGGAGACCGAGGGGTTCGTCGAGATCTACTGCCGGCACAACACCTCCCCGGACACCATCCGGCGGGGCCTGGAGCGCTACCAGGAGGTCGTGGCCGCGTCCACCGTCACCGGTGACGCGGACGCGGTCGTCCAGGTCTTCGCCTCCGACATGCGTCACTTCGAGCGCGTGCTGGAGCGCATCGCGGGGGAGCCGTTCGTGGAGCGGACCAAGTCGGTGCTGGTGCTTTCGCCGTTGCTGCGGAGGTTTTCCTCGGGGTCGCCTGCTTAGCAGGCGCCCCCTCAAGTGCTGGTACGCCGCCGGGAGCGGGGGTCCTGTCTCTTTGCGGCTGTGGGCTCGGTTGCCAGTGCGCCCCAGGGGGGTCCCGCCTCTTTGCGGCTGCGGGCTCGTTGGGGCTTGTCGCGCAGTTCCCCGCGCCCCTGAAGGGGCGCTCCTGTGCCCGGGGTCCAAGAGGTGGCTACTCCGCTCTCTGTCTCGCCAGGGCGTTGTTGCCTATGGAGTTGTGGACGCTGAAGCTCACGGCGTCCGAGCGGTAGCGGTCGTCCGACCACTCCACCGGGCGCCCCTCGCGGGTCGTGGTCACCCGGCGTACGCGCAGCAGTGGGCTGGTGCGGCGCACGCCGAGCAGTTCGGCGTCCTGCGCACCGGCCGCCACCGCGTCGATGACGTGCTCGCCGTAGGCGAAGACCAGGCCCTCGTCCTCGTACAGGCGCTGGGTGACGCTCGGGCACTCCGGTTCGATCGCCTCGACGGCGGGCGCGATCCAGTCCGCGTACACGGTCCGCTCCAGCAGGACCGGCTCGCCGTCCAGGCCGCGCAGCCGCAGGACGTGCAACACCGTGGTGCCCGCCTCGAGTTGCAGCCGCACCGCGTCCTCCGCGGTGGCCGGCAGCAGCCGCGACGACACCACGCGGCCGGTCGCGTCCCGCCCCATCGCCCGCGCCCACTGCGCGAAACTGCGCAGTTCGGCGAAGCTCTGGCTGCGGCGGCCGGCCAGGACCACGCGGCGCGCGCCCTGGCGTGACCCGATGAGTCCCTCGGCGGTCAGCGCCGCCACGGCCTGGCGGACCGTGCCGCGCGAGACGCCGTAGTGGGCCGCGAGTTCGGTCTCCGCCGGGAGCAGGCTGCCGACCGCGTACTGCTCGCGGTCGATGGCACGTCTGAGTTCTTCGGCGATCTCCTCGTGTCGTGCCGCCATGCTCCCTCTCTCGCGCAGAGTTGTGCGCAGTGCGCGCAGCGCGACCAGCGTAGACGAGTCGGCGCTCCGACTCGTGCGAGCTGCGAGGGTGAAGGGAATCGAGGTCACTCGTTTCGCCAGAGTTTACGAACACGACATCAACGGCGTGCCTACTGAGGCCAACTTGTTCAGACAAGTTCTCGCCTTCGTGTGAGCCCTGTACGCACCCCTGGAGAGACCGTGACCGTGTTCCTGCCGAGGACCGCCGTCCTCACCGGCGGCCTCGCCGTCGCCGCCGCCCTCACGCTCAGCGCCTGTGGCGCGGCCCCCGACGACGCGTCGACCACCGCCGGCGGCAAGAGCGCGGCCACCGCGACCTCGGCCGCGGACTTGGGCGGCCTGGACGCCCTGGTCGCGGCCGCCAAGAAGGAGGGCACGCTGCACGCGATCGCCCTGCCCCGCGACTGGGCCAACTACGGGGCCCTCATCGACGGGTTCAAGAAGAAGTACGGCATCAAGATCGAGGTCGAGAACCCGGACGGCTCCAGCCAGGACGAGATCAACGCGGTCACCTCCCGCAAGGGCCAGTCCCGCACCCCGGACGTCCTCGACCTCGGCAGCTCCTTCGCCCTGAGCGCCGCCCAGCAGGGCCTGCTCGCGCCCTACGAGGTGGCCGGCTTCGGCGACATCCCCGAGGGCCAGAAGGACGCGAAGGGCCGCTGGTACAACGACTACGGCGGTTACATCTCCATCGGCTGCGACGCCAAGCGCGTCAAGTCGTGTCCGACCACCTTCAAGGACCTGCTCAAGCCGCAGTACAAGGGCCAGGTCGCGCTCAACGGCAACCCCACCAAGTCGGGTTCGGCCTTCGGCGGCGTGTACGCGGCCGCGCTCGCCAGTGGCGGTTCCTTCGACGACATCCAGCCCGGTCTCGACTTCTTCGCCGAGCTGAAGAAGAACGGCAACTACACGCCGGTCGAGTCCACCCCCGCCACGGTCGAGAAGGGCGAGACGCCCATCAGCATCGACTGGGACTACCTCAACGCCGGGTACGCCGACGAGTTCAAGTCCAAGGGCGTCGACTGGAAGGTCGCGGTCCCGACGGACGGCACCTTCTCCCAGTACTACTCGCAGGCGATCAACAAGGACGCCCCGCACCCGGCGGCCGCCCGCCTGTGGGAGGAGTACCTCTACAGCGCCGAGGGCCAGAACCTCTGGCTCAAGGGCTACGCCCGCCCGGCCCTGATGACCGCCATGGACAAGGCCGGCACGCTCGACAAGACCGCCGCGGCCAAGCTGCCGAAGGTCTCCGGCACGCCGTCCTTCCCGACCGAGGCGCAGCAGAGCAAGGCCAAGGGCGTCATCGCCCAGGGCTGGGGCAAGGCCGTCTCCGGATGACGACCCCCACCACCGAGACGACCGAGGTGACGGCTGCGCTCGCTCCGGCCGCCGTGGTGCCCGCCGCTTCCCGCAAGCGGCGGCCCCGCGCCGCCGGCTGGCTCGCCGTCGTCCCGCTGCTCGCCTTCGTGGCGATCGCCTTCGGGATCCCCGCCCTGGCCATGCTGAACGGTGCCTTCACCGTCAAGGACCAGACCACCGGCGCCACTTCGTACACGGCCGCGAACATGACCGACTCCGTGCAGGGGGCGTACCTCACCGCCCTGCTCGGCAGCGTCAAGCTCTCCGCCGTCTCCGCGGCCGTCGCGGCCGTCCTCGGACTGCCGCTCGCCCAGGCCGTGGTGACCTCCCGCTTCCGCGCGCTGCGCGAGGCCGTGCTCACCGCCTCCGGTGTCCTCGCCAACTTCGGCGGTGTCCCGCTGGCCTTCGCCTTCGTCGCCACCCTCGGTAACTCCGGTGTCCTGACCCGCCACCTGGGCCTGGCCGACCAGGGCTGGAACCTCTACAGCTTCTCGGGCCTGACCCTCGTCTACCTGTACTTCCTGATCCCGCTGATGGTCCTCACCATCACGCCCGCGCTCGACGGGCTGCGCACCCAGTGGCGGGAGGCCGCGCAGAACAACGGCGCCACCGGGATCCAGTACTGGCGGCACGTCGCCCTGCCCGTCCTCGCGCCCTCGCTGCTCGGCGGTGTCGTCCTCCTCTTCGGCAG
Source organism: Streptomyces sp. NPDC058274 (assembly GCF_042881375.1). NCBI lineage: Bacteria > Bacillati > Actinomycetota > Actinomycetes > Kitasatosporales > Streptomycetaceae > Streptomyces > Streptomyces sp. NPDC058274. Next base: position 33,276 of record NZ_JBHVXW010000029.1, read on the forward strand.
TGCCTTCGCCGCGTACGCCACCGCCGCCGCGATGGTGGGCAGTTCGGTCCCGCTGGTCACCCTGCAGATCGCCGACGCGCTCTCCGGCAACGTCCTGGTCGGCCAGGAGAACGTGGCGCTCGCTCTCAGCCTCGACATGGTCCTGATCGCGGGCCTGGTGATGGCCGTGTACCTGCCCCTGCAACGACGGAGCGCGCGATGGCTCGCCTGAACACGTCCGTACGGCCCTGGCGCGGGATCACCCTCGCCGCGGCCGGTCTGTACTTCCTGGTCCCGCTCGCCGCCTCCGTCGTCTTCACGGTCGATGTGCCGGGCCAGGGCGTCACCTTCGACGCCTACACCCGGATCGTCGGCACCGAGGGCTTCGTCTCCAGCCTGGTCCTGTCGCTGGAACTGGCCGCCGCCACCATCGTCGTGGTGCTGTTGCTGATGGTGCCCGCCATGGTCGCGCTGCGGCTCGGCGCGCCGAAGCTGCGGCCCGTCGTCGAGGTGGTCTGCTCGCTGCCGCTGGTCGTGCCGCCGATCGCGTTCGTCGCCGGGATGAGCACCGTCCTGAAGTGGGGGCCCGAGCACCTCTCCCGCACGCCCCTGTTCCAGACGTTCGTGGCGATCCAGAACCCCGGCTTCCCGTTCGTCCTCGTCCTGTCCTACGTCGTGATGGCGCTGCCCTTCGTGTACCGGGCCCTGGACGCCGGCCTGCGGGCCATCGACGTACGCACCCTCGTCGAGGCCGCCCGCAGCTGCGGTGCCGGGTGGCCGCAGGCACTCGTGCGGGCCGTGCTGCCCAATCTGCGCGGCGCGCTGCTGAACGCGGCCTTCCTCACGCTGGCGCTGGTGCTCGGCGAGTACACCGTCGCGCAGCTCCTGGGCTTCCAGCCGTTCGCCGTGTGGATCGTCAACATCAGCGGATCTCAGGCCCAGTTGTCCGTCGCCGTCTCCGTGCTCAGCCTGCTGGTCACCTGGGCACTGCTCCTCGCGCTCGCCGGATTCGGCGGACGCTCCCGTACCGCTTCCGCCTCCCGGGGATGAACCATGACCGTCACCACGCTTGAGAAGGCCGCCACCATGGCCGCAACCGTCGAATTCCGGGGCCTGCGCCGCGAGTTCGGCAGCACCGTCGCCCTCGACGGACTCGACCTGACCGTGCGGCCCGGTGAACTCCTCGCGCTGCTCGGCCCGTCCGGCTGCGGCAAGACCACCGCCCTGCGGATGCTCGCCGGGTTCGAACATCCGGACGCCGGTGAGGTGCTGGTCGACGGCGAGGACGTCACGCGCGTGCCGGCCCACCGGCGCGACGCCGGGATGGTCTTCCAGTCGTACAGCCTCTTCCCGCATCTCAGCACCCTCGACAACGTGGCGTTCGGACTGCGGATGCGCAAGGTGCGTACGGCCGAACGGCGGGCCCGTGCAGCCGAGTTGCTCGACCTCGTCGGGCTCGCGGACAAGGGCGAGAGCTTCCCGCACCAGCTCTCCGGCGGCCAGCAGCAGCGGGTCGCGCTGGCCCGCGCGCTCGCCCTGCGCCCGCGCGTGCTGCTGCTCGACGAACCGCTGTCCGCCCTGGACGCCAAGGTGCGGCTCAGCCTCCGCGAGGAGATCCGCCGCCTTCAGCAGGAACTCGGCACCACCACGCTGTTCGTGACACACGATCAGGAGGAGGCACTGTCCATGGCGGACCGGGTCGCCGTCATGCGCGGTGGCCGGCTCGAACAGTGCGCGGCGCCCGCCGAGTTGTACGGACGTCCCGCCACCGCCTTCGTCGCCGAGTTCGTGGGGACGATGAGCCGGATTCCGGGACGGCTGGACGCGGACGTCGTCGACGTACTCGGACAGCGGCTGCCGTTCGAGGGGGACGCGCCCGCCGCGGCGGAGGTGGACGTCCTCGTACGGCCCGAGGCGGTGCGGGTGCGGGCGGACGCCACGGGCGACGCGCGCGTCGTCGCGACCGCGTTCCTCGGCGCGGCCACCCGGGTGACCGTCCGGCTCGCCGACGCGACCGAGGTGAAGGCCGACCTGCCCACGCACGAGGCCGCGGCGCTCGGTGCCGGAGCCGCCGTGACCGTGAGCCTGCCGGAGCGGCCGGTGCTGGTCGCCGAGCGCACCTGAGCCCCGGGCACCGCGGCAGCCGCTGGTCGCCGAGTGCACCTGGGCCGCGGGCTCCGCACCAGCCGCTGACCGCGGGCTCCGCGGCACCCCGTGAGCGCCGGGCTCCGCAGCACCCCCACGACGACCCGCGGCAGCCGCTGGTCGCCGAGCGCACCTGGGCCGCGGGCTCCGCACCAGCCGCTGACCGCCGGGCTCCGCGGCACCCCGTGAGCGCCCGGCTCCGCAGCACCCCCACGACGAAAGAGAGCACCGTGACCGACCGCACCACCCCCCGACTCCCGCTCCAGGCCGTGCTGTTCGACATGGACGGCACGCTCGTGGACACCGAGCGACTGTGGTGGGAGGCGGTGGAGCAGGTGGCGGCCGGGCTGGGGCGCCCGCTGACGGAGGCTGACCAGCCGGACGTGCTGGGGCGCCCGGTCGAGTACACCGCTGCGTGGCTGGGCGACGGCACGGGAGCCGCGGCGGTCGACGTAGGCGCCGAACTGCACCGCCAGTTCGCGGACCGGGTCCGCGCCGGCATCGTGCCCCGCCCGGGTGCCCTGCGGCTCCTCGAGGAGCTGGCCCGCGAGGGCGTCCCCACCGCTCTCGTGACCGCGTCGCCCCGGGCCGTGGCGGACACCGTCCTGGCCGCCCTCGGCGCCGGACACTTCGCCGTCTCCGTCACCGCCGACGACACCGGGCGCACCAAGCCCGCACCGGACCCGTATCTCGCCGCCTGCCGCGCCCTCGGCGTCGACCCCGGCGCCTGCGTGGCCGTCGAGGACACCGAGACCGGCGTGGCCTCCGCCGAGGCCGCGGGCTGCGCCGTCCTCGCCGTGCCCTCGCTCGCGCCGATCGCCTCCGCGCCCGGGCGCACCGTCCTCACCAGCCTGGAGGAGGTGACCCCGGACCGGCTGCGGGCCCTGGTCACACCCCGCGAGCTGCGGGTGATGAGCTGGAACCTCTGGTACGGCGGCACGAAGGTCGACGACTTCCGCGCGAAGCAGCTCAAGGTCATCGCGGAGACCGGCGCGGACGTGGTCGGACTGCAGGAGACGTACGGCACCTCCGCGCGCGAACTCGCCGACGCCCTCGGCTGGCACCACCATCAGGCCGGCGAGAACCTCGGCATCATCAGCCGGTACCCGATCACCGCCCGTCTCGGCGACCCGGACGTCGGCTTCTACGGAGGCACCGGGGTACGGATCCGGCTCGACGGCGGCCGGGAGGTGGCCGTCTGGAGCGCTCACCTCGACTACACCCCGTACGGGCCCTACGAAGCCCGCTTCGACGGGCTTCCCGAGGCGGAGCTGATCGCCCACGAGGACGTGCGGCTGGCCCAGATGCGGGACATCCTGCGGCGGATCGCCGACTCGGCCGACGAGGCCACGCCGGTGCTGCTGACCGGCGACTTCAACACGCCCTCGCACCTGGACTGGCCGGACGTCGGGTGGCCCGTGACGAAGGCCGCCCAGGAGGCGGGACTGCGCGACTCCTATCGCGAGGCCCGGCCCGACCCGGTGCGGGATCCCGGGCACACCTGGTCGCCCGTGCACGACGAGCACGAGGACGGCAGCGGACGCCCTGAACCGCAGGACCGCATCGACTTCGTGCTGCACAACGGCAGAGGGCTGCGGGTGCTCGACTCCCGGACCTTCGTCAGCGGCTCACCGCGCGCGTGGCCCGAGGTGGCGGCCAACGACTGGCCCTCGGACCACGCGGCGGTGATCACGACGTTCGCGCTGGGGTAGCCGATTCGCGGCTGGGGACCGGACCCCTGGGCGACGTCCGGGCGCACCGACGCGACGGCGGATCCGGTCGTCCCCGCGGTGAGCGGCAGCGCGGTACCGGGCAACGCGAGCCGGGTACGCCGGGTGGGACGGTTCACGGACGGCCTTTCCGCAGGTGGAGTGGGCAATCACCATTGTTCCGCCGGCCCGCCCACGGCACATCGTGCCGAGGGCGGCGCCGGGCCTCCGCCGCCCGGCTGGGGCCCGGCTGTGACCTGCGCCTCAAGGGGAACGCGACCCCCGCCTCCGGCAGCGCAACGAATCGCCGCGCAGGGCCGGACGCACGCAACGATTCGTTCACCGGCGCGCAACGGCTCCTCCTTGTCCGGCCGAGCACGGCGACCGTACCGTCTAGGTGGCCCCCCAAACCCCTCCGTACCGGCGAGGAACACGCATGCGCACAGCCCTGCTCCAGAGCTCCGGCAGCCCCGGCTCCGTCGCCGCGAACCTCAAGGTTCTCGACGAGGCCGCCGGCCGTGCCGCCGCCGCGGGAGCGGGCCTGGTCGTGGCGCCGGAAATGTTCCTGACCGGATACGCGATCGGCGACGACATCGCCCGCCTCGCCGAGCCCGCGGACGGCGAGTCAGCGGACGCGGTCGCCGGGATCGCCTCCCGGCACGGCGTGGCGGTCGCCTACGGCTACCCCGAACGCGACGCCGGGAGCCCCGCGGCCGACGGCGTGAGTACGGTCTTCAACTCCGCGCAGCTGATCTCCGCCGACGGCACCCGTCTCGCGAACTACCGCAAGACGCACCTCTTCGGCTGCTTCGAGCGGGACCGGTTCACCCCGGGCGACCAGCCGGTCGTCCAGGCCGAGCTCGGCGGACTGCGGGTCGGCCTCATGATCTGCTACGACGTCGAGTTCCCGGAGAACGTCCGGGCGCACGCGCTGGCCGGCACCGACCTCCTCCTGGTGCCCACCGCGCAGATGCACCCCTTCCAGTTCGTCGCCGAGTCCGTCGTCCCGGTGCGGGCCTTCGAGAACCAGATGTACGTCGCCTACGTCAACCGCACCGGACCGGAGGGCGAGTTCGAGTTCGTCGGCCTCTCCACCCTGGCCGGGCCCGACGGAGTCGCCCGCGCCCGGGCGGGCCGTGGCGAGGAACTCGTCTTCGCCGACGCCGACCCCGCCTTCCTCGCGGCCTCGCGCGAGGCGAACCCGTATCTGAAGGACCGCCGCCCCGGTCTCTACGGATCGCTGGTCTGAGCAGCCCGCCGCCCTCCCCCCGAACAGCTTTCCCGCAAGGAGTCCGTACCCCATGACGTCCACGGTGCCCAACGCCGTCCAGCACGCCGATGTGCAGCAGCCGCCGATCACCATGTTCGGCCCGGACTTCCCGTACGCGTACGACGACTTCCTCGCGCACCCCGCGGGGCTCGGCCAGATACCGGCGACCGAGCACGGCACGGAGGTCGCGGTCATCGGCGGCGGCCTGTCGGGCATCGTGGCGGCCTACGAGCTGATGAAGATGGGCCTCAAGCCCGTCGTCTACGAGGCCGACCAGATCGGCGGCCGGCTGCGCACCGTCGGCTTCGACGGCTGCGACCCGTCCCTCACCGCCGAGATGGGCGCGATGCGCTTCCCGCCCTCCTCGACGGCCCTGCAGCACTACATCGACCTGGTGGGCCTGAAGACGCAGGCGTTCCCGAACCCCCTGTCCGAGGCGACCCCGTCGACCGTCGTCGACCTCAAGGGCGAGTCGCACTACGCCGAGACCATCGACGATCTGCCCGAGGTCTACCGTCAGGTCGCGGCGGCCTGGAGCGCCTGTCTGGAAGAGGGCGCCGACTTCACCGACATGAACCAGGCCATGCGCGAGCGCGACGTCCCGCGCATCCGCGAGATCTGGTCCCAGCTCGTCGAGAAGTTCGACAACCAGACCTTCTACGGCTTCCTCTGCGACTCCGAGGCCTTCAAGTCCTTCCGGCACCGCGAGATCTTCGGCCAGGTCGGCTTCGGCACCGGCGGCTGGGACACCGACTTCCCGAACTCCATCCTGGAGATCCTGCGGGTCGTCTACACCGAGGCCGACGACCACCACCGCGGCATCGTCGGCGGCTCCCAGCAGCTGCCGCTGCGCCTGTGGGAGCGCGAGCCGGAGAAGATCGTGCACTGGGCGTACGGCACGTCGCTCTCGACGCTGCACGACGGGACCCCGCGCCCGGCCGTGACCCGGCTGAACCGCACGTCCGGCAACCGGATCACCGTGACGGACGCGAACGGCGACATCCGCACGTACAAGGCGGCGATCTTCACCGCGCAGTCCTGGCTGCTGCTGTCCAAGATCGCCTGCGACGACGCGCTCTTCCCGATCGACCACTGGACGGCGATGGAGCGGACTCACTACATGGAGTCGAGCAAGCTCTTCGTGCCCGTCGACCGGCCGTTCTGGCTCGACAAGGACGAGCAGACGGGGCGCGACGTCATGTCGATGACCCTCACCGACCGTATGACGCGCGGGACTTACCTCCTGGACGACGGTCCGGACAAGCCCGCCGTCATCTGCCTCTCCTACACCTGGTGCGACGACAGCCTGAAGTGGCTGCCGCTGTCCGCGAACGAGCGGATGGAGGTCATGCTGAAGTCGCTCGGCGAGATCTATCCGAAGGTCGACATCAGGAAGCACATCATCGGCAACCCGGTGACCGTCTCCTGGGAGAACGAGCCCTACTTCATGGGCGCGTTCAAGGCCAACCTGCCCGGCCACTACCGCTACCAGCGGCGCCTGTTCACGCACTTCATGCAGGATGCCCTGCCCGAGGACAAGCGCGGTATCTACCTCGCAGGCGACGACATCTCCTGGACGGCCGGCTGGGCCGAGGGCGCCGTGCAGACCGCGCTGAACGCGGTCTGGGGCGTCATGCACCAGCTGGGCGGGACGACCGACCCGACCAACCCCGGGCCCGGCGACGTCTACGACGAGATCGCGCCGGTGGAACTGCCCGAGGACTGACGCGCCGGGGGAGCCGTGCTGCGGCTCCCCGGCCTCGGCCGGCCACGCCTTGAGTGGCCGTCCTGTCTGCTGCCGAGCGGCCTCCCGGCTCAGACCCCCGCCGCCCGCGCCGCCGTGTACACCGCCGCGGCCACGTCCTTGAGCTCCCCGGCGTCGCGTGTCCCGCCCTGGAGGTCGAGGAGGATCTCGTCGAGGCCGATCTCGGCGTGCGCGGCCAGATCCGTCACGATCTGCTCGACGTTGCCCTGGAACGGCTGCCGGTTCGCGCCGGTGTGGGCCTGCGCGGTGTACTCCGCGTTGGCCCGCAGCACCGTGCGCAGCGGTTCCGTACGGCCGCGCTCGGCCGCCAGCTCCTGCAACTCCCGCCACTGCTCCGCCACTTGGGCGGCGCTCCTGCCGACCGGCAGCCAGCCGTCCGCGTGGTCGACGAGCCGTCGCCGGGCCCTCTTCGAGCTCGCCGCGAGCAGGATCGGGATCGGCCGCGCGGGCTTGGGCCCCACCGCCGCCGAGGCGATGCGGGTGACCTTGCCGTCGTAGACCACCGGGTCGGGGCCCCAGACCGCGCGGCACACCTCGATCACCTCGTCCAGCGCCTGGCCGCGCTCCTCGAAGGGCCGGACCGAGGCCGCCGCGTACTCGTCCAGCGACCAGCCGGTGCCGAGCCCCGCGACGACCCGGCCGCCGCTCGCCGCGTCCAGCGTGGCGAGGGACTTGGCGAGCTGGAAGGGGACATGCAGCGGAGCGACGAGCACGCTCGTGCCGAGCGCGGCGCGCTCGGTGGCCGCCGCGGCGAGGGTCAGGGTCACCAGGGGATCGGCGACGCCTCGGTACCGCTCGGGCCAGGGCAGGCCCTCGATGCCGTACAGCCCCTGGGTGGTGGGCTCCGGGAACAGGGCCCGCTCGAACACCCACAGGCTCTCGAAGCCGATCCGCTCGGCCGCGCGTGCCACATCGGGCACGTCCCGTCCGAGGTCGTACTGCCGCATCTGGGGGAGGCCAAGGCCGAGGCGCGTCGCCATGATGTGTCCGCTCCTTCGTATCCGGATGTGCCTACCGATCAACGTTCCGCGATCGGCGGGCAGTTCCGGTTGGTGCGGAATTGGCCGGATCAGTCCGGCAGCGGGGTGAGCAGCATCCGGCCCGCGAGGCCCACGGCGGCGTCGAGACGGTGGCCGAACTCCTCGGCGAGATCCGGCAGTCCGCGAAGGGCCCACAGCGCCCGGGCGGCCGACCAGGTGGCGTCGCGGGCCCGCTCCAGACTCCACGAGCCGAGCAGATGGGTGAGCGGATCGGCGATCTGGAGGAGATCGGGACCCGGCATCAGATCTTCGCGGATGCGCTCCTCCAGCGAGACGAGGAGATCGCCCACGCGGTCGAACTCGTCCTCCAGATCGGCCGGTTCGCAGCAGAGCGTACGACAGGCGTCCACGACGGCGAGCGCCAGATCGTGGCCGATGTGCGCATTGATGCCCGCGAGCGCGAACTGCAGCGGCCGTACGCCGGGATGGCGGCGGAACTGGAACAGCGGCCGCCAGCAGGCGGGCGGACACCCCTGCTCGGCCACCCGCAGATAGCGCTGCGCGAACCGTACGTCCAGCGTGGCCGCGGCCTCGGGGTTGGCGAAGTGGCCCGCGTCCAGTCGCCGCGCGACCTCTTCGGTGACGGCGAGGTAGACGCGGTTGAAGACGGCGATCCCGTCCCGCTCGGGGAGGTCCGCGTCAAGGGCCCGCATCCGGAGGATGACCGTGTCCACGGGGGTGGTGAACTGTTCCAACTGCGCCATGGGGGCAGCGTCCCAGTCCTAGGCTTGCCGCAGTGCCGCCGGGCCGGACGCTTCCCCAGAACGGGGGAATGGTGCTCGCCGGGGGAGTGGGGGAACTGCTGTGCCAGGTTCGCGCGCCCAGCGCCTGGCCGCCCGCAAGGCCGAGCGCGGGCGGGTCGCCCGACGTGGCGCGATGGCCGCCGCGGCCTCGGTCGTGGTGGCGGTCGGCACGGTGACGGGCATGATGTCCGCGCTCGACGACGGGCGCCCCTCCGACGAGGCCGGGCCCCGGGTGACCCGTTCGCCGAGCCTTCAGCCGTTGCCCGCCGTCCCGGCTCCCTCGCCCGTGACCGGCTCGGCCTCGCCGTCCCCGTCGAAGTCCTCGGCCCGGCCGAGCCCGAAGTCCGCCGGGAAGAAACCGGGGAACGCCGTGGCCGCCCCTCTCTACCGCCATCCCGACTCCCAGGTGCTCGACTGGGTACGGGCCCACCCGGACGATCCCCGGCGGGCGGTCATCGCCTCCCGGATAGCCGGCCGCCCGGCCGCGGTCTGGTTCGCGGACTTCTCACCGGCGACCGTCACCGCGCGGGTCAGGGCGGTGACGAGGGGCGCGGCGGCTGCGGGCAGGGTGCCGGTCGTCGTGCCGTACAGCATCCCGCTGCGCGACTGCGGGGGCGCCTCGGAGGGCGGGGCGCCGGACCTCGCGGCCTACGACGGCTGGATCGACGCGTTCGCCGCGGGCCTCGGCTCCGGCGAGGTCATCGTGATCCTCGAGCCGGACTCGATCGCCCAGTCCGCGTGTCTGTCCGGGACCCAACAGGCCGACCGCTTCGCCTCGCTGGCCCGCGCGGGCCGCGTCCTCAAGGCGGCGAACCCGAGGGCCAGGGTCTACTACGACGCCGGCCACTCGGACTGGAACACGGCCGCCGCACAGGCTTCGCTGCTGGCCCGCGCCGGCGCCCGCTCGGCCGCCTCCTCCGACGGCATCTTCACCAACGTGTCCAACTTTCACCGTACGAGCGCGGAGGTCGCGTACGCCCGGCAGGTGCTGTCCGCCCTCGGCGGCCCCGCGAGCCTGGGCGCCGTCATCGACACCAGCCGCAACGGCAACGGCGCCCCGGCCGACGGCGAGTGGTGCGATCCGGACGGCCGGAAGATCGGACGGCCGCCTACGCCGGTGACGGGCGAGGCGCGGATCGACGCCTATCTGTGGGTGAAGCTGCCGGGTGAGTCCGACGGGTGCAAGGGCACGCCGGGGACCTTCTCCGCGGAGTACGCCTACGAGCTGGCGCGCTGACCGGAGCCGTCGCCGGCGTCGCCCTCGTCGTACGTCGACGTTCCCGAATCGAGCAGTGGTTCCTGTGACTTGAGGTGGGGCGGGGCCATGGCCCGCAGCGCGTGATAGCCGATGATCACGACGAGCGTGCCGAGCGCGATGCCGCTCAGCGAGAAGGTGTCCGTGAACTTCATGGTGACGTTGCCGACGCCGATGATGATGCCCGCGGCGGCCGGCACCAGGTTCAGCGGATTGCGCAGGTCCACCCGGGCGTTGAGCCAGATCTGGGCGCCGAGCAGGCCGATCATGCCGTACAGGATGACGGTGATGCCGCCGAGGACGCCGCCGGGGATCGCGGCCACGATCGCGCCGAACTTGGGGCACAGGCCGAACAGCAGCGCGAAGCCGGCGGCGGCCCAGTACGCGGCGGTGGAGTAGACACGGGTCGCGGCCATCACGCCGATGTTCTCGGAGTACGTGGTGTTGGGCGGGCCGCCGACCGCCGTGGAGAGCATCGAGGCGACGCCGTCCGCGGAGATGGCGGTGCCGAGCTTGTCGTCGAGCGGGTCGCCGGTCATCTCGCCGACCGCCTTCACATGGCCCGCGTTCTCCGCCACCAGGGCGATGACGACCGGCAGGGCGACCAGGATCGCCGACCACTGGAAGCTCGGGCCGTGGAAGGACGGCAGCCCGACCCAGTCCGCCCTGCCGACGCCGGAGAGGTCCAGCCGCCAGTGGTCGGTGAGCTTGCCGCTCGCGTCGGTCGAGTGGATCCGGCCGAACAGCCGGTCGAACGCCCAGGAGATGCCGTATCCGAAGACCAGGCCGAGGAAGATCGCGATCCGTGACCAGAAACCCCGCAGACACACCACGGCCAAACCGGTGAACGACATGACGAGCAGCGCCGTCCACTGGTCCTGCGGCCAGTAGGTGGAGGCGGTCACCGGCGCCAGATTGAAGCCGATCAGCATGACGACCGCGCCGGTCACGATCGGCGGCATGGCCGCGTGGATGATCCGCGCGCCGAACCGCTGGACGGCGAGTCCCACCAGGAACAGCACGACGGCGACCACGAAGACGGCACCCGTCACGGTCGCGCTGGTGCCGCCCTGGGCGCGGATCACCGCGGCGACGCCCACGAAGGACAGGGAGCAGCCGAGGTAGCTGGGCACCCGGCCGCGGGTCGCGAGCAGGAAGATGACCGTCGCGATGCCGGACATCATGATCGCGAGGTTGGGGTCCAGGCCCATCAGGACGGGGGCGACGAAGGACGCGCCGAACATGGCCACCACGTGCTGGGCGCCGAGCCCGGCCGTGCGGGGCCACGACAGCCGTTCGTCGGGGCGGACAACCGCTCCGGGCGCGGGCGTGCGCCCGTCACCGTGCAGCTTCCAGCGCACGCCGAGGTCCATGGTGTGGTGTCGCTTTCCTAGTACGTGAAGATCGACGTCTTCTTGGTGCTCGAAGATCACCGTCATGCTAATGCGACGCATCCGTGAATCCCTGCCGGAGGCATTGTCACGGGTAGCTGGCAGCTCTACGCTCGCACGGTCCTACTCATGAACTCGGTTCATATATCTGATGGGAGTGCTGGATGAGAGCGAGATCCCGTCTGGGCGTCCTCCTGGCCGCCGTGGCCACGCTCGCGGGCGCGGTGGTCCCCGTCGCCGCGGCGCACGCGGCGCCCAAGTCCCCCGACACCGCCGTCCTGGACGGCGCGCGCCTGCAGCAGACGAAACTCCGCCTGGACCACGGGGATCCCCAACTCACCCGCACACTGAAGAACTTGACGGCCCGTGCCGACAACTGGCTGACGCAGGGCCCCTGGACGGTCGTCGACAAGCCGAAGCCGGCCCCCGGCGGCGACGTCCACGACTACCTCAGCCAGGCCCCCTACTGGTGGCCCTCGCAGCCGAAGACCGCGGACAATCCCTGGGGTTGCCCCTACGTCCAGCGCGACGGCCAGCGCAATCCCGAGGTCGACACCGGCACCGACCGCCAGGACGTGGAGAAGGTCTTCGACTCCACCTACGACCTCTCGCTGGCCTGGTACTACACGGGCAGGAAGCAGTACGCCGAGAAGGCCGCCACCGTCCTGCGCACCTGGTTCCTCGCCCCCGGCACCCGGATGAACCCGAACCTGGACCACGGGCAGTTCATCCCCTGCAAGTACGACGGCAGGGCCATCGGCATCATCGACTTCTCGCAGTCCTACACCAGCGTCCTGGACGCCATCGCGATCCTGAACACCGGTGCTCCCGGCTGGTCGAAGAGCGACCGTACGGCGATGCTCGACTGGAACAGCGACTTCCGGGACTGGCTCAAGGACAGCTCCTTCGGCAAGGAGGAAGGTGCCGCCCAGAACAACCACGGCACCTTCTACGACATGCTGCTCGCCGGCCTGGCGTACGCGACCGGCGACCGTGACCTGGCGCGGCGGACCGTCCTCGACGCGCGCGCCAGGCGCATCAACCCGCAGATCGCCGCGGACGGCAGCCAGCCGCAGGAACTCGCCCGCACCCGCAGCTGGCACTACTCCACCTTCGACCTCGTCGCCTACACCCGGCTCGCGGACATCGGCCGTCACGTCGGCGTGAACCTCTGGTCGTACCGGGGGCCGGACGGCCAGAGCCTGTTCAAGGCGGTCGACTATCTGCTGCCCGCCGCGACGGGGGCCGAGCCGTGGCCGTATCCGGAGCTGGAGTTCCACCGGTTCGCGGCCAGTGACGTGGTGCACGCGGCCGCCGACGCGGGGGACCGGGCCGCCCGGGCCGCGGTGCCGAAGCTGCAGACACCGCCCGGCGGCGACCTGTGGGCGCTGCGCCCGGCCGCCGAGCAGCTCGACTCGATCGCGGGCTGACCTGCGTCCTCCCTGACAGGGGCTCCTGAGCGGCTGCTTAGGATGGGGTGCCCCCACCGTCCCGTCCGGCACCCTCAGGAGCCCCGCCCGTGACCGCCGAAGCACCACCCGCACTCGCCCACGGCCGGCTCGTCCCCGTCACCGTCCACTTCGACGACCTGGACGCGCTCGGCCTGCTCCACAACGCCCGTTACCCCGTGCTGGTGGAGCGTGCCTGGACCGCGCTGTGGCGCGAGCGCGGCTTCGGTTTCGACGGTGACTGGGAGGCCGCGGGCGACTTCTGCAACGCCGTCAAGGAGCTGCGGATCAGCTATGAGACGCCGGTCGACCGGCCGGGGACGTACGCCGTCCACCTCTGGCTGGAGCGGCTCGGGAACACCGGACTGACGTACGGCTTCCGGTTCTGCTCGGCCGACGGCGCCGTGACCTTCGCGCACGGCAGCCGGGTGCTCGTCCGGCTCGACGCCGGGACGCTGCGCCCCAGGCCGTGGAGCGAACCGTTCAGGGCTGTCGGCCGGGAACTGATGCGGGCGCCGGCCTGACCTTCGGACGGTTGCGGTCGCCCGCGCGCAGCACCCCCGCGAAGACGGCCAGACCGCCCGCCAGGACCGTGACCAGCCCGAACGACACCATCAGGCTCGTCGCCTGGGCCAGCGTGCCGATCGCGCCCGGCGCCACCAGACCCGAGGTGTACGTGATGGTGGCGACGCCCGCGATGGCCTGGCTCGGGTTCGGACCGCTGCGCCCCGCCGCGGCGAACGCCAGCGGTACGACGACCGCGATACCGAGGCCCATCAGGGCGAACCCGGCCATCGCCGTCACCGGATTCCCGGCGAACACCACCAGCAGACCGCCGAGGCCGGCGAGAACGCCTCCGACCCGTACGGTGCGGACGGCGCCGAAGCGGTCCACCACCCGGTCACCCGCGAACCGCGCGATCGCCATGGTGAGCGTGAAGCCGGTCGTGCACGCCGCGGCGAGACCGGCCGACGCGTCCAGCCGGTCGCGCAGATAGACGGCCGACCAGTCCAGGCTCGCGCCCTCCGCGAACACCGCGCAGAACCCGACCGCACCGATGAGCAGCGCGGACTTCGGTGGCCGCGCGAACCGCGGCGGCGGTTCCTCGTCCTCCAGGGGCTTCAGGTCGAGCACCCACTGGCACGCGATCAGGCCGAGCACGGTCAGTACCGCGGCCGCCAGCACGTGGTGCAGGCGGGCGTCCGCACCCAGGTGGGCGGCGAGCGTGCCGGCCGCGGAGCCGACCAGGGCTCCCGCGCTCCACATGCCGTGCAGCCCGGACATGATCGACCTGTCGAGCCGGTTCTCGACCTCGACGCCCAGCGCGTTCATCGCCACGTCCGACATGCCCGCCGTGGCGCCGTAGGTGAACAGGGCCAGGCACAGCGTGTACAGGTTCGGCGCGAGGGACGGCAGGACCAGGGAGAGGGTCCACAGCGCGAGCAGGCCGCGCAGCGCCGTCCGGGCGCCGAAGGTGTGGGTGATCCGGCCGGCGAGGGGCATCGCCACGGACGCGCCGATCGCCGGGAAGGCGAGCGCGATGCCGAGCTGGCCCGCCCCGATCGAGGCGTGGTCCTGGATCCACGGCACGCGGGTCGCGAAGGAGCCGGTGACCGCGCCGTGCACCGCGAACACAGCGGCCACCGCGTACCGCGCTCGCTTCAACTCGCGCCTGCCACAGACCACTTCGACCACTTCACCCATGGTGCCGCCATCCCTCCCGTCCGTCTTCCCCGCACTGCCGACGTAAACTATCAGGAACCCTGCCTGATAAATAGTGGATTGCCAGGCCGCCGGGGGGGCGGGCCCCGGCGGCACCGATCTGGAAGGATCCCGGCATGCCCGCATCCCCGAGCACCGCCCGGGCCATCAACGACCGGCTCGCCCTGCGTCTGCTCCAGCAGGAGGGCCCCTTGACGGCAGGGCAGCTCAAGCAGCTCACCGGCCTGTCCCGGCCCTCCGTCGCCGACCTCGTCGAACGCCTGACGGCCGCCGGCCTGATCGAGGTCGTGGGCGAGTCGGGGGAGCAACGGCGCGGCCCCAACGCGCGGTTGTACGGGATCGTCGCCGACCGGGCGCACCTGGCGGCCCTCGACGTCCGCACCGAGGGCGTCACCGTCGTGGTGTCGGACCTCCTCGGGGTGGAACTGGCCCGGGCCTCCGTGCCGATCACCGACGACACGGGCACGGGACCGGCCGTCGAGCAGGCGGTCGCGCTGGTCGAGCGCGTCGCCAAGGAGGCGGGGGCGGAGCGGCTGCACACGGTCGGCGTCGGAGCACCCGGCCTCATCGACCCGGCGACCGGCGAACTGCGCGACTCCACCGGACTGCCCGAGTGGCACCGCCGGCTGGTCGCGGCCCTCCAGGAGCGCCTCCCGGCCCGCGTCCTGGTGGAGAACGAGACGAACCTCGCCGCCCTCGCCGAACAGCGCGACGGCGCCGCCCGCGACCGCGCCACCTTCGTCCTGCTCTGGCTCGGCCACGGCACCGGCGCCGCCGTCGTCCTCGACGGAGCCCTGCGCCGCGGCGCCTCCGGCGGCACCGGCGAGATCGGTTTCCTCCCGGTCCCGGGCACCGCGACCCTGCCCTCGGCCACGGACTGCGAGGGCGGTTTCCACTCCCTGGGCGGCGCCGCCGCGATCGCGTCACTCGCCGCGGAGTACGGCATCCGGGCCCAGGCGGACCCGTACGAGCCGCACGCGGCGGCGCTGGTCCGGGCGGCCGTGGCGGCCCCCGGCGCACCGGACGCGGCCCGGTTCCTCGACGCGCTGGCCGACCGGCTCGCCATCGGCGCCGCGTCCGTCATCGCCGTACTGGATCCCGGCTGTGTGGTCCTCGGCGGCGAGATCGGACGGGCGGGCGGGGACCCGCTCGCGGCGCTCGTCGCGCAGCGGCTGGTGCGGATGTCGCCGCTGCCGACCGAGGTCAGGGCGAGCGAACTCGGCGGTGGCGCGGTGCTGCGCGGCGCTCTGCTGACCGCTCGCGACGGTGCCCAGGACGACCTGTTCGCGCCGCGTTCGCGGTAGCGCCGGCGTCTTCGGGTCCGCTGGTGAAGGCCCGGCGGCGGGGCAAGGGCCTCCGTCACCGCCGCCGGGCCGGTCGTGGGGGTGAGCTCAACGAGTAGTGATCGCAGACCCTAAGAGGACTAGACCATACAGGTCAATAGGTATGGACCAATATCAAGCCCGAGGCGGTGCGCGGAAGTTGGCGACCGCGGGGAGGCGCAGAAGTCCATCGAGACGCTCTGTGAGCCAGCCCACAGACGTTCACCTGTATGGGCCACAACAGGGCGTGGCACACTGGCCCTGTACCAGAAGCAGCGCACTCCGGGGTCGGTGTAATTCCGAACCGGCGGTTACAGTCCGCGACCCGGCCGCATCCAGTGGCCGGTTGACCAGGTGAAATTCCTGGACCGACGGTGAAAGTCCGGATGGGAGGCAGTGCGCGGCGGGCGGGCATCATGCACGCCGTCGTAGTAGGTCTGTTCCTTGCGGACAGACTTCCGTCCGGCGTCGCCCCTGATGTCGTTGCCCGTTGATTCTGTCGTCATCGACAGGCCCCGGAGTCCGTGCCCCTATGTGGCAGGAGGACCCGGGAAGTGTTCACCGGAATCGTCGAAGAGCTGGGCGAGATCACCGCCGTCGAGAACCTCGGCGACGCCTCCCGCTTCAGGCTCCGCGGACCCGTCGTCACCGAAGGCGCCCAGCACGGCGACTCCATCGCGGTCAACGGCGTCTGTCTGACGGTCGTGGAGCACGAGGGCGACGAGTTCACCGCCGACGTCATGGCGGAGACCCTGGACCGCTCCAGCCTCGGTGTCCTGTCCGTCGGCTCCCGCGTCAACCTGGAGCGCCCCACCGCGGTGGGCGCGCGCCTCGGTGGGCACATCGTCCAGGGCCATGTCGACGGCACGGGCGCGGTCCTCGAGCGCAAGCCGTCCGAGAACTGGGAGCTCGTGAAGATCTCCCTCCCCGCGGACCTGGCCCGCTATGTGGTCGAGAAGGGCTCCATCACGGTCGACGGCATCAGCCTCACCGTGGTCGACGCGGGCCCCGACTTCTTCACCGTCAGTCTCATCCCGACCACCCTCGCGCTGACCACGCTCGGCCTCAAGCAGCCCGGCGACCCGGTCAACCTCGAGGTCGACATCATCGCCAAGTACGTCGAGCGGCTGCTCGGCGCGCGGGCGGAGCAGCCGGCCGGGCTGCCCGGCACCCAGGGGGCGGCGCAGTGAACTGGCTCAACTCCGAGGCCTTCACGCTCTTCGGCCAGCACATCAAGTGGTCCGACATGATCGGCAACACGATCGGTCTGATCGCCCTCGCGCTCGGCTGGCGCCGCTCCATATGGACCTGGCCCGCCCAGTTCCTGTCCGGCGTCATCCTGCTGGCCGCGTTCGCCACGGCCCATCTGTCCGGCAGCGCCGGCAAGCAGCTCGTGGTCATCGTCATCGCCCTGTGGGGCTGGTGGCAGTGGAACCGCGGCAAGGGCCAGGCGCAGGACGGCTCCATCGCCGTACGGTTCGCCACCTGGCGCGAGCGGGCCTGGCTGGCCGGCGGCGCCGCGCTCGGCACCCTCGCGGTCGGCGGCCTGTTCACCGCCTACCCGACCCTCTCCTGGGACCCGTGGCCGGACGCGTACATCTTCGTCGGCACGATCGTCGCCATGTACGCCCAGGCCCGCGGCATGGTCGAGTTCTGGTTCGCCTGGCTGCTGGTCGACCTGGTGGGCGTCCCGCTCAACTTCGCCAACGGCTTCGCCTTCTCCGGTTTCGTCTACGTCCTCTACGGCGCGCTCGTCCTGTGGGGCATGCGCGACTGGTGGCTGCGCTCCCGTCGGAGTTCGCAGCCCGCTCTGGAAGGAGTCCCGGCATGACTACGGCGCCGGTTTGGTACAGCACGGGCCATGACGAAGACGCTTCGGACTTCGCGCTCGACCCGGTCGAGCAGGCCATCGCCGACATCGCGGCCGGCCGCCCGGTCGTGGTCGTCGACGACGAGGACCGGGAGAACGAGGGCGACCTCGTCATCGCCGCCGAGAAGGCGACCCCCGAGATCGTCGCCTTCATGATGAGCGAGTGCCGCGGACTGATCTGCGCGCCCATGGAGGGCGACGAACTGGACCGCCTCCAGCTCCCGCAGATGGTCGACCACAACACCGAGTCGATGAAGACGGCCTTCACCGTCTCCGTCGACGCGAGCGGCGCGCACGGGGTGACCACCGGCATCTCCGCCGCCGACCGCGCCACCACCCTCCAGCTGCTGGCCGACGGCCGGGCCGCCGCGGGCGACTTCGTGCGCCCCGGACACGTCTTCCCGCTGCGCGCCAGGGCCGGCGGCGTCCTGGTCCGCAACGGCCACACCGAGGCCGCCGTCGACCTCGCCCGGCTCGCCGGCCTGCGGCCCGCGGGAGCGATCGTTGAGATCGCCGGCGAGGACGGCCACATGCTGCGGCTGCCCGAGCTGATCCCGTTCGCCCGCAAGCACGGCCTGACGATCATCTCCATCGAGGACCTGATCACCTACCGCCGCACCGCCGAGCCCACCGTGCGCCGTGAGGCCGAGGTGCAACTGCCCACGGCCTTCGGCGAGTTCACGGCCTTCGGCTACCGCTCCACCGTCGACGGCGTGGAGCACGTCGCCCTCGTGCACGGCGACATCGGCGACGGCGAGGACGTCCTCGTCCGCGTCCACTCCGAGTGCCTCACCGGCGACGTCTTCCACT
Source organism: Streptomyces sp. NPDC058274 (assembly GCF_042881375.1). Classification (NCBI taxonomy): domain Bacteria; kingdom Bacillati; phylum Actinomycetota; class Actinomycetes; order Kitasatosporales; family Streptomycetaceae; genus Streptomyces; species Streptomyces sp. NPDC058274. The sequence goes on from NZ_JBHVXW010000029.1 coordinate 51,745, forward strand.
CGCTGCGCTGCGACTGCGGCCCCCAGCTGGAGACTTCGCTGCGCGCCATCCAGGCCGAGGGCCGCGGAGTCGTCGTCTATCTGCGCGGCCACGAGGGGCGCGGCATCGGCCTGCTGTCCAAGCTGCGCGCGTACGAGCTCCAGGAGCGCGGCCGCGACACCCTCGACGCCAACCTGGAGCTGGGCCTGCCCGCCGACGCCCGGGACTACGCGGCCGGCGCCCAGATCCTGGAGGATCTCGGCGTCCACAGCCTGCGCCTGATGACCAACAACCCCGAGAAGACCGACGCCCTGGTCCGGCACGGGCTCAAGGTCACCCGCCGGGAGCCGATGCCCGTACAGGCGGGCGAGCACAACCTCCGCTACCTGCGCACCAAGCGGGACCGGATGGGGCACGACCTGCCCTGGCTGGACACGGCCCCCGTGTCCACCTGCGGCAACCAGTAAGAGCACGAAGCAAAGCACTGAGGAGAGACGTGAGCGGCAAGGGTGCACCTGAACTGTCCGTACGCAACTGCGGCGACCTGCGCGTCGCGGTCATCGCGGCACAGTGGCACGAAAAGGTGATGGACGGCCTCGTCGACGGCGCGCTGCGCGCCCTGCACGAGCTGGGGATCGACGAGCCGACCCTGCTGCGGGTTCCCGGCAGCTTCGAACTCCCGGTCGTCGCGAAGGTGCTGGCCGGCCGCGGCTACGACGCGATCGTCGCGCTCGGCGTCGTGATCCGCGGCGGGACCCCGCACTTCGAGTACGTGTGCCAGGGCGTGACCCAGGGACTCACCCAGGTCTCCATCGACACCGGCGTCCCCGTCGGCTTCGGCGTGCTGACCTGTGACACCGAGGAACAGGCCCTCGACCGCGCGGGCATCGAGGGCTCCCGGGAGGACAAGGGGCACGAGGCCGTGACCGCCGCCGTGGCGACCGCGGCCACACTGCGCTCAGTATCCGAACCCTGGCGCTGAGGCACCGGCCCGTACGCGTAGGGTAGGCAGCACCATGTCCAAGAAGACTTTCGAGGAGCTCTTCACCGAGCTCCAGCACAAGGCCGCCAGCGGCGACCCCGCCACCTCCCGCACCGCAGAACTGGTCGGCAAGGGGGTCCATGCCATCGGCAAGAAGGTCGTCGAAGAGGCCGCCGAGGTCTGGATGGCCGCCGAGTACGAGGGCAAGGAAGCCGCCGCCGAGGAGATCTCGCAGCTGCTCTACCACGTCCAGGTGATGATGGTCGCCCGCGGCATCACCCTCGACGACGTCTACGCCCACCTCTGAGCCGTACCTCCCCCTCCCGCACCGTACGAACGAACGAAGGAAGCCGACCTCATGCTGCGCATCGCCGTCCCCAACAAGGGTTCCCTGTCAGGCCCCGCGGGGGAGATGCTGCATGAGGCCGGCTACCAGCAGCGCCGGGAGTCCAAGGAACTGCGCATCGTCGACCCGGTCAACGAGGTCGAGTTCTTCTACCTCCGCCCCCGCGACATCGCCATCTACGTCTCCTCCGGCCGGCTCGACATCGGCATCACGGGCCGCGACCTGCTCATCGACTCCGGGGCCAGCGCGGAGGAGATCCTCCCGCTCGGCTTCGCCCGCTCCACCTTCCGCTTCGCCACCAAGCCCGGCACGGCCAAGAGCGTCGAGGACCTGGCCGGCATGACCGTCGCCACCTCGTACGAGGGCATCGTCGACAAGTACCTCGCCGACAAGGGCGTCGACGCCTCCGTCGTGCACCTCGACGGCGCCGTCGAGACCGCCATCGAGCTCGGCGTCGCCGAGGTCATCGCGGACGTCGTCGAGACCGGCACCTCGCTGCGCAACGCGGGCCTGGAGGTCTTCGGCGACCCGATCATGAAGTCCGAGGCCGTCGTCATCCGCCGGGTCGGAGCCGAGCCCGACGACAGCGCCGAGTCGAAGGTGCAGCAGTTCCTGCGCCGTCTGCAGGGCGTCCTGGTCGCACGGACGTACGTGATGATGGACTACGACTGCCGCGCCGAGCACCTGGAGCAGGCCGTCGGGCTCACTCCGGGCCTGGAGTCGCCGACCATCTCGCCCCTGCACAACGAGGGCTGGGTCGCCGTCCGCGCCATGGTCCCCGCCAAGGACGCCCAGCGGATCATGGACGACCTGTACGCCCTCGGCGCGCGGGCCATCCTGACCACGGCGATCCACGCCTGCCGCCTCTGACCGGGAAGCGCAACGCGATCATGTCGGACCTCCCTGTTCTTCCCGTCACTTTCCGGCCGTCCCGCACGCGGGCCGTCCTGCTGGTGGCGGGCGCCTCGATCTTCGTGGTGATCACCACGGTCGCCATGCTTCTGGAGCAGCTCAGCCCGGGGGAGCGCGCCAGCTTCGTCTTCACCGGAGCGCTGCTCTTCGGCGTGCTGGTCCTGCTCGCCCGGCCCAAGGTCGTCGCCGCCGAGAGCGGGGTCACCGTCGTCAACATCGCCAGCAGCCGGCATCTGGACTGGGCGGAGATCCTCCAGGTCAATCTGCGCCCGGGCGACCCCTGGGTGTTCCTGAACCTCAGCGACGGCACCAGCCTGGCCGCCCTGGGCATCCAGCCGGGCATCGCCAAGCAGCACGCCATCGACGACGCCCGCACACTGCGCGCCCTCGCCGAGTCCCGCTCGATCCACGACCCCGACCAGCGTCAGGGGTAGATCCGAGAGCGGTCTCACAGACATTCGGGGCCGGCTCAGGGGATTCTCCCCTGACGTACAAGCCCGTGTCTTGATTAATCTGGTGACGGACGCGTTTTCGTTGCGCCTCCGCCCCTGCGGCGCCACCCGGTGCTCAGGGGATCCTGCTACCCGAGGAGTGACTCCCTCCAGCGATGGACGGATCGTCCTGTAGTACCTGCGCCGCCCCCTCCCGCCCCATCGAGGCGGCGGCATCATGACCATCCCTCTGCTGCTCCTCGGGGCGGCGTTCCTGCTGATTCTCGCCAACGGCTTCTTCGTCGCGGCCGAGTTCGGCCTCATCACGGTCGAGCGCCCCGACGCCGAGAAGGCCGCGGCCGACGGCGACCGACGGGCCCGTACGGTCGTGAACTCGCTGAAGGAGCTGTCCTTCCAGCTCTCCGGCACCCAGCTCGGCATCACCATCACCTCGCTCGTCGTCGGCATGCTCGCCGAACCGGCGCTCGCCGAGCTGCTGCACGGCCCCTTCACCGCGATCGGTGTCCCCGAAGGCGCCGTCTCCGGTGTCGCCGTGGTCGTTGGCATGCTGCTCGCCTCGGCCGTCCAGATGGTCATCGGCGAGCTCGTGCCCAAGAACTGGGCGGTGTCCCGGCCGTTGCAGGTCGCGCGCTTCGTCGCCGGCCCGCAGCACGCCTTCTCCCGGCTGTTCCGCCCGGTGATCGCCGCGCTGAACACCGTCGCCAACCGGCTGGTCCGCGCCCTGGGCGTCGAGCCCACCGACGAGCTGGCCTCCGCCCGCACCCCCGGCGAACTCGTCTCCCTGGCCCGGCACTCGGCTCAGGCCGGCGCGCTGGAGCAGGACACCGCCGACCTCTTCGTACGCACCCTCTCGCTCGGCGAGCTGACCGCGCAGCACGTCATGACTCCGCGCGTGAAGGTCAGCGCGCTGCAGTCGACGGCCACCGCCGAGGACGTCGTCAACCTCACCCGGGCCACCGGTCTGTCCCGCTTCCCCGTCTACCGGGAGCGGATCGACGAAATCGTCGGCATGGTCCACCTCAAGGACGCCCTCGCGGTGCCCTCGCACGACCGGCTGCGCACCCCCGTCGGCCGGATCGCCCAGGCCCCGCTGCTCGTCCCGGAGACCCTGCCCGTCCAGCCGCTCCTGGAGCAGCTGCGCAACCAGCAGCCGATCGCCGTCGTCGTCGACGAGTACGGCGGTACGGCGGGCGTGGTCACCCTGGAGGACATCGTCGAGGAACTCGTCGGCGAGGTCCGCGACGAGCACGACGCGAAGGACCTGCCCGAGCTCGCGGCCGCGCCGCCCGAGGACGGACGGCTCGCCTGGGACGCCGACGGCAGCTGCCGTGTCGACGTCCTCCAGCGCATAGGCCTCGACGTGCCCGAGGGCCCGTACGAGACCGTGGCCGGACTCGTCGCCGACCTGCTCGGCCGGATCCCGGCGCCCGGCGACAAGGCCGAGCTGCCCGGCTGGCGTCTGTCGGTGCGCCAGGTCGGGCACTACCGCGCCGAGCGCGTCCGGCTGGTCAGGACCGCGGACGTCCCCGCTGCCGCGGAGGCGGTCCGATGACGCTCGTCCAACTCCTCTTCGCCGCCCTGCTCGTCCTCGCCAACGGCTTCTTCGTCGGTGCCGAGTTCGCCCTCGTCTCCGTGCGGCGCAGCCAGATCGAGCCGCTGGGCACCGCCCGTGCCAGGCAGGTGCTGTACGGCCTGGAGCGGCTCCCGCAGATGATGGCGGCCGCCCAGTTCGGCATCACCGTCTGCTCGTTGACCCTCGGCGCGGTCGCCGAACCGACCGTTGCCCACCTCCTGGAGCCGGTCTTCGAGGCGGTCCGGCTGCCGCACGGCATGATCCACCCCCTCGGGTACGTGATCGCGCTGGCCTTCGTGGTCTTCCTGCACCTCGTCATCGGCGAGATGGTGCCGAAGAACCTGGCGATGGCGGCGCCCGAGAAGACCGCGCTCTGGCTGAGCCCGGGGCTGGTCGCCTTCGCGCGTCTGTGCCGGCCGGTCACGGTCGCCCTGGGCGCCTGCGCGCGGGTGATCCTCAAGCTCTTCCGCGTCGAGCCCAAGGACGAGGTCGAGGCGGTCTTCACCAGCGAGCAGCTCAACCGGCTGGTCGAGGACTCCGGCCAGGCCGGGCTCCTGGAGCCGGCCGAACAGGAGCGGCTGGAGGACGCGCTGGAGCTGGGCTCCCGCCCGGTCACGGACGTCCTCCTCGCCTCCGCCTCCCTGGTCACGGTAGGCGCCTCGGTCACCCCGGGCCAGGTCGTCGCCCTCACCGCCCGCACCGGCTACTCCCGCTTCCCCGTGGTCGCGGAGAACGGCGCCTTCATGGGCTATCTGCACGTCAAGGACGTACTCGACCTCGAGGAGTCCGAGCGGGCGGTGCCGCAGCAGATCTGGCGCCATATGACCACCCTGCGGGCCGAACTCCCGCTGGACGACGCCCTGACCGTGATGCGCCGCGCCGCGACCCACCTCGCCCAGGTCGCCGACGCCTCGGGCAAGGTACTCGGCCTGGTCGCCCTGGAAGACGTCCTGGAGCTCCTCGTCGGCGAGGTCCGCGACCCGGCCCACCGCGACGCGGCCCGGCCCGCAACGGTCTCGGAGCCCCGCATCAGCGAGGCAGCCGAACCGGAGGAGGCCCTGGCGAGCTGAGAAGTCTTTGCCCGGCCGGGCTGAGCACTCCTCACTCCGGCCGGGCTGAGCACTTGCCACTCCGGCCGGGGGAGCTTTTCAGCCCGTCCGGGTATCTCTTCAGGCCCGGCCCGGGGGACCTTTTCACTCCGGCCGGGGAGAGATTCTCAGCCCGTCCGGCGCTTGAGGACGAGGCCGTTCAGGCCGGTACGGGGGGCTGGGGGCGGAGCCCCCAGGGACGGACGGGACGGAAGCGAACCGTCCGGAGACCGGACGCCGGACGACGTTCACACGCCCGAAGGGCCCCGCGGTCCCCGCCCGGACAGCACCTCCCCGTACGCCTGCATCAGATCGGGCAGCCGGAGGGTCGCCAGATCATCGCGCGACGGCGTACCGGGATACCCCGTGAGCCGCAGATCCCGGTACGCGCAGCTCTTCTCGTACAGGGTGCGCAGAAAGCGCCCGTTGCCCAGTTCGTCGATCCACCCCTGGTCGACGACATGGCCGCTGATGGAGCGCAGCTCGTCGACCGCTTCCTCGTCCCAGACGTCACCGTTCTCCGCGGCCAGCACCTCGCCTATGGCGGTCAGTTCGAGCGGGCGGTACGAGGGGAAGTCGACGCGGGTCGTGAAGCGGGAGGAGAGCCCCGGGTTGGCGGCGAGCAGCCGGTCCATGCCCTCCGGATAGCCCGCGAGGATCACGACCAGGTGATCGCGGTTGTCCTCGGCCCGCTTCAGCAGCACCTGAAGTGCCTCGTCGCCGTACGCGTCGCCCTTGCCGTAGCCGGAGTTGGACAGCGAGTACGCCTCGTCCACGAACAGGACGCCGCCGATCGCCGAGTCGATCAGCTCATTGGCCTTGACCGCCGTCTGGCCCAGGTACTCGCCCACCAGGTCGGCGCGCTGGGCCTCCACCAGATGGTCGCCGCCGAGCAGTCCGAGGGCGTAGAACACCCGGCCCAGGATGCGGGCCACGGTCGTCTTGCCGGTGCCCGAGGGACCGGAGAAGACGAAATGGCGCTTCGGCGGCTGCACGGGCAGCCCCTGTCCGGCCCGCAGCCGTGACATGTTCAACTGCGCCGACAGCGCCTTGACCTGGCGCTTGACGGGTTCGAGACCGACCATCCCCTCCAGCTCCGAGAGTGCCTCCTCAAGGAGGGCGGGATCGGTCGGGCCGGCCGGCGGCGGCTGCACCGGCACCACGGCCTTCTCCCGTACCGAGTCAGTCCCGGGCGGCAGTGCGCCGGGCGGCGGCAGCTCGGGGTTCGAGAGCTTCAGCTCCCGTCCCTCACCGCCGAAGAGGGCGTCCACGCCGTCCGGCCCCTCCATGACGTCCTGGCCGACCCCGGCGAGGGTGATCGCCGCGAGGTCGGCGGCCTCGTCGTACCCGTCGCCCTCGGAGATCGCGGCCAGCCGGGCGGAGGTGTCCATGAACGCCGGGTCGACCCTGTGCACCGCCCGGTACAGCGGCAGGGCCGCCGCGGACCGTCCCGTGCCCTCGTGCGCCCGCGCCAGCCAGTACCGCAGCTCCTTGCGCTGCGGCTGCTCGCTGCGGCAGCGCATGAGCGCGGACGACAGCAGCGGTTCGGCGTGCCCGAACATCTCCAGCCGTACCCGGGCCATACCGCCGAAGAGTCCGGCCTCGATGCCCAGCATGGGATCGTCGGTCAGTGGATCCGTGTGCCGGACCAACTGCTCCCAGTCCTTGACCAGATAGGCGCGGCAGGCGTGCAGGAAACGCACCTGCGGGTCGGTGTCCACCGGCGGCAGACCTGCCAACGCCCGGTCCAGTTCCGGGACATGGCGCCCGTCCAGCCAGTGCGAGGCGTGCGCGAGCAGCAGATCGCGCGGACTCTCCAGCACCGGCTGCACCCACCAGCCCAGCCAGTACCAGGAGTTGAGGGTGCGCCGATGGCGGGAGCGCTGTTCGCCGAAGCGGTCCCGGTGCCGGAACATCCGCAGCAGCGCGGTGGTCGTGTCCACCCGCAGCGCATGCAGTCCGAGCCAGCCGTCGGCCATTCCGGGATCCATGCGGACCGCGGCCCGGAACTCCTCCTCCGCCTGCGGATAGGCGCCCATCGTGTAGGCATCCACACCTCGCAGCCAGGCGAGGTCGGCCGGGGCCTCGGGGCCCTGCGTGCCGAAGTCCATCACGTCCCCCACAAACCGTGCCCCCGATGGGTATGCCGCCGGGCCGGTGCCCGCGGCAGCCTTCGTCGAACCGCTGTGCAGCGGACGGGAGTTGTACCGGTGCGCAGAGCAGCCGTCCGAAGGTCGCACCGAGGGGCATCGTACCTGCGGGGGAGGGGCGGACCGTAGGGTGCGTACACCCCGTTCCACGAGGTGGGAGCAGACGGGGCGCATTCGGAATTGGTTACCCAGGGTGAGCGATCGACGGCTCAAAGCGTCCAGGATGTGGGCTCAGGACAGAACGAAGCCCCCGATCACGGGGGAACAACCGGGGGCTTCGCGTCTCTGGGCGGCTCCGAATGGCCGCACATTCAGAACGTAAGACCTGTACGGCCCCTCGGTCAAGCCGAGTTGGGACACTGAGGCAACTTCTCGGACAGGGGTCTTCACGAGTTCAGCACACTGCGGACGGTCCGTCACCCTGGGTGAGCGCGCGGCCAGGTCCTGAGGTCTCAGAAGGCCCCGGCAGTACCTCGTACCCCTCCGGAAACTGCCGCACCAATGCGTCGGCGAAGGGTCGTGAAGGGTCTTCGGCGAAATGCCTGCGCTCCGCGGGGACCCATCCGTCCCAGAACTCGCCCAGCGCCGCACCGTCCCGCCCTCGCCCACGCGTCCAGGCCTCATCGCGCGGCAACTCCATCCACAGCAGCCCCGCCAGCCACGGCCGCAACACGCGCCGGCCCGCGCCGACGCCCTCCATCAGGATCACGGGGGCCGGCGGGAGGGCCCGGGTCGGCCCGAAGCGCCGGGCGTTCCAGTCGTACGGGAAATAGCGCGCCGTTTCTCCGTGGCGCAGCGGCTCGATCACCTCGCGCAGCAGCCGGCCGGTCCACGCGAAGAGTTCCTCGTGGCTGGCGATGTCGTCGAGGTGCAGCACCGGCGCACCGCCGAGTTCCGCCGCCAGGTGCCCGGCGAAGGTGGTCTTTCCCGAGCCCGCGTGACCGTCGACGCCGATCAGGCGGACGGGGCCGCAGGAGGGCGGCAGGCGGTGCAGGCAACGCGCGAGGTCGTGGATGGCGGTTCCCGGAGTGCGAGGAGATGTCTGCATATTCGTTTCGCACATTCTACAGCGGTTGATACCGGGTGAATCCGGGGGAAGCGGGTGGCGCCGAATTGAACGGCTGGTCAGTTGGTGGCATTCAGGTCCGCCAAAAGCAGGGATCCCGGAATCAGGCATTTCGGAAGCGGCGTTCCGGTTCTGCTTGATGCTGAGTAGTGTTTGCGTTGCTGTCCGTGTGGGGCCGGGAAAGCCCTTGACCGAAATTCAACGCGGACGGCATGGGCACGGCGTGCGGTGACGCACGGGGATGGACAGGGGAGCATGGCCGCGGGGCTATTCGAAGGGCAGTATGTGTGGCATCCGGCGGCAGACGACCGCAGGCTTGCGAGCGTATGCGTGGATGTGCGGGCCGGCCGCTATCTGAGTGCACACGAAGCGCTGGCGGAGACGCGCGACGATTTCGGACTGCGGGCCCACCGCTCCCTGGTGCTGGCCTCCGAGGCGGCCGACTCCGATCTGGCGGAACGCTGGCTGGAGGAGGAGCCCGGCCCCGAGGCCGCGCTGGTGTGGGCCCGGGTGGCCGTGCTGCGGGCGTTGCGCGCGGCGGACGGCAAGGACGACCGGGCCGAGGCGCTGGAGCGGATCGCGCTGGCCGCCTGTGACCGGGCCTCGGCGATGGCCCCGTACGACCCCACGCCCTGGGTGGCCAAGCTGGCCATGGCCCGGCTGCACCAGATCCGCGAGGCCGCGCCCCAGGGCCTGCTCACCGCGCCGCCGGGGCCGTGGCAGCTGTTCTCGCACATCCTGCGGCTCGACCCCTGGCACCGCGAGGGCCATCACCGCTTCCTGGCGTTCTTCTTCACGCGCTACGGCGGTTCGGTGAACGCGGCCTGGGACGTCGCCGCCTTCCTCAGCCAGCGCGCGCCCGCCTCGTCCCCGCTGCGGCTGCTGCCGCTGGTCGCCCTCGTCGAGAGCTACGACCCCTCCCAGCTGCTGGCCGACCGCGTCTGGGAGCAGCCCCAGTGGCGCTCCACGGCGCTCGCGATCTACCAGAACTGGCTTCCCCACGTGGCGGGATACCGGTTCACCCCCGTGATCGACCTCGCGTATCTGGCGCACGCCCTGTTCATGGCCCAGCGCGAGTTCGAGGCGCGGGCGGTCTTCATGGCCATGGGCCCCTACGCCTCACGCATGCCCTGGAGCGTGTTCGGCGCCCCCGAGGAGCAGTTGTCGCGGGCCCGGCGGTCCTGTGGCCTGCCCGTGCCCGGGGCAGCCTGAATCGCCCACCTTCCAGTCCACCGGTACATCCCACCCCCCGAGAAAGGTCCGGCTGTGTCAGAACGGATAACGTCCCCGCGTACGAGAGAGCGCGGGGGTGAGGCGCCCGTCGAGCTCGACGACGACGCCACACTCCATGCGATGGGATATCCGCGAAAGCTCACGCGTCGATTCCAGGCGTTCGACAATTTCGCGATCTCATTCACCATCATCAACATCGTCTCCGGTATTTTCTCGTCCTTCGGATTCGGAATGAACGCGGGCGGTCCGCGCATTCTGGTTTTCGGCTGGATCGGCGTCTCGGTGATGGTGCTGTTCATTGGCGCCGCCATGGCGGAAGTCGCCTCCGCCTATCCCACGAGTGGAGCGCTTTATTTCTCCGCCGGAAAGCTGGCCAAGCGGCACAAGGGTGCCTGGTCCTGGTACACGGGCTGGCTGAATTTCGTGGGCCAGGTCGGCGGCACGGCGGCCACCGGCTACGCGGCCGCGACCTTCATCCAGGCCTTCATCGCCCTGCAGTGGCACTCGTACCAGCCGACCGCCCATCAGACCGTCCTGATCACGGCGGTGATCATCGCGCTCCAGGGATTGGCCAATACCTACACGGTGCAGCTCGTCGCGCTCCTCAACCGAATCTCGGTGTGGTGGCTGATCGTGGGGCTCGTCGTGATCGTGAGCACACTGATCGTGATGCCCGACGATCATCAGTCGGCGTCGTTCGTCACGCATTTCGTGAACAACACCGGTTTCACCAACGGGCTTTACGGAGGCATGCTCGGTCTGCTGGTCACCAGTTGGACGTTCACGGGCTTCGACGGCAGCTTCCACATGTCCGAGGAAACGGTCCGGGCCACGGTCAACGCACCGAAGGGGATCACGCGCGCGATCGGCTATTCGGCGATCACCGGTCTGATCCTCATGCTCGCGCTTGTATACAGCATTCACGATTATGATCGCGTGGCGGGCTCTTCGGCGCCGCCGGTGCAGATTCTCATCGACGGGCTTGGCATGGGCACCGCAAAGGCGATCCTGCTGATCGTGATCGGGTCCATGCTCTTCTGCGGTCTGGCCAACCTGACCAGCAACACCCGGCAGATCTTCGCCTTCTCCCGGGACGGCGCGATGCCCGGCTCCCGCTGGTGGCACTCGGTCTCCCCGCGCACCCGTACGCCCGTCAAGGCGGTCTGGCTCGCGGTCGGCTGCTCGGTCGCCCTGGTGGTGCCGGGCTGGTGGTCCCACACCGCGTTCACGGCGATCGTCAGTGTCAACGTGGTCGGGCTGTTCCTCGCCTACGCCGTGCCGATCTTCCTGCGGCTGCGGCTCGGTGACGAGTTCCAGCCCGGGCCCTGGCACCTGGGCCGCTGGAGCAAGCCCATCGGCATCCTCGCCGTGACCTGGATCCTGCTCAGCAGCGTGCTGTTCATGCTGCCCCAGGCCTCGCCGATCACCGTCGACACGTTCAACTACGCGTCGATCGCCCTGGCCGTGGTGCTGGTCATCGCCACCGTCTGGTGGTTCGCCACCGCGCGCCGCCGCTTCCAGGGGCCCGTCAGCTACGGCCGCCCCGACGAGGTCGCCGCGATGGACCTCATCTGAGAGACCGCCTCCGGCCCCGGCGCACGGCACTGCCGCGCGCCGGGGCCGAGGCATGTCGTGGACGGGACGCGCGCCGCCGCTGTCCGCGGTGGACCGGAAGCGCGCTGGTTCCGGGATCCCCAGGTCATGCCAGTGGTCCCGACCAATATTGGTGGGCGCGGCGGCGGCCGAAGTGCTGGCAGAAGTCGGCTTCCGGCATCCATAGTTGGGCCACTGCCGTCCTTCCGAACCGCCCCTCCCGGCCAACTGGGGGTCACCCACCCATGACCAGAGCTTCCGAACCGTCCCGCAGAACCGTCCTCGCCGCGGCCGTCGCCGCGGCGGCCGCGGGGTCCGTGGGACCGGCGGCCGCCGCCACCCCGACGCGCTCGGTGAAAGCCCCGAACGGCCTCGTGGACAACCGCGCCTGGACCTCGTACACCGACTGGCGCGGTGGCACCGCGAAGGGCACCCGGGCCGTGGCGGGTGCCCGCCCGGGCCTGGTGCTCGCCACCCCGGCCGGCACCACGGACTACACCGACCCGCACACCAAAAAGACCGCCACCTGGGAGTACGCGACCTGGACGGCTCCGGTGCACCGGCTCACCGTGCCCGCCACCGAGGTCATCGCCTCCTGGAACGCGCACACCCCGGCCGGCACCTGGATCCAGGTCGAGCTGACCGGCACCTACTCCGACGGCACGGCCACGCCCTGGTACGTGATGGGCCGCTGGGCCGCCGGTGACCAGGACATCAAGCGGACCTCGGTCGACGACCAGAGCGACGGCAAGAGCAGCATCTGGACGGACACCTTCTCCATCGACGCCCCGGCCTCCGGCCTGCGCCTGGCCTCCTACCGGCTGCGGCTGACGCTGTACCGCACCCCTGGCACCCGGCTGACGCCCACCGTGTGGCGGCTCGGCGCGATGGGCTCCGATGTCCCGGACCGCTTCACCGTCCCGGCCTCCACGCCCGGGCTCGCCCAGGAGTTGCAGGTGCCGCGCTACTCGCAGGAGATCCACGCCGGCCAGTACCCGGAGTACGACGGCGGCGGCGAAGCGTGGTGCAGCCCCACCTCCTCGCAGATGATCATCGAGTTCTGGAGCCGCAGACCGACCGCGGAGCAACTGGCCTGGGTGGACCCGGCCTACGCGGACCCCCAGGTGTGCCACGCGGCCCGCTACACGTTCGACTACCAGTACGACGGCTGCGGCAACTGGCCCTTCAACGCCGCCTACGCGGCGACGTACCGGGATCTCCAGGGCGTGGTGACCCGCCTCGGCTCGCTCACCGACCTGGAGACGCTGATCGCCGCCGGCATCCCCGCCATAACGTCCCAGTCGTTCCTCAAGTCGGAGCTGACGGGGGCCGGTTACGGCACGGCAGGCCATCTGATGACCGTCATCGGCTTCACCGCCGACGGCGATGTGATCGCCAACGATCCGGCGTCGCCGGACGACAGCGCCGTGCGCCGCGTCTACAAGCGGCGCGAGTGGGAGAACGTCTGGCTGCGCACCAAGCGGTACAACGCCTCGGGGAAGGTCGTCTCCGGCACCGGCGGCGTCTGTTACCTGTACTTCCCGGCGCAGCCGTCGTCGCAGCAGCGCAAGGCGCTCGCGGCGGTGGGCATCCGCTAGACCGAGCGGCCTCCCCCCGTATGAAAAGGGGGAGGCCGTTCGGTCGTTCAGCTCTGGACCGGGGTCACGACCCAGTCCGGGTGATTCGGCATCGGCGGGGTCTTCGCGCCGTACAGCCACGGGTGCAGGAAGCCGTCGAGGTCCTGGCCCGCGACCTTCGAGGCCAGGTTGACGTAGTCCTGAGTGCTCGCGGTCTTTCCGTTGTACTGGGCGATCCAGGCCCGCTCGATCTTTCCGAACGTCTCCTGGCCGACCTTCTCCCGCAGCGCGTACAGGACGAGCGTCGAACCGTCGTACCGCATGCGCTTGAACAGGTTCGGCTCGGTGGGCTCGGCCGGGGCGCCGTAGTCGTGGCGCCACTGGTCGTGGGCCGCGTACGCGGTCTTCATGGTCTCCTCGAAGCTCACGCCGCCGTGCGACTCCGAGTACAGCCGCTCGTAGTACCGGGCGTGACCCTCACTGAGCCACAGGTCGGACCACGTCTTGATGCCGACGCTGTCGCCGGTCCACTGGTGGGTGAGCTCGTGCACCAGGTTCCGCTCGGCGCTGACCTGGTCGCCGAGCAGGTCGGCCTTCGGGATCAGCGAGATCGTGTTCGTCTCCAGGGCGACGCCCAGGTCGGTGTCGCCGACGAGCAGGCCGTAGCGGTTGAAGGGGTAGGGGCCGAGCCGCTCCTCCAGCCAGGCGATGTGGTCGGCGGTGAGCTTGCGGTACTGCTCGGTCGGCGCCACCAGGTCGTCCGGGACCACGTCGCGGATCGGCAGCCCGTGCGGGCCGGTGCTGTCCACGAAGGTGAACTTGCCGATCGCCAGCTGGGCCAGCTGGGTCGCCAGCGGCTGCTCGGAGTCGTACGTCCACTTCACGCGTCCGTCGGACTGCTCGACGCGGTCGGTGAGCTTGCCGTTGGCGACCGCCTTCAGGCCCGCCGGGGTCGTGATGTGGAAGGTGATCGGCGCGCGCTGGCTCGGGTGGTCGTTGGACGGGAAGATCAGCTTCGCGCCGTTGGGCTGCGGATACAGGACCGTGCCGTCCGGCGTGGGGATCCAGCCGTAGTCCTCGATGGCGTCGTCGCGGTGGCGTATCTGGGTCGGGTCGGCGGTGTAGGTGACCTTGACCGTGAAGGGTTTGCCCTGTGCCAGCGGCTTGCCGGGGGTGACGACGAGCTCGTCGCCGTCGCGCTCGGCCCTGGCCGCCTTTCCGTCCACGGTGACCGTGTGCAGGGTGTTGCCCGCGAAGTCCAGGTTGAAGCGGGACAGCGCCTGGGTCGTGGTCGCCTTGATCGTCGTGGACGCCTCGAAGGGCGTCCTCGGCGCCTGCCAGTCGAAGTCGAGGGTGTAGCGGCTCACCTTGTAGCCGCCGTTGCCGTCGAGCGGGAAGATCGGATCGCCGAGGCCTGCCGCCCCGGGGGACGCGGCGTCGGAGGATGCGGAGGCGGCTTGCGAGACCGGACCCGTCAACGCGGCGGTGACGGTGATCGCCGCCGCCAGAGCGAGGCGGGCTCTGCGGCGAGGCGTCCGGAACGTGCTCATCAGAGGCCTTTCGGTTGACTGACCACGGGCGGGTGCGGGTGGTGTGACCACTGTCATGTGAGGAGACGCACAGGTCGCGCACATCGTTGTGGATTCCCGGTCCATTCGAAGAGGGTCGAAGTGTCCGGTGGATACGGCGTGACCAAGCTCTCTCCCGCGGCGGCCCGATCCGGTGGCAAGGTGGTCGGGTCGGTGGGGAGCCGACGGCAGCCGGGGGACCGACCGCACCACTACGTCAGCGAGATGCCATGACCGCGACCTCCGCCACCGCTGCCCGTGTCCGTGCCCGTACGGGCGGCCCCAAGGACGACGGGCCGAAGATCCTGGAGCACGCCCTGGGCTGGACCCTCGTCGTGGTCCTGGCGATGCTGGTCACCCAGCTCGGCCTGCTCTGACAGCTCGGCCTGCTCTGAACCGAGCCGCTCCGCCGCCGGACGAGCACACGAGCGCCGCCATGCGGTCGGGCTGTCACCGGCGGCCCGCCGCCCCGCCCTGCGTGCGCTGACGCGGAAGTGCCCCGGCGTACGCCCGAGTTGCCGATCGAGTCGAACAGCCCGGTTACTCAGGTCTGCCATACTGCGAACGTCCCGTTGGCAGTTGGAGACCAGGGCCGAAATTGAATAATAGTCAACAGCGCGGCCTCGATCGCCCCCGGGCGCGCGGCACCGGCCGCTCAGTGGCGCGCCGCGCCGAACTCATCTCCGTTGGACGGAAGTTGTTCGCCGACACGTCGTACGACGCGTTGTCGATGGACGACATCGCCAAGCAGGCGCAGGTCGCCAAGGGTCTGATCTACTACTACTTCCAGTCCAAGCGCGGCTACTACCTGGCCATCGTCGAGGACTCGGTGGCCGAACTGGTCTCCCGGGCGGCCGGTGGCCTCCAGCTGCCGCCCGCCGACCGGGTGCACCGCACCATCGAGGGCTATCTCCGCTACGCCGAACACCATCAGGCCGCCTACCGCACGATCATCAGCGGCGGTGTCGGCTTCGACGCCGAGGTGCACGCCATACGCGACGGCGTGCGCGAGGCCATCATCGCGACGATCGCCGAGGGGGCGTACGGGCGGCGCAAGGTCGACCCGCTGCCGCGGACGGCGCTGCTCGGCTGGCTCTGCAGTGTCGAGGGGGCGACCCTCGACTGGATCGACCGGCAGGAGCTGAGCCGCGACGCGATGCGTGAACTGCTGGTGCGGATGCTCGGCGGCACCCTGCGCGCCATCGAGGAGCTCGACCCCTCGTACGTGGCCCCCGCGCCCGCCCGTCGGGACGAATGACGCGGGGGGTTCACCGAGGGGCCTGAAGCGGGGCGGGCCCGTCGGGCAGGGGACATGAACAAGGGGCGGAGGCCGCCGGCCCCCCGCCCCAAGTGCCGTACCGAATCGGCTAGTTGATCGACTTGATCAGCTCGCCGTTCGAAGTGTCACCGCTCAGTTCCCAGAAGAAGGTGCCGCCCAGGCCCTGCGCGTTCTTGTAGCTCATCTTCCCCGCGATGGTCGACGGGGTGTCGTAGCTCCACCAGTTGGTGCCGCACTTCGCGTACGCCGTGCCGCCGACCGTGCCGGTCGCCGGGCACTTCGTCTTCAGCACCTTGTAGTCGTCGATGCCCGCCTCGTACGTTCCCGTCGCGGGACCGGTGGCCGTGCCGCCGGGTGCCGCCTGGGTGACGCCGGTCCAGCCGCGTCCGTAGAAGCCGATGCCGAGCAGCAGCTTCGAGGCCGGGATGCCGAGGCCCTTGAGCTTCGCGATGGTCGCCGAGGTGTAGTAGTTCGCCTTCGGGATCCCCGTGTACGAGTTGAGCGGCGAGTGCGGAGCCGTGGGCCCGGTCGTGTCCCAGGCGCCGAAGAAGTCGTACGTCATCGGGTTGTACCAGTCGACGTACTGCGCCGCGCCGGCGTAGTTGGCCGCGTCGATCTTGCCGCCGGTGGTGGCGTCGGCCGTGATCGCCGAGGTGACGAGGTTGCTGGTGCCGAACTTGGCACGCAGCGCCGCCAGCAGGTTCTTGTAGGCGTCCCTGCCGCTGGTGTCACAGGTGGCGCCGCAGGCGTTGGGGTACTCCCAGTCGATGTCGATGCCGTCGAAGACATCCGCCCACTTGGAGTTCTCCACCAGGTCATAGCAGGACTGGGCGAACGCGGCCGGGTTCTTGGCCGCCTCCCCGAAGCCGCTCGACCAGGTCCAGCCGCCGAAGGACCAGAGGACCTTCAGACCCGGGTGCTTCTTCTTCAGCTCGCGCAGCTGGTTGAAGTTGCCGCGCAGCGGCTGGTCCCAGGTGTCGGCGACGCCGTCCACGGACTCGGCCGCGGTGTAGGTGCGGTCGGTCGCCGCGTAGGCGTCACCCATCGCGCACTTGCCGCCGGTGACGTTGCCGAAGGCGTAGTTGATGTGGGTCAGCTTGGCACCCGAACCGGACGTCTCGATGTTCTTGACGTAGTACTTGCGGTCGTAGGTGCCCCATTCGGTGAAGTAACCGACGACCTTGGAGCCGGCCGCGGCCGCGGTGGTCTCCGAAGCGGCCGTGGCCGCCGTGGTGCCGGACTCCCTGGCGGTGGCGGTGCCCGCGCCGGCGAGCAGCCCGGCGCCGAGGACGGCACAACACGCGGCGGACAGAAGCGTCCGGAAGCGGACGCGAGAGCGGAGCGGTCTGAACATCGTGTCTCCTCGTGGGGAAGAGGGGAACGTGTGAGGGCCTTGCTGCTGGACCTGCTGGTGAGCGCCTGAGCCACTGCGGGGACGCCAGGTCCCGGATCCCTGCCGCTGTTTGGCATGAACGCGGTGAGGCGTTGCAGGAACAGTAGGAGGACTAGACCAGTGCGTCAATGGTTCGGACCAATTTCCCTTTCTTTTAGTAAGCGGTCGTTAACTGGTGACTCGGTGCCTCCGATCGGGCATACTCACAGCGCCACAGCCGCTGATCTGCAGCTTCCGCGACCCGGAGGGGCAGCATCGGCTGGGCACTGTGAGACCCGGCGGGGCCGCCCCATCCCAGGTGTGTGTTCGCCGATGTGCCCGACAGGGAGGAGAGCGTCGCCATGCCCGACCGCGCCCCGCAGCCGGTGGACCGTCAACTGCCCACGGACGAGGCCCGGGATCTGATCTCGCTCGTCCGCGACATCGCGCAGCGCGAGATCGCACCGAAGGCCGCCGAGGAGGAGGACGCCGGGCGTTTCCCGCGCGAGATCTTCGGCCTGCTCTCGGAATCGGGCCTCCTCGGCCTGCCCTACGACTCGGAGTACGGCGGCGGCGACCAGCCGTACGAGGTCTATCTCCAGGTCCTAGAAGAGCTCGCAGCGGCCCGGCTGACCGTCGGCCTCGGCGTCAGCGTGCACACCCTCGCCTGTCACGCGCTCGCGAACTACGGCACCAAGCAGCAGCAGGTCGAGCATCTGCCCGCCATGCTCGGCGGCGGCCTCCTCGGCGCCTACTGCCTCTCCGAACCGTCCTCAGGCTCGGATGCCGCCTCGCTGCGGACCAAGGCCGTGCGGGAGGCGGGAGGCACCGCCCCCGAGGCCGGCGGAGACTGGTCGATCACCGGCACCAAGGCCTGGATCACGCATGGTGGCGTCGCCGACTTCTACACGGTGCTCGCCCGCAGCGGCGGCGAGGGTGCCCGCGGCATCACGGCCTTCCTGGTCCCCGGTGACGCCGAAGGACTCAGCGCCGCGTTGCCGGAGAAGAAGATGGGCATGAAGGGCTCGCCCACCGCCCAGGTCCACTTCGACGGCGTCCGCGTCTGTGACGACCGGCGCATCGGCGACGAGGGCCAGGGCTTCGCGATCGCCCTCTCGGCACTCGACTCCGGGCGCCTAGGCATCGCGGCCTGCGCGATCGGCGTGGCCCAGGCGGCACTGAACGAGGCGGTCGCGTACGCCACCGGCCGGGAGCAGTTCGGGCGGCCCATCTCCCACTTCCAGGGCCTGCGCTTCATGCTCGCCGACATGGCCACGCAGATCGAGGCGGGCCGGGCGCTGTATCTGGCCGCCGCCCGGCTCCGGGACGCCGGCCGGCCGTTCGCCAAGCAGGCCGCCATGGCCAAGCTGCTGTGCACGGACGCCGCGATGAAGGTCACCACGGACGCCGTGCAGGTGCTCGGAGGCTATGGCTACACCGCGGAATTCCCGGTCGAGCGCTATATGCGGGAGGCCAAGGTGCTCCAGATCGTCGAGGGCACCAATCAGATCCAGCGGATGGTCATCGCACGTCACCTCGCGGGTCCGGACTCACGCTGAACGGGTCGGAACCCACGCGGCTCACGCCGAAGGGATCCGGGCTCACCCCGAACGGGTCCCGCCCGACGCCGAACTGACCGAGCCCGGCCGGGGGCGCCGCCAGCCGGACCCACTCGGGGTCGTGCCGCCCGGGCAGCGTACGGCCGCGATCGGCCCAGGTCCGCATCATGGCGCGGTAGATGGGCGGGTCCTGGTACTGCGGAGGCCCCGGGGAAACCGATTCTGCCGGGGGCGGGACATAGACGCGGCGGCGACGCCCGGTGGCCGAGAAAGTGGGGGTCATACCAGGGCAACGCCCGCGCCCGGCGCCAGGTCACCCACCCGTGCAATCGGGCGTCTGTTCACTCCGAGCCCGTACGGGGGGCGCGCCCAGCGTGCGCGCCGGCCGCCGCCCGGGGCACTCGCTCTGGTCCCTTGCCGTCATCTGACGTACCGTCAACTCCGCCGTCGGGGGCCCGCGCCTCTCCCGGTGAGGTCAACTGCCGTGCGTTCAGGGAGGCTTGCCGTGCCCGACGACCGCCCCGTAGCTCTCGACGAGTACCCCATCCATCAGGTGCCCCTGTCCATGAAGCACCTCGCGACGGGGGACCGGAACGCCTACGACCGCTGCATCTTCCATGTCTTCGACCACCAGGGCCGGGCGCTGCTGATCCTGGGCCTCGGGGTGTATCCGAACGTCGGTGTGATCGACGCGTACGCGACGCTGCGGCAGGGCGACACCCTGTACGCGGTCCGGGCGTCGGACGCCCTGCGTGACGACACCCGGATGGAGCTGGCCGTCGGCCCGCTCCGGATCCAGGTCGAACGCCCGCTGAAGGACTTCGTCCTGACCTGCGCGGCCGATCCCGGTGACCCGGACGGACTGTCGTACGAGATCAACTGGTCGGCGGACTTCCCCGCCCTGTGGGAACCGCACCACCTCCAGCGGCGCGGCGACCGGCTCACCCTGGAGGGCAGGCGCTTCGTGCAGGCGGGCGGCTGCGACGGCTGGATCCGGGCCGGCGGCGAGGAACTGCGCCTGTCGGCGGGGGAGTGGACCGGCACCCGGGACCGCAGCTGGGGTGTGCGCCCGCTGCCGGGGGAGGACGGCGGCCGGTCGGCCGACGAGCACCCCACGCAGGGGTTCCACTGGATCTGGTCGCCCGTCCGCTTCGAGGACCGCTTCCTGATGATCGTCACCCAGGAGGACGCGGACGGCTACCGCTCCCTGAACGACGCGACGCTGGTACGCCCCGGTGAGCGCGACCTCCAACTCGGCTGGCCCCGAACGGACATCACTTACCGCCCGGGGACCCGGCACCCCGAGTCCGCCGTCGTCCACCTCGCCCATCCGCTGGACGGCAAGCCCCTGGAGCTGGGCGTGGAGGTGCTCACCTCCTCCCCGCTCGCCGTCGGCGCCGGCTATCCGCCCGCCGACGACTGGCAGCACGGCAGCTGGCGCGGCCGCGACTGGACCGACCGCCGCAGCTACGACCTCTCCGACCCGGCCGGTCATCCCCTCGCCGCGTACGGGGTGACCGATCACGCGGCCCGCTTCACGCTGGACGGCCGGACCGGTCACGGGATCTTCGAACACGGCTCGTTCGGCCGCCACGACCCGAGCGGGTTCACCGGATTCGACTCGGTCGCGCCCTGAGAGGAGCCACCGGATGACCTCGGCACCCCGTCCCCGTACGAGCACCCGTGACCCGCGGGAGATCGCCCACCGGCTGACCGCCTGGCTCGCCACGCGCCTGCCCGGCGCCGAGGCCGTCGAGGTGACGGTCCCCGCGGCGAACGGCATGTCCAGCGAGACCCTCCTCTTCGACATCGACCACCCCGAACCTCCCTTCCGTGCCTGCGCGTTGCGCCTCGCGGCGGATCCGGCCGCGTACACCGTCTTCCCGGTCTACGACCTGCCCCGGCAGTACGGCACGATGCGCCGGGTCGCCGAGCGCACCGACGTGCCCGTCCCGCGGGTGCTGTGGCTGGAGGAGGACCCCGGACCGCTCGGGGCGCCGTTCTTCGTCATGGAGCGGGTCGACGGCCGCGTACCGCCCGACGTCATGCCCTATACGTACGAGGGCAATTGGCTGCACGCGGCGAGCGACGAGGAGCGAACGCGGCTGGAGACGGCGTCGATCGGGCTGCTCGCGCGACTGCACGACCAGCTCGACGTGCGTGGCGACGCGTTCTTCCGGCAGTGGGGACCGGGCGGTCTGCGCGACCACGTCGAGTCCCAACGCGCCTACTACCAATGGGTGGTTGACGGGGTGTCACGCTCTCCGCTCATCGAGAGCGCCTTCGAACGGCTCGAGGAGCTGTGGCCGCGGGACACCGGCGAGTCCGTGCTCACCTGGGGCGACGCGCGCATCGGAAACATCATCTACGACGGCTTCGAACCGGCGGCCGTCCTTGACTGGGAGATGGCGGCCCTCGCCCCGCGCGAGGTCGACCTCGGCTGGATGATCTATCTGCACCGCTTCTTCCAGGACCTCACCCTGCGCCTCGGACAGCCCGGCCTGCCGGACTTCCTGCGCCGCGACACGGTCGAGCGGCGCTACGCCCGACTCACCGGCCACACGCCCCGGCACATGGACTTCTACATCCTGTACGCGGCCCTGCGGCAGGCCATCGTGATGCTGCGCGTCGCCTACCGCCAGGTGCACTTCGGCGAGGTCGCCGTCCCGGCGGATCCGGACACGCTGATCCTGCACCACGACAGCCTGCGAGCCATGGTGCAGGGCAGCTACGGGGATTGACTCAGGCGGCGTGACGCCGCATGTCCGGGACGCGCATGGGACGCGAGCCCGGTCCGCCGACGTGCGAGAACGGCTGCGTACGCCAGTTCAGCCCCTGGGGGAGCGTCAGCAGAAGGGCCGTGTCCTGCTCCTGGGGCTCCACGGACTCGTCGGCGGGCCGGGCGTCTGCCGCGCCCCGCCCCGTGCCGGCACAGACCGTGAGCCCGAAGGGGTTCCACGGGGAGGCGCACAGCGCGTGCTCGGGCAGGACCTCCTCGTCCGCCAGGAGCGCGATGGGCTGCGCGCAGTCCGGGCAGATCACCCGGTACATCTCGAAGGTGTCGTACGCGTCGAACTCCTCGTCGTCGAGAGCGTCCGGTTCGACACCCTCCGGCTCGGGCTCGGCGATCAGCTGCTGCCTCTTGGGCGTCGTACGACCAGGGCGCTTGAGACTCTGCATGGGACTCCCCCTCAGGTGGGCCGACAAGGCACTGCGACCTCGACCACAGCAAGCACTTCCCGTCCGGTCTCTGCGGTAATCACGAGACCATCACGGACCCCGCCGGAACACTGTGGCGTTCGTCACATGCCGTCCGCAGGTGCCCCGGCCCGGCGGATTTGTCCCCCGAACGGCTCAGGGACCGCTCTCGCGCACATCACGAACCGGGTATGACCTGGGCCGCTGAGGTATCCGGGGGGATCAAGGGCCCTGTAGGTTCTTGCGCCATGGAGGAGCTGGATCGACAGATCGTGCAGCTGCTCGTCGAGGACGGGCGGATGAGCTACACCGACCTGGGCAAGGCCACGGGCCTGTCCACGTCGGCCGTGCACCAGCGAGTGCGCCGGCTGGAGCAGCGCGGTGTCATCCGTGGCTACGCGGCGGTCGTCGATCCCGAGTCCGTCGGGCTGCCCCTGACCGCCTTCATCTCGGTGAAACCGTTCGACCCCAGCTCGCCCGACGACATCGCGGAACGGCTCGCCGGCGTCCCCGAGATCGAGGCGTGCCACAGCGTCGCGGGCGACGAGAACTACATCCTCAAGGTGCGGGTCTCCACCCCGCACGAACTGGAGGAGCTCCTCGCCCGGCTGCGCTCGCTCGCAGGCGTCTCGACGCGTACCACCGTGGTGCTCTCCACCCCGTACGAGGCACGGCCCCCGCGAATCTGAGCCCTGCGCGTACTCCGCGCCGGCGACCGCCGCCTTTTCACGGCCCCCGCGCGCGAGGAGGCCCATCTCAGGCGCGAGACTGTTCCCCATGAGTGAGAGCGCCGCCCCGTCGGACACCGTGCTGCTGCGCGGTGGAGAAGTCCACAGTCCCGCCGATCCCTTCGCGACCGCGATGGTCGTGGAACGCGGGCACGTCGCCTGGGTCGGCTCCGAAGGCGCGGCCGACGCCTTCGCGAGCGGGGTCGACGAGGTCGTGGACCTCGAAGGCGCGCTCGTCACCCCGGCGTTCACGGACGCCCACGTGCACACCACGTCCACCGGACTCGCGCTCACCGGCCTCGACCTGTCGGACGCCCCCTCCCTGGAGGCGGCCCTCGCGCTCGTACGCGACTTCGCCGCCGCCCGCCCCGCCGCCCGCGTCCTGCTCGGGCACGGCTGGGACGCGGCCCGCTGGCCCGGCGGACGCCCCCCGACACGCGCCGAACTCGACGAGGCCACCGGCGGCCGGCCGCTGTACCTCTCCCGGATCGACGTCCACTCGGCCGTCGTCACCACGGCCCTGCTCGACCTGGTGCCCGGCATCACCGGCCGTGCCGGGTACGTGGACGGCCCGCTGACCCGCGACGCCCACCACGCCGTACGGGCCGCCGCCCTCGGGGCCGTCACCGCCGGGCAGCGGACCGAGGCCCAGCGCGCCGCGCTCGCACACGCCGCCTCACTGGGCATCGGCTCGGTGCACGAGTGCGCGGGCCCGGAGATCTCCTCCGAGGACGACTTCACCGGGCTGCTGCGCCTCGCCGCCGAGGAGACGGGCCCCCGGGTCGTGGGCTACTGGGCCGAGCAGGACATCGAGAAGGTACGGGCCCTGGGCGCGATCGGCGCGGCGGGCGACCTCTTCGTCGACGGCGCCCTCGGCTCCCACACGGCCTGTCTGCACGAGCCGTACGCCGACGCCGGCCACACCGGCACCGCCTACCTGGACGCCGACGCCGTCGCCGCGCATGTCGTCGCGTGCACCGAGGCGGGACTCCAGGCGGGCTTCCACGCCATCGGGGACGCCGCGGTGACCTCCGTGGTCGAGGGCGTCCGCGCCGCCGCCGAGAAGACCGGCCCGGCCCGCGTCCGCGCCGCCCGCCACCGCGTCGAGCACGCCGAGATGCTCACCCCCGAGACCATCGCCGCCTTCGCCGAACTCGGTCTCACCGCCTCGGTGCAGCCCGCCTTCGACGCGCTGTGGGGTGGCGCGGACGGCATGTACGCCCAGCGCCTGGGCGCCGAACGGGCCCGCGCCCTCAATCCGTTCGCGGCCCTGCTGCGCTCCGGCGTCCCGCTCGCCCTCGGCTCCGACAGCCCCGTCACCCCGCTCGACCCGTGGGGCACTGTCCGTGCCGCCGCCTTCCACCGCACCCCCGAGCACCGGGTGTCCGTACGCGCCGCGTTCACGGCGCATACGCGCGGCGGATGGCGCGCGATCGGACGGGACGACGCGGGTGTCCTGGTGCCGGGCGCCCCGGCGGACTACGCCGTGTGGCGCACCGCGGAGCTGGTCGTCCAGGCCCCCGACGACCGCGTCGCCCGCTGGTCCACGGACCCCCGCTCCGGCACACCCGGGCTGCCCGACCTGACGCCGGGTCATGACCTCCCCGTCTGCCTGCGCACCGTCGTGGGCGGCCGGACGGTATTCGTACGGCCGGAGGAGTGATGTCCCGGGGTGGCGCGCTGCCGATCATGGTGTGCCGCCGCGGGGCGCGACCTGCGCATCCTCGGCACTGACCAGGCAGTTGAGGGAAAACCCACAGCTCACACGGCTGTTGACAGCCGACGGCTGAGGACGGGTAGGTTCTGCCGGGTCCACCACCGGACGTCCGACCGGGGAACTTCCGCGCCGTCGCCGAAGCGCCGCTGGGTCAGGGGTGGTGTGCCGCACCGGCGCACCACCACTGGGAGCCAGGCCCAGCGCCCGCGCCACGGGGCGAGGGAACGTTCCGGCCGGATCGGTCCCTCCCCGCTCCCCACAGAGCGTGGGGGAAGGTGTGACCCGGGTGGGGCCCGGACGCTCAGTAGACAACGGCTTTCGGTCGGCCCGCAGCCAGCGGGTCCCTGGTCGGCCCGAAGGGCGCCGGGCCCCGATCCGCAGCCCACTCACGGCCGGCTGTGGACCGGCGCGCCCTCTTACCCGACTCTTGGGGAATCGACACCCCGCACACGTACGCGCCGACGCGGCAACGCAGGCTGTGGCCACTATGGTGGTCCCCTGCGTACGGACTTGAAGGGGCAGTAGTGAACGACGGCGACGGGACCCTCGCGGCAGAAGTCCAGGGTAGGCAGTTCGGCCCCCTCGGCACGGCCTTGGTGATCATCCCGACCTACAACGAGGCGGAGAACATCAAGAAGATCGTCGCCCGGGTGCGGTCCGCCGTACCCGAAGCGCATGTTCTCGTGGCCGACGACAACAGCCCCGACGGTACGGGCAAGCTCGCCGACGAGCTGGCCGTGGAGGACGATCACGTCCAGGTGCTGCACCGCAAGGGCAAGGAAGGCCTGGGCGCCGCCTATCTGGCGGGCTTCCGCTGGGGCCTGGAGCACGGCTACGGCGTCCTGATCGAGATGGACGCCGACGGCTCGCACCAGCCCGAGGAACTGCCCCGGCTGCTGACCGCGCTCAAGGGCGCCGACCTGGTGCTCGGCTCCCGCTGGGTACCCGGCGGCCGGGTCGTGAACTGGCCCAAGTCCCGCGAGTTCATCTCCCGCGGCGGCAGCATGTACTCGCGCGTCCTGCTCGATGTGCCGATCCGGGACGTCACCGGCGGCTACCGCGCCTTCCGCGCCGAGACCCTCGAGGGCCTCGGCCTCGGCGAGGTCGCCTCCCAGGGCTACTGCTTCCAGGTCGACCTGGCCCGGCGCGCCGTCAAGGCGGGCTATCACGTCGTCGAGGTGCCCATCACCTTCGTCGAGCGGGAGCTCGGCGACTCCAAGATGAGCCGCGACATCCTTGTGGAGGCCCTGTGGCGGGTCACCACCTGGGGCGTGGGCGAGCGCGTCGGCCGGGTCCTGGGGCGCAAGACCACCTGACCGGCCGCATCCCCGGGCGTTGTTGATCATTCCCTTATCTCGCGCTGAGCCGCTCCCAGGCACACTGGGAGCATGACGACTGGCGCTTCGACTCCCACCTACCCCGCGCGGCCGCGGCGCTCCCGGCTGCGGACTTTCCTGCCGCTGGGCGTTGCCGCCTGGCTGGTGCTGGAGATCTGGCTGCTGACCGTGGTCGCGGGCGTGGCGGGCGGTGGGACGGTGTTCCTGCTGATCGTCGCCGGTTTCGTGCTGGGCGCGGTCGTGATCAAGCGGGCCGGACGCCGGGCCTTCCGCAATCTGAGCGAGACGCTGCAACAGCAGCAGAGCGGCGTGGCGCCCGCTGACGGTCCGAGCGGCGGAAACGGCCCGATGATGCTCGGCGGGCTCCTGCTGATGCTTCCTGGGCTGATCTCGGACGCCCTGGGCCTCCTCCTGCTGATCCCTCCGGTGCAGAAGGCGCTCAGCGCCCGCACCGAGCGGGCCATCGACCGCAGGATGCGCGCGGCAGCCCCGGGCACCCTGGGCGACGCCTTCCAGCAGGCCCGGATGCACCGCCCCGACGGACGGGTGGTCCAGGGAGAGGTCATCAGGGACGACGCGCCGCGGAATCCGGGCCCCCGTCCGCCGCTGAACGGCTGAGGGCGTTCGCCGCCGGCCACCCGGTCGGCGGCACCGGCCCCCAGCGGGCGGCTGGACGCCACGAGCTGCGGGGGCGGTTGGACCCCGCAGGCGCACGCATGCATGTACGACCGCACGCACGCATACGACCGCGGGCGCCCTACAGAGACGTAGGG
>NZ_JBHVXW010000030.1:0-66211 GCF_042881375.1 Streptomyces sp. NPDC058274
CGCCCTACAGAGACGTAGGGCGCCCGCGGTCGTATGCGTGCGTTGGTATGCCACCCAACCCCCGGAGGGGTTACGCGGACTTGCGGCTGTCCCGCGGATGCACCGCGATGTTCATTGCGCCGGAGCGCAGAACAGCCAGACGCTCCTCGAGGACCTCTTCGAGTTCCTCTCGGGTGCGTCGCTCCATCAGCATGTCCCAGTGTGTACGCGCGGGCTTGGCCTTCTTTTCCTCAGGGCCGTCGCCGTCCACCAGGAGTGCCTGGGCCCCGCAGACCTTGCACTCCCACTCGGACGGGATCTCCGCCTCGACCGAGAAGGGCATCTCAAAACGATGTCCCTTCTCGCATGCGTACTCCACGGCCTGGCGCGGGGCCAGGTCGATGCCGCGGTCCGTCTCGTAGCTTGTCACCACGAGGCGCGTACCGCGAAGAGCTCGCTCACTCATGAATCGTGCCTCCCGGGCTTGTCGCCCACAGGACAGGTGTCGCTGTCGTCGTCATCCGGTCAACGTCCGGTCGGCGGTAAAGATTCCCGTTGTGGGTGATGCGTCGCCGTCGTAGCCGCCCCT
Organism: Streptomyces sp. NPDC058274; assembly: GCF_042881375.1. Lineage (NCBI taxonomy): Bacteria > Bacillati > Actinomycetota > Actinomycetes > Kitasatosporales > Streptomycetaceae > Streptomyces > Streptomyces sp. NPDC058274. Next base: position 569 of record NZ_JBHVXW010000030.1, read on the forward strand.
TGTTGTACCCACCAGCGCCCGGTTTGTCACATCTGACAGTAGATGTCACCCGGCGTTCCGTGTTCTTTGGCGCGCAGTAACGGTACGCCTGGCAGGCCAAACGCGTACACTACCGCCCTTTGGCCTCGCATGCTAAATCCTATCGGGGACGGGATTCCCCGCGTCGCGAATCGCCTGCCGCACCGGAACCCGCGCGAGCAGCACGAATCCGATGACGAAGAAGGCGACGAGCGAGATGATCGCGTCCCGATAACTTCCCGTCAGCTGGTACGTGAGGCCGAACAGCAGCGGGCCCAGCCAGCTCATCCCGCGGTCGCTCATCTCGTACGCCGAGAAGTACTCGGCCTCCTTCCCGCCCGGCACCAGATGCGAGAACAGGGACCGGGACAGGGCCTGGCTGCCGCCGAGGACGAGACCGATGCCGGCGGCCAGCACGAAGAACCAGAACGGCGCGCCCGCGGGCAGGAAGTACCCGGCCCCGAGGGTCACCGTCCAGGCGACCAGCGAGCCGAGGATCGTCCGCTTCGCTCCGTACGTCCGCGCCAGCCGGCCCATGCCCAGGGCGCCCGCCACCGCGAGCAGCTGGACCAGCAGGACGGCGGCGATCAGGGTGGACTGGCTCAGGCCCAGCTCCTCCGAGCCGTACACCGAGGCCTGGGAGATCACGGTCTGGATGCCGTCGTTGTAGACGAGGTACGCCAGCAGAAAGGCGAGGGTGAGCGGCTTGCCGCGCATGTCCCGCACGGTGGCCGCCAGCTGCCGCCAGCCGTGCGCCGACGCTCCTTGCGACTCGGCGGGCGTCCTGCGGCGGTCCCGCAGGGTCTTGAGCGGTACGAGCGTGAAGGCGCCCCACCAGACACCGGCCGAGGCCAGACAGATGCGCACGGCGGTCGACTCGGAGATGCCGAAGCTGTCGTGGGCCGTGAACAGGATCAGGTTCCCGACCAGGACCAGCGAACCCGCCGCGTAGCCGAACGCCCAGCCGCGGGACGAGACGGCGTCGCGCTCCTCGGCAGGGGCGATCTGTGGCAGGTAGGAGTTGTAGACGACCATCGAGACGGCCACCGAGGCGTTGGCGACGATCAGCAGCGCTCCGCCCAGCAGATAGCGGTCGCCATTCAGGAAGAACATGCCCGTGGTGGCCGCCGCGCCCAGATAGGCGGCCGTCGCGAGGAGGGGCTTCTTGCGGCCCGTGCGGTCGGCGGCCGCACCCGCGAGGGGCATCACGAAGATCGACAGGATCACGGACGCCGAGACCGAGTACGCGAAGAAGGAACCGGCCCGGAGCGGGATCCCCAGGGGATGGACGAAACCGTCCGCGTCCGCCGCCGACTTGGCGACCGACGTCAGGTAGGGGCCGAGGAACACGGTCAGCACGCTCGTCGAGTAGACGGAGCAGGCCCAGTCGTAGAAGTACCAGCCGCGCTGCTCGCGCCGTCGTTCGGCGGCCTCGTCGGCAGCCTGTGCCCGCACGGTGTCGGTGCCCACCCGTGCCCCTCGCTTCCCCGTGAACGGACCGCACGCGGGGGCTCAGAACCAGGTGCCCCGGTCCTCCAGGACCTTGCGCAGCATGTCGATGTGATCGGTCATGATGCCATCTACTCCCAGGTCCAGGAGCCGGTGCATGCGATCGGGTTCGTTGACGGTCCACACGTGCACCTGGAGTCCGAGCGCGTGGGCGGTGCGTACGAAGCCGTGGTCGACCACGGTGATGCCCGACTGGGACTCGGGCACCTGAGCGGCGACCGCCGAGCGGCGCAGCACGGTCGGCAGACCGTAGGAGCGAAGCCGTAGTCCCAGGACGCCGCGGGTGCCGTAGGAGGTGGCCAGGCGTGGCCCGGCCAGACGCTGGGCGCGGGCCACGCGTGCTTCCGAGAACGAGCCGACGCAGACGCGGTCCCAGGCGGCGGTGCGGTCGATGAGGTCGAGCAGGGGGCGCAGCGCCGGTTCCGCCTTGACGTCCACGTTCCAGCGGACCTCGGGAAGGTCTTCGAGGAGCTCCTCGAAGAGGGGGACCGGCTCACTGTCCGCCACGCGCGCGTGGCGGACGTCGTCCCAGGGGAGGTCCGCTATCCGGCCCGCCCCGTCCGTCACCCGGTCGAGGGTGGCGTCGTGGAAGGCGACCAGCTGCCCGTCGGCCGTCGCGTGCACATCCGTCTCGATGTAGCGGTAGCCCGCGTCCACCGCGCGGCGGAACTGGGTCAGCGTGTTCTCCAGCCCGTCCGCGGCCCCGCCTCGGTGCGCGAAGGCGATCGGGCCGGGGTGGTCGAGGTACGGGTGACGTATGCGCGTGCTCACCGGGGCAGTATCGCGCCCTCCGGTTGACCCGCGGCAACGACGGTGCCGCGGCCCGGTGCCGGCGGGACGGCGAACAACCGCAGGAAGAGCTGCGCCAGCGGGCCGATGGCCAGGGCGTACAGGACGGTGCCGACGCCGATGGTTCCCCCCAGGGCGAAGCCGGTGGCGACGACGGCCAGTTCGACCGCGGTGCGCATCAGCCGGATCGAGCGGCCGGTCAGCCGGTGCAGGCCCGTCATCAGGCCGTCGCGCGGACCGGGGCCGAAGCGGGCAGAGATGTAGAGGCCCGTCGCCGCGCCGTTGAGCAGGATGCCCAGGACGAGGAGCGGGATCCGTACGGCCAGGGTGTGCGCGTCGGGCACCAGGGCCAGCGTGCCGTCCATCGCGACGCCGACCACGAAGACATTGGAGACCGTGCCGAGGCCGGGGCGCTGGCGCAGCGGGATCCACAGGAGCAGCACCGCGGCGCCGACGACGATCGACACCATTCCGATGCTCAGGCCCGTCAGCTTCGCCAGACCCTGGTGCAGTACGTTCCACGGCTCCAGGCCGAGGCCGGATTCCACCAGCAGCGCGGAGCTCGCGCCGTACAGCGCGAGGCCGGCGTAGAGCTGGATGAGCCGGCGCGTGGTCCGCCCGGGCGCGGAGCGTCTGGACAACGGGTCCCCCTGTGGTGGCAGTGGCCTGACCCATGACACTCTGTGGCTTGGGAAGAAACGTCATCCATGGCCAATTCGGGGAAGGTGGACTGGTATCCATGGCGCAGTGGACTTCGGCGGTGGGCGCGGCACAGCTCGCCCGGCTGCTCAACTCCCAGCAGGAGCGCCCCGCCGGCCCCGGCACCCGCCGCCCGCCCGCCTACCGTGCGCTGGCCGACGGCATCCGGCTGCTGGTGCTCGAAGGCCGGGTGCCGGTCGCCGCACGGCTGCCCGCCGAGCGGGAACTGGCGCTCTCCCTGTCCGTCAGCCGCACCACGGTCGCCGCCGCGTACGAGGCGCTGCGCGCCGAGGGTTTCCTGGAGTCCCGCCGGGGTGCGGGCAGCTGGACCTCCGTGCCGGCCGGCAACCCGTTGCCCGCGCGTGGCCTCGAGCCGCTGCCGCCCGAGGCACTGGGTTCCGTGATCGACCTCGGCACGGCCGCCCTGCCCGCGCCCGAACCCTGGCTCACCCGGGCGGTGCAGGGAGCCCTGGAGGAGCTGCCGCCGTACGCGCACACGCACGGCGACTATCCGGCCGGGCTGCCGGCGCTGCGCTCGATGCTCGCCGAGCGGTACACGGCTCGCGGGATTCCGACCATGCCCGAGCAGATCATGGTGACCACCGGGGCGATGGGGGCCATCGACGCGATCTGCCATCTGTTCGCCGGACGCGGTGAGCGGATCGCCGTCGAGTCGCCGTCGTACGCCAACATCCTTCAGCTGATGCGGGAGGCCGGGGCCCGGCTGGTGCCGGTCGCCATGGCGGAGGGGCTCGCGGGCTGGGACATGGACCGGTGGCGCCAGGTCCTGCGGGACGCGGCGCCCCGGCTCGCCTATGTCGTCGCCGACTTCCACAACCCGACGGGCGCCCTCGCCGACGAGGACCAGCGCCGCCGGCTCGTGGACGCCGCCCGTTCGGCCGGGACCGTGCTCGTCGTCGACGAGACCATGAGCGAACTCCATCTGGACGAGGACGTGGAGATGCCGCGCCCGGTCTGCGGCTTCGATCCCGCCGGGTCCACGGTCATCACCGTCGGATCGGCGAGCAAGGCCTTCTGGGCGGGCATGCGCATCGGCTGGGTGCGCGCCGCGCCCGACGTCATCCGCAGCCTGGTCTCCGCGCGCGCGTACGCCGATCTGGGCACGCCCGTCGTGGAACAGCTGGCCGTGAACTGGCTGCTCAGCACCGGCGGCTGGGAACAGGCCGTCGAGGTACGGCGCGAACAGGCCCGGGAGAACCGGGACGCCCTGGTCGCCGCCGTACGCCGGGAACTGCCGGGCTGGGAGTTCGCGGTTCCCCGGGGCGGCCTCACCCTCTGGGTGCGCACCGGGGGCCTGTCCGGCTCGCGGATCGCCGAGGTCGGCGAGCGGGTCGGCGTCCGGGTGCCCTCCGGACCCCGCTTCGGCGTGGACGGCGCCTTCGAGGGATATGTGCGGCTGCCGTTCACCGTGGGAGGCGCGGTGGCCGACGAGGCGGCGGCGCGGCTGGCCGCGGCGGCGCGGCTGGTGGAGACCGGGGCCAGTGGGGGGAACGAGGCGCCTCGTACGTTCGTGGCCTAGGCCTGGGTGCGCCTGGTGCTCAGCCCTCCGCCACCGCCACCTCGGCGGGTACCGGGTTCGCGGAGAGCGGGGCGGGGTCCGCGTCCGCGGGGGTGGTGCGGGTGGGGAGGAGATCCAGGACCGCGCGGCGGTGGGTCTCCGTCGTCGCGTCGTCGTACGGGTCCGGGGTGGCCGGGACCTGGAGGCGGTGGACGGGGCCCGAGCCGAGGCGGGCATAGCCGCGGCCGGGCGGCACGTCGGGGGTGGGCGTGGTGTGCGGCGGTACGCCGAGGACCGCGGCCAGTTGCGAGGAGGACGCCGGGCCGAGGACCACGCGCGCGCGGGTGTGCTGCCGTACCGCGTCGGAGAGCGTGTCCAGGCAGTCGAAGTGGTCGGCCACGACGACCGTGACGTTCGCCGCGCGGCCGTGCCGGAGGGGGGCCTGGAGCAGTGACTGGGGGTCCTGACGGCCGTCGGCGCCGGCCAGCAGGCCGAGCGCGCTCGGGCGGTCCAGCAGGATCCACAGCGGGCGCTTGATGTCGTCCGGCGCGGGGTCGCCGGCCTGCCGGGCGCGGTTCGCGGCGATGAGCCGGCGTTCCGTCTCGTGGGCCGCCCACTCCAGGCTGGCGAGGGCTCCGGTCAGGCCGCACTCGATGGCCAGGACTCCGTCGCGGCCGGTCAGGCACGCGTACTCGCCGGTGCCGCCGCCCTCGACGATCAGGACGTCGCCGTACCGGAGGGCCTGCAGGGCGATCGAGCGCAGGAGTGTCGTGGTGCCGCTGCCGGGCTCGCCCGCGACCAGCAGATGCGGCTCGGTGGACCGGATGCCGGTGCGCCAGACGACCGGGGGAACGTCCCGCTGCTCCTCGCCGTGGGTGAGCGGGAGCGTGCGCTGGACGTCGGTCGGGTCGGTGAAACCGAGGACCGTCTCGCCGGGGGCCGTGACGAAACGCTGGGCCGCGATGTCGGTGGGGAGCGGGGGCAGCACCGAGACCGCGAGCTCGTTGGCCTCCTCGTCCCAGGCGAAGTGGTACTCGCGGCCGCGGCCCGACTTGGCGTGCAGCAACTGCTCGATGCGGGCGCGGGAGTCCGCCTCCCCGTCGGTGAAATACGCCGGATAGTGGATGACCAGGCGCGAGACACGACCGGTGTCGTCGAACTCGTACGCCGGGAACGCCTTGTCCCATTCGCCGCCGTGGGTATACAGCGGCGCTGGGTCCTCGGCGGTCGAGAAGTAGGGGACCAGCGCCTCGTACAGCGACTGCAGCCGCTTGGTCTGCGACTCGTCGGGGCCCGTGGGCTCCGCCGGGCGCTGGTCGCGGCCGTGCCAGGCTGCCGCCGCCATCAGGATGATGACGGCGAGCAGCGGGCCGTACGGCACCAGGGCCACGACCAGGACCACCGAGGCGACCAGGAACAGCAGCGGCCCGCGCCGGTCCTTGGGGGTGTCGCCCCACTTGCGCCGCCCGGCCCCGGCCAGCCGGCGCAGTCCACGAGTGATCGTGATCAGTGGGTGGAGGACATCGGTGGCGCTGTCGGCCGCCGTCCGGGCCAGCTCCCGGCTCCGGGCGATCTGTGCGCTGCCGTTGCTCAGGATGCGGGGAAGGGGGCGCCGGGCCACTGCTGTCTCCTGGAGGTGCGTGCGTAGGGGAGGGGCGTCAGAACTTGATCCCGCCGAGGAGGCCCGCCAGGCTCTCCCCGCCCGCCTTGATGCTCGGCGCGATGGCCGTGCTGGCGAGGTAGAAGCCGAAGAGAGCGGCCACCATGGCGTGCGATGCCTTCAGCCCGTCCTTCTTGAAGAAGAGGAAGACGATGATGCCGAGCAGGACGACGCCCGAGATTGACAAGATCATTTTTGGCTCCTGATTGGGGGGACAGTCACCATGAGTTCTTCCAGGCTCACAGGATGTATCCATACGATAAAAGGTGCAACCGGGTGAAATTCGGGAGATTTCCTCCGGATGGCGGAGCCGTTCGGGGTGGCTGAGCGGGGCTGTTGCGTCCGACAGGGTCTGAGGTGATCTTTGCCTCGGGTGGTGCCGGTCATGTACCGCGAGAGCCAGTACGCTGACGATTCACCCGTACGGTTGCAGTGAGAGGTGGTCCGGCCGATGAGCGAAGCCCCCGACCCGGAGGTCGTGGAGCTGGCGACGAAGATCTTCGATCTGGCGCGCCGCGGTGAGACCGAGACGCTCGTGGCGTATGTGGACGCCGGCGTTCCGGCCGGCCTCACCAACGACCGTGGCGACTCGCTCGTGATGCTCGCCGCCTATCACGGCCACGCCGACGCGGTGCGCGCACTGCTGGAGCGGGGTGCGGAGGCGGACCGGATCAACGACCGGGGGCAGACACCGCTCGCCGGAGCCGTCTTCAAGGGTGAGGAAGCCGTCATCCGGGTACTCCTGGACGGTGGTGCCGACCCGGCCGCGGGCACGCCCTCGGCGGTCGACACGGCCCGGATGTTCGGTAAGACAGAACTGCTCGAACTGTTCGGCGCCCACTGAGTCGAACGCTCTGACCAGGTAAAACGCACAAAATGGGGGAGGCGGTACGGGGCCGCCGGAAATGCGGTCGCGGCAGCGAGAACCGCTGGGTCATCATGACGTCGTGATTCACGGACGTGATGGCTGGGCAGGTGTTGCCGCACCGCGCGGGCCGTGATGCGGCCCGCATGGGCCACCGACGAGAGGCAGAGGAACATGGTCTACAGCAAGCAAGAAACGGCGGGCGCTCCGACGTGTTGTCACGCGGCCAGGTAATGCAGGATCCCGGTTGCGTCGACGCTTGATGTGAGGCTGTTTCCCATGTTCGATCCGGTCATAGCGCCCAGCGGTACGCTGCTCGGCCTGCTCCAGCGGGGCCGTGGCGACGGCACGCTGCACGCGCTCACCGCACCGCGCGCCGAAGCGCTCGCGGCGTTGAACCACTGTGTGCTGCGGGACCCCCGCCACGACTGGCAGGTGGAGAACCGCTCCCTTTACTACGCCCGTCTCTACGTCGATCTGAGCGGTGGTCTCGACGAGATCGAGCGGCACCTCTTCGACGCCGAGGACGTGCTCGACACCTGCGACTCCCGCACCGGGCTCGCGCTCGCGGTCCTCGGGCACCTCGCCTCGTACGGCAGGCAGGACGCGCTCGAGCTGCTGCGCAGGTACGCCGCCACGGGCACCAACTGGGCCTGGGCGCTGGACGAGCTGGCCCTGCGGGACGACGACGCGGGACTGCGCGCCCTCGCCGCACCGGTGCTCGCCCGCTTCCCCGCCGACGCCGTGGGCGAGGCGGAACTCGCCGCCACGGTGCGTGACGCCTTCGAACCCAGGCCCTGGCGGCTGTGGGCCGAGGACCCGCGGCCCGCCATCGGCGCACGCGTGCATGCCGCCCAGGAACAGGGCTGCTTCGACCGCTGGCAGCGGCAGATGCGGCCGTCCGGGCCCCGCCCCGAGTGGAGCGTGCAGGCCGTCTTCGACTGGGCGCAGCAGGGCATCGAGCGCGGTGCCGCCCTCCATGTGCCCGCCGCCCGCTGCCTGTCCGCCGTCGCCGGCCCCGAGGACCGCCCCGAGATCGTGGCCGCCGCCCTCAACGGGGGCGACGGCGCTCGCTGCACCGCCCTGCGATATCTCGCGGACAGCAATGATCCGAACGCGCTCGATCTGCTCGAGAGTGCCGTCGCCACCGGTACGACGCTCGTCGTGGAAGCCGCCGTGGACGCCTTCGAACGGATGCGCAGCGTCGCCGCCGTCGACCGCGCCCGCAGCTGGGCACACCGTCCCGATCCCCTGGGCGCCGCCGCCGGGCGGATGCTCGCCTGCCGGGGTGCCGCGAAGGACAGCGAACTGGTCCTGGGCGCCCTGCGCGAAGCGGTACGCGGGGAAGGACCCGACGCGCCGACGCTGTGGACCCTCGTCGACGGCGCCGGACGGCTCGGCATCGCCTGTGCCGCACCGGTGTTGCGCCATGTGTACCGCGAGACCGCGTCGTCCCATCTGCGCGGGCGGGCCGCCCGCGCACTGGCCGCCACCGACCCGTCCTTCGCCGCGGGCTTCGCCGTCGAATGCCTGTGGGACTGCGAGGAGACCACCCGCGAGGTCGCCGCGCGACACGCGGAGACCGGTGACGCCCGGGTCGTCGACCAGTTGCGCCGGCTCGCGTCGGATCCGGCCGAGGAGGCGGAGGTCCAGACGGCCGTCCGGAGCCGGATCGGGCCGGACATGCCTGCCGTATGAACGCCGTCCGCAGCCCTGTCAGCTCAGCTATGCCTGCCGTATGAACGCCGTCCGCAGCCCTGTCAGCTCAGCTATGCCCGCGGTATGAACACCGTCGGCAGGTGGACCGGGCCCGCCATGCTCGCCGTATGAACGCCGTCCGCGGCCGGATCGGGCCCGCCATGCCTGCCGTATGAACACCGGATGACCCATGGGGCGGTCGGGCGTGGACGCGGGCTGACCTGGACAGGCGTGCAGCGCAACGCTCATGGGACGTTCCTTGTCCGGAAAGATCCACGTTGACGCGTCCACGTCCGGCACGACGACAACACCGGTATGCGAGTCGTCATCGTGACCGAATCCTTTCCTCCCGACGTGAACGGCGTGGCCCACTGCGCGCTCCAGACCGCCCGGCATCTCGCCGAGCGCGGTCACGCCCCCGTCGTCGTCGCCCCGGCCACCGCTGCCGGGCACGGGCCGGACGCCCTCGCGCCGTGCCCCGTCGTCCGAGTCCCCTCCCTCCCACTCCCCGGCTACCCCCAGGTCCGCGTCGCCCTCCCCAGCCGACGCGTCGCCGCGGCGATCACTGAACACCGCGCCGACATCGTCCACCTGGCCAGTCCCTTCGTTCTCGGCGTCCGCGGCATGACCGCCGCCGCCCGGCTCGGCGTCCCCGCCGTGGCCGTCTACCAGACCGACCTCGCCGGATACGCCCGTACGTACATGGGCGCCGGCGAGGCCACCGCCTGGCGGCGCATCCGCTCCGTCCACGCCGCCGCCGACCGGACACTCGCCCCGTCCAGCGCGGCCCTGCGCGATCTGGAGGCACACGGTGTGCCCCGGGTACGGCTGTGGCCGCGCGGTGTCGACACCGACCGATTCCGCCCCGACCGCCGGAGCGAGGCGCTGCGCCGGCAGCTGGCGCCGAACGGCGAGCTGATCGTCGGGTACGTCGGCCGGCTCGCCCCCGAGAAGCAGGTGGAACTCCTGGCCGGCGTCTGCGGCCTGGAGGGCGTGCGCGTGGTCGTCGTCGGGGACGGCCCCAGCCGGCCGGCGCTCACCGAGGCGCTGCCCGGCGCCGTCTTCCTCGGACGCCGTACCGGTGACGACCTCGCCCGGATCTTCGCCTCGCTGGACGTCTTCGTGCACACCGGGCCCTTCGAGACCTTCTGCCAGACCGTGCAGGAGGCCATGGCGAGCGGCGTGCCGGTCGTCGCGCCGGCCGCGGGCGGCCCGCTCGACCTGGTGGCCCATGGACGGACCGGGCTGCTCGTCCCGCCGCGTGACGGCGGCGCCGTACGGGACGCGGTGTGGTCCCTGGCGGCCGACCCCGCGCTGCGGGCGGCCTACGGGACCGCCGCACGGGCCACCGTGGAAGGCCGCACCTGGGCTGCCGTCGGCGACCAGCTGATCGGGCACTACGCCGACGTGCTCTCCGCGCGGACGGCGGTGGCGGCATGAGTCCGCGGACGGACCACGGTGCCACGGCCGGCCTCAGGATCGTGCGGCTGGCCAACTTCGTCGCACCCGCCTCGGGCGGTCTGCGGACCGCCTTGCGGGAGCTGGGCACCGGATACCGGGCGGCGGGCCACGAACCCGTGCTGATCGTGCCCGGCGAGCGCGTCACCGACCGGGACACCGAGCAGGGGCGGGTGATCACGCTGCCCGGGCCGCTGCTGCCCGGGACCGGCGGCTATCGCGTCCTGACGGACAAGCGGCGGGTGGCCCGGCTCCTGGAGTCGCTCGCGCCCGACCGCCTGGAGGTATCCGACCGGACCACCCTGCGCTGGACCGGGGCGTGGGCGCGGCGGGCCCGGGTGCCGGCCGTCATGGTGTCCCACGAGACGGCCGACGGGGTCCTGCGCACGTGGGGCCTGTCCGAGCGCGTCTCCCGGCGGGCCGCCGACGCCCTCAACCTCCGTACGGCGCACACGTACTCGCGGGTCGTGTGCACCACGGAGTTCGCCGAGCGGGAGTTCGTCCGGATCGGCGCCCGCAATGTCGTACGGGCTCCGCTGGGCGTCGATCTGGCCGGACGGCATCCCGGGCTGCGGGATGTGGCGGTGCGGGCACGGCACGCGCGCGTGGGGGAGGCGCTGCTGGTGATGTGCTCACGGCTGTCCGTCGAGAAGCGGCCCGGTACGGCGCTCGACGCCCTGGAAGCGCTGCTGCGGCGCGGACGGCGCGCGGTGCTCGTGGTGGCCGGGGACGGGCCGCTGCGCAACCGGCTCGAACTGCGCGCCCGGGAGCGGGGGTTGCCCGTGACCTTCCTCGGGCATGTCGCCGACCGCGCTCTCCTGGGCGCCCTGCAGGCCTCCGCCGATGTGTGTCTCGCACCGGGGCCCGCGGAGACCTTCGGGCTCGCCGCGCTGGAGGCGATGGCCTGCGGTACGCCCGTGGTGGCCAGTGCCTCGTCCGCACTGACGGAGGTCCTCGGCCCGGCCGGGGCCACGGCAGCCGACCACGGGGACGCTTTCGCGGAGGCCGTGACGCTGCTCCTGGGGCGTCCCGAGGGCGAGCGGAGGCACTCCGCACGCGCGCGTGCGGAGTGTTTCGGCTGGCCGGCCGCCGTCGAGGGCTTTCTGGCCGCGCACGACGCGGTGGTCCGGGCGCCCGGACCACGGTGGGTCGCGGCCCGGCCGGAGGGGGCGGCCGTGACGCGGGGCCCCGGCGCGGTGGAGGGCATCGGCCTGCCGGAGGAAGTCGGATGAGACCCCTTCGGTTCGTGGCCCTCGGGGACTCGCTGACCCAGGGCGTGGGCGATCCCGTGGGCGAGGGGTGGCGCGGATGGGCCGCGCTGCTCGCCGAGGGGCTCGCTCCGGCGGGTGGGGCGCCGGCGGAACCGGTGGATGCCCCGGTGGAGTTCACCAATCTCGCGGTCAGCGGCGCACAGACGCGGGATGTGCTGGAACGGCAGACGCCCGCGGGGCTGGCACTGCGGCCGGACATCGTCTCCGTCGTCATCGGTGTCAACGACACCCTGCGGTGCACCTTCGACATCCACGCCGTGGCCGAGCGGCTCGACACGGTCTACTCGGCGTTCCGGGCCCAGGACGCGGTGCTGATCACCGCGTGTCTGCCCGATCCCGGGGCGATGCTGGGGCTGCCGGGCGCCCTGGCCCGGCCGCTGGCGCGCCGCCAGCGGGCGGTCAACGCCGTCGTCCACGCGCTGTCCGAGCGTCATGGGGCGGTCCATCTGCACGCCTCGGAAGGTGAGTGGCTCACGGACCGTGCGATGTGGAGTGCGGACCGGCTGCATCCGGGGGAGCGGGGGCACCGGCAACTCGCCGTCCGCTTCCACGCCGTGCTCACCGAGGCGGGCCTCGCGACCGGGCCCGCGCCTTCGGTCGAACCCGAGTTGCCGGCGCCCACGCGCTCGGCCGGCCTGTGGTGGCTGGCCACGGCGGGCACCGGCTGGGTCGCCCGGCGCTGCACCGATCTGCTCCCGCAACTGCTCACGCTGGCCGCGGACGAGGTACGGCACCGGGCGCGCGGCACCAGCGCCCGGCTCGACCTGCGCGCCTCCCACGCCGTGGCGTCCGCGCTGGCCTCCCTGTCGGCGGTGGAGCAGCCGGACGCGGCGTGAAGGGGGCGGCACCGGCGCGGGCGGTCTCCCTTGCTGAGCCTGACAAGGGCCGGCGCCGCATGAGGGTGGTGCCGGCTCAGCACCCGCGCGGGCGGCTCCTTGCCGTGGGCCGACACAGGCCGCCGTGGGCCGGCCGGCCGGTCAGCCGCGGCGCCGTACCGCAGTGAAGCGCACCGGCGTGCCCGGGGCGGCCTGGGCGGCGGCGGGCAGGTCGGACGGGCGGACGACCGCGATCACCGGATACCCCCCGGTGGTCGGGTGGTCCGCGAGGAAGACCACCGGCCGGCCGTCCGGCGGCACCTGGACCGCGCCCAGGACCATGCCCTCGCTGGGGAGTTCACCGCCGACAGACCGCTCCAGGGCGGGTCCCTCCGTGCGCAGCCCGATGCGGTTGCTCGCGGAGGACACCTGGAACTCCCGGGTCGTGAAGGTGCGCAGAGCGGCGGGGGTGAACCAGTCGTCGCGCGGGCCGAGCGTCACCCGCAGCACCAGTTCGGTGGGCGGCGCCGGCTGCGGGGCGATGTCCACGCGCGCGTGGGCACCGTGCGCCGGCCCGAGGGGGAGCACCATGCCGTCCGTGAGCGGAGGCGGCCCCAGACCCGACAGGAGGTCCGTGGAACGGCTGCCGAGGACCGGGTCCACGGCCACGCCGCCGGAGACGGCCAGATAGCTGCGTACACCCGCGCGTGCCGCGCCGAGGTCCAGGAGGGACCCGGCGGCGACCTGGACGGGCGCGCCCCAGGGCGCCGGACGGCCGTCCACCGTGACCGCGCAGGGCGCACCGCCCACCGCCACGACGACCTCCGAACGCGGCCGTACGGAACAGCCGTTGAGCGTGGTCTCCAGGACGGCCGCGCCGGGTGGATTGCCCACGAGCCGGTTGACCAGGGCGGCGGCGGGCGCGTCGAGTGCCCCGGAGAGCCCCACCCCGACGTGGGCGTGACCGGGGCGGCCGCGGTCCTGGACGGTGGTCAGGGCGCCGGCGCGTACGACGACGAGGGCCCGGTCCGTCATGAGTGCCTCACCGGTACGAAGCGGACGCGGGTGCCCGGGGCCAGCAGGGCGGCCGGCACGCGCGTGTGGTCCCACAGGACCGCGTCCGTGGTGCCGATCAGCTGCCAGCCGCCGGGCGACGAACGGGGGTACACGCCCGTGTACGGGCCCGCCAGAGCCACCGAGCCCGCAGGGACCGCCGTCCGCGGGGTCGCGCGGCGCGGCACGTCGTACCGGGTGGAGAGCCCTGTGAGATAGCCGAAGCCGGGCGCGAACCCGCAGAAGGCGACGCGGAACTCGGTCGCCGCGTGGATCCGCGCCACCTCGTCCGGGGGAACACCCCACAGCTCGGCGACCTCGGTCAGGTCGGGGCCGTCGTAGCGCACCGGGATCTCGATCGCCTCGTCGGCGCGGGCGGACAGCGGCGGGATCTTCCACCGGGTGATCCGCTCCGCCAGGCGGTCCGGGTCCGACACGCCGTCGAGGAGGACCGTACGCGCCGCGGGAACGATCTCGCCCACCCGGAGCGTTCCGTCCGCGCGGCGGCGCAGCAGTTCGGCGTGCAGGGCCTGGGCCGCTTCGCCCGACGCGACCTCGACCAGCAGGGCGTGCTCGCCGACCGGCAGTGCTTTCATGCGAAGGCCTCCACACGGACGCCCGACGACTCCAGCCGGTCCCGGACCCGGCGGGCCAGGTCCACGGCGCCCGGTGTGTCCCCGTGCAGGCACAGGGAGCGCGCGCGGACCGAGATGCGTTCCCCGGAGCGGGCCACGACCGTGCCGGCGCGGGCCAGCCCCAGCGACCGCTCGACCACGGCGTCCCCGTCCGTGATGACGGAGCCCTCCTCGGTGCGGGGGACCAAGGTGCCCGCCGCGGTGTAGGCGCGGTCCGCGAACGCCTCGGTCACGGTGGGCAGTCCCGCCTTCCCGGCCAGGTCCAGGAGGCGGGAGGACGGCAGGCCGAGCACGGGGAGCGCGGCGCCCGCGAGGAGTACGCCGTCGACCACCGCCCTCGCCTGCTCCTCGTCGTGCACCACACGGTTGTAGAGCGCTCCGTGCGGCTTCACGTAGGACACGCGCGAGCCGGCCGCGCGCGCGAAGATCTCCAGGGCGCCGATCTGGTAGGCCACGTCGGCCGTCAGCTCCTCGGACGGCACGTCCATCGCGCGCCGTCCGAACCCCGCCAGGTCCCGGTAGGACACCTGGGCGCCGATCCGCACCCCGCGCTCGGCCGCCAGGTCGCACACCCGCCGCATGGTGACCGCGTCCCCGGCGTGAAAACCGCAGGCCACATTGGCGCTGGTGACGACCGACAGCAGCTGTTCGTCGTCGGTCAGCCGCCAGCGGCCGAAGCCTTCGCCGAGGTCGGCGTTGAGATCGATCGGGGTCATCGGATTCCATTCTCGGTCAGGCCACACGGTACTGCTCGTCGCGGGCGTCCGTGACGAACATCTGGCCCGGTGCGTGGGTGATGGCGAAGGGCGGGCGGGACGCCATGACCGCGGCCTGGGGGGTCACCCCGCAGGCCCAGAACACCGGGATGTCGTCCGGTTCGGCGGTCACCGGATCGCCGAAGTCCGGGCGGGACAGGTCCTCGATGCCGAGGGCCGTCGGGTCCCCGCAGTGCAGCGGGCTGCCGTGCACCGCGGGAAGCAGACTGGTCTCCCTGATCGCGGCCGCCAGGTGCTGCGGCGGGACCGGTCGCATCGACACCACCACGGGCCCGTGCAGACGCCCCGCCGGACGGCATCGCCGGCCGGTCACGTACATGGAGACGTTGCGTCGCTGCTCGAGGTGGCGCATCGGTACGCCCGCTTCGGTCAGCGCCCACTCGAAGGTGAAACTGCACCCGATCAGGAACGAGACCAGGTCCGCACGCCAGTGACCGGCCACGTCCGTCGGCTCGGCCACCAACTCGCCGTGCTCCCACACCCGGTAGCGGGGCAGATCCGTGCGCAGGTCGGCGCCCGGGGCGAGCGGAGTGGTCCAGGAGCCGGCGTCGGTGACGTCGAGGACCGGGCACGGCTTCGGGTTGCGCTGGCAGAACAGCAGCATGTCGTACGCCCAGTCGGCGGGGACCGAGATCAGGTTCGCCTGGGTGTGGCCCGAGGCGACTCCGGCGGTCGGTCCCGACACGCCCGAACGGAACCGCGCCCGGGCCTTCTTGGGGCTCCACGCGTGCGCGTGGGTGTCGAGCAGGCTCACGGCGCGGTCCTCGGTGACGCGGTTCACTGGAGCTCCTTCCCGCGGGTCTCGGGCAGTCCGAGGAGCGCCAGCGCCGCCAGGGCGTAGCCGATCGCCCCGAAGACGAGCGCGCCTCCCACGCCCCAGCTGTCGGCCAGGAAGCCGACCAGGGTGGGGAAGACGGCGCCCACGGCACGGCCGGTGTTGTAGGTGAAGCCCTGTCCCGTCCCGCGGACCGCCGTCGGGTACAGCTCACTGAGGAACGAGCCGAAGCCGCTGAAGATCGCCGACATACAGAAGCCGAGCGGGAAACCCAGCACCAGGAGAAGGGTGTTGGCGCCGCTGGGGATGTTCGCGTAGGTGAGGATGCCGGCCGCGGACAGGACGGCGAAGAGCAGGATGTTGCGTTTGCGGCCCAGTTTGTCGGTGAGGTAACCGCCGGTGAGGTAGCCGAGGAAGGCCCCGGAGATCAGGAACGTGAGGTAGCCGCCGGTGCCGACCACCGAGAGACCGCGTTCCGTCTTGAGGTAGGTGGGCACCCAGGTGGCCAGCGTGTAGTAGCCGCCCTGCACGCCGGTGGAGAGCAGGCCGGCGAAGACCGTGGTGCGCAGCAGACCGGGGGCGTCGGCGGTCCCGGGCTTGAAGATCGTGGCGAACGACCCCTTGTGCGGGTTCTTCTGCCGTTCGGCGGCCGCCTCGGGCGCGTCCTGCACCCGGCGGCGCACCCAGATGACGAGGAGCGCGGGCAGCGCCCCGGTCCAGAACATCACGCGCCACGCCAGGTCGTCGCCGAGGTACTGGAAGACCAGCGTGTAGACGATCACGGCCAGCGCCCAGCCCACGGCCCAGGAGCTCTGGATCGCGCCGAGCGTCCGGCCCCGGTGTTTCGGGCTCGCGTACTCGGCGACCAGGATCGCCCCGACCGCCCACTCGCCGCCGAAGCCGAGCCCCTGGAGGGCCCGGAACACCAACAGGGTCTCGTAGTTGGGCGCGAAGCCGCAGGCCACGGTGAAGACCGCGTAGGTGATCACGGTGATCATCAGTGCCTTGACGCGGCCGATCCGGTCCGCGATCACCCCGGCGACGGCGCCGCCGACCGCCGAGACGACGAGGGTGACCGTGGTGAACAGGCCGGTCTGACCGCTGTCGAGGCCGAAGTAGGCCGCGAGCGCGACCATGCTCAGCGGCAGCGTGAAGTAGTCGTACGAGTCCAGGGCGTAGCCGCCGAACGCGCCGGCGAAGGCGCGGCGGCCCCGCGGGCCGAGTGCGTGCAGCCAGCCCAACGGGCCGTCACCGGCGGAGTGTTCGTCCGGACCGGGGTGTGCGTCGGTGGCCAGGGCCGGTGGAGGAGGGGTCGTGCTCATGGGCACCTCACAGTGAGGGACGGAGGGTGCTTGAGGGACTGAGCCGTGCCGTGCGGAAGCGGTGGGCGCCGGAGCGGTGCGGTCGGCGCCTGCCCGCTAAGGTAGAGGATCGTTGAACGATCCTTCAATACCCGTGTTGTTTCGTCCTTGTATCTGCGATTGAATTCCGGGCATGGCAGAGCTGACCGGACTGGCCGACGACCGCGCCCTGCTGGGTCGCACCAGCACCGCCGAGCGCGTCTCGGACATCCTCCGAAGCCGCATCGCCGAGGGGTACTTCCCGCCCGGGACACGGCTGTCCGAGGACAGCATCGGTGGCGCGCTCGGCGTCTCACGCAACACGCTGCGCGAGGCGTTCCGGCTGCTCACCCACGAGCGGCTGCTCGTGCACGAGCTCAACCGGGGCGTCTTCGTCCGGGTCCTCACCGTCGAGGACGTGGCGGACATCTACCGCACGCGCGCCCTGGTCGAGTGCGCCGTCGTGCGGGGTCTCGGCGCGCCGCCGTACGCCGTGGACGGCCTCGCGCAGGCCGTCGCGGACGGACTGCGGGCGGCACACGAGAGTGACTGGAAAGGTGTCTCCACGGCGAACATCCACTTCCACCGGGAGCTGGTGGCGCTCGCCGGGAGCGCCCGCACCGACGAACTGATGCGCAGCGTCTTCGCCGAACTGCGCCTCGCCTTCCACGTGGTGGACGATCCGCGCCGGCTGCACGAGCCCTATCTCGCCCGCAACCGGCAGATCCTCCAGACCCTCCAGGCCGGCGAGCGGGACGAGGCGGAGAAGCTCCTCGCGGGCTATCTCGACGACTCGCTGCAGGGGCTGGTGGAGGTGTACGGGCGGCGCGTGGGCGACGGTTCCGCCGGGGCCGGCTGAACAGCTGGAGTGCCCTCGTGAGAGGTCCCGGTCGTGGGTCGCTTCTGCGTCGTTTCGACCGTTGTCAGACCGAGGACCTAGTCTGTGCACCGTGACTTCGCCTGCATCGACGGACCGTGTTCCGCCCCAGCTCAGCGCGGGGCCGCGCCCCGCACCGGGCCCGGCCGCCGACGAGGGTCTGGCGCGGCGGCTGCGCGCGCTCGCCTGCACCGCGCCGCTGCACGACCTCGATGCCCGCAAGGCCAATCTCGCGGGTGAGTACTCGGTGTACGGGATGGCCGAAGTGGCCCTGGCCGCCATCGACCTCGTCACGCTGAACATGGACTTCGACACGGGCGCCGACCACGACCAGATAGTGGCCCGGCTCATCCCACGCATCGCCGCCCAGGCCCCGCAGCGCCCCGTCGCCGAGCACGAGCGCGTGGCCCGCTGGGTCCTGGAGAACCTGATCAACGTCGGCAGCGTCGACCGCGGCTTCCGCGCCGTGTACGGCACGTTCGCACCGGACGGCTCCTACGTCCGCAGGGACTACGACTTCAAGCTGATCGAGGAGGTCCCCGGATACGGAGGAAGCGTCTACCTCCGTACGACGGACGAGGCGGTCAACGTCCTCGTCGGCGCCCTCGACACGGATGTCACCAGCGCCCAGATCGCCGCCGAGGTCAAGCTGGAGGTGCTGATCAGCCGTGGCCGTCTCGCCGACGCGCAGCTGGCCGCCGAGCAGGCCCGGTACCGGACCGTGCAGTTCTCGGAGACGCTCCGCAGGGCACTGGACGCGACCCGGCGCAATGTGCGCGCCGTCGACTGGCTCCAGACCGTCCCCGACATGATCGCCGAGGCCCTGGACCACGTGGCCGACCGCTATCGCCACGAGAACGCGATCCTCACCAACATCCGCAAGGCCCGCGACGAGTCGGAGGACCCCGAGCAGAAGCGGCGCGCGGCCGAGCTGGTCGACATCGTCAAGGACTGCATCCGCCGGCACACGCAGCTGCAGTCCCGCCTGCTGGAGGCGGGTCCGCTGTTCCGCGCCGAGCAGGACCGGCAGGCCTTCGCCACCCCCATGACGTCATCGGGGATAGACCTCTACGGGCATCTCGTGGCCCCCGTGCTGCCGCTGCCCGTAGAGCAGGCGCTGCGGGTGACGGACGCGTTCTTCGCGAGCGGGACGGGGCTGCGCACGCCGGTCTCGGTACGGGTCGCTGACCTCGTGGACATACTGCTGACGCCGCCCCTGGAGCGGGAACACCTCGGTGCGGAGATGCCCGAGCCCGATCTCATCGCCACCCCCGACGACAGCCGGTTCAGCGAGGAGCAGCTGGCGAGCGCCATGGAGTTGCTCGATCTGCCCGCCGACGCGCCGCGAAGGCTGTCCGGGCTGCTCGCGGAGGCCCGGCGCCGGGATCCCGAACTGCCTTATCTGGTCGCCCTGTTGGCCGTCCATGCGGCGAGCCCGCCGGTGGGCACCGCCTACCGGCAGGGGGAGCAGAAGCTGCTCTTCGCCGTCGACGACGGGACCGAACTGGACGATCCCGAGTTCGGCGGGGCGGATCTCGTCGTGGGGACGGCTCTGCTGGACGCGGCGGGCATGGCTGCCGCCAGGACGGAGGCGGCGTGAAGGCTCTATCGGGGTCGTTGGGGTCGTTGGGATCGCCGGGGTCGGCAGCAAGCGGCGTGGAGGGTTCGCCCCGATCGGCGGGGAGCCGCGCGCACGCTTCTCCGGGATCTCCGGGATCTCCGGGTTCTTCGGGCTCTTCGCGTTCTCTGCGTTCTCCGGGAAGCCGCGTGATCGCTCCGCCGGGATCGCCCGGGGCCTGGGAAGCGTCCTTTCGCCGCCGGCCGTACGCCGCCGGTCGCGCAGCCCCCCGCGCCTCTCACCCCGCAGCCCTCACCCCCGTACACCAGATCAAGGAGTCCCAGCCGTGACCGAGCACGTCGAATGGAGTGAGCCGGAGACCGCCGCCGCGCCGGCGAGCGCTCCCGTCACCCCGGCCGACGCCGCCGACGCGGCGCGGCTCGTCGCCTTCGGGCTGCAGCCCAAGCTCCAGCCTGCCCGCGACCAGGAGTACGCGGAGCTGCTGCGCCGCTACCGCGAGGACCCGCCGTTCGCGCGGCTGGCGGACGCGGTGGCCGCCGGGCTCGGCCTGGTCGTCCTGGAGGTGTCCCCGCGCGCGGGGATGGCCGTGACCGCTGCCGAGGACTCCGTGTTCGCCGTCCGCATGGGCGACTACGCGCGACGCACGGCGGCCGACTCCGGGGACCGGTTCCTGCACGGGCTTGCGCATCTCGCGGTCGCCGCCATGGCGTTCCCCCGCCCCGAGGACCTCGCCGACGACGGATACATCGGACGCGTGAGCGTCAACGGCGTCGACGCGTTCGTCCGGCAGGCCTGCCGCCGTCTGGAGGAGCGGGCCGACGAGCAGGGCGAGAACACCGACCCGGCGACGGACGCACCCGGCCTGGAGGCCGCCTGGCACATCTGGGCGAGACGTACCTCCACCGGCGCGACCAAGGACGCTCGCAGACTGGCCGGTTCGACCACCGGCATCGTCGGCAAGGCCGTCGTGTTCCTCACGGAATCCGGTTTCCTGCAGCGCACGGGGGACGAGTCCGGAGGGACGTACCGCACCACGGCCCGCTATCAGCTCCAGGTCCGTGACATGGCGGGCAGCGCCGCCATGGCCGAGCTGCTCGAGCTGGGTATCGTCCCGGTGACCGACGGCACCGCGACACTGCTGCCGGCCGAGGAGACCGACGATCTGGAGCTGGCCGCCGACGCCGGACTGCCCTTCCACTCGTGACCGGCCCCGATTGCCCGAAGGCCTCCCGCCCCCGAGACTCCGTGCCCCACCCCCGGTACTGACCTCCGACTCCAGAACCGCCGCTCGCCTCCGAAGACCGTCTGAACCTCCGCTCCCTTCCGAAGACTTACGACGAGAGTCCGCCGCCATGTACGAGCTGTCCCGGGTCCGCCTCTACTCCATCGGGCCTGCCGGTGCGCGCTACGCCGACACCGTCCTGGACCTCCGGGGAGTCGGCGAGCCCGTGCCCGACCCAGCGCCCGCCCAGGCGGAGTTCTTCGAGGAGGAGCCCGTCGGGCCGCCGCGCAGGCCCGCCCCCGCCGGCGTGCTCTTCCTGGAGAACGGCGGCGGCAAGTCGGTGCTGCTCAAGCTGATCTTCTCGGTGATGCTGCCGGGCCACCGCAACACCCTCGGCGGCGCCAGCTCCGGTGTGCTGCGCAAGTTCCTGCTCGCCGACGACTGCGGGCATGTCGCCCTGGAGTGGCAGCACACGCTGACCGGTGAGTGCGTGGTGGTCGGCAAGGTGAGCGAATGGCGGGGACGCCAGGTCTCCAACGACCCGCGGAAGTTCGCCGAGGCCTGGTATTCGTTCCGGCCGGGCCCCGGCCTGAGCCTGGACAATCTGCCGGTCGCCGAGGCCACGGCCGTACGGCCGTCCGCCGAGGGCGCGTCCGGCGCCCAGGGCCGGCGGCGCACCATGAAGGGCTTCCGGGACGCGATCACCGAGGCCGGCAAGGCGTATCCGCACCTCGAAGTGCACTGGGAGGAGATCCACGACCGCTGGATCGAGCACCTCGGCGACCTGGGCCTCGACCCCGAACTGTTCCGCTATCAGCGGGAGATGAACGCCGACGAGGGTGAGGCCGCCGGCCTGTTCGCGGTCAAGAAGGACTCCGACTTCACCGACCTGCTGCTGCGCGCGGTCACCGACACCCGGGACACGGACGGGCTCGCCGACCTGGTCGGCGGCTTCGGCAACAAGCTGGGGCGGCGCGCCGAGCTCATCGCCGAGCGGGACTTCACGGCCGGGTCCGTCGACCTGCTCGGGCGGATCGTCGACGCGGCCGAGGCGCGGGCCCGCGCGCGCGACATCCACACCGGCGCCGAGCGGCGCACGCGCACGCTGGCCCGGCGCCTGTCCGCCCGGTCGGTCGGGGAGCGCAGCCGCGTCGCCGACCTCGCCCAGCAGGTCACGGCCGCCGCCCACACGGTCACGGAAGCGGACGGCGCCCGTTCCACCAGCGCCCTGATCGCGGCCGAAC
Organism: Streptomyces sp. NPDC058274; assembly: GCF_042881375.1. Lineage (NCBI taxonomy): Bacteria > Bacillati > Actinomycetota > Actinomycetes > Kitasatosporales > Streptomycetaceae > Streptomyces > Streptomyces sp. NPDC058274. The sequence continues at coordinate 22,371 of NZ_JBHVXW010000030.1, forward strand.
TCGCCTACCGGCACGCCTCCCTGGCGCTCGCCGGCGCCGAGAAGTCCGCGGCCGCCCAGAAGCGGGAGCTCGCGGACGCACGCACCCTGCACGCCGCCTGGCAGGCCGCCGAGCTCGTGCTGCGGCACCGCGCCGCCGCCGACCGCTCCGCGCGCGTGGCCGTCGCGATCCGCGAGGCCGAGCGGGATGCCGCGCCCGCGCTCGCCGCCCGCGCCAAGGCCGCCGTCGATCTCGTACGCGCGCTGCACGGCGCCGCGGAAGGGGCCGAGGCGCTCGCCAACGAGGAGGAGGAGCGGTCCGCCGGGCTCCAGGACATCGGCGAGACCGCGCACCGCGACGCGACGGCGGCGGCCACCGAGGCGCAGCGCGCCCGCAGCGAGGTCGGGCATCTGCGCCAGCGGCTGGCCGAGGTCGAGCAGGAGACCGCCGAGGCGGTGCGCGCCGGCTGGCTGGACGACAGCGCGCCCGACGCCGACCCGGCGCGCGCCGCGCTCGCCGCCAGTGACGCCGAGAAGACGGCCGTCGCCGCCTGGGACACCGCGCGGGACGCCTCACGGCGCGCCGCGGACCACGCACGGGAGGCCGCCTCGGCGGAGTCCCGGGCGGAGCTCACGGCCGCGCGCGCCGCGGACGCGGCCACGGCGACCGAGCGCGAGTACGACGGGGAGCGGCGAACCGCGGAGTCGCTGGCGGGGGAGGAGCGGCTGGCGGAGCTGCTGAGCCTGCCGGGCGTCTCCGGCGGGGGGCGTACCGGCGTGCCGGTGCCGAGGGCCGCGGCGGACGGCTCGGCGCGCAGCGGGTCCACGGGGGCCACCGCACGGAGCGCGGCCGGTCCGGGGCGTGACGCCTCGGCCGACGGCGGCGCGCCCCTCGCGGGTGAATCCGCCCTGACCCCGGAACAGTTGGACCAGTACGCCGACGAACTGCGCGAGCTGCTCGACGACGGTGTCACCTCCGCCGAGCGCCAGCTCTTCGAGCTGCGGACCGCCGCGGCCGACGACGCCCGGATCCTCGGCGCGCTCGGTGACGGGGGACTGCTGCCGGCCGGCCCGGACGTCCTGGCCACCGTCGAGTTCCTCGGCGAGCACGGCATCCCCGCCCTGCCCGGCTGGCGCTATCTCGCGCAGGCCGTCGACCCCGCCGACCACGCCCGCGTGCTCGCCGCCCGCCCGGAGCTGGTCGACGGTGTGATCATCACGGACCCGGACACCCACGCCCGGGCCCGTGGGGCGCTCAGCGAGGCCGCGCTGCTGCCGCGCTCCGCCGTCGCCGTGGGGACGGCCGCCGCGCTGCTCGCCCCGACCCCGGCCCCGGACGCGGGAGACGGCGACGTCTTCCTTGTACCGCCGAACCCGGCCATGCACGACGAGCACGCCGCGGACGAGGAGCGGCAGGCGCTGCGGGCCCGGGCGGGCCGGCGGGACGAGGAGATCCGCACGCTCGCCGGCCGGCTCGGCAAGGATCGCGAGCTGGCCGCGCGGCTGGCGTCCTGGCGCACCGGCTGCCCGGCGGGGCGGCTCGTCGAGCTCGCCACCGCGGCCCGGGAGGCGCGGGTGTTCGCCGAGGAGGCCGAGGCCGAGCTCGCCGAGGCGCGTACCGTCCGCGCCGAGGCCGACGAGGCGGCGGCCGAGGCGGCGCTGGTGCGGGACGAACGGCAGGAGGCCGCCCAGCGGGCCCGGCGGGCCGCCGACGCCCTCGCGGGCCTCGCCTTCCGGTTGCGCGAGCGCGCCGGCTGGCAGGTCAAGCTGCGTGAACTCACCGACGAGGCAGCGGAGTCGGAGGCCCGCGCCCAGGTCTGTCTGGAGCGCGCCCGGGCCGCCGACGAGGACCGCCGCGCCGCCCAGCGAGCCGCCGACGACGCCCGCCGTACGGCCCGTGCGCTGCGCGCCGAGCGCGCCGAGATCGCAGGCGTGCCCGACGGCGTGCCGGCGGAGGACGGCGGGGTGCCCAAGGCCCCGGGAGACGCACCCAAGCCGTCCCTCCCCGCCCTGCGCGAGGCCTACCGCGCCGCCTCACAGCTCTACGAGAAGGTCGGCGTGGGCGCCGATCTCCGGGCCGAGCAGGCGCACGCCGAGAGCGACGAGAGCGCGGCGCTGGCCGAGCTGGACCGGCTCAGCAACAAGGTGCGCACCCGCGCGGCGCAGCTCCTGGAGTCACCCGACGGTTCGGACGGGCCCTCCCGGCAGGCGGCCGCCTCTCGCGCGGAGGAGCTCGTCCAGCTCCTGGAGACGCGGATGTCGACCGCGAGCGAGCAGCTGGGACGCCTTCGGGGCGAGGCGGAGCGGCACGCGCCCGAGGAGGGCGAGGCCCACACCGAGCTGCCGGACGAGCTGATCCCGCGCGACGCCGAGCACGCGCAGGCGCTGTTGCGCACCGCCACCGCCGAACTCGCCGCCCGCACCGACGCGTTGGGCCAGGCGCGCGAAGCCCACACCGAGCTGCTCGACGCCCACCGCGCCGCCGAGGATGCCGCGGGTGGCTTCGACGAGACGGCTGCCCTGCTCCGGGACCTGCTGCGCGAGCACTTGGACGAGGAGCCGGAGGAGCAGGAGCCCTACCCCGGCACTCTCGAAGAGGCACGGCACTCCGCGGCGGAGGCCCGGCGTTCGCTGCGGGGCTGCGCCGGGGACCTGTCCGCCGCCGAGGCCGGGGTGCGCGAGGCGAGCGACATCCTCGTACGCCACGCCAACTCCACGCGCTACGAGCAGGTGCGCACCCCCGCCCGACAGCAGATCCGCGAGCTGCCCGCCTCCGCGCTGCCGGAGCACGCGCAGAAGTGGGCGGACGCCTTCGCGCCCCGACTGCGGGTCCTGACGGACGAGTTGGCGCAGCTGGAGCGCAACAGGGACTCGATCGTGGACCGGCTGCGCGGGCTCGTGGAGTCGGCGCTCGCGACCCTGCGGTCCGCGCAGCGGCTGTCCCGGCTCCCGGAGGGGCTCGGCGAGTGGTCGGGGCAGGAGTTCCTGCGCATCCGCTTCGAGGAACCCGACCAGGCCACGCTCACCGAGCGGCTCGGCGAGGTCGTCGACGAGGCGACCCGCGCGGCCGTCAAGAAGAACTCGGACATGCGCCGCGACGGCATGTCCCTGCTGCTGCGCGGGGTCAGCGCGGCGCTCCAGCCCAAGGGCGTCGCCGTCGAGATCCTCAAGCCGGACGCCGTGCTGCGCGCCGAGCGCGTGCCCGTCGGACAGATGGGCGACGTGTTCTCCGGCGGCCAGCTGCTCACGGCCGCCATCGCCCTCTACTGCACGATGGCGGCCCTGCGCAGCAACGACCGGGGCCGGGACAAACACCGCCACGCCGGCACGCTGTTCCTCGACAACCCCATCGGACGGGCCAACGCGACGTATCTGCTGGAGCTCCAGCGGGCCGTCTCGGACGCGCTCGGCGTCCAGCTCCTCTACACGACGGGCCTGTTCGACACGACCGCGCTCGCCGAGTTCCCGCTGGTCATCCGGCTGCGCAACGACGCCGACCTGCGCGCCGGGCTGAAGTACATCAGCGTGGAGGAACACCTCAGGCCCGGACTGCCGCGTGAGGATTCCAGCGGCGAGGCCGGGCACAGCGAGATCACGGCGACCAGGATGTTCAAGAGGCCCGCGCCGAGCGCCTCTTGAGGGCGCGGGGAACTGCGCGACCAGCCACGAACGGCCCGCAGTCACCCCGCGACAGCGGCCTACCCATCCTCCTTCAGCATGTCCGCGCACTTCTCGCCGATCATCATCGTCGTGATGCACGGATTGACGGAGATGAGATCCGGCATCGCCGAACCGTCCGCGACCCGAAGGCCCTCGACCCCCTTGACCCGCAGCCGTGCGTCGAGCGGGGCGGAGGCGTCGTCGTCCGCGCCCATCTTCACGGTGCAGGACGGGTGGTAGACGGTGTTGTGGGTCTTGTGGATGTAGTCGAGGAGCTCGTCGTCGGTACGGACATCGGGGCCGGGAGCCAGCTCCGAGCCCGCCCAGCCGCTCAGCGCGGGCTGCCCGGCGATCCGCCGGGCGAGCCGCAGGCCGTACGTCATCACGCGCGCGTCGTGCTCGTGCGTGAAGTAGCGGGGGTCGACCTTCGGCTTGTCACGGAAGTCGCGGGTACGCAGCCGCACCGTGCCGCGTGACTTGGCGCGGGTGACGTTCGGTGTGAGGCAGAACGCGTTCTCGGACGTCGGATAGCCCCAGCGCGCGGTGTTCATGTCGAAGGGCACCGAGCCGTAGTGGAACATCAAGTCCGGGCGGTCCAGGCCCGGTTCGGTGTCGTAGAAGATGCCCGCCTCCCACCACTGGTTGGACGTGGTGGGCATCGGCTGCTTGGCGTCCCACATGATGACGCCCTCCGGGTGGTCCTGGAGGTTCTCGCCGACGCCCGCCGAGTCCACCACCACCTCGACGCCCACCTCGCGCAGCTGCGCGGCGGGGCCGATGCCCGACAGCATCAGCAGCTTGGGGGTGTCGATGGACCCGCAGGACACGATCACCTCGCGGCGGGCGCGCACCGTCCGCGTGTGGATCAGATCCGGATCCAGGTACTCGGCGCCCACGCAGCGCCGGCCGTCGAGGACGAGCTTTTTGGCGCGTACCCCGGTGCGTACGTCGAGGTTGGGCCGCTTGCCGAGGATCGGGTGCAGATACGCGACCGAGGACGACTGACGGGTGTTGTTCTCATCGGAGTTGATCTGGAACCAGTTGGCGCCGCGGACCACGGTCGTGCCGGTGTTGAAGGGGACGGTCGGAATGCCTTCCTGGGCACAGGCCTCCAGCAGGGCGGTGCCGCACGGGTCTTCGCCCTTCACCGTGCGCAGCTTCACCGGACCGCTGCGGCCGTGGTGGTCGCCGGGAGCGTCGTTGGACTCCAGCCGCTGGTAGAGCGGGAAGAGTTCGGCGGCGCTCCACCCCGTACAGCCCGCCGCGGCCCAGTCGTCCAGGTCCTCGGCGGGGGCCCAGAAGGCGATACAGGAGTTGTGCGAGGAACAGCCGCCGAGCACCCGGGCGCGGGCGTGCCGCATGAAACTGTTGCCGCTGGCCTGCGGCTCGACCGGGTAGTCCCAGTCGTAACCGGACTCCAGCAGGCCCATCCAGCGGTCCAGCCTCAGGACGTTGTCGTCGCCGACGTCGCTTGGCCCCGCCTCCAGCAGGCACACGGAGACGGACGGGTCCTCGGAGAGCCGGGCCGCGACCACGTTGCCCGCGGTACCGCCGCCGACCACGACATAGTCGAACTCATCGACGTTCATGGGGAGTTGACCTCCTTCAGTCGGTCGCCGTGGGGGCGACGGGTGCGGGAACCGAGACCTGTAGCTGGTGCTCGGCGAGCACCCCGGTGCGGTGCCGCTGCACGAACCAGTAGTAGGCGAAACCGCCGCCGGCGATCACCGCGACGAACAGGACCGCGCCCCACCGCAGGTACCAGTGGTACGGGGCGGCGGCGTTGTAGACCTCGGCCCGCGGCCAGATCAGGTTGAGCGTCATGGCCGTGCCCCAGAACACGGCGACGATGTTGACCAGGAGGCCCCAGCGGCCCAGCGAGAACTTGCCGTCCCCGGCGGGCTGCCACTTGCCGCGCAGCCGGGCCACCAGCATCGGCGCGGTGACGCCGAGGTAGGCGAGGTAGATCATGATGATGCCGATGCTGGTGACGACGGTGAAGATCTGCGGCTGGCGGATGTTCACGACGAGGATCGCCACCGCCAGGATGCCGATGACCACCGCGGGCAGCACCGGGGTCTGGAAACGCGGGCTGACCTTGGCCAGCAGGGAGGACGCGGGCAGATTGTTGTCCCGGGACATCGCGAAGGCCAGCCGGATCGCCGCCGTGTGCACCGCGAGGGCGCAGACCGTGACCGCGATCAGCACGCACCACAGCATCGCCTTGCCGGCCGTCGACCCGAGCACGTCGAGGACGATGAACTGCAGCCCGTCCGTGGACAGCTTGTCGCCCTTGAGGCTGGAGACGCTCATCAGCGCCAGCAGCAGCACGAGGCCGCCCAGGACGAACGAGGCGACGATCGCGCGGATGATCGCGCGCGGGGCGTTGCGGGACGGGTCGAGGGACTCCTCACCGAGCGAGGCGGCGGTGTCGAAGCCGTACATGACGTACGCCGAGGCCAGCGAGGCGACGAGGAACGGGCCGAGATAGCCGAACGACTGGCCGGCCCCGTGGCCCTGCGTCTCGGTGACGACCTGGGGGCCCCGTGTGATGTGGACGGCGAACAGCACGATGAGGACGACGGTGGCGACCAGCTCGATGAAGACGCCCGCGCTGTTGATGGTGGCCATCAGCTTCACACCGAAGGCGTTCACCAGGGTCGTGAACAGAATGAGGACCGTGGCCAGGACGACCGCGTTCGTCGCCACGTCGTACTTCCCGGTGCCGTCCCCGATGAACTGGAAGGTGGACGAGATCTGCGGCAGCGTCAGTTGATAGGCGAGCGCCACGGCCGCGATCGACACGATGGAGGCGATCAGCATCATCCAGCCGGCGAGCCAGCCGAGATGCGGATTGCCTATCTTCTTCGACCAGTTGTATACGGAACCCGCAACGGGATAACGCGCGGCCAGCTCCGCGAAGCACAGGGCGACCATGAACTGCCCCACGAAGACCATCGGCCAGGACCACCAGTAGGCCGGACCGCCGCTGCCGTAACCGAAGTAGAAGAGCTGGAAGGTGCCGGTGAGGATGGAGATGTAGCTGATGCCGGCGGCGAAGGTGTGGAAGTTGCCAAGGGTGCGCTTGAGTTCGGGTTTATAGCCGAACTCGGCGAGCTCGGAATCGTCGTTCTGCTCCGGTCTCGCGGGTGGATGGATGGTCATGAGCGGCCTCCTGGATCGGGGAGCGGGGCACGGCTCGTGCGGGCGGGGGGTGACATCGGTGGGATCAGGCGAACCAGCCCTGCGGGGACGGGTCGGTGTTGCGCCAGATGTGCTTGGTCTCGCGGTACTCGGCGAGACCCGAGGGGCCCAGCTCGCGGCCGAAGCCGGACTGCTTGAAGCCGCCCCATTCGGCCTGCGGGACGTAGGGGTGGTAGTCGTTGATCCAGACCGTGCCGAGCCTGAGCCGGGCCGCGACCCGCTGGGCCTTGGCCTCGTCGCCGGTCCACACCGCGCCGGCGAGCCCGTAGATGGTGTTGTTGGCGAGCCGCACGGCGTCGGCCTCGCTGCTGAACCGCTCCACGGTCAGGACGGGCCCGAAGGACTCGTCCTGCACCACCGACATCTCCCCGGAGCACTCGTCCAGGACGGTGGGCAGATAGTAGAAGCCGTCCTCGTACCCGGCTCCGGACGGCCGGGCGCCGCCGCACCGCAGGACCGCGCCCTCGGCGAGACCCCGCTCGACGTACGCCTCGACCTTCTCGCGGTGGCCGGCCGAGATCAGGGCGCCGGTCTGGGCCTGCTCGTCGAAGGGGCCGCCGAGCCGGATCTCCGAGGCCCGCCGGACCACCTCGTCGACGAACCGGTCGTGCAGCGAGTCCTCGACCAGCAGCCGGGCACCGGCCGAGCAGACCTGTCCCGAGTGCAGGAAGATGGCGGTCAGCGCCATGTCGACGGCCGTCTCGAAGTCGGCGTCGGCGAAGACGATGTTGGGGTTCTTGCCACCGAGCTCCAGGGCGACCTTCTTGACCGTCCCGGCCGCGGCGGCCATCAGCCCGCGACCGGTGTGCAGTCCGCCGGTGAAGGAGACGAGATCCACGTCCGGGTGGTCGCCGAGCGGCGCGCCCGCCTCCGGACCCGACCCGAGGACGAGATTGCCGACACCGGCCGGCAGCCCCGCCTCGTCCAGAAGGCGCATCAGATGGATCGCCGTGTGCGGGGTCAGCTCGCTCGGCTTGAGCACGAAGGTGTTGCCCGCCGCGAGCGCCGGCGCGACCTTCCACGCGGTCTGCAGAAGGGGATAGTTCCAGGGGGTGATCAGCGCGCAGACCCCGACCGGCTCGTACACCACCCGGCTGTCGACGCCCGCTGTGCCGGTCTCGTTCACCCGGCCGGTCTCGGCGGCGGCGGTCCGCCCGAAGTAGCGGAAGCAGTTCGCGATGTCGTCGATGTCGTACTCGCTCTCGACCAGCCGCTTGCCCGTGTCGAGCGACTCGGCGCGGGCCAGCAGCCCCTTGTCGCGTACGAGCAGGTCGGCGACGCGCAGCAGCAGGTCACCGCGCTCCGCGGCCGGCGTCGTCGGCCAGGGACCCTCGTCGAAGGCGCGACGCGCGGCCGCGATCGCCTCGACGGTGTCCTTGCCGCCCGCCTCGTCGACGACCCCCACCAGGGAGCCGTCGGCGGGACAGCGGATCTCGCGGGTGCGCTCGTCGAGCGCGCGGGTCCAGGCCCCGTCGATGAAGAGAGTGGGTCCGTCCGTGGTCTCAGGCACTGGGGCCTCCTAGCTGCTGGATCAGCCACTCGTGGAAGATCCCTATGTGGTGCTCGGTAGGAACCAGCACACCACCGTTCCGGTAGGCCCGCGACGTCATGGCGGGCTGCGTGCGTTCACAGGCCGCGAAGTCCTGGGCGTTCACCCGGTGGAAGAGCTCGACCGACTTCGACAGGTCGGCGCCGGACGCGACGACGTCCGGCGCGTAGAGCCAGTCGCACTCCACGACCGTGCGGTCCTCGGCGAGCGGGAACATGCGGTGCAGGATGACATGGTCGGGGACCAGATTGATGAAGACCGTCGGTTTCACCGTGATCGCGTAGTAGCGGCGGTCCTGGTCCTCCGCGACGTCCGGCAGCCGCCCGAAGCCCGCACTGCCGTCGACCGTGAACCCCTCGACCTCGGTGCCGAACTCTGCGCCGTGCCCCACGTAGTACTGGGCCGCGTACCCGTCCGCGAACTCCGGGAGCACGTCCGTCAGCTCGGGGTGGATCGTGGCGCAGTGGTAGCACTCCATGAAGTTCTCGACGATCAGCTTCCAGTTCGCCCGCACGTCGTAGGTGATGCGTTTTCCGAGGGCGAGGTTCTCGGTGCCGTAGTGCTCGATGGCGGCGGTGTTCCCGAGCCGCTCCACGGCCGCGCCCAGCACCGTCTCCTCGAAGGAGGGCGGGTCCTCGGCCAGGCAGACCCAGGCGTAGCCGAGCCACTCGCGCAGGGCGACCCCGACCAGGCCGTACTCGGTGCGGTCGACGTCCGGCATCCTGGTCAGGTTCGGCGCGGCGACCAGCTTGCCGTCCAGGTCGTAGGTCCAGGCGTGGTACGGGCACTGAAGGGTGCGCCGCACCTCGCCGGCCTCCTCCGTGCACAGCCGGGCCCCGCGGTGCCGGCAGATATTGAGGAAGGCCCGCAGTTCACCGGTGCGCGAGCGGGTGACCAGGACGCTCTCACGGCCGACCTGGACGGTACGGAACGCGCCGGGCCTGACGAGATCCGCGGAGCGGACGGCGCAGAACCACATCGACTCGAAGAGGTGCTGCTGCTCCTGCCGGAAGATCTCCGGGTCGGTGTAGTAGTGGCCGGGCAGGGTGGCGATCAGGCTGGGCGAGATCGGCTGCGGGGAGACGGGGGTCGTCGTCACGTGCGTACTCCTCAGGCGGGCGCGGCGGCGAGGCGGTGGGGGTCGAACAGCCCGATCGGGTGTCCGGTGGTGCCGGTGACGGCCAGATCGGCGAGGATCTCGCCGACGACGGGCACGAACTTGAAGCCGTGCCCGGAGAACCCGCAGGCCACGGTCACGGACTCCGGGTGGGCGGGATGCCGGGCGATCACGAAGTGCTCGTCCGGGGTGTTGGAGTACATGCAGGTGGCGGCCTTGAGGAAGGTGCCGGGCAGGTCGGGAATGCACCGGGACATGTGGTCCGCCATCGCCTGGATCTCGTCCTGGTGGACCGTCCGGTCGATGTTCTCCGGCGTGCAGATCTGTCCCTTCCGGAAGAAGGCGACCTTGGCCCCGAGGTCCGGCCCGTCGATCGACGGGAAGCCGTAGACCTGGACTCCGGCGGCGTCCTCCCAGATGTAGACCGGGTGGTTCTCGGGGAGGAAGGGCCGGACCCCGCCGCCGGGCTGGAACCAGTACATGACCTGCCGCTCGATGGTGAACGGCACCCCGAGATCGGTGAGCAGCTGCGGCGCCCACGCCCCCGGGCAGATCACCAGCTGACCGGCGGTGTAGGTGTTCTCGGCGGTGTGCACGCGTACGCCGTCCCGGTACGGCTCCCAGCGCGTCATCGGTTCGTCGAAGTGCAGGTCGGCGCCCTGTTGGGTGGCGAGCTGGAGGTGGGCGGCCACGGTGTTCTCGGGACGGACCAGTCCGGCCTTCTTCTCGAAGAGCGCCACCTCGCCGTCGGCCGGGTTCAGCGTCGGGAAGCGGCGGCGGATCTCCGGCGCGTCCAGCATCTCGTGGGGCAGGTCCCACTGCTGGGCGGAGAGCAGCGAACCGGAGACGGTCCGCGAGTCGGGGGACCCGACCATCACGCCACCGCACAGGGTGGCGATCTGCCGGCCGGTCGCCCGCTCCAGGTCCTCGTACAGCTCGTACGAGCGCAGCAGCAGCGGTACGTACGCCGGGTCCTCGAAGTAGGACTGGCGGGTGATGCGCGAACCGCCGTGACTGGAGCCGCGGTTGTGGACCGGGCCGAACTTCTCCAGGCCGAGCACGCGGACACCGCGCGCGGACAGATGGTGGGCAGCCGCGCTGCCCATGCCGCCGAGACCGATCACGATCACGTCATAGGTGGGGGACACGAGGACCTCCTTGCGGATTCAGCGAACTCCGTGGGGTGACTGGGGTGACGCCCCGCGCGGGGAGCCGGTCACGGGCGGGGCGCCCGCATGTGGCCGGCTCCCGCCGCGGCGCGCTCAGCGGCGGATGCGGGTCATCTTGGGGTCGAAGAGGGGCTCTTCGGCGACGGTCGCGGGGACCTTCTCGCCGAAGTACTCGATGTGCACACCGGTGCCGGCGGGGAGCGCCGGCAGCCAGGCGTAGGCGATGCACCGGCCCAGCGTGTAGCCGTACGAGGCGCTGGTCACGTAACCGGCCGGGGCACCGCCCGTCCCGGCGGTGGGGGCGTAGACGGGCTCCTTGCCGAGGACGACGGCCGCGGGGTCGTCGAGGAGGAGCGGGGTGAGCCGCCGGGCGGGGGCCGCGGCGGAGTCGAGCGCCTCGCGTCCCACGAACTCCTTGTCCATGCGGACCGCGAAGCCGACACCGGCCTCGTACGGGTCGTGCTCGTCCGTCATGTCGACGCCCCAGGCGCGGTACCCCTTCTCCAGCCGCAGGCTGTTGAAGGCCGACCGGCCGGCCGCGATCACGTCGTGCGCCCGTCCCGCCTCCCAGAGCGTGTCCCAGAGCCTGAGCCCCAGGTCGGCGGTGGTGTACAGCTCCCAGCCGAGCTCACCGACGTACGACAGACGCATCGCCGTCACGGGGACGTGCCCGAGGTAGGTCTCCTTGGCGCGGAAGTAGCCGAAGCCCTCGTGCGAGAAGTCGTCGCGGGTCAGCGGCTGGACGAGGTCGCGGGCGAGCGGGCCCCAGACGCCGATGCAGCAGGTGCCGGAGGTGATGTCCCGGATGTGCACGTCGTCGGGTGCGTGCCGGGCCAGCCAGTCCAGGTCGGCGGGGGAGTTGGCGCCCACCTGGAAACGGTCGGCGCCCAGGCGCGCCACGGTGAGGTCGGAGCGTATGCCGCCCCGTTCGTCCAGGAGCAGGGTGTACGTGACCGCGCCCGGCTTCTTGCGGAGGTTGTTGGTGGTCATCCGGTGCAGGAAGCCGAGGGCGCCGGGGCCGGTCACCTCCAGCCGGCGCAGCGGGGTCATGTCGTAGAGCGCGACCTTCTCGCGGGTCGCCCGTGCCTCCGCTGCCGCGATGGGCGACCAGTAGCGGGCCGACCAGGCGTCGCGCTCCGGGACGCCCCCGGTCGTGTCGACCAGCGGGGCGTTCGCCTCGTACCAGTGCGGACGCTCCCAGCCGCCGCCCTCCAGGAAGTACGCGCCGAGCTCCTGCTGACGGGCGTAGAAGGGGCTGACACGCAGCGGACGGGGCCGCTCCATCGGCTGGAGCGGGTGCAGAACGTCGTACACCTCGACAAACTGCTGTGAACCGCGTTCACAGACGTACGCCGGTGACCGCTGTGCGTCCTCGAAACGCGTGAGGTCGCACTCGTGGAGGTCGACGGAGGCCCGCCCGTCGACCATCCACTCGGCGACCGCCTTGGCGACGCCGGCGGAGTGGGTCACCCAGACGGCCTCCGCCAGCCAGAAGCCGCGCAGCCGCCGGGACTCCCCGAGGACGGGCATGCCGTCGGGGGTGAAGGAGAAGACGCCGTTGAAGCCCTCCTCGATGCCGGCCTCGCCCAGTGCGGGCAGCAGTCGGCGGCAGTCGTCCCAGCTCGGCGCCCAGTCCTCCTCGGTGAAGGGGTACGACGACGGCATCTCCATGTCGTACGCGCGCGCCGCGTCGTAGCCGGGGACCGCGAACGGGTCGACGGGGAGCGGCCGGTGGGCGTAGCTGCCGATGCCGATGCGGTCGGTGTGCTCACGGAAGTAGAGGTCGCGGTCCTGGAAGCGCAGGATCGGCTTCTCGGCCTCCTGGGCGGCGGCCGCGAGCTCGGCCAGCGGGCGCGTCTTGGCGTACTGGTGTGCGAGCGGTTGCAGGGGTATGTCGACTCCGGCCATCCGGCCGATGACCGGGCCCCAGAAGCCGGCCGCGGAGACCACGTGGTCGGCGGGGAAGGTACCGCGATCGGTGACGACGGCGGTGACCCGGCCGTCCTGCTGCTCGATCCCGGTGACGGTGTGACGGTCCAGGAACCGGGCGCCGCGGCTCTCGGCGCGTGCCGTCTGCGCGCGGGCCGCGAGCAGAGCGCGTGCCAGTCCGTCGTCGGGGGTGTGGAAGCCGCCGAGGACGATCGACTCGTCGAGGAGCGGCCAGAGCTCCTTGCACCGGGCCGCGCTCACGATCTCCCCGCGTACGCCCCACGAGGCGGCGTATCCGGCCCTGCGGTGCAGGTCGGCCAGCCGTTCGGGTGTGGTCGCGAGCTCCAGGCCGCCGACCGGGTCGAAGCAGGGGACGCCGTCGACCTGGAGGGAGTTGAACTTCTCCACGGTGTAGCGGGCGAAGGCGGTGAGCGTCTTGGACGGGCTGGTCTGGAACACCAGGCCCGGCGCGTGCGAGGTGGAGCCGCCCGGGGCGGGCAGGGGGCCCTGTTCGAGGACGGTGACGTCGGTCCAGCCGCGGGCGGTCAGCTCGTCGGCCAGGGAACAGCCGACGATGCCGGCGCCGATGATGACGACCTGATGACCACGCTGGCGGGTTTCGGGCGTGCTGGACATGCCCCTCCTTGCGGTGGCGGGGATGACGGGGATGGCGACGGAGCGGGCGCGGGTGCCCGAAGGGGAGGTGAGGGCGCTTGCGCGCGGACGGGGCGGTGAAGGCGCCTACGCGCCGGGGACGTTCGGCCGCTCGGCGGCGATCGTCGTGTCCTGGCCGTGTCCGGTGTGGACGACGGTGTCACCGGGCAGCGTGAGCAGCCGGTTGCGGAGGGAGGCCTCGATGGTGGGCCGGTCCGAGTACGAGCGGCCGGTGGCGCCCGGGCCGCCGTGGAAGAGGGTGTCGCCGGTGAAGACGGCGTCGAGGAACGGGGCGTAGAGGCTGCAGCTGCCCCAGGAGTGGCCCGGGGTATGGATCACCTGGACCTCGATACCGGCGACCGTGAGCAGTGCGCCGTCGCTCAGGTCGCCGTCCGGCTTGCGCCCGGGGTGCACGGTCTCCCACAGTTCCTGCTCGGCGGGGTGCAGCAGGACGGGTGCGCCGGCGGCCTCCGCGACCTCGATGGCCGCGCCGATGTGGTCGTCGTGGCCGTGGGTGCAGACGACGGCGGTGACCCGTCGGCCGGCGACGGCGGCCGTGATCGCGGACGCGTCGTGCGCGGCGTCGACGACCAGTACCTCCTCGTCGTCACCGACGAGCCACACGTTGTTGTCGACGTCGAAGGTCTCGCCGTCGAGGCTGAACGTGCCGGAGGTGACCACGCGTTCGACGCGGACGCGCCGGGCGTCCCCGGGCCGGCTGTCCCGGTCGCCGGCCGCCGTCACAGGACCACCACCGACCGCAGCACCTCGCCGCGGTGCATCTTCGCGAACGCCTCCTCGACCTGTTCGAGGGCGATGGTCTCGCTGACGAAGGCGTTGAGATCCAGCAGCCCGTACAGGTACTGGTCGATGAGGAACGGGAAGTCGCGGCTGGGCAGACAGTCCCCGTACCAGGAGGACTTCAGGGCGCCGCCCCGGGAGAACAGGTCGATGAGGGGCAGGTCGATCTTCATCTCGGGATCCGGGACGCCGACCTGGACGAGCACGCCCGCGTGATCGCGCATGTAGAAGGCCTGCTTGTACGTCTCCGGGCGGCCGACCGCGTCGATGGCGATGTCCACCCCGAAGCCGTCGGTGAGGGCGCGCACGGCCTCGACCGGATCCGTGCCGCGCGAGTTGACCGTGTGCGTGGCGCCGAACTTCTCGGCCTGGTCGAGCTTCTTGTCGTCGATGTCGATGGCGATCACCTTCATGGCCCCGTTGAGGCAGGCGCCCGCGATCGCCGCGTTGCCGACCCCGCCGCAGCCGATGACGGCGACCGTGTCACCGCGTCCGACGTTGCCGGTGTTGACGGCGGCACCGTAACCGGCCATCACGCCGCAGCCGATGAGGCCGGCCGCCTCCGGACGGGCGGCAGGGTCGATCTTGACCGCCTGACCCGCCGCGACCAGGGTCTTCTCGGCGAAGGCGCCGATGCCCAGCGCGTTGCTGAGCGGGGTGCCGTCCAGCAGCGTCATCGGCTGGGTGGCGTTGCGGGAGTCGAAGCAGTACCAGGGGCGGCCGCGGCGACAGGAGCGACACGTCCCGCAGGGCGCGCGCCAGGCGAGGACGACGTAGTCGCCCGGCACCAGATCGGTGACGCCCTCGCCGACCGCCTCGATCGTGCCGGCCGCCTCATGGCCCAGCAGGAACGGGAAGTCGTCGTTGATCGCGCCCTCCCGGTAGTGCAGATCCGTGTGGCAGACCCCGCAGGCCTGTACGGCGACGAGCACCTCGCCCGGCCCCGGATCGGGGACGAGGATTGTCTGCACCTCGACGGGTGCGCCCTTTTTGACAGCGACTACGGCACGGACCTCGTGTGGCACGACCAAGCTCCTCTGCTGTTGCGCAGTGCACGATGGGTTGCGCGATGAGAGACAGTCTGAGAACGGCATCCCGAGGCCGTCAAGAGGTGGGAGTTAACCCTTGGCAAAAGGAACGGGCGGGACGAAACGTGGCCGACACATGGCAGCGCGGGGCCGGATGATTCCTGGCCCCGCGCTGGTGTTCCGGCTCCGCTCCGGTCTGCCCCGGCCGCCCTCGGAAGCGGTGACCGCTGGTTGACTTCCCTTGGTGGGACTGGGGTGTGGGGGTGTGCGTGTGGTCCGCGGTCGCCGTGCGCGAGGTGGTGGCGGACGTGGTGGCGGAGCCGGCGCGCTCCGCCCGGAGGCGGCCGGGCCCGGCTAGAAGCCGTACCCCATCCGGCGCGACAGTTCGGCCGCGGCGGCCACCGTGCGCTTGGTCAGCTCCGGCAGCTGATCGGGGCCCATCCGGTACACGGGCCCCGAGACGCTGATCGCACCGATGACCTTGCCGTCGTGGGCGCGCACGGGTGCGGCGACGGCCGCGAGGCCCAGCTCCAGCTCCTCCAGCGTGACCCCGTAGCCCTGCTCGATCACTGCCTCCAACTCGCTGCGCAGGGCGGACGAGCCGGTGATCGTGCGCTCCGTGAAACGCGGGAGCGTGCGCGCGAGCAGCCCCTCGCGCAGGGTGGGCGGCATATGGGCGAGCAGCACCTTGCCGCTGGAGGTGGCGTGCAGCGGGGTGCGTCTGCCGAGCCAGTTCTGCGCGGTCACGGAGGCGGTGCCGCGCGCCTGCATGATGTTGACCGCCGCGTCGTCGTCGTGGACCGCGATGTTGACCGTTTCGCCCAGCTCATCGGCCAGTTCGCGGCAGACCGGAACGCCCTCCTGGGAGATGTCCAGGCGTACTGCCGCCGCCCCCGCGAGGCGTAGTACTCCGGCGCCCAGGTAGTACTTCCCACGGTCCTTGGCCTGGGCGACCAGGCCACGGTTCTCCAGCACTCCCAGCAGCCGGAAGGCAGTGGACTTGTGCACCTCCAGCGCCTCGGCGATCTCGGTGACGCCCGCCTCGCCGTGGCGGGCGAGGATCTCCAGCACGCTGACGGCCCGGTCCACCGACTGCACGGCGCTGCCCGCGCCCCTGCTCTGCTTGTCCGGCGTCTCCTCGGTCTGCTCAGCCTGCTTCTGCGTGCGGGTCATGGCTCAACTCTCACCACCTGGCGGCCCGGTTTGGGCCGCATCTGCGGGAAGCCCTTGACGTGACGGGGCCCCCGCGCGGATTCTGTTGCGCATAGCGCTCCCTCGTGCGCCATACGAAACATCATGTTACCGAAGCGTCCGGACCTGGAAAGGGTTCCGGACCGCCTGGACCGAAGGTCCCGGACGCAGCGTCCGAGACCGAGAGGGGGGCCCATGATTCCCGTCTGCCGCCTTGCCGACCTCCCCGCGGGCGAGTCCGTCCGCCTCGACACCACGCCGCCCGTCGCGGTGTTCAACGCCGACGGCGAGCTGTACGCCATCGACGACACCTGCACCCACCAGGACGCCTCGCTCTCCGAGGGCTGGCTGGAGGGTTGTCTGGTCGAATGCCCGCTGCACGCGGCCTCATTCGATCTCCGCACCGGACAGCCGACGTGCCTCCCCGCGCGCCGCCCCGTCCGCACCCACCGCGTCACCGTCGACGACGGCATCATCCACGTCCACCTCGCGGTGGAGGAGGGAACCGCCGCATGAAGGTCGTGACCGTCGTCGGGGCCTCCCTGTCCGGGATGTACGCGGCGCGCGAGCTGCGTGCCCAGGGGTTTGACGGACGACTCGTCCTCGTCGGGGACGAACCGCATCCGCCGTACGACCGCCCGCCCCTGTCCAAGGACTTCCTCACCGGCCGCACCGGCGAGGACCAACTCGCCCTGACCGACGCGGAGGAGAGCGCCGGGCTGGACGCCGAGTGGCTGCTCGGGGTCCGCGCCCGCGGACTCGACACCCGTGGCCGCACCGTGCTCCTCGACGACGGCCGTACCGTCTCCACCGACGGTGTGGTCATCGCCACCGGGGCCGCGGCCCGCCGCCTGCCCGGCGACGACCTCGCCGGGGTCCACACCTTGCGCACCCTGGACGACGCCCGCGCCCTCCGCGAGGAACTCGCCCAGGGCCCGCGCCGCGTCGTCGTCATCGGCGGCGGATTCATCGGCGCGGAGACCGCCTCGTCCTGTGCCGCCCTCGGCCACGCGGTCACGGTCGTCGAGGCCGCCCCGCTGCCGCTCGTGCCCCAACTCGGCGCCGAGATGGCCGCCGTGTGTGCCGCGCTGCACCGGCGTGGCGGTGTCGATCTCGTCACCGGGACGGGCGTAGCCGGTCTCAAGGGGACGAGCGCCGGGTCGCGAAGCACCCCGGACCCCGGAGCGACGGGACCGCGCAATCGGCCGCGGCACCCCCGAGCCGTCACGGGCGTGGAGCTCGCCGACGGCCGGACCCTGCCCGCCGACATCGTGATCGTGGGCATCGGCGCCACGCCCAACACGGCCTGGCTGGCGGGCTCGACGCTCGCTCTGCACGACGGCGTGCTCTGCGACGACGGCTGTGTGACCGGACTGCCGCAGGTGGTCGCCGTCGGAGACGTGGCCCGCGTCGGCGGCATCCGCGCCGAGCACTGGACCTCCGCGACCGAGCAACCCCGCGTGGCCGTACGCAATCTGCTCGCCGGGCGTACCACGGAGACCGTGCGGTCGATGCCCTACTTCTGGTCCGACCAGTACGGCGCCCGGATCCAATTCGCCGGCCGGCGGCACCAGAGCGACACGGTGCGGGTCGTGGAGGGCGGGATCGAGGCCGGGGCACCGGGGGAGGGCGGCCTGCTCGCCCGCTACGAGCGGGACGGCCGCACCACGGCCGTGCTCTCCGTCGATCGCCCGCGCCCCTTCATGCGGGCACGCCGTGAACTGGCGCGCAGCGCCGGCCCGGTCGAGCCGGCGACGCTGTGACGAGTTGACCCATCACGGGGGCGGGCTGTTTCCGAACGGCTCGCCCTCTGCGGTGTCTACGACGAAGACTCACGGATGTGACAACTGCCCCGCCCCGCCCTGCCGGCGTATTCGCTCCTGCGCGCGCTCCGTCGCACGGGCCTGCCGACGGGCGGTACGACGCTCGCGCCGCAGTGCCCGCGCCGTGCTGCTCGGTTCGGACACCACGCCATGGCGCTGGTTCCACACCTGGCGGGTCACCCAGACGTCGAGGGCGGCCCACGTCGCCACGACCGTACTGGCCACGCTGCTGAGCACCATGGGGAAGGCGAGCCAGGAGCCGGCCAGCGTGCAGAGGAAGGCGACCATCGCCTGCATGAGCGTCACGGCGATGATCAGCACCGCCCGCACCGCCGACGTACGCACGGGATCGGGCAGCCGCCGCCTGCGCGCGGGCTCCTCGATCCACAACGGCCGGTAGTACGCGTCCACTTCCGGTTCCTCGGGGGCCTCGTACCGGGCGCCGGCACCTTCCTCCGGGGCCTCGTACCGGGCGCCGGTCATGTCGTCCCCCTTCGCGGCAGCGTGGCGCGCGCCTGCCGAGTCGTGCCCGTCCGTGCGGGCACTGCGCTCGCCTGTCGAGTCATCCCCTTGCGCGGCAGCGCCACGCGCCTTCGTCAAGTCGCGCCTGTCGTAGGGAGCTTGCCGCTCCGTCGTCGAATTGCGTCCACTCGCCGGAATGTCGAGATCCGGTGCCTGTGGGTCCCCCCGCTCGGCCACCGGCGTCGCAACGCCGCTCCCGAGCGCATCGAGCCGCTCCGCCGTGCCCATCAACCCGTCACTCCCCACTACCGGCAGACCGCTTGCCCGGTGCCTTGAGACCCCGGCTTCACAGTGGCTGCCCGGCTTGCGCTGCTTTACGCCGCCTGGGCGCGGCATGCGGCGCCTGTTGCCGATTCCGCCCCTCATTCCCGTACAGAAAGACGAACGGCGTCCCTCGAAGATTCCCGGAAAACGAAGAATTCCAGCCAACCGGCTACGTATGCCGACCGGTTGGGTACCTGCTTCTGGTACCCAACCCGGGGCGGCAATCTCCCGTAATGCCGTGACAACTAGTGATGTCTCGTTCCGTCCGTGGCCGGAGAGAGTCCGGACAGGCCTTCGAGTTACCCGTGTGTCGGTAGTAGGCTCACGCCGTTTGTTGACGCACATGTGTGCCCCCGGGCCGGAGGGGGTCAAGCTGGGGGAGGCCATGCGCTTTCGCGGGAAGTCCATCCGCCGGAAGATCGTGGCGCTGTTGCTCGTGCCGCTGGTGTCTCTCACCGCGATCTGGGGTTTCGCGACCGTACTCACGGGACGCGAGGCCAGTCAGCTGTTCAGCGTGACCGATGTCGTGGAGGAGATCGGCTTCCCCGCCGAGGACACCGTCAGCGTCCTCCAGCAGGAGCGCCGTCAGACACTCGTCTATCTCGCCGACCCGCGTGCCTCGGACGCCCTGGCGGCCCTGAAGCGCAGCCGGTCCGCCACGGACCGGACGGTGGCCAAGCTCCGCAGGAACGCCAAGGACGAGGACGTCAAGGAGGAGATGGACGGCGGTACGGCCGGACGCCTCACCTCGATCCTGGACGCCCTCGACGGAATCGACTCCCTGCGCCGCAGCGTCGAGGAGGGCACCGTCAACCGGTCCCAGGCCCTCGACCTCTACAACCGGCTCGTCGACCCCTGCTACATCCTGGTGGCCAATCTCCACGTGCTCGACGACGTGGAGATGGACAAGCAGGGCCGCGCGCTCGTCAACGCCGCCCGCGCCCGCGAACTGCTCTCCCGGGAGGACGCCCTCCTCGGATCCGCACTCGTCGCCGGGCGGATCACCCACGACGACATCCGCGACGTCTCCGACCTCGTGGCCCAGCGCAGCCTGCTCTACACCATCAGCCTGGCGCTGCTGCCCTCCGCGGAGAGTGAACGCTACAAGAGCTACTGGCAGAACGCGGGCACCGCGCCCCTGCGCGTGGCCGAGCAGTCCGTCATCGCAGGGAACCCCGGTGCCCCGCGCGGCGTCACCGCGAAGTCCTGGGACAGCGCTGCCGGACAGGTCCTCGACGAGCTGAGCAAACTCGATGACCAGGCGGGGGACCGCTATCGGGACCGGACCCGCCCCCTGGCCATCAATGTCATCCTCAAGGCGGCCGTCGCGGGCGTCCTCGGTCTGGCCGCCCTGCTCGTCTCGCTCGTGATGTCCGTACGCATCGCCCGCAGTCTCATCCGTGACCTGCGCGGGCTGCGCCTGGAGGCCCACGAGGCGTCCGGCGTACGGCTGCCCAGCGTGATGCGGCGGCTGTCCGCCGGTGAACAGGTCGACGTGGAGACCGAGGTCCCGCGCCTGGAGTACGACCGGAACGAGATCGGTGAGGTCGGCCAGGCCCTCAACACCCTGCAGCGCGCCGCTGTTGAGGCCGCCGTCAAACAGTCCGAACTGCGCGAGGGCGTCTCCGAGGTCTTCGTCAACCTCGCCCGGCGCAGCCAGGTCCTGCTCCACAAGCAGCTCACCCTGCTCGACACCATGGAACGCAGGACCGAGGACACCGACGAACTCGCCGACCTGTTCCGCCTGGACCACCTGACCACCCGTATGCGCCGGCACGCCGAAGGCCTGGTGATCCTCTCCGGAGCCGCCCCGTCCCGGCAGTGGCGCAAGCCCGTCCAGCTCATGGACGTCGTCCGCGCCGCCGTCGCCGAGGTCGAGGACTACGAGCGCATCGAGGTCCGCCGGCTGCCGCGGGTCGCCGTCACCGGCCCCGCGGTCGCGGACCTCACCCACCTGGTGGCCGAACTCCTGGAGAACGCGACGGTGTTCTCGCCGCCGCACACGGCTGTCCAGGTCATCGGCGAGCGCGTCGCCAACGGCTTCACGCTGGAGATCCACGACCGGGGTCTGGGCATGGCGGCCGAAGCGCTTCTCGACGCCAACCTCCGGCTCGCCGAAACCCCCGAGTTCGAGCTGTCCGACACCGACCGGCTCGGCCTCTTCGTGGTGAGCCGGCTCGCGCAGCGGCAGAACGTCCGCGTCTCCCTCCAGCCCTCCCCGTACGGCGGCACCACGGCGGTCGTCTTCATCCCGGACGCGCTGCTCACCGACGACGTCCCGGACACGAACGGCATCGGGTTCCGCCTCGACCGCGCGCTGCCCATGAAGAAGGGCGAGACCGACGTCGACCGCAAGGCGGCCCTGGCCCAGGTCCCCGTGCCGCTGGCCGGTCTGCCCGCCTCGATCCTGGACGGGCCCGTCGAGCTGGAGGCGCCCGTCGAACTCGGCCCGCTCGACCGATTCCCGGGCGGCCTGGCTGACGAGGACAGCGAGCGCGGCGGGATCTTCCGGCCGCGCCGCTCCATCACCGGCGTACCGGACGAAAGGACACACGCAACGGGTGAACTCACCGGCGCACCTGGTGAGATCGCCGGTCTCCCGGGCGAGCTGCACCAGCGATCCGGCGACGGCCCGGGCCATCCGGCGCACTCCGCGGACACCGACTACTCGGACGTCCCCGTCCCGCTGCCGCAGCGGCGCAGGGCTCCGAAGCTCGTCAGCTCCCACGGACGCCCGGTGACGGACTCCCGCTCCCGGCGCGGAGAACCGGACGAGGAACCCCTGGGGAACGCCGAGTCGCCGGGCCTCGCGGAGCTCCGGGGCGCGAAGCCGCTCGCCCGGCGCGGTGCGCGGACCGAGACACCCGGCCGCTCCGGCGCCCAGCGCGACGAGACATCGGCCCGCCACGGCGGCGACGGCACGGAGCCGTCGGCCCGTCCCGGCGCCGACCCGTACTCCCGCCGCGGTGAGGGCGGCGAGCTGCCGCCCCGCCGCGAGGGTGAGCGCTCCGACGCCGCGAGCCGCTTTCACGGCGGACCCCCGGAGGCCCCCGTCCTCCCCCAGCGCAGGCGCGCCGGCACGTGGACGGGCGGCACCGAGGAGACGAGCGCGCGTTCGGAGGCCGCGACCGGAGCGGCGGAGCCTGGTACGAACCCGCTGCCCCGTCGCGTACGACAGGCCAGCCTCGCCCCGCAGTTGAAGGACGGACCAGACCGGCGCACCGGGCGCGCCGGAACAGCCACCGGCGGGGCGGACCCCGCCGAGCGTGACGCCGACGAGGTGCGCGGCCGGATGGCCTCGCTCCAGAGCGGCTGGCGGCGTGGCCGCGAGGAGAACGTCGTGATCGATGATGCCCACGACGGCTCAGCACAAGGAACGACAAAGGGGGACGGTCGATGACCGCACCGAAGGCCACAGGGCGCACTTCGACGAGCACGATGTCGGGGGAGCTCAACTGGCTGCTCGACGACCTGGTGGAGCGAGTCGCCAGCGTCAGCAAGGCGATCGTGCTCTCCGGCGACGGCCTGCCCACCGGGGTCTCCAAGGACCTCACCCGGGAGGACAGCGAGCATCTGGCCGCCGTCGCCTCCGGATTCCACAGCCTCGCCAAGGGCGTGGGCCGGCACTTCGAGGCCGGCAGCGTCCGGCAGACGATCGTCGAGCTCGACGAAGCGTTCCTGTTCGTCACGGCCGCGGGTGACGGCAGCTGTCTCGCCGTCCTCTCCGAGGCCGAGGCGGACATCGGGCAGGTCGCGTACGAGATGACACTGCTCGTGAAGCGGGTCGGCGTACATCTGGCGGCCGCTCCACGCACCGATCTGCCCGCAGGCGGGTAGTGGGATGGCATGAGCGGAGACGGTCAGGGAACAGGCCACTGGTTCGACGACGACGCCGGACCGGTGGTCCGTCCGTATGCCATGACGCGCGGACGCACCACGAGCCCGGCCCAGCACCGGCTCGATCTGATCGCGGTCGTCGTCACGGAAGCCCACGCCGACGACCCGGAGGCGGACAAGACGCTGTCCCCCGAGCACGTGGACATCGTCGGCCTCTGCCGTGGCACCCCGCAGTCGGTCGCCGAGCTCGCCGCGGAACTCGACCTTCCCATCGGGGTGGTCCGGGTCCTCATCGGCGACCTCGTGGACGAGGAAATGGTCCATGTGACGCGCCCTGTGCCGCCTGCCGAGCTGCCGGACGAGAGTATTCTGCGCGACGTGATCAGCGGCCTCCGGGCGCTCTGAGCAGCGCGGAAGCGGAGTAGTGACGTGACAGGCTGGCAGTTCTGGGTCGACCGAGGTGGCACCTTCACCGACGTCGTCGCGCGGCGCCCGGACGGCCGGCTGCTCACGCACAAGCTGCTGTCGGACAACCTGGCGCGCTACGCGGACGCGGCCGTGGCGGGCGTACGCGAACTCCTCGGCACCACCCGCCCGCCCGGTTCGATACTGGCCCCCGAACCGCCCGCCGCGGTCGTGGCGGGCAACGTCGAGACCTCGCAGGCGATCACTGGAGCCCTGTACGCGGCCCCGGGAGTCCAGGCCGAGGGCTCCGGCACCCTGAACAACGTCCCCTTCGGCAACGACCACCACCAGTACTACGAGACCGTCGCCTCCGGTTCCGGTGCGGGCGACGGCTTCCCCGGCGCGCCCGTCGTCCAGACCCATATGACCAACTCGCGGCTCACCGACCCCGAGGTCCTCGAGTGGCGACTGCCCGTCCTGCTCGACGAGTTCGCGGTGCGGCGCTGCAGCGGTGACGCCGGGCGCCGGCCGGGCGGCGACGGCGCTGTGCGCCGGCTGCGCGTCCAGGAGCCCATGACCGTCTCCACGCTCTCCCAGCACCGCAGGGTCCCGCCCTACGGCATGGCGGGCGGCTGGCCCGGAGCGCTCGGCGCGAACCGCGTGGAGCACGCCGACGGCACGGTCACCGAACTTGGCGGAAGTGATTCGGCGGAGGTCGGCCCCGGAGACGTACTAGTCATCGAAACCCCCGGAGGCGGCGGATACGGTCCGCCACCGCCAGACACCAGCGAAGCAGGAGAAGAGATCGATGATCTTCGGGCGTACTGAGCGCGGCAAGCCCCCGGTCGAGCCTGTCACGCTCAAGATCCTCGTGGCCGGTGGTTTCGGCGTGGGGAAGACGACCCTGGTCGGCGCGGTCAGTGAGATCAAGCCGTTGCGGACGGAGGAGGTGCTCACCGAGGCGGGCCGTCCGGTCGACGACATCAGCGGCGTGGAGGGCAAGAACACCACCACCGTGGCCATGGACTTCGGCCGCATCACCCTGCGCGAGGACCTGGTGCTGTACCTCTTCGGGACGCCCGGGCAGGACCGCTTCTGGTTCCTGTGGGACGAGCTCGCCACCGGCGCGCTCGGCGCGATCGTGCTCGCCGACACCCGCCGTCTGGAGGACTGCTTCGCCGCCGTCGACTACTTCGAGCGGCGCTCCATACCCTTTGTGATGGGCGTCAACTGCTTCGAAGGGGCGGCCCGTTACCCGGCGGAGACCGTCCGTCAGGCCCTCGACCTGGACGACGACGTGCCGATCGTGCTCTGCGACGCACGGGACCGCGAATCGGCCAAGGAGGTCCTCATCGGGGTCGTGCAGCACGCGATGGCGCAGGCGGCCGAACGCCGCCAGAGCGTCACGACCTGACAGGCGGCTGCCCCTGCCCACGGGGGCAGAGGCAGCCGGGTACGGCCCGTACCCCCGCCGACTGGGGTACCGGCCGCGGTCCCGAACGCGCACGGCCGCGCGGGTCGTGCGCGGGTGTCACGCGCGGGTCGTGCGCGTGTGTGACGCGCGGGGTGTACGCGCGTGTGGTGTACCTGCGACGCACGCCCGCGTGCCGCACGAGAGGTGCACGCGCGTGCCCCGCTCCAGAACGCACGCGCGCGTGAACCTCCCTCAGCTCACGTCCTCCTCGTGCCAGCCGAAGCTCTTCTCGACCGCCTTGTGCCAGTTGTGGTACTCACGGTCGCGCTCGGAGGACTCCATGGAGGGCGTCCACTCGACGTCCTTCTGCCAGTGCGACTTGAGCTCGTCGAGGTCGTTCCAGACCCCGGTCGCGAGCCCGGCCGCGTACGCGGCTCCGAGACAGGTCGTCTCGGACACCTTCGGGCGGATCACCGGCACCCCGAGGACGTCCGCCTGATGCTGCATCAGGAGATTGTTCTTGGTCATGCCGCCGTCCACCTTCAGGGTGGTGATCTGCACCCCGGAGTCCTGGTACATGGCGTCCACGACCTCGCGGGTCTGCCAGCTCGTCGCCTCCAGAACCGCACGGGCCAGGTGCGCCTTGGTGACGTACCGGGTGAGCCCGGTGACGACCCCGCGCGCGTCGGAGCGCCAGTACGGCGCGTACAGGCCCGAGAAGGCGGGCACGATGTACGCGCCCCCGTTGTCGTCGACGCTCGCCGCCAGTGTCTCGATCTCGTCCGCCGTGCGGATGATGCCGAGCTGGTCGCGGAACCACTGGACCAGGGCGCCGGTGATCGCGATCGACCCCTCGAGGCAGTAGACGGGCGCTTCACCGCCGATCTTGTAACCCATGGTCGTCAGCAGCCCGTTCTTCGAAGCGACGGGCCGGTTCCCCGTGTTGAGCAGCAGGAAGCTGCCCGTGCCGTAGGTGTTCTTCGCCGTGCCCACGTCGTAGCAGGCCTGTCCGAACACCGCCGCCTGCTGATCCCCGAGCGCCGAGGCGACGGGCACGCCCGAGAGCTGGCCCACGGCGGTGCCGTACACCTCGGCGGAGGACCTGATCTCGGGCAGGACCGCTTCGGGGACGTTCATCGCGGAGAGGATGGACTGGTCCCACTGGAGTGTCTCCAGGTTCATCAGCAGGGTGCGGCCCGCGTTGGTCACGTCGGTGACGTGCTGTCCGCCGTCCGTGCCGCCGGTCAGGTTCCAGATCAGCCAGGAGTCGATCGTGCCGAAGGCGATCTCGCCGCGCTCGGCACGCACGCGCAGCCCCGGCACGTTGTCCAGCAGCCAGGCCGCCTTGGGCCCGGAGAAGTAGCTGGCCAGCGGCAGCCCGGTCTGTTCGCGGAAGCGGTCCTGGCCGTCGGAGCCGCCCAGTTCGTTGCAGAGCGCCGAAGTGCGGGTGTCCTGCCACACGATGGCGTTGTGCACGGGCTTTCCGGTGGCGCGGTCCCAAAGGACCGTCGTCTCCCGCTGGTTGGTGATGCCCAGCGCGCTGAGCTGATCGGCGCGCAGGCCGGCCTTGGCGATCGCCCCCGCGACCACGGCCTGCACCTTGGACCAGATCTCGGTGGCGTCGTGTTCCACCCACCCCGGCTTGGGGAAGATCTGGCGGTGCTCACGCTGGTCGACGGCGACGATCGCGCCGGCCCGGTTGAAGATGATGCAGCGGCTCGAGGTGGTGCCCTGGTCGATTGCGGCGACGTACTTCTCGGCGTTGTCCGGCATGGATACCCCTTGGTCGCGCGGTCAGAAGGCTGCGTTGTAGATGAGGCCCGCGAGCGCCCCTCCGATCAGCGGGCCGACGACCGGGACCCAGGCGTAGCCCCAGTCGGAGGTGCCCTTGTTCGGGATGGGCAGGAAGGTGTGCACGATCCGCGGGCCCAGGTCGCGCGCCGGGTTGATGGCGTAGCCCGTGGGGCCGCCGAGGGAGAGACCGATGCCCACGACGAGCAAGGACACCAGCAGGACCGAGATGCCGGAGCCGTAGATGCCCGCCTGTTCACCCGGCACCGGGCCGATGCCGATGCCGACGTTCTTGCCGAAGGCGAGGATCGGCAGGACCAGGCCGATCGTCGCGATGATCTCGGTGATCAGATTGGCGACCGGGTTCCGGATCTCCGGGATGGTGGAGAAGATGCCGAGGGTCGGCGTCGGTTCCTCCTCGGTGCCCTCCGTCGTGCCCGTCGTGCGTTCGTTCGCCTGGAACTGGGCCAGGTAGACGAGATAGGCGAGGACGGCTCCCAGCATCGCGCCGACCATCTGGCCCAGGAGATAGATCCAGACCTTGTCCCAGACGCCCGTGTCGACGGCGACGCCGAGGGTGACGGCCGGGTTGAGGTGGCCCCCGGACAGCGGAGCGGCGGTGTAGGCGCCGGCCAGCACCCCGAACCCCCAGCCGAACGCGATCACGATCCAGCCGGAGGCTCTGGCCTTCGAGAATCTGAGAGTGACGGCGGCGCAGACTCCGGCGCCGAAGAGAATGAGGATCGCCGTGCCGATGACTTCGCCGACGAAGATGTCTCCGTTGCTCATGGCGGCTCCTAGGGCCCTCGCCCGGGGCGGTCCGCCCCGGTCCACCGTGCAGGGTGCGTTTCCCATGGCTACTTCAGCCGAAGGCAGGGAGATCCCGCGCCCCGCCCGGCGTCCGTGACGAGCGTGCCGTCGCAGTGGAATCGCCCGTGAGGGATGGCCTTTTGTGCAGGCGGGAACTCGAACGGCACAGTGCCCGAAGAGGCCCGAATGCGGCGATGCCGACTGACACCGGGAAGTGTTCACCGGTGCCCAGGGGGCGTCAAGGTCGCCGACCGCAACGGTTGGCGGGCACCTGCACCGGCCGTCGTCGGCACCAAGTGGCTTGTACGGTCCGGGAGTCGGGCGGCGCCGTCCCCCTCGGGTCCGTTGGCGTCTCAGTTGTCGGTGCTCCTCGGGGCCATCGGCATCTCAGCCCTCGGAACTTCTCCGGTCCGGCGGCATCTCAGCAACCGGACCGGCTCACCCCCTCCCGGGCCCGCCCGCCCCGCAGCCCGCCTCGGCCGCAGTCGCCCCCGTACCGCGCCGGATCTCGTGGCCCGGCAGCCCCGCCCGCCCGAGGACCCAGCTCGCGCCCGGCAGGGCCTTCGCGGCCTGTTTGAGGGGCGCGAGACAGGCCGCTGCCTGCCGGTGGTCGCGCACGCTGCCCGGCGGGCACAGCACCGTGGCCTGGGACAGGGTCACGGCACGTCCGCCCGCCGACCACGGCGCGTCGAGCACCGAGGTCGCCACCGGATCGAGTCCGTCCGGGTCCGCGAGAACCAGGAAGTCGTCACCGCCGATGTGCCCCACGCGCGTGGTGTCCGACGCGGTGCGCTGCAACGCCCGCCCCACCGCCCGGATCAGCTCGTCCCCGGCCGCGAAGCCGGCCCCGTCGTTCACCCGCTTGAAGTGGTCGACGTCCAGCCAGCTCAGCGCGAACATCCGGCCGTCCGCGATCCGTCGGTCCACTTCGCAGGTGATCGTGTCCGAACCGGGCAGCCGGGTCAGCGGGTTGAGCGAAGCAGCCTCCTCGACCCGGCTCTCGGCCAGTGCCCGTACGAGATCCGCGAGCCGCACGACGCCCACGCACCGCCCGTACCGGTCGACCACGGCGACATCGTCGGACGTGCGGTCCGGATCCCCGACGGCCACCACGTCGAGCACCTCCCACGCGGTCGCGTCGACACCGACCGTCCGCGGCGGATCGCTCAGTTTCGCGGCCGGCCGGTCGGCGTACAGAGCGTGCCCGTACCGCCCGGACATCGACAGCAGGAACCGTGACCGGTGCACCGACCGGACCGGCCTTCCGGAGGCGTCGACGAGCAGCACCCCCGAGACGTCCGGCGATCCGGTGAGCAGTGCCCGCACCTGGCCGGCCGACGCCGCGGCGGGCAGCAGCGCGGCGGGCCGCAGGAACTGCCGCACGGACGGCCCGGACCGAGGCGCTGCCAGGGTGGGGGCGAGCACCGGAACGTATACGTCGGCGGCGGGGATCCGGGCCGGTGGCGCGAACAGCTCACCCTGTGCCAGCTGAGCGCCCGCCGCCACCGCGGCCGCGCACTGCGTCTCCGTCTCGACCCCCTCGACGGACAGCAGGGCGCCCAGGTGCTCGCACAGCGTCCGCATGGCGCGCACCGCCGCCGGCCGGGCCAGCAGGGAGACATCGAGCTTCACGAGCTCGGGCGCGAGATCCGTCAGCAACCGCAGCGGTACGTCGCCGTCCCCGACGCCGTCCGCGCAGATCCGGAAGCCGTCCGCCCGGAGCGCGGCCACCGCCTCCAGCAGGGCGTGCTGGGGCACATGCGTGTAGGGAGGCCCGATGTCGACCGTCACCTCCCATGCCATCCGCCCCGCCTCGCGCACGGCCGCCCGCAGCGCGGCCAGGCCTCCCAGGTCGGCCGGCGTCCCCGCGAACACGTTGACGTGCAGCGGCAGCAACGTCTCCTTGCGGGCCGCCGCGCGGATGGCCAACGCGGCCAGGGTCCCGTCGAGTTCGGGATCGCGGCGGGCCTGCGCCAGAACGTCGCCGGCCTCCGGACGCGCGAGTATCTCCAGCGCAACGACCCCACCGGTGGTCAGGTTGACGACCGGCTGGAAGGCGAAGCGGAGAGTATCCGTCCAGGAGGGCACGGCAGCATGATGGCGCTCCCCGCGTGCGCCCAGGCGCGATTCATACGCTGTTCACGCAGGATTCCGAGCTCGGCACCGTGGGTGCGCACACCAGTCCGGAGGCGGCGGTACGCATGCACGCGCCCGTGGCGTCTCAGCGCTGAGGCCGGACCAGCCGGCGCGGCGGCCACCCTCGCACCGGCCAGAGCCTCACCGCACCGCGATCACCGACGACCCGTGCCCGAACAGCCCCTGGTTCGCGGTGATCCCCACCCGCGCCCCCGTGACCTGCCGGTCGCCCGCGTTGCCCCGCAACTGCCAGGTCAGCTCGCACACTTGGGCGATCGCCTGCGCCGGAACCGCTTCGCCGAACGACGCCAGCCCACCGCTGACGTTCACCGGTATGCGCCCGCCCAGGGCCGTCGCGCCCTCCCTGAGCAGCTTCACCGCCTCGCCCGCCCCGCAGAGGCCGAGGTCCTCGTACCACTGCAACTCCAGGGCCGTGGACAGGTCGTACACCTCGGCGAGCGAGAGGTCCTCGGGTCCGATCCCCGCCTCCTCGTACGCTGCACGCGCGATGGAAGCGCGGAACGTCTCGCTCGCCGGCTCCGCCGCCACCGCGGAGTCGGTCGCGATGTCCGGGAGATCGAGCACGGTGCTCGGGTAGCGCGGTGTCACCGTCGAGACCGCCCGTATCCGCACGGGATCGGCCGAGCCGTGCCGTCGGGCGAACTCCATGCTCGACAGCACGAGGGCCGCGCCGCCGTCCGACGTCGCGCAGATGTCGAGCAGCCGCAGCGGATCCGCGACGAGCGCGGAGGCGGCGACCTCCTCCGCGGTGACCCGCTTGCGGTAGCGCGCGTTCGGATTCAGCGCCCCCTGGGCGGCGTTCTTCACCTTGACCTGGGCGAAGTCCTCCGGCGTGTCCCCGTGCACGGCCATCCGCCGCCGCGCGTACAGCCCGAAGTACGCCGGATTCGTCGCCCCGAGGACCCGGAAGCGCAGCCAGTCCGGGTCGTCGGGTCGGTCGCCGCCCGCGGGCCGGAAGAAGCCCTTCGGGGCCGCGTCCGCGCCGACCACGAGCACGACGTCCGCGAGCCCCGAAAGGATCTGCGCCCGCGCCGTGTTGACCGCCTGTGCGCCGGAGGCGCACGCCGCGTACACGCTGGCCACTCGGGCGCCCTGCCAGCCCAGTGCCCTCGCGAACGTCGCCCCCGCCACGTATCCCGGATATCCGCCACGCACGGTGTCCGCGCCCACGATGGAGCCCACGTCCCGCCAGTCGACCCCCGCGTCGGCGAGCGCCGCCCGCGCGGCCACCGTCCCGTACTCGACGAAACCGCGGCCCCATTTGCCCCAGGGGTGCATGCCCGCGCCGAGCACCGCCACCTCGCCCGTCATGCCGCCACCCCCTCTCGCCGCACGCTCTTCATGCCGTCGCCCCCGTCGGCCGCCAGTGCCAGGTGATCCAGGTGGTGTCCGCCTCCTCGTTCAGCACGCCCGGCACCACCTCCACCTCCATGCCGACCGTCAGATCGGCGACGGTGATCCCGGGGACCGTCTGACCGAGCACCACGATCCGCTCGGCCTCCAGCTCCACAGCGATCAACGTGTACGGCTCCCACGGGAGTTCCGGATCGGACACATAGGGTGACGGCGGCCGGTACCGGCTGTCCGTGTACGACCAGACGCGGCCGCTCCGGGACAGCGGCACCTCCTCCAGCTCGCCGCCGCCGCAGCCGGGGTTGCGGCAGAACGTGTCCTCGCGCGGGAAGAAGACCGCCGAGCACGCGGAGCAACGCGTGCCGAGGAGACGGAAGCCGTCCCCGTCTCCGGTGAACCATCCGGCCACCACGGGTGTGCGCGTACGCGACAAAGCTCCTCCAGGACAGCAGATCTGACGGAACGTCAGAAGTGTGGCACGGGGGGCCGGGATTGGGCAGGGCGTCGCGGAGAACGGGGTGGGCTTCTCCGGGGAGCGACACCGGCACGGACCGTCGGCTGCTCGCGGGCGGCTCGGGTCGCTCCGCAAACCCAGGGCGGATCCGAGTCCCCTGCATGCGCCCAGGGCGGCTCCGGCCCCTCTCCATGCGCCCAGGGCGGCTCCGGCCCCTCTCCATGCGCCCAGGGTGGCTCTGGCCCCTGTCCACGCGCCCGGGGCGGCTCCGGTCCTCTCCGTGCGTCCTGGGGGCGTCCGCCCGGGCGCGGCTCCGACCCTCCCCGCTTCACCCGATGGAGCACGGACCGTATGCGATCCCTTCCCATGAGGAACCCAGTCCTGATAGACGCAGGGGTCATGACACGACTCTCCACCGCAGTGCGCGGTCTGGTGACCACGCTCGCGGCCCTGTTGTCCGTGACCGCGGCCTCCGCCACCGCCCGCGCGACGCCCGAACCGAAGGCACCCAAGGACTTCGTGGCCCTGAGATCAGTGGACCCGACGATCCTTCAGGAGATGCGGTACTTCACGCCGCACAACTTCGTGGGCGAGCGCGTCGACGGCTACCGGCAACCGGTCTGCATCCTGACCCGGCCCGCCGCCCAGGCCCTGCACAAGGCGCAGACGAAGCTCCTGCGCCAGGGTTACACCCTCAAGGTCTACGACTGCTACCGGCCGCAGCGCGCCGTTGACCACTTCGTCCGCTGGGCCAAGGACCTCGACGACCAGGCGATGAAACCGGAGTTCTATCCGCAGGTCGACAAGACCCGTCTGTTCGAGGACGGTTACATCGCCGAGAAGTCGGGACACAGCCGCGGCTCGACCATGGACCTGACGATCGTCAAGCTGCCGGCCAGGCCGACCCGGCCGTACGTCCCGGGAGAGCCCCTCGTGCCGTGTTACGCCCCCCGGGGCGAGCGTTTCCCGGACAACTCCGTGGACATGGGCACCGGATTCGACTGCTTCGACACCCTGGCCCACACGCTGGACCCGCGTATCCAGGGCCAACAGCGGGCCAACCGGATGCTCCTGAAGGGCACTCTCGAAGACCTCGGTTTCGTCAATCTCGCCGAGGAATGGTGGCACTACACGTACAAGCCGGAGCCCTACCCGGACACCTACTTCGACTTCCCGGTCTCCAGAAGGTCCCTCAGCTCGTCCCACTGAACACCGCCTCCTGGCGGCGTCCTCGAGGAGGCGCCCAGGCCTTACGAGGCACCCCCGGGGACGCCCTCTCCGTGATCGGATACAGTCCGCCGCGTGTCCGAAACTCACCATGCCACCGTCAACTCCGCGCCTGACTCGCATTGTTCGAGCTGCGGAGCGTCCTACGGAGAGGGCATCTCCGGCTGGCCCCGCACCTGCGCCGCGTGCGGCACGGTCGCGTACCGCAACCCGCTGCCCGTCGCCGTGGCCCTGCAACCCGTCTACGACACCCAGGGCACCGCTCTGGTGGTGATCACGCGGACGATCACCCCCGCGCGCGGGGGCGTCGCCCTGCCCGGAGGGTTCATCGACCACCGGGAGGACTGGCGCCAAGCCGTCGTGCGGGAACTGAAGGAGGAGACCGGGATCGACGCGGCCGGCCGCGAGGTGCGGCTCGCCGACGCGATGAGCTCTCCCGACGGCCATCTGCTGCTCTTCGGTCAGCTGCCCGAACGCCCGGTCACGGATCTGCCCGCGTCGGCCGCCACCGACGAGACGGCGGGCTGGCACCTGCTCCGCCGGCCCGCGGAACTGGCCTTCCCGCTGCACACGTTGGCCGTGCAGGCGTGGTTCGAAGGGCGCTACATCTGAGCGCTGCTCGGCGCGCACCATTCCTGAAGCCCCCGGACCCGCCCGTCCGGGTCGCTCAGCGCGCGTCGAGCCCCCGCAGTCGCACCGGGTGGGACGGCTCGCCCGGGCCGTCCTCCCCGTCCCGCTCGACCACCACCCGGCGTCCCTCCCAGCGCGTCACATAACGCTCGATCTCCGGCTCCTCCCGGCCGTCACCGGCGTCGACCACCAGCAGCCCGCCGCCGGTGCGCCCCCGCGCGGGCGCCCACACCTCCAGCTCCAGGCCGCCGTCGTCGCCCCGTACGGGCACGACGGCGCCCGCGCGCGCGAGCACCGGAATCCGTGACAGGGGGGCGTCGATCAGCACCTGGCCCGGCCCCTCGTACACCGCCTCGGTCACGGTGTCGTACCACCGTCCCCGCGGCAGCTGCACCGCCCGCCGGTCCGCCCCCGGATCCAGCACCGGCGCGACCAGAAGGCAGTCACCGAGCAGAAAGGCGTCCTCACAGTCACGCAGCGCCCGGTCCTCGGGCGCGCCCCACCACACAGGACGCACATAAGGCGCTCCCGTACGACGTGCCAGATGCGCCAGGGTCATGAAGTAGGGCAGCAGCCGACGTCGCCCGACGAGCGCCACGCGCGCGTGCTCCAGGACCTCGTCCCCGAACTCCCAGGGCTCCCGGCGCCCCGCCCGCAGACTCGCGCGGGTACGGAACAGCGGCAGGCAGGCGCCGAGCTGGAACCACCGCAGATACAGCTCCGGTGAGGGGCTGCCGTCGAAGCCACCCACATCCGGTCCCGAGTACGGAATGCCGCACAGCCCGAGACCCATCACCAGGGACAGCGAAGCCCGCAGCCCGGGCCAGCCCGTGGCCACATCGCCCGACCACGCCCCTCCGTAGCGCTGCATCCCGGCCCACCCGGAGCGGGAGAAGATGAACGGCCTCTCCTGGGGAGTCAGCTCACGCAGCCCCTCGTAGCCGGCCCGGGCCATGCACAGCGCGTACACGTTGTGCGCCTCGCGATGGTCCCCGCCCCGGCCCTCCAGGGAGTGCCGGGCCGACCGGGGCAGCGTGTTCTCCCCGAAGGCCGTGAACGACGTCGGCTCGTTCATGTCGTGCCAGAATCCGGCGAACCCCTGCGCCAGCCGTTCCGCGTACAGCGCCCCCCACCACTGCCGCACGCGCGCGTGCGTGAAGTCCGGATAGACCGACTCCCCGGGCCACACGACGCCCTCCACGAGCCGTCCCGAGGCATCCCGTACGAAGGCGTCCTCGGCCGTCCCGCTGTCGTACACGGCGTTGCCCGGCTCGGCCTTGACCGCAGGACCGACGACCGAGACCAGGCGGATCCCGTCGCGCCGCAGTTCCTCCGCGAGGACCGGCAGCTTCGGGAAACGCTCCTGATCGACCGTGAACACCTGGTGGGCGTCGTAGTGGTCGATGTCCAGGTGGACCGCGTCGAGGGGCAGGTCGCGCTCCTGGTATCCGGCGACGATCCGGCGCACCTCCTGTTCGCCGTCGAAGCCCCACCGCGCGTGGTGGTGGCCGAGCGCCCAGGCCGGCGGCAGCGCGGGCGCCCCGGTCAGCGACGCCCAGGCATGCAGCACGCGCGCGGGGGTGCCCACCATCACCCAGCAGCGCAGCGGACCGCCTTCCATGCGCAGCTCGCACGTCCCGGCCCGGTCGTGCCCGGACCCGGCCCCCTCCTCGCCCTCGCGCAGCGTCACCGTTCCGTCCCACGAGGTGTCGTGGAACACGAGATGCGTGGCCGCGTCGGCCACCACCATCTGCACCGGCATCGTGAGGTACAGGGGATCGTCCCCGGGCGCGAAGCTGTGTCCCGGGTCGGTGTTCCACAGGCGGTGGATGCCGTCCCCCAGCCGGGGTCCCGCGGCCCGCCCGCCGAGGCCGAAGAACCGTGCGTCGGCCGCCACTTCGGAACGCTGCATCCAGCGCGCCGCGCCGCCGTCTGCCGGCTCCCACCACCGGGGCGGCAGATCGCGGCGCAGGGTCACTCCGCCCGGCGTGCACACCTCGACCGCGCCGTGCCGAGAGACGGTGACGGTGACCCGCTCGGCCACGATCCGCCAGCCGCCGTCCTTGTCCGGCTCCAGAACGGCCCGCGGGTCCGGTTCGGGGCACCGGCCCCCGATCGCGTACGACGGCTCCGGTCCGGCCCCCTCCCAGCCCCAGAACACGGCTCCGTTCACCGCGACGGACACCCGCAGCTCGGAGCGGGCGAAGCGGACCACCCCGCCACCGGGTGCCGGCTCCACGCTCTGCACCGCTCCAGGGACCCGTGCGCGCTCGGCACCCCGCTGCGGCAAACCGGTGGCGTCGGTACGCCTCCTGCGCCACGCCGCCCGCACGGTACGCAACCCCTGAACGACACCCCCCGAACCGACCGCTTTCACCGAACGCACCAGGTCACGACCGTCCATGCCGCTCACCCTGCCATTGACGGGACCCCGCATGTGAGCCGTTCAACTGCCGTTCACCCAGGGTGGGAGCACATCTTCACGACACGGACTATGTGTGGCGCACCCTGGTGTCGAAGTCGATCACATGGCATCGTCCGTGTCAGCCGCGTGACGCGCACACCCCTGCCCGTGCGCGCCAGACGCACACGACGCGCACAGCCGGGAGCCGCTCCATGTCCGCAGACAACCCCTCACCGCTCTGGCAGCCCGATCCCCACCGCATCGCCCAGTCACAGATCACAAAGTTCCAGGCCTGGGCGGCGCAGCGGCACGGAGCCCCGTCCGAGGGGGGATACCCGGCGCTCCACCGCTGGTCCGTCGACGAGCTGGACACCTTCTGGAAAGCCGTCACCGAGTGGTTCGACGTCCGCTTTTCGACCCCCTACGCGCGCGTGCTCGGCGACCGCTCCATGCCCGGCGCCGAATGGTTCCCCGGGGCGACCCTCAACTACGCCGAACACGCCCTGCGCGCCGCCGACACCCGTGCCGACGAGCCGGCCCTCCTCCATGTCGACGAGACCCACGAGCCGAGCCCGGTGAGCTGGTCCGAGCTGCGCCGGCAGGTCGGCTCCCTGGCCGCCGAGCTGCGGACGCTCGGCGTACGTCCCGGAGACCGCGTCAGCGGCTATCTCCCGAACGTCCCGCAGGCCGTCGTCGCCCTGCTCGCCACGGCCGCCGTGGGCGGCGTCTGGACGTCCTGCGCCCCCGACTTCGGCGCCCGCAGCGTCCTCGACCGCTTCCAGCAGGTCGAACCGGTCGTGCTGTTCACGGTCGACGGCTACCGCTACGGCGGCAAGGAGCACGACCGCCGCGAGACCGTCGCCGAACTGCGCCGGGAACTGCCCACCCTGCGCGCGGTGGTCCACATTCCACTGCTGGGCACCGACGCCCCCGAGGGCGCCCTGGACTGGTCCGCCCTCACGTCCGCGGACGTGACACCCGTCTTCGAACAGGTCCCCTTCGACCACCCCCTGTGGGTGCTCTACTCCTCCGGCACCACCGGCCTGCCCAAGGCGATCGTCCAGTCCCAGGGCGGCATCCTCGTCGAACACCTCAAGCAGCTCGGCCTGCACTGCGACCTGGGGCCCGAGGACCGCTTCTTCTGGTACACGTCCACCGGCTGGATGATGTGGAACTTCCTCGTCTCCGGCCTGCTCACGGGCACCACGATCGTCCTGTACGACGGCAGCCCCGGCTACCCGGACACGGGCGCCCAGTGGCGGATCGCCGAGCGCACGGGAGCCACCCTGTTCGGCACCTCCGCGGCGTACGTCATGGCGTGCCGCAAAGCCGGCGTCCACCCCTCCCGCGACTTCGACCTCTCGCGCGTCCAGTGCGTGGCGACCACCGGCTCGCCCCTGCCGCCCGACGGGTTCCGCTGGCTGCACGACGAGGTCCGCGACGACCTGTGGATCGCCTCCGTCAGCGGCGGCACCGACGTCTGCTCCTGTTTCGCCGGGGCCGTACCCACGCTCCCGGTGTACATCGGCGAACTCCAGGCGCCGGGTCTCGGCACCGACCTCCAGTCATGGGACCCGAGCGGCTCACCCGTCATCGACGAGGTCGGCGAACTCGTGGTCACCAATCCCATGCCGTCCATGCCCATCCGCTTCTGGAACGACCCCGACGGCAGTCGCTACCACGACAGCTACTTCGACATGTACCCCGGAGTGTGGCGACACGGCGACTGGATCACGCTCACCTCCCGTGGCTCGGTCGTCATCCACGGCCGCTCCGACTCCACGCTCAACCGCCAGGGCGTACGCATGGGGTCCGCCGACATCTACGAAGCCGTCGAACGCCTCCCCGAGATCAAGGAGTCGCTCGTCATCGGCATCGAACAGCCCGACGGTGGCTACTGGATGCCGCTTTTCGTGCACCTAGCCCCCGGAGCCGTGCTCGACCAGGCCCTCCTGGACCGCATCAAGGGGACCATCCGCGAACAGCTCTCACCCCGCCACGTCCCCGACGAGGTCATCGAAGTCCCCGGAGTCCCGCACACCCTCACCGGAAAGCGCATCGAGGTCCCGGTGAAACGCCTCCTCCAGGGCGCCCCACTGGAGAAGGCGGTCAACCTCGGTTCCGTGGACAACGTCGAACTGCTGCGCTTCTACGAGGACCTGGCTCGCAAGCGCGCCTGATCAACCCCCGTAGGTGGCCTCGGACTCACCCAGCACGGCCGCGAAGTCCGAGGCCAGCCGTGCCGCGTCGGCAGGCTCCAGCTCGGCGACCGAGATCCGCACACCGGGCCCGGACAGAAGCCGGAACCGCGCCCCCGCCGCGACCCACCAGCCGTACGACCGCAGTCCGTTGACGACAGCGGACTCGTCCCGCACCGGCACCCACACGTTCATCCCGCTCACGCCGGCGGCCGCGATCCCGCGCAATGCGAGCTCTCCGACGAGTGTCGTGCGCCGCAGTTCGTACGTCTCCTGTGCGCGAGCCACCAACGCGCGCGTGCCCTCGTCCGTCATCAGTCCGTAGACGGTCTCCTGAAGCAGGTGGCTGACCCACCCCGAGGTCAGCAGCATCCGGCCGTCGTGCCGCGCCAGGCTCACCGGATCACAGGCCGCCGCGGCCCAGCGCAGGTCCGTCCCCAGGAACTTGCTCACGGTCCGCACATGCACCCAGCGCGTCAGACCCCCCGACGTCAGTGTGTGGAGCGGCGCGCCCGCGACGGCGGACGCGTGGTCGTTCTCCACGACCAGTACCTCGGGCTCCTCCTGGAGCACCTCGACCAGCGCGTCACGACGCTCCGCCGAGAAATACCCGCCGCAGGGATTCTGCGCTCGGGGACTGCACACCAACGCCCGGACACCCGCGCGCAGCGCGGAACGCAGGGCATCCGGCCGGATGCCCTCCTCGTCCACGGCCACCGGCACCGTACGCAGGCCCAATGCCGTGACCAGATCGAGCAGATGGTGATAACCGGGGTCCTCCATGGCCACGGCATCCCCGGGGCGCAGTTCCACGGAGAGCAGCCGCCCAATCAGATCCAGAGCGCCGTGTGCGAACGTCACCCCGCCCGCCGGCACCCCGTCCGGCCCCAACCAATCGCGTACGGCGTCCTCCAGCCGCGCCACCCGAGGTGTGGCGCGGTGTGACCGTGCACCGGGGGAGAGCCGGGACGGCGGCACCAGGTGGGGGAGCAGCTCGGGGTCGGGGTGCCCGCCCGCGAGGTCGCGCAGCCCGGCGGGCACCTTCGGAGGCCGTCGCGAGGCGACCGCCGGCGCGGCGGCGACCACCGTCCCGCCGCGCCCGCGCGTCACCACGATCCCGCGCTGCCGCAGCTCCTTGTAGGCCGTCGCGACCGTGCCCGCGCTCACCCCCAGCTCATCGGCGAGCCTCCGCACCGGCGGCAGCGCCGCGCCGGGGCTCAACGTGCCCTCGGCCACGCCCCGTTCGACGGATGCCGCAATCCCCTTGGCTGTCGTACCTGCGATCCCATATTGTGTTGCCACGTTACGAAGTATGTACCAATACATAACGGGAAGCAAGGCTCGAAGCAAGGGGGAGCAGTGAGTCCAGTGCGCCGCGCAGCCGCATGGTCAACGCGCATTCCAGGAGGCCCGGACGGCCGCAGAATGCTCTGGATCGCCCTCGTGGACCGCATCGGCAGCGGCCTCTGGGCCTCCGTCTCCGTCCTGTACTTCACCTACGTCACCGGCCTCTCCGTCACCCAGGTGGGCACCCTCGCGGCGGTCGCCGGGGCCATCGGCATCGCCGGCGCGCCACTGGGTGGCCACCTCGCCGACCGACTGCCCCTCACGCACGTCCTGATCGCCCTCCAAGTCCTGCGCGCCCTGGCCTCGTTCGCCCTGCTCACCACGGACAACTACGCACTGCTGGTCGCCTTCTCGGCCCTCGGCGGCCTCGGCGACCGGGCAGCCAACGTGCTCACCAAGCTCTACGCGGCGCGCATATCGGGCCCGGACCGCGTCCGCTACCAGGCCGTCAACCGCACCGTCGCCAACGCCGGCTGGGCGGTGGGCGGCCTCGTCGCGGCAGTGGCCCTCGGAATCGGCACCGGCGCGGTCTACCAGTGG
Organism: Streptomyces sp. NPDC058274; assembly: GCF_042881375.1. Classification (NCBI taxonomy): domain Bacteria; kingdom Bacillati; phylum Actinomycetota; class Actinomycetes; order Kitasatosporales; family Streptomycetaceae; genus Streptomyces; species Streptomyces sp. NPDC058274. The sequence goes on from NZ_JBHVXW010000030.1 coordinate 61,827, forward strand.
CTCCTCGCGGGCGACGCCCTGTCCTTCTTCTGCGCCGCCGCCCTCACCCTCCGCTGCGGTGAACCTCCATCACCCTCGCGCACGGTCGCCACCTCCAACGATCCGCGCCCCAAGGCCAAGACGGCCGGACCATGGCGCGACCGCACCTACCTCGCGTACGTCGCCACCGAGACGCTTCTCTTCCTCGACGACGCCGTGTTCAAGGTGGGCCTGCCCCTGTGGATCGCCCACGCCGGCAACGCCCCGCACGGCCTCGCGCCCCTGCTCCTGGTCCTTAACAACGTGATGGTCGTGGCCCTCCAGGTGCCCATGGCCCGGTTCGGCGCCACGACGGCCGCGGCCCGCGCCCTGCTGCTCCCGCTTTCCGCGATCTTCGCGCTGGGCGGCGTCACGATGACCCTCTCCGCCACAGGCGGACCCGCCACCGCGACCCTGTTCCTCACGGCCTCGGCCATCGCCTTCACCATGGCGGAGATCCTCCACGCCACGGTCTCCTGGGAACTCTCCATCGCTCTCGCCCCCGACACCGCACAGGGCGCCTATCTCGGCGTCCACGGCCTCGCGCAATCCGTTCAGCGCGCCATCGGACCACTGGCCGTCACCGCCGCCATCGCGGCCGGCCCCGCCGGCTGGAGCGTCTTCGGCGCGACCATAGCCCTGACCTGCGCAATCCAGCATCGCCTCGTCCGCGCCCCCCTCGACCGAGCCGCGTTGTCAGTGCCCCCGGTTACTGTGAGTGAGCATTGATCGACTGCGCACAGGGGGAAACATGGCGCACACCGAGTACCAGACCATGCGACGCGTCCTGCGCCGCGAAATCGCCGGCACCATCGGCCTGCTCACCGACGAGCAGGACTTCGCGGCCATGCGGCGCTACCGCACCTTCACCTTCGACGACCACAGGACCTATCTCCAACAGGTCGAAGCCCTCCTCAGGGCCCTCGCCTCCCAGGGCAGCCACACCACAGTGGCCCTCTTCGACCCCGAGGAATACGCCGAGTTCTGCACCGCCGCCGGTCTGGACCCGGACGTCCCCGCCAGCCGCGCCCGCTTCACGGCCGAGCTGGCCGCGACCGGCCCCACCGTTCCGTACGAAGGACAACCCCTCGCCGATCTCGTCCCCGACCTCGTGGCCGAGGCCGTACGCCAGGCCACCTGGGAATACGCGGCCACGCTCCTGGCCCGCATCGGCAGCTGCGCGTCCTGCGGCGAGGACATCGGACGAGCCGCCTTCACCCAGGCCGCGCACCTGGTCGCCCGCATCATCGACACCGCGGGCCCGGGCGAGCGTCACCTCGTCTGCAGCGTCTCCGCGGCCGCCGAATCGCTCATGGCCGTGCTCCAGGCCGGAGCCGGCGTTGCAGGCGTGGCAGACCTCGACCAGTCCGAAGTCCTCGAATTCACCACGGTCGTGGCCCTCGGCATCGCGACCAAGGCGCCGGGCGGCCTCGTCATGCGCACCAGCGCATCCGGTACGACCGATCGTGTCTACGGATGGCGCCTGCGGGGAGCGGGCCTGCAAGCCCTCACCGCCTCCGAGGTCTTCGACGCCTACTGCACCGACATCGAATCCGGCGATCTCGTCGCCCCGGAATCCGGCGTCGACTACTGCACCCCGCCCGACCTCGGATTGGACGGCGAGATGCCGGGACACACGCACTGAACGCGCCAGGGGCGCCCCACCCGCAGGTGGAGCGCCCCTGACAACAGCCGATCGCCGGACGGCACGCCGACTACTCGCACTACTCGCCGGACAGCACCGCCTGAGCCGCGGTCCGCGCCTCCTCGGCCGTGTCCGTGGCACGCGCGGCGGCAGCGGCCCGCTCGCACTGCGCCAGCGTGTACTTCGCCAGCGTCGCCCGTACATAAGGAATCGACGCGGCACCCATCGACAGGGAGGTGACCCCGAGACCGGTCAGCACACAGGCGAGCAGCGGGTCGGAGGCCGCCTCACCACAGACACCACAGCTCTTGCCCTCGGCCTTCGCGGCCTCAGCGGACAGCGCGACCAGGTCGAGCAGTGCCGGCTGCCACGGGTCCTGCAGACGGGACACCGCACCCACCTGCCGGTCGGCGGCGAACGTGTACTGCGCGAGGTCATTGGTGCCCAGGGACAGGAACTCGACCTCCTGCAGGATCGAGCGCGCCCGCAGCGCGGCCGACGGAATCTCGACCATCGCACCGAACTTGGCCTGCAGTCCGGCCTCCCGGCAGGCGTCCGCGAACGCCTTCGCGTCCGTACGGTCCGCCACCATCGGGGCCATGACCTCGAGATAGACCGGCAGACCTTCCGACGCCTTCGCCAGCGCGGTCAGCTGCGTGTGCAGCACGTCGGGGTGGTCGAGGAGGGACCGCAGACCCCGCACACCCAGCGCCGGGTTCGGCTCGTCGGCCGGCGTCAGGAAGTCCAGCGGTTTGTCCGCACCCGCGTCGAGCACACGCACCACGACCCGACCCTCGGGGAAGGCCTCGAGCACCTGCCGGTACGCCTCGATCTGCTTCTCCTCGGACGGCGCGTTCTTGCTGTCGTCCAGAAAGAGGAACTCGGTACGGAACAGCCCGACGCCCTCGGCACCCGCCTCAACGGCAGCCGGAACATCCGCAGGACCGCCGACATTGGCGAGCAACGGCACCTTGTGACCGTCGGACGTGGCACCGGGACCGGTCGAGCCGGACAGCGCCGCCTTCCGCTCCGCCGCCGAGGCCTCCAGCTTCGCCCTCTTCTCGGCACTCGGCTCCACGAAGATCTCTCCGGTGCTGCCGTCCACCGCGATCACCGTGCCCTCGGCGAGCTCACCCGCACCGGGAAGCGCGACCACGGCGGGAACACCGAGCGCCCGCGCCAGGATCGCGCTGTGGCTGGTCGGCCCGCCTTCCTCGGTGACGAAACCGAGGACAAGAGTCGGGTCGAGCAGCGCCGTGTCGGCCGGCGCGAGATCGCGCGCAATAAGAACGTAGGGCTCGTCGCTGTCCGGGACACCCGGCATGGGTACGCCGAGCAGCCGGGCGACGATGCGGTTCCGCACGTCGTCGAGGTCGGCCACCCGCCCCGCCAGATACTCCCCGGCACCCGCCAGCAGCGCGCGATACGCAGCGAACGCGTCGTAGACCGCGCGCTCCGCCGTGCTGCCGACGGCAATGCGCCGCTCCACGTCCGCCATCAACTCGGGGTCCTGGGCCATCATGGCCTGCGCTTCGAGCACCGCCTGGGCTTCACCCCCGGCCAGATTGCCACGCGCCATCAGATCGGCGGCGACAGCCTCCACGGCCTTGCGGGCGCGCCCCTGTTCGCGCGCCGCGTCCTCCGCGGGAATCTGCTTGGCAGGCGGTTCAAGCACCGCCGTTCCCATGTGCCGAACCTCGCCGATCGCCACACCGTGGCTCACGCCGACGCCTCGCAGCGTTGTCTCCATCTCACCCGTCTCCGATAGTGCGGCGAGCCCAGCCGCCGCAGTGGTAGTTCAACTTGCCGTACAGAACGGTGCTGACGTCGCTGTCAGATGTCACTGCCAGCTGAAAAGAACGTCTCCGGCCTTCACGTCGCCGTCCTCACGGACATCGGAGAGGGACTCGCCCGTGGCCTCGAGGGCCACGACCGGGCACACCGCGGACTTGCCGGCAGCCTCGACGGCAGCGGGGTTCCAGCGGATCACGGCCTGACCGCGCGTCACGGTGTCACCCTTGTTGACGAGCAGCTCGAAGCCCTCGCCGTTCAGCTGCACGGTGTCGATGCCGAGGTGGGTCAGCACGCCGTGGCCCTGGTCATCGACCACGACAAAGGCATGCGGGTGAAGCGAGACAACGACTCCGTCCACGGGGGCAACGGCCTCCGAGGGCTCACGCACGGGGTCGATCGCCGTTCCAGGGCCGACCATGGCCCCAGAGAAGACGGGGTCAGGCACTGCGGCGAGCCCGATGGCGCGTCCTGCAAGAGGGGACGTCACGGTGGTCATGGGAAGCCTCCCAGGGGTGGAGATTCATATGGGCCGTCACTGCCTGTACCGGACGGCGCACTGTTCAGCAGGGTATGTCATATGAACTGCCGGTTCCGCATGAGAGGTCCCGGTTGGCGGCCGTAGAGCACAGCACAAACGATTTGCGCCCGCTCCCAGGCCCCATGTACAGTCGTACTCCTGCTTGAGGCTGAGCGATGCGATCCAAGCGTCCTTGCCTGGCAGCACCCAACTTGTCAGATCCTATCTCGGGGTCTGGTTCTGCATGTCCGCAGGACCGTGGTCAGAGAGACGGAAAAACCCTGATAGAGTTTGGAAACACCGAAGGGAAGCGCCTGGAGGAAAGCCCGAGAGGGTGAGTACAAAGGAAGCGTCCGTTCCTTGAGAACTCAACAGCGTGCCAAAAATCAACGCCAGATATGTTGATACCCC
>NZ_JBHVXW010000031.1:0-62903 GCF_042881375.1 Streptomyces sp. NPDC058274
GCCCGGGAGGCAAGGCAGGCTCGCCTCCCGGGCATCGGCGTCGACGCGGGTCACGCACACACGGGAACGGACGAGGTCACTTCCGACAGGGAACGGAAGAGCAGTTCGGTCGAGGCGGCCCCGGGGTCCAGATAGCCGATGCTGCGATGGCCGAGATAGGACGCCCGCCCCTTGCGCGCCAGCAACGGAATCGTGGACTCGGCGCCGGCCCGCGCCGCCGTCGCCGCGACGGACGACGCACGGCGCAGACACCTGACCTCGACGCAGGAGCCGCGGAAGGCATCCAGCGCAGGAACGAAGGCATCCACCATGGTCTTGTCCCCGGGGGCGGCGGCTCCCAGCTTGACGATGACGGCGAGCCCGGCGTCGAGCGCGTCCGCGAACTGTTCGGGGTCGGCCTCGGCGGTCGGCAGCGCGGCTCCGATCGCCTGGAAGGCCTTGCCGTACAGCACTCCCGAAGCACCGCCCACCCGGGCCAGAAGCAGCACTCCGGCCTCACTCAGCACGCCACCCACCGAGTCCGGTACGTCGCCCTCCTCCAGCCACCGGCAGACATGCGAGAGCCCTCGGCACAGATTCACACCATGATCGCCGTCGCCGATCGCGGAGTCCAAGATGGTGAGGTGGCCTCGGTTGTCGTAGGCCGCCCTTGCAAAGGCTCGTAACCAGTCTCGAGCCAGTACGCCATCCACTCGGTTTCCCTTCAGCCGTGACGATAGGGGGACGCCGTCCCTCGACCACACTGTCAAGCGACATCACAGGATGCTCACGCAAAGAGCACGAACCTCAGCAGAAATTTGACCGTAATGCCTCGCGTCACCGCCGACAACGAGCGATCAGTAAAAACGAGCCCAAGTAGAAGTTTCCCTAGAAGTCCGGACACACCATCTGCGGTTCGAACAAGGGTAGTTGATGGTCCGCGACCTACCGGCCCGTACACGGCAGACGTTCACACGCACGTCAAGAAGGCCTCGGCGCCGAGGAGTCGACGAGCTTGTATACATGGCCGGCTTCGACGGGTGCACCGTCGCCCGACCAGCCAAGTCGTGGTCCGGACCAGGATGTTGACGGAGCCTCAGGAGTAACGCGAGGGCCTCGGCGGCGCGCGCGTCACTCGCGCAAAACGCTGTTCAGCATTGCTGAATGACATTCTGCGAACTAGGCTCGGGTCCCGTCCAGGCCGCACATCCATGTGAAGGACGTACACATGTCTCTGGAGCGTGATCTCTTCGGCGCCGACCAGGCCGCCGACGAAAAGGTACGAATACTGGTGGCGGACCACGACCCGATCTCGCGGCACGTCCTCACGAGTGTCCTCCGCAGATCGCCGCACCTCGAGGTGGCGGGCAGCGTGAACGACCAACAACAGCTGCACCAGTGGCCGTTGGACCGGGTCGACGTAGTGGTCCTGGCCTCCGCCCCGCGCGACAACGTCACGGACCTGGTACGCCAGCTGGAGTCGCGGAAGGTGCGCGTGCTGCTCGTCGGCACCGCCTGGAGCAAGCGACGGCTCGACGCCGCCTTCGCGGCCGGCGCCACCGGCTGCCTGGTGAAGAACATTCAGGTCGCCGGACTCTCGGCGGCCATCCGCGCGGTGGCGTCCGGACACACCGTGCTCTCCCCGGAGTTGCGGGTCCTCTACGCGCAGCGGACGCCCGCCGCGTCGAGCGCGCACCCGGCCGGGTCCGAGCAACTGCTGCGCACGCTGACCTCACGCGAGCAGGAGGTGCTGAGGAGTCTGGCCGGCGGCATGTCGACGGCGGAGACCGCGGCCCAACTGCACGTGTCCCCCGCCACGGTCAAGAGTCACGTCTCCCACGTGCTGACCAAACTCGGTGCCCGCAACCGGCTGGAGGCCGTTCTGCTGTTCCAGCGTTCCGACGGTCTCGACACGGAGACGGTGCCGGGTCATCTGACGGCCATGGTCGGGTGAGACGGGCACTGGGGTCGAACCGGCCGGTGGCCGAACTGACCTTGCGCCGACGGCCCGTTGGCGTGCGCGCGCTCAGCCCGCCGGCCGGGACAGCATGACCGGCAGGCCCTCATCGCCGGCCACGGCTCCTCCCCCGGCGGCCACCTCACCTCACCACCAGGTGGTCCAGATAGCCCCGCACATTGCGGTGGGTCTCGGTGACGTGGTCGCCGCCGAACTTCTCCGCCACCGCGTCCGCCAGGACCAGAGCCACCATCGCCTCCGCGACGATGCCGGCGGCCGGCACCGCGCACACGTCGGAGCGCTGGTGGTGGGCTCTGGTGGCCTCGCCGGTACGGGTGTCGATGGTGGCGAGCGCACGGGGCACGGTCGCGATCGGTTTCATGGCCGCGCGCACCCGCAGCGGTTCACCGGTGGACAGGCCGCCCTCCGTACCCCCCGAACGGCCGGACCCGCGCCGCACGCCGTCCGCGCCCGGCAGGATCTCGTCGTGGGCCCGCGATCCCACCACGCGGGCCAGCTCGAACCCGTCGCCCAGTTCCACGCCCTTGATCGCCTGGATGCCCATCAGCGCCGCCGCGAGCCGTGCGTCCAGCCGCCGGTCCCAGTGCACGTGCGAGCCGAGGCCCACCGGCACGCCGTGGGCGATCACCTCGACGACTCCGCCGAGGGTGTCACCGTCCCGGTGGGCCTGTTCTATCTCGGCGACCATCCGCTTCGAGGCGTCCGCGTCCAGGCAGCGCACCGGATCCGCGTCCAGGCGCGCCTCGTCGTCCGGTACCGGCAGGATCCCGGCGGGGGCCTTCGCCGCACCCAGCTCCACCACGTGGGAGACCAGCTCGATGCCGCAGGTCCGCCGCAGATAGGAGCGGGCCACGGCGCCGATCGCGACGCGTGCCGCGGTCTCCCGGGCGCTGGCGCGCTCCAGGACCGGGCGGGCTTCGGCCAGCGAGTACTTCTGCATACCCGCCAGGTCCGCGTGACCGGGCCGGGGCCGGGTCAGCGGCTCGTTGCGGGCCAGCCCTGCCAGCACCTGCGGATCCACCGGGTCGGCGGACATGACCTGTTCCCACTTGGGCCACTCGGTGTTGCCCACCATGATCGCCACCGGGGAGCCCAGCGTCAGTCCGTGCCGGACCCCGCCCAGGAAGGTCACCACGTCCTGCTCGAACTTCATCCGGGCGCCGCGGCCGTGGCCGAGCCGCCGCCGCGCCAGCGCGCCGGCCACCAGCTCCGTGGTGACCGGCACACCCGCGGGCAGCCCCTCCAGCGTCGCGACGAGCGCGGGGCCGTGCGACTCCCCTGCCGTCAGCCAGCGCAGGGTGCTCATGGGCGCCACGTCCTTTCGAGTGCCTGTGTTGTCGGTGCGACGCGGTGTCCGGGGAGGTCCCGCCGGGACTCGGCGGGAGTGCAGCGAACGGACACCGGTCGCGGGGGCCGGGGGGCGGGGGCTGGGGGCGGGGGCCGGGGGCCGGGGGCCGGGGGACTTCACTCCCCGGTCACTCCCCCCGGTACATCTCCGCAACGAGAAAGGCCAGGTCGAGGGACTGGCTGCGGTTGAGCCGCGGATCGCAGGCGGTCTCGTAGCGCTGGTGGAGGTGGCCGACGAGGACCTCGTCGCCGCCTCCCACGCACTCGGTCACGTCGCTGCCGGTCAGCTCCACGTGGATGCCGCCCGGATGGGTGCCGAGGCCGCGGTGCACCTCGAAGAAGCCCTTGACCTCGTCCAGCACCGCGTCGAAACTGCGGGTCTTGTGGCCGCTGGACGCCTCGAAGGTGTTGCCGTGCATCGGGTCGCAGATCCAGGCGACCTGGGCGCCGCTCGCGGTGACCTTCTCCACCAGACCGGGCAGCTTGTCGCGGACCTTGCCCGCTCCCATCCGGGTGATGAAGCTCAGCCGGCCCGGCTCTCGGTCGGGGTCCAGCCTGTCGATCAGTGCCAGGGCCTCGTCCGCCGAGGTGCCCGGCCCGAGCTTGACCCCGATCGGATTGCGCACCTTGGACGCGAACTCGATGTGCGCCCCGTCCAGTTGGCGGGTCCGCTCACCGATCCAGATCATGTGCGCGGACACGTCGTAGAGCCCGCCGCCGCGTGAGTCCTCCCGGGTCAGGGCGGTTTCGTAGTCCAGTACGAGTGCCTCGTGGCTGGAGTAGAACTCGACGTTCTCGAACTCCTCGGGGTGCACCCCGCACGCCGTCATGAAGGCCAGCGCGCGGTCGATCTCCTGGGCCAGCTTCTCGTAGCGCTCGCCGCTGGCCGACAGGGCGACGAAGTCCCGGTTCCAGGCGTGCACCTGGTCCAGTGCCGCGTAACCACCGGTGGTGAAGGAGCGCACCAGGTTCAGCGTGGCGGCCGACGCGTTGTACATGCGCCGCAGCCGCTCGGGGTCGGGGGTGCGGGACTCGGGGGTGAAGGCCAGGCCGTTGACCGAGTCGCCGCGGTAGACCGGCAGCGTCACACCGTCCCGGGTCTCGGTGTCCTTGGACCGGGGCTTGGAGTACTGTCCGGCGATCCGGCCCACCTTGACCACCGGCACCGAGGCCGCGTAGGTCAGCACCGCGGCCATCTGCAGCAGCGTCTTGAGGGTGTTGCGGATCTGGTCGGCGGAGACCGCGTCGAAGGTCTCCGCGCAGTCACCGCCCTGGAGCAGGAACGCCTCGCCCCGGGCGACCGAGGCCAGCCGGAGGCGGAGCTGGTCGCTCTCGCCGGCGAAGACGAGGGGGACGGCGGTCGACAGGTCCGCGAGCACCGAGCTCAGCGCCTCGGGGTCCGGCCAGGTGGGCTGCTGTGCCGCCGGCTTCGTACGCCATGACTGGAGGCCGAGTTCATCTTGGGTCATGTTCGGATCGGGCGGCAGGTGACTACCGCCGCTCCCTTCCGTTGCAGTGAGAATTCTGAAGAGGGAATTCAGACCCGCGGCAGGGTCGCCGACAAAAGCGGGAGTACGGAACACGAGGTGAACGGTTCTGGCGGGGCCCCGATCAACTCCGGGACAATTCAAGCAGTCCCTTTCTCCTCCCCGCATCGGCTGATGGCCGAGTTCTTCTGAACTTAAGGAGGAGGAGAAACAGGACGAGGGGACCGCGCGGGCTCAGGAGGACGGGTCGGCCAGCGTCTGCCGGAAGCGGGTGTACTCCGCGCGCTCCTCGTCCACCAGCGGGTGGGGCTCGGCGTAGACATGGTCGAAGACCGCGTCCATGGACGGTGAGGGCAGCGCGCGCACCTGCTCGCGCACGCCGACCGCCAGCTCCTCGGCCTCCTTGTCCACCGTCGCGAAGTAGCCCTCGTCGGCCTGGCCTTCCCGGGTCAGGTAGGAGGCCAGCCGCGCCAGGGGATCCTTGCGTGCCCAGCGGGCGGTCTCCTCCTCGCCCCGGTAGCGCGTCGGGTCGTCGGAGGTCGCGTGGCCGTTCATCCGGTAGGTGAGGGCCTCGACCAGGACGGGGCCGGCGCCGCTGCGGGCGTGGGCCAGCGCCGCCCGCGTCACCGCGAGCACCGCGAGGACGTCGTTGCCGTCCACATAGAGGCCGGGGAAACCGAATCCGGCCGCCCGGCGGTGGATGGGGACGCGTGACTGCAACGCCACCGGGGTGGAGATGGCCCACTGGTTGTTCTGGCAGAAGAACACCACGGGGGCCTGTCGGACCGCGGCGAAATTGAATGCCTCGGACACATCGCCCTGGCTGGACGCGCCGTCCCCGAAATAGGAGAGGACCGCCGATTCCTCGCCGTCCATCGCGACACCCATGGCATAGCCGGTCGCGTGCAGGGTGGGTGCGCCGATCACCAGCGAGTAGATGTTCATGCCGTGGTCCGAGGTGGACCAGCTCCCGTTGTCCACACCGCGGTACAGGCGCAGCAGTGCCAGCGGGTCCACTCCGCGGTGCAGCGCGACGGCGTGCTCGCGGTAGGTGGGGAAGATGTGGTCGTCGCGCCGGGTGGCGTGCGCGGAGCCGACCTGGGCGGCCTCCTGCCCGCGCAGCGACGCCCACAGGGCCAGCTCGCCCTGGCGTTGCAGGGCGACCGCTTCGCTGTCGATCCGTCGGGCGACCACCATGTCGCGGTACAGCTCGCGCAGTTCACCGGGAGTGATGTCGAGCGGGTACCCGGGGTGTTGGACGCGTTCGCCTTCGGGTGTGAGCAGCTGAACGGGGTCGGTGCCCGGCTCCCCCGAGGGGAGGAAGGCGGCTTTCTGCTTCGTGTCCAACTCCGGCTCCTCATGAATGTCCCGTGCCGGCTGGTCTCGTGTGCACGGGCTGCGTAGGGTGCGTTTCCGCCGGGCGCTCGTGACGCCGGTCAGCGCGTCAGGATCGTATTCACTGCGGGACTTCCCTGGTTTCGAGCGCCGCGGCGAGGCGGTCGACGGCGGCCGTCAGGGTGTCGGATGACGCCGCGAAGGAAAGCCGGACATGCTGTTCCGCGGTGGGACCGAAAGCACTTCCGGGCGTGACGACGACCCCGGCGCGCTCGATCAGCCAGGCGGAGAATTCCTGTGCCGATCCGAATCCGAGCCGGGAGATGTCCGGCAGGACGTAGAAGGCACCTTCGGGGTCGGCGCAGGAAATACCGGGGATCTTGTTGAGCGCGCCGACGAGGAGCCGTCGCCGGGCGTCGTAGCTCGCCACCATCTCGTCGACGGCGACGCGGGACTCCCCGCTCAGCGCGGCGAGCGCGCCGCGCTGGACGAACGAGGCGGCGCAGCCGACGGTGTGCTCCTGCACCTTCACGACGTCCCGCATCACGGCCGCCGGACCCGCCACGTAGCCGAGCCGCCAGCCGGTCATGGCGTAGCTCTTGGAGAAGCCGTTGATGGTGAGCGTGCGGCCTTCGCAGCCCGGCCAGGCGGCCAGGCTGCGGTGCGGCCGGCCGTCGTAGCGGATGTACTCGTAGATCTCGTCCGCGAGTACGGCGAGGTCGTGCCGGCCGGCGACCTCCGCGATGGCGTCGGCCTCGGCGGCGGTGAGCATGCGGCCCGTCGGGTTGTTCGGGGTGTTCACCAGGATGGCCCGGGTACGCGGGGTGACCGCGGCCGACAGCTGCTCCGCGGTGATCGTGAACCCGTCCCGGGGATCGAGCGGTACGTCGACCGCGCGCCCCCCGAGCAGCGTGATCATCGGGGCGTAGCTGACCCAGGCGGGCGACGGCACGAGCACCTCGTCACCGGGCCCGATGACGCCGGCGAGGGCGATGAACATCCCGTGTTTGGCCGACGGGGTGACGATGATGTCGGTCCCGGGGTCCGCGACGATCCCGTTGTCGGCGTGCAGCTTGCCCGCGATGGCCTCGCGCAGCTCCAGGATGCCCCGGCTCGCCGTGTAGTGCGTGAAGCCGGCCTGCAACGCCTCGACGGCCGGCCGGACCACGTGGTCGGGCGTCGCGAAGTCGGGCTCGCCGCCGCTGAGGTTGACCACGTCGACGCCGCGGGCCTTCTGGCGCTGGACCTCGTCGAGGAGGGCGACGGTGGGCGACCGTCCGATGGACGCCGCGACCGGCGCGGACCGGGTGCTCATGCGGCGGCCCGCCCCGCCTCCGGGAGTGCCTGGTCGACGCTTGTGACCACGGCGGTGCGGGCGAGCATGAGCCGTGCGGCGTCCTGCAGTTCCTCGTCCCCGGTGGCCGTGGCGTCCTCGAGCACCTGGACGGCGAAGTCGCGGTCGTGCGCCTCGCGGGCGGTGGTGAGCACCACCAGGTCGGTGGCGACCCCGGTGAGCAGCAGTGTGTCGATCTTCCGGGATCTGAGCAGGAATTCGAGGTTCGTGCAGTAGAACGGGCTCACCCGCTGCTTGACCACGATGTCCTCACCGGGCTCGGGCGTCAGCCGCTCGTGGACCTGGGTGCCCCAGCTGCCGAGGGTGAAGCGGTGCTCCGGGTCGGGCGGCCCGAAGAGGCTGGACGCGGCGGGCCAGTCCTCGTAGTGGCTGCTGTAGCCGAGCACGACGTAGATGACGGGTATGCCGTCCGCGCGGGCGCGTTCGATCGCGGCCGCGGTGCGGTCGATCACCCCGCGGGCGGCCACCTGCTTGAGGGACACGTGCGCGTAGTGCCCGTCGGGGTGGACGAGTTCGTTGACCATGTCGAGCACGAGCAGTGCTGACCGTGACATCTTCAGCCTCCGATCACCAAGGACTGGTGGACGTTCAGTTCGGCGGAGCGCAGCAGGTGGGACGCGACGTCGTCCGCGTCACGCATGAACTCGCTCCACGCGGTGGGCCCGGTCGCGACGACCTGGGTGAAGAAGCGGGAGTACTCGGTGGGGATGCCGAGCACGTACAGACCCTGTACCGGCCGGCCGTCCGCGCCGATCGGGTGGAACGGCGACCGGGTCACCGCGACACCTCCGGTGTGGAACTCCCCGCCGTTGACGAACTCCCGCCACAGCCCACGGCGCAGCAGCATGCGGGTCAACGGGGAGGTGTCCGCCCGGACGTCGGGCGCCGGGATCCGGGCGTCGATGATGGTGTCGACCGCCTCGGACGCTCCCGGTATCGCGGGTGAGACGACGCCGAACTTCCCTGTCTCGGCATCGGTCACGTAGGTGGCCTGGGGCCCGATGACCCGCAGGATTCCCGCCTCGATCAGGGCGCGCGTCTCGCGCAGCCGGACCAGGGGCGGCCCGGCGGCGAGGAAGGCGCTGCGCGGTGCGTACCAGTCGACGAGGCCGTCCCGGTGCGATGCCGCAGCCAGCCCGCCGAAGTCGGTGAGCTCCCGGATGATCCAGCGCAGACTGCGCAGGATGTCGAGGCCGGCCTTGACCGGGGAGTCGACGTTGCCGCGCTCCGCCTCGCGCACGTCGGCGTCCAGCGCGACCAGCAGTTCCTTGTCGAAGGTGGCCCGGTCGGCGAAGGTCCGGTGGGCGAACGGAAGGGCCAGGGTGTCGAAGTCGAGACCTGGCAGGTCCCCGAGGCCGAAGTCCGCGGCGCACCGTGCGAGGTCGGAGACCGAGGCGCCGCCGCCGGCCCGCACCCGCGCGGCGAACTCGTCGGCGGTGGCCGCTCCGGAGCGTTCGCGCAGCACCGTGGTGAAGTAGACGAAGTCGACCTCCGCCCGCAGCCGGGGCAGCAAGTGCCGGTGGAAGTCCAGGCGTTCGGCACCCGCGGAGGCGCGGACGAGGTCCTCGGTGAAGAAGACGGGCCGGTAGCCGAAGCCGGACGGCTTCTGGTTGCGGCCGCGTCCCGGCTGCGGGAACCCGCTGCGCGAACCGGCGACGAGGTACGGCTCGTTCCCGCTCGGCGTGTAGACGAGACCGTCCGGCGACTCGGTGAAGCTGCCGCCGCGCCCGACCGTGAGGGCGGCCACCACGTCGTAGAAGGTGAGCCCCATCCCGATCACGCCGGCCTTGCTGCCCGGGGCGATGTCCGGCAGCGGCATGTCCGCGGCCGAACCCCCGGGAATGAAGCGGAGGTTGGGGTGGCTCTCCGCGAACCGCTGGAGTTCGAGCAGGCGCCCCGACAACCGCGGCCGGGCGTGGCCCGTGACGAGGGCCGCCTGGTCGGCGTACAGCTCGCTGCCGTCGTCGAGGGACAGGCGGAACCCCTCCCCCTCCCTGCGCAGGTCGCTCACGGTGGCGACGACCCGGTGCAGGGTGACGGAGGACGGCAGCGCCCGCTCGATCGTGTCGAGGAGGAAGAGCAGGTACCGGCCGTAAATGCCGCGCGGCGCGTAGTCGTTGGCGTGCTCGCGCCCCGGGTCGACCATGTCCCACCACTGGGCGAACGAGGGGCCGGCGCCCGGCCGGGCGGGCCCCCCGTCCGGCGGACCGGAGAACGCGGTGATCTCGCCGGCCACCGTGTTCATCAGGTACCAGTCCGGCTGGTCGGTGCGCCAGACCTGGCCGCAGCCGACCTGCACGGAGTCGATGAGATGGATCTCGACCGGTTCGAGGGACTCGGACGCCCGGGCGGCGAGCCGCTCCAGGATGCTCATGGCCCGGGGTCCGCCCCCGACGACGGCGATCCTGGTCATCGTGTCTGCCTCGCGTTTCCACGGCACAACTCGAGTACGAGATCCGCCAGTTGGGTGCCGGGGTCGCCGAGGCGGTCGGCGTACCGCTGGACGATCCACTGCTCGCGGTCCGAGGCGAGCCGGCTGCCGCCGTCGCTCATCCGGGTCCGCTGGATCTTCAGGGAGAACGCCATCCGCTGCTCCAGGAGCGAGATGATCCTCTCGTCGAGGACGTCGATCTCGGTCCGCCAGCTCGCGATGGTGTCCGTGGCCTCCGGACTCATGCCGCTTTCTCCTTCCGTGGGACCAGCGGCACGGCGACGGCCGACGCGACGCCCGCGAACAGCCACACCACGCTCCAGGTCGACCAGCCGAGCAGCAGCGGGATGAACAGCGGGATCACGAAGCCCATCGCGAACACCATGGTGTTCTCCAGGCCGAGCGCGGTGCCCGCGCGGCCGGCTCCCGCCATCGAGGCGATCTCGGTGTAGGCCACGCCGTGCCAGGCGTTGGCGAACACACCGCCGAGCACCAGCGCGACGACGGCGGCCGGGGAGGACGCCTGGGCGAGCAGCGCGGAGACGCCGAGCGCCACCGCGGACAGCGCACCGAGGATCCTGATCATCGGGCGCCGGTTGCCTCGCTTGTCCGTGAACCGGCCGCTCCAGATACGGGCCGCACCGCCGCCGAACTGCACGATGCACATGGCGACCACGGCGGCGAGAACGCCCGCGTGCTCGACGTCGTGCAGATAGATCGCGAGGAAGGTGATCACTCCGAACTGCGGCACGGTCAGCAGGGAGCTGGCCAGGGCCAGCCGCCAGACGTCCCAGCGGCGCAGCGGGGAGCGGCTGTCGACCTGCACGGCTCCGGCGGCCGCGGTGACCTCCGGGGGCTCGTGGAGCCAGCGCCAGGTGGCCGCGGCCGCGGCGAGGCACAGGGCGGCGAGCAGCAGATAGACCGGGCGGAAGCCGGAGCTGCTGGCCAGGCCCGGGAGTACGGCGATGCCGATGGCGCCGCCCGCGGGCATCGCCGTCTGCCGGATGCTCATGGCCAGACCGCGCTGACCGTCCTGGAACCAGGTCATCACCGCTCGTCCGGACGAGCCGTTGATGCTGCCGCCGAAGAGACCCACGAGGAGCATCGCCAGGACGAGCAGTGCGAGCGGTGGCGCGTCACCGTGACTGGGCACCAGGGCGACCCCCATGAGGGCGAGCACCGCGCCGGTGGAGAGCAGGCCGAGCAGCAGGACCCGGCGTTCGCCGAAGCGGTCCGTCCACACCCCCCAGAGGATCTCGGACGCGGCGATGCCCAGGTAGATCACGCCGATCACCAGGCCGAGCTGGAAGTTGCTCAGTCCGTACTGGGAGCGCAGCTGGGGGCCCGCCACCGGGAGCCCGGAGATCGCGGCGGAGAAGCTGGCCTGCGCCGCGACACCGATGCTGAGGATCACCCAGCGGTGGTTGGCGCCGACGGTGGGGAGGCGACGTTCGGCGGCCTTCACGTTCGTGCTCATGCGCCGATCACCGCCAGGACGTCGGCCTCGATCAGCAGTTCTCCCGGCAGGTGCACCCATACCGTCGTGCGGGCCGGCCGGACCTCGCCGAACACCTCGTCGAAGATCTCGTTCATGGCCGCGAAGTCCTCTTCACGGGCCAGATAGAGCCTGACCATCAGGACGTCGGAGACACTGGCGCCGGCGGTCTCGAGCAGCTCCTGGAGGTAGGTGAACACCGTCCGGGCCTGCTCACGGAAGCCCGGGGTGGGACCTTCGAGCTGACCGGGGAGAAACGGGACCTGCCCCGAGACCGCGAGCAGCGGTCCCCGGCGGACGACCGGTGAATACCGTGCTGCCGGCGCCGGAGCACCGGGCGCGGAGAACGTTTGGCTGAGCATGAATGACCTTTTCCGAAGGATATGGGGGGAGTTCGGCGCGCGATGTGATGGTTCGTCAGTTCCGCGTTACGCGCGATCCGCGGACGTCGTCTGTCCGCTGTCCGCTTCCGAGCGGTGCCCGGAAGAAGCTGTGCCCGGTCCGGCCGGGTCCGTTGCTGCCGGCCTCGACCGTCACAGGGCGGGTTCCTTCGCCTCGTACTCCTCGATCTCGGCGAGGTGGGCCAGCGTCTCGGCGATCCGGTCGCCCGGCTCCAACAGGCGGCGCCGCAGCGGCTCGTCGATCCGGAACGGGCTCTCCACGGCACCGCAGCTCAGGCGCCGGGTGGCCAGGTCGACCGTGACGGTCAGCCACGGGTCCGCCTCGATCTCCGCCCACAGCCGTTCGATCACCTCGTGGTCGACCTCGGCCGTCCACAGGCCCCGGGTCGTGGCGTTGCCCCGGAAGATGTCGCCGAACCGGTCGGCGACGACCACCTGGAAACCCGCGCTCTGCAGGGCCCAGACGGCCGACTCACGGGATGACCCGGTCCCGAAGTCGCGACCCGCGACGAGGACCGTCGCCCCTTGGTACTGGGGCTGGTTGAGGACGAAGGCGGGATCGCTGCGCCAGTCCGCGAGCAGGATGTTCGTGAAACCGTTCGGCCGGTAGTACGGGACGAACCGGGCCGGCGCGAGCTGGTCGGTGTCGACGTCGTCGCGCCGCAGCGGAACCGCGGTCCCGGTGCGCAGGGCGGGCTCGCTCACAGGTCCTCCGGTGTGGTGAAGTGGCCGGAGACCGCGGTGGCGGCCGCGACCCGGGGCGAGACGAGGTGGGTCCGTGACTGCTTGCCCTGGCGTCCCTCGAAGTTCCGGTTGCTGGTGGACGCGGCCCGCTCGCCCGGCGCCAGCCGGTCCTCGTTGAGCGCACAGCACATCGAGCAGCCGGCCCCGGCACGGAAGTCCGCGCCGGCCGCGTCGAACACCTTGTCCAGGCCCTCGTCGACGGCCTGGCGCCGGACGGCCGCGGAGCCGGGCACGATCAGCATGCGTACGCCGTCGGCGACACGACGCCCGTCAAGGACGGACGCGGCCTCGCGGAGGTCCTCGATCCGCCCGTTGGTGCACGAGCCGAGGAAGACCGTGCTCACCTCGAGGTCCCGCACCACCTGGCCCGGACGCAGGCCCATGTAGTCCATGGACCGCTCGGCGGAGGCCCAGTCCTCGGCGGTGGCGAAGTCCGTCCTGGACGGGACCCGCCCGTCGATGAGCAGGTTCTGCGCGGGATTGGTACCCCAGGAGACCCGGGGGCCGACGCGGGTGGCGTCGAGGTGCACGACGTCGTCGAACCGGGCGTCGTCGTCGCTGCGCATCCCGCGCCACCGGGCCTCGGCGGCGGCGAAGTCCTCGCCCTTGCCCAGGGCGGCCGGCCGGGCGCGCAGGTAGTCGATCGTCACGTCGTCGGCCGCCACCAGGCCGGCCCGCGAGCCGGCCTCGATGCTCATGTTGCAGAGCGTCATCCGGCCTTCCATGGACAGCCGGCGGATGGCCTCGCCGCGATACTCGATGACGCTGCCCTGCCCGCCCCCGGTGCCGATCTGGGCGATCAGCGCGAGCGCGAGATCCTTGGCCGTGGCCCCGTCCGGCAGCACGCCGGAGACCTCGACGGCGAGGTCCTTCGGCCGGTGCACGGGCAGGGTCTGGGTGGCGAGCACGTGCTCGACCTGGCCGGTCCCGATGCCGAACGCGAGCACGCCGAGGGCGCCGAGCGTCGAGGTGTGCGAGTCGCAGCAGACGATCGTCATGCCGGGCCGGGCCAGGCCCAGTTCGGGGACGATGACGTGCACGATCCCCTGGTCGGCGTCGCCCAGCCGGTGCAGCTGGATGTCGAACTCGGCGCAGTTGGCGCGGATCAGCTCACGCTGCCGCCGCCCCGCCAGGTCCTCCAGCGCGCCGTCCCTGGTCGGGGTGTTGTGGTCCTCGACCGCGAGGGTGCGGTCCGGGCGGCGGACGGTCCTGCCCGACGCCCGCAGATCGTCGAAGGCCCGTGGCGTGTTGACCTCGTGCAGGACGTGCAGGTCCACGTAGAGCAGATCGGCACCGTCGTCGAGGGGCCGCACGACATGGCTGGACCAGATCTTCTCGGCGAGCGTCCTCCCCATGTCAGGCCGCCACGGGGTCGACGGCCCGGGCCAGGCGGAAGACCGACCAGAGCATGTCGATGGGCCGGGTTTCCGAGATGAACGTCAGCCCGTACCGCTCGGCCGAGGGCTGGGTGGTCAGGGCCGCGTCGACCCGGCCCGACCGGGCCGCGAGCGCGGCCGCGCTGGTGGAGTCGGCCGGCACGACCTCCTTGACGCTCAGGTCCTTCGGCAGCAGCTGCTCGATCAGGGGGACCGGCGCCGGGTGGCTGGCGATCCGGACCGGCCCGGTCAGTGTGACGCCGGCCGGCGCCGCGATCCCGTACTGAGGGGTCTGGTAGTGGTACGCACCGACCAGGCTGAGCGTGGTGTCCATGTAGAACTCGGAGACGTTGGCGTAGGCGTTGGCCACCACCAGCAGGTCGGCCGTGCCCTGGATCACCGCCCTCGACGCCATCTCGTAGCTGTGGAACAGCTCGGGAGTCGGCTCGACGGCCACGCCGGGAAGCCGCTTGATGAGGTGCTGGGCCGCCAGCTCACTGCTCGTGCCGGTCGGGCCCAGCGTGGCCACCTTCCACCCCTTGGCCGTGGTGGGCAGCGAGATGTCCAAGAACCCCTGGTCTATTGATTGCTCCACTGCTTTCCTTCCCCCTGTACCTCGGTGCATCAGTCGTGCGGAGTCATATGGAATGGACGGGCGTGAGCCAGGAGGCGTAGTCGGGGCGCCGGCCGCGCACCACCTCGTCGTAGACATCGCGGAGTTTCGAGGTCACGGCCCCCGCCCGTCCCGTGCCGACCTTGCGGTGGTCGATCGATGTCACAGGGCAGATCTCGACCCCCGTGCCGGTGGTGAACACCTCCTCGGCCTCCGCCAGTTCAGCCGCGGCCACCGGACGCTCCTCGACCGCTGTGCCGAACTCGCGCTCGAACAGCTCGATGGCGGTCGCCCGGGTGATGCCAGGCAGGATGTCGGCGGTGACCGGGGGTGTCGCGACGCTTCCGTCCCGGCCGACCACGAAGACGTTGGACGTGCTCGCCTCGGTGAGGTTGCCGTCGAGGCCGAGCATCAGCGCGTCGTCGCACCCCTCGGCATGGGCTTCCTCGACGGCCAGCGCGTTGTTGGCGTAGGTGCCCGTGATCTTCGCCCCGGACGGGACACTCACCGACGGCACCCGGCGGACCGTGCTCACCTTGCAGCGCAGGCCTTCGCTCGGCACGTACGAACCCATCCGCACCGTGGTGACGGTGAACTGCGCGGAGACACCGCTCAGCCGGACACCGAACGGCGTGCCGGGTTCGAGCGCGAGCTTGTAGGCGAGAGGACGGATGTACGTGTCGCCGCCGCTGTTGTTGCGCCGCAGCAGGTCCAGTACGACTTCGGTCAACTCCTCAGTGCTGAGCGGGAGTTGGATGCGCAGCGTACCGGCGGACCGTTCCAGGCGCTCCAGGTGCTCCCGGAGCCGGAACACCGCGAGCTTGGCCGGGCCTTCCTGGGCGTACGCGCGAATGCCCTCGAAGACACCGGTCCCGTAGTGCAGGGCCTGTGTGCTCAGCGGCAGCCGGACGGCGGCCGCCTCCACGAACTCCCCGTTGTGGAAGGCGTATAGGGGTGCGGCCACGGCGGTCGTCATCGCGCGTCACGTCCCGTGGCGATCGCCAGCGCGGCCAGTCGCTCCGGCTCGGGCTCGCCGGCCCGCCGGTCGTGGATCCGCGCGGCCTTCCAGCTGACCATGGCGCCGGTGCTGGTGATGGCGTCCATGGAGCCGAGTACGACCTCGCAGCGGACGCCGAAGGTGCCGGCGACGGCCCGCCGGATCGCCTCCCGGTCGATGCGCAGGCCCGCCGCCTCGTCCGCCGGCTCGAGATTGACGGTGACCAGGTCCTGCCCGTCCACCTCGTCGATGAACAGGAAGTAGTCGATGACACCGCGGATGTGGGTGAACAGAGCCTGTTCCAGGTCGAAGGCGGTCACCCGCCGGCCGCCCAGGTGCAGCGCGTCCCGGACCCGGCCGATCGGCTGCAGCACCTCGTGGACCGAACCGTCCTGCGCGGAGAGCCGGACCATGTCACCGGTGCGGTACCGCACCAGGGGCTTGGCGCCCTGGTACAGGTGCGTGACGACGAGCTCGCCCTCCCGCACCCCGTTCACCGCGTCGACCGCCTGACCCGTCTCCGGGTCGACCACCTCGAAGTAGTTGTTCAGCGGGACCGTGTGCAGCTGTCCGTCCGCATGGCAGGCCGCCATGATCGACGCCTCCTGCGAGGCGTACATGCAGTTGTAGACGCTCGCCGACCACAGGTCGCCCAGGTTCTCCAGCATGGCCGGCGAGGTCAGCTCACCGAGGGTGAGGATGAGCCGGATCCCGAGGCGGGACTTCAGGTCGACACCGGCGGCACGGGCCGCCTTGGCCAGCGAGATGGCCATGCCGGGGGTGCACACCAGCGCGGTCACGCCGAGCTGCTCCAGCAGGGCCAGCGCACGCGGGAACCCGACGACCGGCGAGTGCGGCCACATCTTGACCACGGTGTGGCCAAGATTGCGCAGTACGTCGCCGAAGGTGTCGCCGGTCGAGTGGAGTTCGGTCGGCCCCATCACCGCGACCACGTGACGCTCGCCGTGCTGGGCGAAGATCTCCTCGTACGCCAGCGTCAGGGCGGTGTTGTTGACGATGGAGTCGCGCTCGTCCCGGGGGCACGGGGTGGCGCGGCCGGTCGTGCCGGTCGTCTCGTAGAAGACCCAGGCCTTGTCGATCGGCTGCGACATGACGTCGAACAGGTCCGCGCGCAGGTCGTCCTTGGTGGTGAACGGCACCGCCGCGAGCTCCTGCGCGCTGATCGGCCCGGCTGGGGCGAGGCCGACATCGCTCAACCGGTCCCGGTAGAAAGCCGAGTTGGCCCGGACGTAGCGGATGGTCTCCGCGGCCCGCTCCATCTGCAGCGCGTGCAGATCCCCGGCCGACCAGCCGCCCTTGTGGAGCTGTCGCTGCTCCGTGATGGCTTCGCGGGCAATGGCCTCGAGTTCCGGCCTGAAGAGGGTGAACACCGCTGTCCTTTCGGTCTGTCGTGGCTGAGGTCTGCGGATGCCGGCGGAGGTCAGCGCATCAGCGGAAGGCTGCCGACGATCTTGTTGACCGGCTTCCGCGGGCCGAACACACCCACCCCGACGAAGTCGAGATCCTGTGTCGCCGTCCCGGACAGCCGGTCGGTGTACTCGTCGTACGTGCGGCAGGACTGCGCCAGTGAGCTGAAGCCGACCCGGACCACATCGCCGTGCCCGGCGAGCTCCCAGATCTCCCGGAGCCGGTCGTTCGACGCGGTCAGCACGGGCACCGGGATCAGGACGATCCCCGGGTGCACGACGCCGTCGGCGTCCTTGACATCCGGCCCGAGCAGCCCGGGGACCCGGTGGCCCAGGGTCATCGTGAGGACCGAGGCGGCGTTGGCCCCCAACCCGGCGGGAAGCTGGTCGCTCACCACCACCGCGCACTTGCCGCCGGTGATCTCCGAAGCCGTGAACTCGGCGCTCATCGGGCCGGCTCCGCGAGCAGCGCGTCCTCGGAGTCGTCGAGGTCGACCACCACCCACGTGCTCAGCTCGGTCCAGGCCCGCACGCCCCGCTGGTGGTCGGGGTGGACCCGGTACCGGTCGAGCGCGGCCCGGTCCTCGAACTGGCCGATCACGGCGAAGTCATGGGCGGCTTCACGGATCGTGGTGTTGCGTCCCACCGACCAGGACACGATGTCGGGGATGTGCTCGGGATGGGCGCGGGAGATGGCCTCGGCCGCGACGGCCCGTGGGTCCGCCCAGGTGATCCCCGGCAGAAACCGGAAACAGACTATGTGGCTGATCATTTCGTGCTCCCCGGTCAGCTCGGCACCGGAGCGAGCTCGGCGGCCAGGCGTTCCCGCAGCACGGAGATGTCCTCGCAGTCGCTCTCGACCCGCTCGGCGATGTACTCGCGGTAGATCTCGTTCAGCTTGAACTCGTCGATCTTCAGGCCCAGTTCACTCAGCAGGTGACGCAGTACGGCCCGGCCGGAGTGCCGGCTGATCAGCAGGGTGCGCTCCCTGCCGAAGCGGGACGGCTCGACGTACTCGTACGTCGCCGGGTTGCGGAGCATGCCCGCCTGGTGGATGCCCGCCGCCGTCCCGAACGCGTACTTGCCGAAGATGGCCTTGTTCCGCGGCTCTTCTAGGCGGATGACCTCGCGGAGACGGTTGTAGACGGCGTAGATGCCGGCGAGGTCGACCTCGGTGTACAGGCCCAACTGGTCGCCCTTGTAGGCGAGAAGGGCGGCGACCTCCTCCATGGCGGTGTTGCCGGCCCGCTCGCCGATGCCGCCGACCGTGACCTGGACGTCGTCCGCGCCGGCCTGGAGTCCGGCGATCGCGTTGGCGGTCGCGAGGCCGAAGTCGTTGTGGCAGTGCACGCCGATGCGCACCGGCGCCGGCGCCCACTCCCGGATCTTGGCGATGAGGTCGCCGAACTCCTGGGGGGACGCGCACCCGGAGGTGTCGGCGATCGGGACATAGCGGGCCCCGGCCTCCACCGCGCGCTCGGTCAGCTGCTGGAGATAGCCGAAGTCGCCGCGCGTGGCGTCCTCGATCCCCACCGCCACGGTCTCCACCCCGAGGGAGGTGGCCAGCTTCGCCGCGTCCACGGCGTCGTCGATCGCCTGCTGCCGGGTGATGCCGAGCTTGTGCTCCAGGTGGATGTCGCTGCCGGTCCCCATGATCTGCAGGACGTGGTTGCGGCTGCCCGCGGCCTGGACCGCCTTCTCGATGTCGTCCCTGCGGGCCCGGGACAACGTTGCCACCTGGGCCCGGCTCAGTGCCGCGGAGACCGCCTGGGTGGCCTCGAAGTCGCTGGACGACGACGCCGGGAAGCCGGCCTCGATCACGTCCACGTTCAGCGCTTCGAGCCGGAGCGCCAGATCGAGCTTGTCCTGCGCGGACATGGCGTTGCCGGGAGCCTGCTCTCCGTCGCGCAGCGTCGTGTCGAATATCCCGATGCGTCGTGCGGCTTGCTTGTTGGTCATGTGATTCCTTGGGTGAAGGAGGGCCGTGCGGCGCTCTCCCCGCAGAAGCCCTGCCCTCTGCGGATACGGCTACTGCGCGAGTAGGTCCCGCACAGCCCTCAACGCTTCGAACCGATCACTGAGCAGGCCGTACCGGCTGCTCCCACACCACGAGTCCGACGGCACCCTTGGGGCTGCGCGGGGTGTGCACGCTGTCGGGAGGCATCACCAGCAGGCTGCCCGCGGGATAAACACCGTCGTCGGTCTCGAGCTCGCCCTCGACGATCCAGATGATTTCGTATCCGGGGTGCCGGTGCGGCTGAGCGTGCGCACTCGGCAGATAGCGGACTATGGCCGCCGCGGGGCCGTTCTCGCCGGTTTCTTCCGTCGAGTAGAGCGAATGAATCTCGGCGCCGATACGGCCATCTCGAATCAGCGGCTCGAACTTGTAGTTCACCGGTCCGAAAGACTCCCCGGGAACGCCGCCGTAAAGCTGCGGAAGTGCGCTTGAGTCACCCTGATCAGACATACGTATTCCTTTGCAGGTCGAGTGGAGAACAGGGATCAGTCGCCGACTTTGCCCGGGATCCCGTCGATCCAGGCGTCGCTGTGCGCATCGGCCGCGGCCTGGTCCGCAAAGGCGTAGGTCTTGAGCAGCCAGCGGCCGAGCGCGCGCTGGGCGTCGCTGATCTCGATCTGCTCCCGGTTGTGCAGGCCGTGCTGGTTGGCGAACGTGAGCACGTCGCCCTCCTGCATGCGGTGCCGCTCCTTGGGCACGCGGGTCAGCGCGTTCTTCAGCGCCAGCAGCGCGTCCTTGGCCTCGACGGGCGCGTCCGGGGCGGTCGAGGTGTGCGTGTCGAGGTAGCGCAGTGCGGAGACCCCGCTCAGGATCGCGTGCGTCGGCGTGCTGCCGAGCTCGGCGTTCGCGTCCCGGGAGACGACGTCGAACGGGGTGATGAAGTACGGCTTGCGCAGCACCTGCTGTATTTCCGGCGACAGTTCGGCGATGAGCCGACGGCCGGAGACGAAGCCGGTGAAGACCAGGTCCTCGGTCGGGCAGCGCATGCCCAGCAGGGTGATGTAGTCGGCCCGGACGGGGTGAGCGGTGCGGTCGTTGTGGAACACCACCTCGCCGCCGTTGTAGCCGGTCTGCTGTCCCAGGTACTTGTTGATGGCGATGACGTCGATGAAGAAGTCGCCGCCGAAGCGATTCGCGTAGGACAGCAGCGGTGTCTTGGTGATCTGGGCCAGCAGCTCCAGGAATCCCTCACCGATGAACGTGATCTTCCGGCTCTTCTTCTCGCTGGAGGGATCCTCGTTGCCGATCTCCGGGAGGTCCTCGTCCACCGGGCAGTTACGCAGGACATGCGCCTCGGCAAGTCCCTGGGAACGCTCGAGTCGAATCTGCTCGGCCGCCTCGAGGAGCCGAGCGGGAACTCCGCCGTCGGCCACGACCTTGGAAATAAGTTCGCTGAATGCCGGGTAGTCCTTGTAAGGACTGGCCTCGACGCCTTCGAGCTTCTCGACGAGCTGAGCCCGCTCACTGTCCGTCAGAACCAGCAGCGCTTCCAAATCCCGACCCCCACATTCTTTTGATTCGGCACGAGCATTCAACCAATGCACGCTCGTTCCCTGCATCGGCTGACGGTTGAGATCCGCCTCAACCTAAGGAGGAGACCGGGCCGTTGGCGGGGGCCCGGACACGCGCCCCGGAGCACGGGCGAACCCAAGGGGCCGGCCTCTTCCGGTCCGCTCAGCGCCGCGACGGCCACGAGGTGCCCCGGGGGAGGCGTGCCGGACGGCGGCCACGGGTGCGTGGCATAGCATCAGCTGCCCTCTCCACTGGGCCACTTACTCCGAAGGCCAGGGACGGTGACGAAGCTGAGCACGTGGAAGCGGAGCCTGACGGCGGCCGGGGTCCGGGAGCCGGAGCTCCGGAACGACTACGACGACGGGCGTCGGCTGGTGGCGCGGTTCCGCCGTAGTTCCTATCTGGCGGCCCGTCTGCTGCTGCCGCCGTCGGTGCTGCCGCATGTGGTGGCCGCGACGGCCGTGATGCACCACGGGGACAACCTGCTGGACACCGGCTCGAAGCCGCAGCGGGTCGCGGCGTGGGCGTCCTGGGAGCAGCACGTACGCAAGGCGCTGGACACGGGAGTGGCCGACGAGCCGCTGATCCGCACCTTGCTGCACACCGTCGCCGCGTATCCACGGCTTCGGGGCGCGGTGGAGGAGTATCTGTCCACCGCCGGCGCCGAGTTGGACTTCACCGGCTTCGTCTCCGAGGCCGACTACCAGGCCTACGTGGACGCCTACTCACTGCCCGCCTTCATGCTGGTCGCCGTACTGCTGGGCCCTGACGACGATGACGGCGGGTACCGGGCGATGTGCCGCACGCTCATGGAAGGCAGCCAGCGGCTGGACTTCGTCAATGATCTCGCCGAGGACGTCGCGGAAGGGCGTGTGGGCATTCCGGCTCAGACGCTGGCGCGTTGCTCCGTCACGGTGGCCGACCTCGCGGTGGGGCACGAGCCGCCGGGGCTCGTCCTGTTGGTGGAGCACGAGGTCAGGGCGGCCCGGGCCGCCCTGGAGGGAGCCCAGGAGCTGCTCACCCAGGTCTCGGCTCCCGGCCGGACCCTGCTGAACGCGTTCATCGAGATCGAGCTGCTGACCGCCGACGCGGCACTGGCGCGCGGAGCGGGGCTGCTGCACGGCTCCGCGAGCCCTCCGCTGCCGGGCACGCTGCGGGTCCTGCGGAATGCTCGCCGAAGGGCGAGAAGCGCCGGGCGTTGAACCGGAACATCCACCCGCGCGGGGCGGTGTCGTCCCGGTTTACGGGCGGGGCGGTGCCGTCCCCGTTTACGCGCGGGAGCCGTGCCGTCCCCGTTTACGGGCGGGGCGGTGCCGTCCCCGTTTACCCGCGGGGCCGTGTCGTCCCCGCTTCCCCGAACCGGGGACGACACGGCACAGGCAGGCCTCAAGCCGTCAACGTCGCGCGGGGAGTGCCGGGTTCTTCGGAGGGGTGAGCGTCCCGGTGCCCTCGTCGAGCTTCTTCTCGCCGTGCACGGTGAACAGCCGAATGCTCTTGTCGATCGGCGTACTGAAGACGGACAGGTGGGCGTTGAGTGTTCCGGTCACGTCATAGCCCCCGAACACCGCCCACGCGACCACGGCGCCACCGGACCCGGCGGAGGTCCCGGTGCCCCGGCCCGTTGCCGAGACGCGTGCGTACGGTGCGACGTCGACCGTGAGGTCCACGGCCCCGTACAGGCCGACGGACGCCTCCGCTCCCAGCGTGGCCTTCACGTTCCCCGCGGCCGTCACCGACGACTTGACGGGCGTGGCCGTCATGTCGGCCTCGTTGACCGGGGTCCACCCCTTGGTCCGGCTGTAGCTGCCGCCGGCCTTGAAGTCGCCCTTCGCGCTCTGCGAGACCTTGACGCTGACCTTTCCGTCGGCATCCACCTGGTAGTAGAGGACGTAGCCGAGGTTGACCACGACCGGCACCGGACCGACGTAGATCACGACATCGGTGTGCAGTTCGGCGAACGGCACTCGCGTGCCCTTCTGCGCGGCGGACGCCTGCCCGTCCAGCTCCCACTGGGAGGTCCAGTCACCGGAGAGGCCGAGGTAGGCGGAGTCGGGGTTGTCACCGCTTCCGGGGGCGTCACCGTCGTAGGCGAACTCGATTTCCGGAGCAAGCTGGACGTAGCCCTTGATCGACGCCTTGGCGGACGACGAAGCGCCATCGGCGGTCTGCACCGAGTCACTGACGTCCACACGCAGGCTCCCCAGCGGCACCTTCGCTCCGCCTGGACCGAAGGTGGCCCCGCTGCCCTTCTTCCCGGAGACCTCGACATCCGCGTCGAGTCCCTTGACCTCGATGCCGGAAGGGTCCACCGACGCCGTTTCGTTGACCTTGCTGCTGCCGAGCAGTTCGTGGAGCGTGGCCGGTTCGGTGTCGACCTTGGTGCCCTTGTCCGTCTCACCCAGCACCCGGGTGACCTTGACCAGCAGGCCTTCGGGGGCCGAGGGGACCGGTGCACTGGCCACGACGTCGCCGACGGCCACGGCGCTGCGGCTCGACGTACCGTCTGAGACGACGGCCCGTCCATTGCTGTCGTCGTACGAAGTCACCTTCAGCGACGACTTCTTCGCCGACGGCTCCCCGTCGGCGGCATGGGCCACCGCTGCCGAGGTGGTCTTGGACGCGGTGACCGCGGTGGAGGTGCCGGCCTTCTTGGCGGAGGAAGACGGCGCCACCGTCCCCGCCACCGGCTCCGCTCCGCCGCCCGCCGCGGCGCCTGTCCCGGCCGCTCCCGCCGCAGAGCAGCCAGTGACGAGCAGGGCGGTGACCACCAGGGCCGGTATCAGCGCATTTCTTGGGTTTTTGGGCAAGGTACATCCTCGGAAGAGTGCAGTGGGGGCCTGCCAACGTGCTGCGCACGAGCATTACATGCACACGCGTGTGCATGACAGCGCTTCCCCGCTACAGAGAAGATGACCTGACTCACACGTCCGGCCGGCCCGCAGCCCAGCCGACACCGAACGGTGATCACGATGTGAACGGGTGACGAGGGATCAGATGTCGCAGCAACAACGTCCGCGGTCTGATCGCGCTCACCAACCCCCGTACCGCGCCTGCAATCCACCACTCACAGCGGCCAAGCGGTCAGCAAATCTCCGGGGCCGTATGTGGCGTCGAGCCCCGGACAGTCGACTCCCCTGCGCGAGACCGCCACGACTGGAACAGGTTCATCGGTGAGGGCGGCCCGGTGCCGATGGAGAGCTGCCAGATCGTGCCCGTCGAAGGGCGACTGCTCCAGCCACTTGATGGAGCCGACGAAGAGCAGCTCCTTGGCAATGGGGGCGCGGTCCGCCCCGACGATATCGATCTCAACGTCATTGGTGCGGGTCCAGTAGCCGCCCACTGCGGGGCCCCCGTGAGCAGCTCCAGCGCGCGCTGCAAGGGTGTGGCCCCGATTCCGCCGGCTGCACGAGCGATGTTGGTGAAGGTCCGCTCGCCACTGCCGATGGCCGCCAGCACCGTACGCGCCTGAGCCTGCGGGGGAAATTCGGCAGCCAGCGAACGCTCGGCCGACACCAGCAGGGCCGAGACCGGGTCGCTCAGCGCCTCACCGAGGAAGTCCCACAGCCCCGTGCCCCGCGGCCACTCCGCGCAGATCAGCGGCAACCCGCCGGTGACCAGCGCGGCGTCGAAGGCTTCCGCCGGTTCCAGCCCGAGCATCCGCCCCACCTCGGCGGGGTTCAGCGGTCCCAGCACCATCTCCCGGCCCTCGGGCTCCCTGCTGCTTGTGATGACGGTGCTCAGCGGTGGCCGCGCGCCGGCCGACCCGTCCGAGCCGGGGGAACCCAAACCACCCGCAGCGCCGACGGAGCGGCCGTACCAGGAGACGCGGGTGGTCGACGCGGCGCTGCCGAGCGCGGCAGAGGGCTACGACTTTCTCTTCTCCGCCACCGTGTGGTGGAGGCCGGCCTCCGACCACACCGACCGGTCCGACGGTGCCTACCCGCAGCACCACGCAGCACGGAAAGAACCAGGGGCTCGACCCAAAAGAGTCGAGCCCCTTCTGACCTGCGCGTTTGCAGATCAGTAACGTGGTGCTGCGTCGCCTGCTAGACGTTGAACCGGAACTCCACCACAAGGCTCTGACCTGCGGAAATGCAGGCGCATCCCAGCACCGTCCCAGCACGGAATTCGCGACAAAGTACAAGAAGATCCAAGGGCGCCAAGACTACGCATCAACGATGCGGGCTGCACAGCACCCCGACGTTGTAATAGTTCCTGTACTAGACTGGCCTCATGAAGTCACCCCGCCCCGGCGGCACGGAGAACATCTCCGTCTCGATGCCCTCGGAACTCCTCGGCGCTCTGCGCACGCGCACCGGCAAGCGCGGCGTGTCCGCGTACGTGACGGAGGCGGTCCGACATCAGCTGGCGATGGACGGCCTCGCCGAGATCGTGGCCAGCTACGAAGCCGAGCACGAGCCGTTGAGCGAGGCCGAGGTCCAGGCCGCGCAGCGTGAATTGTTCGGCGACGCACCGGCACCGTACGCGTCCGGCGACAGCGCCGCATGAAGGCACCCGCGGCCAGGTCCCTGGTTCTGGACTCCCAGGCGCTGTCGCTGCTCCTGCGCAACGACCGCCAGATGGTCACAAGGATCGAGGCCGCTCGGCGCGTAGGGGTGCCCGTCCTCGTGTCGGCTCTCACGGTGGTGGAGGCCGTCTACGGGAAGACGGATACCGCCCGGCTGCACTGGGTGCTCTCCCGTCTTCAGGTCCAGGACGTCACCCAGGCGGACAGCCTCACCGCAGTGCAGTTGCTGAGCGACGCCGGTGGTCTGCACGGCCACAAGTACGCCATCGACGCTCTCGTCGCCGCGATGGCGCTCCGCGTCCCGGCTCCCGTCCTGGTGCTGACCTCGGACCGCGACGACTGGTCGAAACTGTGCGGCGACCGCGTACAGATCAAGGACGTCTGAGCCAGGCGACGCCCCCTGTGTCGATGGCTCCGAAGGGGCGTTGTTCGCGGCACCAGGTGTGCCGCGTGTCCGCGATGTTCAGCATGGAGGTTCTCCGGCGCGAAGGGACGGGCGGATGGGTTGGGCCGCTGCCGTGGCCCGTGGGGGCGGGTACGACAGCGGCCCTGTCCTGCGCACCGGGTGGGTCTGACGGCCGCGCGGGGTTGCACGCTCGCGCGTGCGGGTGATCGGGTCAGAGCAGGGAGTCGGCGGTGATGGGGAGTTGGCGGATGCGGCGGCCGGTGGCGTTGAAGACCGCGTTGGCGATCGCGGGTGCATCGTGGAAAGGATCAACAGCACTGCAGTGGCGCCCGTGCAGGAGAGAGATGGGCATGGCGGGGCCGCCCCCATGGCCAGGCGGCTGATACCGGATCGGATCTGTTCGGGCGAGCAGGTCAGGCAGGTGCCCAGTTGCCGACCCGGCAGACCGGGCGCGTCCTGCGGGCTCGGGCCGGCGGGTGATTACTGAGCGGTGTAGCCGCCGTCGACGGGCAGCGCGACGCCGACGACGAAGCCGGCTCCGGGGCTGCACAGCCACAGGACGGCCTGGGCCATTTCGTCGGCGGTGCCGAGCCGGTTGATGGGCTGGTTCGCCTCCGCCTCGGCGCGGTCGAGTTCCCCCTTGGCGATCATGTCGCTGACCATGGGGGTGTCGATGGTGCCGGGGCAGATGGCGTTGATGCGGATGCCACGCGGCGCGTACTCGATGGCGGCACTCGTGGTCAGGCCGATCACGCCGTGCTTGGAGGAGTGGTAGGAGGCACGGCCGGGCAGTCCGACGAGGCCGCCGAGGGAGGAGCAGTTGACGATGGCACCGCTGCCCTGAGTGCGCATGTGGCGCAGCTCGTGCTTCATGGACGCCCAGATGCCGCGCAGGTTGATGGCGTGGACCTTCTCGAACTGGTCGATGCTCTCCTCGGCGGCGTCGGTGGGCGGGACCTGGATGCCGGCGTTGTTGTAGGCCATGTCGAGCCGGCCGAAGGTCTCCACGGTGCGGTCGACCGCGGCGGCGACCTGGTCCTCGTCGGTGACGTCGCAGACCAGGGCGAGCACCTGGTGGCCTTCGTCGGCCAGCTGCTTGGCGGCCGTGTTGAGGGCGGTTTCGTTGACGTCGGCCAGAGCGACGGCGGCACCGGACTGAGCGAAGGCGCGGGCGGTGGCCAGGCCCATACCGGAGCTGGCGCCGGTGACGAAGGCGACCTGGCCGCTGAAGTCGTAGGTGGGATTCATGGGTACGCGGGGTCCTTTCGCGAGGCTTGGGCAGGTCAGACGGTCTGGCCGCCGTCGACGACGAGGGCGGTGCCGGTGGTGAAGGCGGCGTCGTCGGAGCACAGCCACAGCACGGCGGAGGCGATCTCCTCGGGCTTGCCGAGACGGCCGACGGGTTCGTCGGCGATGAGCCCGTCGTGTCCGCCGGGGCGCGTGTCGCCGAAGCGGCGGATCATCTCGGCATCGATGATCCCGGGGCACACGGCGTTGATACGGATCCCGTCGGCGGCGTGGTCGAGCGCGGCGGAACGGGTGAAGCCGATGACGCCGTGCTTGGCGGCGGCGTAGGCGGCCTGACCCTTGAAGCCTTTGACGCCGGCGCCGGAGGAGACGTTGACGATGGCGCCGCCGCCGTCCTGCCGGAGCATCTGACGGATCTGGGCCCGGGTGCACAGGAACGCCCCGGTGAGGCTGACTCCGATGATGCGGTCCCAGTCGTCCTTGGCGGTGTCGGCCGCGGACTGGACGGGTTGCTCGACGCCTGCGTTGTTGAAGGCGGCGTCAAGGCGTCCGAAGTCCTCCACGGTCCGGTCGACCGCCGATTGGACGTCTTCCTCGCTGGTGACGTCGCAGATGAGAACGAGGGAGTGGCCGCCGTCGGCCCCGAGGAGGCGGGCGGTCTCGCGCAGCCCGTCGGCGGACCGGTCCACGAGGGCGACCTGCGCGCCGGCCCGGGCGAAGGCAAGGGCCGTGGTACGGCCGATGCCGGAGGCGGCGCCGGTGACGAACGCGGCCTCGCCCTGGAAGTCGTAGGTGACGTTCATGCGTGTACTCCTTCGAAGATCCGAACCGTGGCGCGCCCGGTCAGAGGTCAGTGGCGCGGCGGTACCGGTGTGGAGGAGGCGTCGTCCCGTACACGGTCAGAACGGGGCGGAGTGGTGCGCTGGGCAACGATCCGACCGGCGTGGGACGTGCCGCTGAGCGCGAGGGCAATGAGCGGGAGCAAGGTGAGCGCGGCCGAGACGGCGCCGACCAGGGCGGGGCCGGTCAGGCCGAGGGAGGAGTCCAGGGCCATGCCGGCGATCGCGGATCCGGCGGCGATGCCGGTGTTGTACGCGGAGGTGGTCAGCGCCGAGGTGAGGGTCGGGGCGTCGCCTGCGAAGCGGACGGCGAGGGAGGTGACGACCGGGTTGACGGTGAACCCGGCCAGGGCCATGACGAACACCAGGACCACGGCGGCCACCGCGCTGTTGGAGCCGGGGATCAAGACCAGCAACGTGACGGCGGTGGCCGCCGCCGCGGTGATCGTCGTGGCCATCGGGCGGCGGTCGCCGAGACGCCCGCCGATGGCGGTACCGGCCAGCGCGCCGACGCCGAAGGCGATCAGCACCAGCGGCACCGCGCTCGCGGCGATGCCCGCCCGGTCGGTCAGCAGCGGCGTGATGTACGTGTAGGTCGCCAGGACACCGCCCATGATCAGCACGGCGGCGGCGAGCGCCAGCCACAGCCGTCCCTGCCGCAGAGCCCGCACCTCGGCCCGCACCGACACCTCGGCCTGCTGCTCAACGCGCGGGATGAACCGGCCGACGAACACGGCCGCCAGGGCGGCGAGGACGGCCAGCGCCCAGAACGGGCCGCGCCAGCCGGTGAACTGGCCGACGAACGAGCCGATCGGCACCCCGACCACGTTGGCCAGCGTCAGCCCGCCCATCATCACGCCGACCGCCCGCGTCGCGCTGCCGGGGCCAGCGGCGGTGGTGGCAATCACGAATCCGACCGCCCAGAACGCCCCGGTGGCCAGCGCGGTCACGACCCGGGCGGCCAGGACGACGGTGAAGGAGGTGGTGAGCGCGGCGACGACGTGGCCGAGTGCGAAGACGGCCAGCGCGCCGATCAGGGTGTGGCGTTGGGGCAGGCGCAGGGTGGCCAGGGCCATGGTCGGCCCGCCGACGATCATGCCGATGGCGAAGGCGGTGATCAGGAGGCCGGCATGGGAGACGCTGACGTCGAGGTCGGCGGCCATCTCGGGCAGCAGTCCGGCGATGACGAACTCGGTCGTGCCCATCAGGAACGTACCGGCGGCCAGCACCCAGACGACGAAGGGGAGCTTGCCGGGGGCGGGCCCGGTGGCGGAAGGCATGCGGAAACTTCTTCCCGTACGAGGGGTGGGCGAGGTCAGGGGGCGGCTTCGATGGTGATGCGTTCGGCCCTGCCGATCTGAGCGGGATCGGCGTCGATGTGGCCGAGGATCAGCAGGTCGGCGGAGGCGGCGGGGCCGTCCTGGTAGAAGAGGGCGAGGTTGCCCCACGGGGCGTAGTAGGCGATATCCCCGGCCTTGGGCGCGGCGGGTTCGGGGGCGCCGTCGGTGGTCAGCTTGCGCGGCGGGTCGCCGATCCGCTCCGTGCCGTGGAAGTCCTTGAGGTCCACGGTGAGCGGGAGCAGGGAGGCGAGGTCGCGGGCGGCGGGGCTGTCGTTCAAGGTGGCGTCGACGGACTGCCCGTCGAGGGTGACGCGGATGTCCATCGGGTTGCTCCTGTCTGAGCCGGACGGGGCGCTGGACGCCGGTGTCTTCGGCTGGCCCGCCGACGCCGATGACGTCGGGGAAGCGGACGCCGCAGCATCGCGTGGTGCGTCGTTGGAGCAGGCCGTCACGGCCAGCAGCAGCGCGGCTGCCAGGGCTGTACCGTCCAGGGCGCGGCGAGCTAGCAAGGTCATGGGCGGTCGTCCCTCACTCGGGCAGCGGCTCGGCGTAGTGCCTGAAGCCGTCGCGCTCGGTGTGCAGGGCGTACAGCCGCTCGGCCAACACCTCGGGGCTGGAGTGCTCGGCGTCGGGGCTGATCGCGCCGGGGATGATCAGCTGCGTGGCGTGGATGTTCTCCGGCGCGAGCGCGTCGTGCAGCATCGCCGCGTACGCGCTCTCGCCGGCGAAGGCGATGGAGGTGCCGGCCACCCTGGGGTTCGGGCGGACCGCGCTGCCGCCGTTGACGAACAGCAGTGTGCCCCCGCCCAGCGCCCGCATGCCGGGCAGGACGGCGTTCACGCAGGTGATCGGGCCCTTGACCGAGAAGGCGAGCGGGGCGTCCAGATCTGACGGGTCGGTGTCGAGGAGGGGCTTCATGAAGTCGGCGCGCGGCACCGGGCTGTACTGCAGGATCTCGATGGGCCCCAGCTCATCGCTCGCCGCCTGGAGGGCGGTGGTGAGTGAGGCGGGCTCCAGGACGTCAGCCGTATAGCCGCGGACCTGAATCCCGTCCTCGGGCAGGGCGGTCACGAGGCTGTCGAGACGTTCCTTGTTACGTGCGAGCAGCGCGACGCTGTGGCCCGCCTTTCCGAAGCGGCGGGCGGTGGCCAGGCCCAGACCGGGACCTGCGCCGACCAGTGCAAACGTAGTCATGGTGAGTCCTTGGCGTAGAGAGATGAGTCGTTGGTGGGGAGGGGTCAGGGCGTGAGGAGGGTCTTGATGGCGCGGCGCTCGTCCATCGCCCGGTAGCCCTCGGCGACCTGCTCCAGCGGCAGGGTGAGGTCGAAGACCTTGCCCGGGTCGATCGCGCCGGTCAGGACGCGCTCGACCAGGTCGGGCAGGTAGCGGCGCACGGGGGCGGGGCCGCCGCGCAGGCCGACGTGGGAGAAGAACAGCTCCTGCCCGTCCACGGCGACCTCGTGCGGGACACCGACGAAGCCGACGTTGCCGCCCGGCCGTGCGGATTGCAGCGCCTGCTGCATCGCCTGGGCGGTGCCGACGCACTCCAGGACGGAGTCGGCACCGATCCCGCCGGTCATCTCCTTGATCCGGGCCACGCCCCCCTCGCCGCGCTCGGTGACGATGTCGGTCGCCCCGAACTCGCGCGCGAGCTTCTGCCGGGACTCATGACGGGACATCGCGATGATCCGCTCCGCGCCCAGCTCCTTCGCGGCGATGACACCGCACAGGCCGACCGCGCCGTCGCCGACCACCACCGCGGTCGAACCGGGCTTCACCTCGGCCGCGTCGGCGGCCCACCAGCCGGTACCCATCACGTCGGAGACGGCCAGCAGCCCGGGCCAGAACGCCTCGTTCGGTGTCCCGTCGGTGGCGACCAAGGTGCCCTGGGCATTGGGGATGCGGACGTAGTCGGCCTGACAGGTGCTCATGAACTCGCGGTTCAGACAGCTGGACTGGAAGCCGTTACGGCAGTTCGCACAGGTGTTGTCCGAGGTGGCGAACGAGCCGACCACGAACTGCCCCGGCTTCACCGAAGTGACCTGGGCCCCGACCTCCTCGACGAAGCCGACGTACTCGTGGCCCATCGGATGCGCCGCGTCGGTCGGCTCCGCGCCCCGGTAGGGCCACAGGTCCGAGCCGCACACGCAGGTGACCGCGGTGCGGATGATCGCGTCGGTGGGCTTGAGGATCTTCGGGTCGTCCAGGGTCTCGAAGCGGACGTCGCCGGGGGCGTGGATCACTGCTCCGCGCATGATGGTCGGTGCCTTTCTGGTGGTGCCGAGATCTGCTGCCGGTCCTTGTCGACCGGTTACTCAGAACGGTGGGGCCGTCAGCGGCCGACGGCGCTGCGGGCGGCGGCGTACTGCTCGTCCGTGACCGGCTCCAGCCACGTGGTGCCGTCCCCCTGGCCGTCCCCGACCACCATCGCGACATGCGCCATCAGGGTCGTGCCGGTGGCGCCGTGCCAGTGCTCCTCGCCCGCCGGACACGTGACGACCTCCCCGGCGCTGACGCGGACCACCTGGCCGTCGCGGGTCCCGACAAGGCCGACGCCGTCGGTGACGAAGAGGGTCTGGCCGTGTGCGTGGGAGTGCCAGTTGGTGCGAGCGCCGGGAGTGAAGCGCACGAGCGCGGACGCCAGGCGGTCCGGCTCGGACGGGGTCGCGATCATGTTCAGGTAGACATCGCCGGTGAAGCGGTCGGCCGGCGCCTTGGCGGTGGGGGTTTCGGTGAGGTGTTCCACGAGCGACTTCCTGATTCCGGTACGAGGGGGGAGAGCGGCGGCGTCGGGATCGATCGCCCCGCATATCCAGGTAACCGACTGTTCGCGCGCGTAGCGAGTCACCAGCGAAGGGTGTACCGGCAGTACATCCCTATGGCCGCGTGCGGGCCGTACCGTCGAGGGTGTGGACAACCGTGAAGAGGTCCGCGAGTTCCTCACCTCGCGGCGCGCAAAGATCACCCCCGAGCAGGCCGGACTGCCCGCCGGCTCCCGACGCCGCGTGCCGGGCCTGCGCCGCAGCGAGGTCGCGGCCCTGGCCGACATGAGCGTCGAGTACTACGCCAAACTCGAACGCGGCAACCTCGCCGGCGTCTCCCCGGCCGTCCTCGAAGCCCTGGCCCGCGCTCTCCGGCTCGACGACGCCGAACGCGCCCACCTGCTGAACCTGGCTCAGGCCGCGGACGGCTCCGACGTCCTCACCCGGCCCCGCCGCCGACGCAGCAGGGACCAGTGGAAGCCCCACCGCAGCCTGCAGTGGACCCTCGACGCCATCACCGCCGGCCCGGCGTTCGTCCGCAACGGCCGCATGGACATCCTTGCCGCCAACCCGCTCGCCCGCGCCTTCTACGCCGACGTCTACGCCACCCCCGGCAACCAGGCTAACCTGGCCCGCTTCAACTTCCTCGACCCCGCAGCCCGCCGCTTCTACCCCGACTGGGACCTCTTCGCCGACGTCGCCGTCGCCATCCTGCGCACCGAAGCCGGCCGCAACCCGCACGACAAGGATCTGCACGACCTGGTCGGCGAGCTCTGCACCCGCAGCGACGAGTTCCGCACCCGCTGGGGCGCCCACAACGTTCGCCACCACGGCACCGGCACCGGCACCGGCACCAAACGCTTCCACCACCAGGCCGTCGGCGACCTCACCCTCGCATTCGAGGGTCTGGAAATGGCCGCAGAACCCGACCTCACCCTCACCATCTACACCGCCGAACCCGGCTCCCCCTCCGAAGAGGGCCTACGCCTCCTCGCCTCACTAGCTGCCACCCAGGAAGCCGACTCGGCTACCGAACCGTCGACAACCAGCAGGCCAGGTCACGCCAGATAGGCGGAGTTCCCGACGACGCAGCCCCATCAGAAAGGCGGGGAGCGCAACATAGCGGCGGATGCCCGGCTACCGAAACAAGAAGACGTGCAGATGGAACCCCTCCTCCCACCCCCTCGCATCGCACCGCGCCCTGCCCGAAACCCAGCACGGTCGCCTCCATCCCATCCCAGCACGATCCCAGCGCGGTACGGATGACCAGGGATGACGACAGGTGACGAGGGGTCAGCTATCCCAGCACCATCCCAGCACGGGAAAATGCAAAGGGCCCGACTCCGAAGAGTCGAGCCCCATCTGACCTGCATGTTTGCCAGGTCAGCGACGTCGTGATAAGTCAGCCGCTACACGTTGAACCGGAACTCCACCACATCCCCGTCCT
Organism: Streptomyces sp. NPDC058274; assembly: GCF_042881375.1. NCBI lineage: Bacteria > Bacillati > Actinomycetota > Actinomycetes > Kitasatosporales > Streptomycetaceae > Streptomyces > Streptomyces sp. NPDC058274. The sequence continues at coordinate 33,064 of NZ_JBHVXW010000031.1, forward strand.
GCATCACGTAGTCCTTGCCCTCCATGCGGGCCTTGCCCTTCGCGCGGGCCTCGGGGACCGAACCGGTCTCGACGAGGTCCTCGAAGGAGATGACCTCGGCCTTGATGAAGCCCTTCTGGAAGTCGGTGTGGATGACTCCCGCGGCTTCGGGGGCGGTGGCGCCCTTCTTGATGGTCCAGGCGCGGGATTCCTTCGGGCCTGCCGTCAGGTAGGTCTGGAGACCGAGGGTGTTGAAGCCGACGCGGGCGAGGGTCGTGAGGCCCGGCTCCTCGGCGCCGACGGACTGGAGGAGCTCCATCGCGTCCTCCTCGTCGAGCTCGGCGAGGTCCTGCTCCAGCTTGGCGTTGAGGAAGATCGCCTCGGCGGGGGCGACCAGCGCGCGCTGCTCGGTCTTGAAGTCCTCGTCGACCAGCTCGTCCTCGTCGACGTTGAAGACGTAGAGGAACGGCTTGGTGGTGAGCAGGTGCAGGTCGTGCAGGAGCTCCTCGTTGCCGGAGCCCTGGACGATGCCCTGCGAGAAGAGCGTGTCGCCCCGCTCCAGGATCTCCTTGGCCTCCTCGACCGCCTTGACCTTCGGCGCGATGTCCTTCTTGATGCGCGAGTCCTTCTGGAGGCGCGGCAGGACCTTCTCGATCGTCTGGAGGTCGGCGAGGATCAGCTCGGTGTTGATCGTCTCGATGTCGTCCTTGGGCGAGACCTTGCCGTCCACGTGCACGACGTTCTCGTCCTTGAAGGCGCGGATGACCTGGCAGATCGCGTCGGACTCACGGATGTTCGCGAGGAACTTGTTGCCCAGGCCCTCACCCTCCGAGGCGCCCTTCACGATGCCCGCGATGTCGACGAAGTCGACGGTCGCCGGCAGAACGCGCTGCGAGGAGAAGATCTCGGCCAGTTTGGTGAGGCGCGGGTCGGGGACACCGACGACGCCCACGTTCGGCTCGATCGTGGCGAACGGGTAGTTGGCCGCCAGCACGTCGTTCTTGGTCAGGGCGTTGAACAGGGTCGACTTGCCGACATTCGGCAGACCGACGATTCCGATCGTGAGCGACACGTTGCGACTTCCCGTACGTGAGGATGGGCGGCAGGGCCCACGCGGTGAGCGGGCCGATCCACCAGTCTACGGCGTGCGCGCCCTCGCCCCGGCGACGTATCGAACGCATGGCCAAGGTCCAGCCAACGGCGTGTCCCAGAGGCCATTCCACACATAAACCGACCTAAGTTGGTCCAGTGGAGCAACACAGGACGCGCCCCCCTCAGCCCGGATCCCGACGTGGCACGCCCCTTCCCCCGCAGACGGGACGGGGCGGCGCCGGCACGAGCCGGCCCGTCCGGGTGCCGGCCGGAGAGCGGGGGCCCGCCGCAGGACGCGGTACGGCGCCCGGTCAGCGGGGCGCCGCGGCGCCCGCCCGGAGTGCCTCCGGCCCCCGGCGGTCGGCCGCTCCGCTGGTAACGGCGGTACGGCGGATGCCCAACCCGCGGCTCACCGGTCTCGGCAGCGGGCTGTTCTGCGGTGCGGTGATGTTCGCGCTCGCCTGTCTCGACCAGCTGCTCTTCGGGGCGTCCCTGGCGGTGTACGGGGTGCTGTTCCTGCCGGTCTGCGCGCTGACCGCCGTATGGGTGCGGCGCGGCGACCTCGGCACCGCGCCGGTGGTCGCGCCGATCGCCTTCGCCTTCGGGCTGCTGCCGGTCGCCGACGGCGGCGGGGGGCTCGGCGGGCGTGTGATGGGGCTGATCACGGCGCTCGCCACCCAGGCGGGCTGGCTGTACGGCGGCACGCTGGTCGCGGGCGTCATCGCGTCCGTCCGCAAGATCCGGCTCATGACCCGCCGCGCCGCCCAGCGCCGGGCCCAGGCCTCCCGCCCCGCCACCACCGCACCCCGCCGCCGCCCGGCCTGAGCCCCGCCCCCGGACGCCGTGGGCCGAACCCGGCCCCACGGCCGGCTGGGCCCCGACCACCCCCCCGGAGGGCTACGGCGTCTTCGCCGCCCGCATCGCCGCTCCCACGATCCCCGCGTTGTTCTGCAGTCCGGCCGGGACGATGTCCGCCTTGATGCCCTCGATCAGGGGCAGGAACTTCTGGGACTTGCGGCTGACGCCGCCGCCGATGATGAAGAGGTCGGGCGAGAAGAGCATCTCGACGTGGGCGAGGTATTTCTGGACGCGGGACGCCCAGTGCTCCCAGGTGAGGTCGTGGTCTTCCTTGGCCTTGGTGGAGGCGCGCTTCTCGGCGTCGTGGCCGTGCAGTTCGAGGTGGCCCAGCTCCGTGTTCGGGACCAGGGCGCCGTCGACGAAGAGGGCGCTGCCGATGCCCGTGCCGAAGGTGAGCAGGATGACCGTGCCCTGCCGGTCGCGGCCCTGGCCGAACTGCATTTCGGCGACGCCCGCCGCGTCCGCGTCGTTCAGGACCGTCACCGCGTGGCCGCCGAGCCGGTCGCTCAGCAGGGCGCGCGCGTCGGTGTCGATCCACGCCTTGTCGACGTTGGCCGCCGTGCGGACCGTGGAACCGCCGGTGACGACGCCGGGGAAGGTGACGCCCACGGGGCCCGTCCAGCCGAAGTGGTCCACGACCTCCTTCACGCCGTCGGCCACCGCGTCCGGCGTGGCCGGGTGCGGGGTCAGCACCTTGTATCGCTCTTGGGTCAGTTCGCCCTGATCCAGGTCCACCGGGGCACCCTTGATCCCGGATCCGCCGATGTCCACGCCGAAGATCTGCATGGCTCTACGTTAAGTCCTACGACTGACAGTCACGCCCCGGCCCCGGACCCCTGCGGAACCTTCACTTCTCGGAAGTGCGGCCCGCGATCAGCTCCGCCGCCTCCGCGCGCAGGTCGCGGCGCAGCTCCTTGGGCAGCGAGAAGGTGATGGACTCCTCGGCGGCCTTGACGAGCTCGACGTCCTCGAAGCCGCGGGTGGAGAGGTACTCCAGGACCTGCTCGACGAGGACCTCCGGGACGGAGGCACCCGAGGTGACGCCGACCGTGTTCACGCCCTCCAGCCAGGCCGCGTCGATCTCGTCGGCGAAGTCCACGAGGTACGCCTCCCGGGCGCCCGCGAGCTTGGCCACCTCGACGAGCCGTACGGAGTTGGAGGAGTTGCGCGAGCCGACCACGATGACCAGGTCGGCCTGCTCGCCCATCTGCTTCACCGCGAGCTGGCGGTTCTGCGTGGCGTAGCAGATGTCGTCGCTGGGCGGGGAGATGAGCTGCGGGAACTTCTCCTTGAGCGCGTCGACCGTCTCCATCGTCTCGTCGACCGACAGCGTGGTCTGGGAGAGCCAGACGACCCTGGAGGGGTCGCGGACCTCGACCTTGGAGACGTCCTCGGGACCGTCGACGAGGGTGATGTGCTCGGGTGCCTCACCGGACGTGCCGATGACTTCCTCGTGGCCCTCGTGGCCGATCAACAGGATGTCGAAATCGTCGTTGGCGAAGCGGACGGCTTCCTTGTGGACCTTGGTGACCAGCGGGCAGGTCGCGTCGATGGTGGCGAGCTTGCCGGCCGCGGCCTCGTCGTGGACGACGGGGGCGACACCGTGCGCCGAGAACATGACGATCGACCCCTCGGGGACCTCCGCCGTCTGCTCGACGAAGATGGCGCCCTTCTTCTCCAGGGTCTGCACCACGTACTTGTTGTGGACGATCTCGTGCCGGACGTAGATGGGGGCCCCGTACTGCTCCAGGGCCTTCTCGACGGCGATCACGGCGCGGTCCACGCCCGCGCAGTAGCCACGAGGGGCGGCGAGCAGGACACGGCGGCCAGACGAAGCAGTCATGGCAACCATCGTAAGGCCGCGCTCGGCGGGTCAAAGATCGCCTCCTTGGGGAGACTGGTGAGGGACTGGGAGGGGTGGGGCCAGGCGCGAGGCTCGGGAGGCAGGGATGTCGGACACGCGGACCACGACCGGAGCGGCCGGTGAGTCCGGTGCGGAACACGGGCTGCGGCGCAGTCTCGGCTTCCGGGATCTGGTCGTCTACGGGCTGCTGTTCATCGCCCCGATGGCTCCGGTCGGTGTGTTCGGGACCCTCGACGCCAAGTCGCACGGCGCGGTGGCGCTGGTCTACGTCGTCGCCACGGTCGCGATGGCGTTCACCGCGTTCAGCTACGCCCAGATGGTCCGTGTGGTCCCGCAGGCGGGTTCGGTGTTCGCCTACGCGCGCGCGGCGCTCGGGAACGAGGCCGGGTTCATCGCCGGGTGGATGGCGATGCTGGACTATCTGCTCATCCCGGCGGTCGCCTACCTGTTCTCCGGGATCGCGATGAACGCGCTGGTCCCGGAGGTCTCCCGGTGGGTGTGGACGGCCCTCGCGGTGGTCGTGACGACCCTCCTGAACCTGTGGGGCGTACGGGCGGCGGCCCGGGTGGGCATGCTGGTGCTGGCGATGGAGATCGTGGTCCTGCTCGTCTTCGCCGTGGCGGCGATCGTGGTCCTCGCGCGCGACGGGGCCGCCCGCGTCTGGCTGTCACCGCTGTTCGGGGACGGCTCGCAGGGGGCGTTCGCGCTGTCGGCGGTCATCGGCGCGGTCTCCGTGGCCGTCCTGTCGTATCTCGGCTTCGACGCGATCGCCACCTTCGCGGAGGAGGTCACGGGCGGCTCGCAGAAGGTGGCCAGGGCGCTGCTGTTCTGTCTGGCGCTGGCGGGTGTGCTCTTCGTGGCGCAGACGTATCTGGTGGCGCTTCTCGAGCCGGTGTCGTCGGCCGGGCTGGCCGCCGATCCCGGCAAGCAGGGGTCGGCGTTCTACGACGCCGTGGACGTCTCCGTCGGGTCGTGGCTGCACAATCTGGTGGCCGTGAGCAAGGCGATCGGTGCCGCGTTCGCGGCGCTGGCGGGGCAGGCGGCGGCCGGGCGGCTGCTGTTCGCGATGTCCCGCGACCGGCGGCTGCCCCGGGCGCTGTCGAAGACCGACTCGGGGGTGCCGCGGGCGGCGCTGCTGTGCGCGGCCGTCATCACGTTGGTCGCCGCGGTGTGGGCGGCGCGGCGGGACGACGGTCTCGACCACCTCGTGTCGGTCGTCGACATCGGCGCGCTCACGGCGTTCACGCTGCTGCACGCGAGCGTGGTGGGCTGGTTCGCCGTACGGCGGCAGGACGGGCCGGTGGTCTGGTGGCGGCACGTGCTGATCCCGGTCCTCGGCGCCGCGATCACCGTCGCCGTGATCGTCGAGGCCTCGGGTACGGCCCAGGTGGTGGGCACGATCTGGCTGGTGATCGGGCTGGCGGTGCTGGTGGCCCAGCGGAGGCGGCCGGGACCGTCCGGCGCCTGAGGGCGGCGGTCCCGTCGAGCCCCGCACCGACCCGGGGAGCCGTCCCGGGCTGGGCCGCATTGTCACAACCGGCCGTTACGCTCGGGCGCATGGCTCTGAACACGTCCGCGGACGCCCCGCTGCCCGTCGGCGAGGTGTCGCGGCTCATCGGAGGGTGGATCGACCGGCTCGGCGCGGTGTGGGTCGAGGGGCAGATCACCCAGTTGTCGCGCCGCCCGGGCGCGGGCGTCGTCTTCCTGACACTGCGCGATCCGTCGTACGACATCTCCGTGGGCGTCACCTGCTACCGACAGGTGTTCGACGCCGTGGCGGACGTGGTGAGCGAGGGCGCGCGCGTGGTCGTCCTCGCGAAGCCCGAGTGGTACGCGCCGCGGGGGCAGCTGTCGCTGCGGGCCACCGAGATCAAGCCGGTGGGCGTGGGTGAACTGCTCGCCCGCCTCGAGCAGTTGAAGAAGTCCCTGGCCGGCGAGGGGCTGTTCGCGGCCGACCGCAAGAAGGCGCTGCCGTTCCTGCCGCAGCTCATCGGGCTGGTCTGCGGGCGCGCCTCGGCCGCCGAGCGGGACGTGCTGGAGAACGCGCGGCACCGCTGGCCCGCCGTCCGCTTCGAGGTGCGCAACGTCCCCGTGCAGGGCGTGCACGCGGTCCCGCAGGTAGTCCAGGCCGTGAAGGAGCTGGACGCGCTCGACGGCGTGGACGTGATCATCGTGGCGCGGGGCGGCGGCAGCGTGGAGGACCTGCTGCCCTTCTCGGACGAGCAGCTGGTCCGCGCGGTGGCGTCCTGCCGTACGCCGGTCGTGTCGGCCATCGGGCACGAGCCCGACACTCCGCTGCTCGACTACGTGGCGGACCTGCGCGCGTCCACCCCGACCGACGCCGCCAAGAAGGTCGTACCGGACGTGGGCGAGGAGTACGAGCGGGTGCAGTTCCTGCGGGACCGGGCGCGCCGCGCCGTCCAGTCCTTCGTCGACCGTGAGGAGCGCGGTCTCGCCCACGCGCTGGCCCGGCCCTCGATAGAGGATCCGCACCGCATGATCGACGAGCGGGCGGACCACGTCGTCTCACTGCTGGACCGGAGCCGGCGCTGCCTGGGCCATCAGCTCGACCGTGCCGACTCCGAGCTGACGCACACCCACGCGCGCGTGGTGGCCCTCTCCCCCGCCGCCACCCTCAAGCGGGGGTACGCGGTGCTGCAGAAGGCCGACGGCCACGCGGTCCGCGACCCGGGCGAGGTCACGGCCGACGAGCCGCTGCGGGCGCGGGTCGCCGAGGGCGAATTCACGGTACGAGTCGATGCATAGGGTGGGCGGATGACCAGCAAGACGGACGAGGCGCTCGGGTACGAGCAGGCGCGGGACGAGCTGATCGAGGTCGTACGGCGCCTGGAGGCGGGCGGTACGACCCTCGAGGAGTCCCTGGCGCTGTGGGAGCGGGGCGAGGAGCTGGCGAAGGTGTGCCGGCGCTGGCTGGACGGCGCGCGGGCCCGGCTCGACGCGGCGCTCGCCGAGGAGGACACCGCCGAGGACGCGGCGGACGAGGAGTAGACACCCGCTCGTGGCTCTGTGAAGTGGATCACGAGGCTTCGATTTGGTTGAACCTTGAACTTCATCGACGTACTCTCGGAGATGCCAGCTGATCCCCAGGGATCCGTCGCACGCCCGAGAAGGTTTCTCCATGTCTCTCGTTCTTGACCCCACCGCCCAGGACCTGCTGTTCCGCGAGGCCCGCACCGCGAACGCGTTCACCGACGAGCCGGTGACCGAGGAGCAGGTGCAGGCGATCTACGACCTGGTCAAGTACGGCCCCACGTCGATGAACCAGTCGCCGCTGCGCATCACCCTGGTCCGCTCCGCCGAGGCCCGCGAGCGGCTCGTCAGCCTCATGGCCGAGGGCAACCAGCCGAAGACGGCCGCCGCCCCGCTGGTCGCGATCCTCTCCGCGGACAACGAGTTCCACGAGGAGCTCCCCCAGCTCTTCCCGCACTTCGCCGGCGCCAAGGACATCTTCGGCGGCTCGCGCGAGGGCCGGGAGCGCTCGGCCGCGCTGAACGCCACGCTGCAGGCCGCCTACTTCATCATCGGCGTCCGTGCCGCCGGCCTGGCCGCGGGCCCGATGACCGGCTTCGACCTCCCCGGCGTCCAGAAGGAGTTCCTGGACGACGACCACACCCCGCTGATGGTCGTCAACATCGGCAAGCCGGCCGAGGACGCCTGGTTCCCGCGCTCCCCGCGCCTGGAGATCGACCAGGTCGTCACCAGCGTCTGAGCCACACACGAGCGCCCGGTACCGGCGCCACGCGGAAGGGCCCCCGGCCGTGAGCCGGGGGCCCTTCTGGTGTCTCGTGGGCGAGGGACGCAGATGGCGCCGGGGGACGGGGCCCGTAGGCCGGGCGTCCCACAGACCTCAGGAGGCTCAGGAGGTCTCCAGCGCCTCCGCCATCTTCGTCAGCTGCGCGAAGGACCCCGTGCCGGCCACCACCGTCGTGGACCCCTTGTCCTTCAGTACGAGGGCGTCGTACCTGCCGCCTTCGTACCGCTGCCACGTGCGGTCGCCGATGCGCTGGGTGGCCTTCGTCTCCTTGGCGCCCTGACTGGCGGAGTCGATGAACGCGGACGGCTTCTGCGCGGACTGCTCCACCCCTACGTACTGGCCGTCCGGGGCGTTGAAGCCGAGGTGCCAGGCGTCGAACTTGTCGCCCCGGAAGCGCACGGACGTCGCCTTCCAGGTGTCGGGCAGGCCCTCGGGTGCCGCCACCGGATAGGTCGCCGCTCGGCGGGCCGTGCTGAGCTCGACCGTGTAGTCGACGCGCGGGAGATCCGGCGCCTTGTCGTCGTGCGGGACGAAGATGTAGATGAAACCCGCCACGACCCCGATGAAGCCCAGGGACAACACCATGTCCCGGACCGTCTGCTTGCCTTTCGTACCTGCCACGCTCCCTATCGTCGCAGGTGCAGTGCTCTGCTCATCCGTGGGGCCCCCTGCTCATTTTTTCTGCCTGACGATAGAGTCGGGGCACACCCTCATCCGGCCGTCGTCGTATCAGAAAGGTGCGCTCCGATGACCGAGCATCACTTGCCGTCCGAACTCGAGGTCCCCTCCGAGGCCCCCGACCGCAACCTCGCCCTGGAACTGGTCCGGGTCACCGAAGCCGCCGCGATGGCCGCGGGCCGCTGGGTCGGCCGCGGGGACAAGATCGGCGCCGATGGTGCCGCCGTGCGCGCCATGCGGACCCTCGTCTCCACCGTCTCGATGAACGGCGTCGTCGTCATCGGTGAGGGCGAGAAGGACGAGGCGCCCATGCTCTTCAACGGAGAGCACGTCGGCGACGGGACCGGCGCCGAGGTCGACATCGCCGTCGACCCCATCGACGGAACGACGCTGACCGCCAAGGGCATGACCAACGCGATCGCCGTGCTCGCCGCCGCCGACCGGGGCACCATGTTCGACCCGTCCGCGGTCTTCTACATGGACAAGCTGGTCACCGGCCCGGATGCCGCCGACTTCGTCGACATCAACGCGCCCGTGTCGGTGAACATCCGCCGGGTCGCCAAGGCGAAGAAGTCCTCGCCCGAGGACGTCACCGTCGTCATCCTCGACCGGCCGCGCCACGAGGGGATCATCAAGGAGATCCGGGAGACCGGCGCCCGCATCAAGCTGATCTCCGACGGCGACGTCGCGGGCTCCATCCTGGCGCTGCGCGAGGGCACCGGCATCGACCTGCTGCTCGGCATCGGCGGTACGCCCGAGGGCATCATCTCGGCCTGTGCGGTCAAGTGCCTCGGCGGCACCATCCAGGGCAAGCTGTGGCCCAAGGACGACGAGGAGCGGCAACGCGCGGTCGACGCGGGCCACGACCTCGACCGCGTCCTGTACACCGACGACCTGGTCTCCGGCGAGAACGTCTTCTTCGTCGCGACCGGCATCACCGACGGCGAACTGCTGCGCGGGGTGCGCTACCGCGCCGAGACGGCCACCACCGACTCGATCGTGATGCGCTCCAAGTCGGGCACCGTCCGCCAGATCACCTCGGAGCACCGGCTGAGCAAGCTGCGTGCGTACAGCGCGATCGACTTCGACCGCGCGAAGTGACCCGGGCCGCCCCCTGACCCGGACGGCCGCGTGACGCGGACCGCCGGGCGGGAACGGCACACGCGAGAGGGGCGCCCCCCGTGCGGGGAGGGCGCCCCTCTCGTGTGTGCGATGCCCGTGTGCGGTGCCCGACCGGCGGCCTCAGCCCGCCGCGGCTATCGTCCCGGTGGCGCTCGATGCCTTCTTCAGTTCGACGTCACGGCGGCGGCGCCGGGCCAGCACGACGCGGCGCTCGGCGGCGGTGAGGCCGCCCCACACTCCGTACGGCTCGGGTTGCAGCAGCGCGTGTTCACGGCACTCGACCATGACGGGACAGCGCGCGCAGACCCGCTTCGCCGCCTCCTCGCGGGACAGCCGGGCGGCGGTGGGCTCTTTGGAAGGCGCGAAGAAGAGGCCCGCTTCGTCACGCCGACAGACGGCCTCCGTATGCCACGGAGCTTCCTGATCCCTGTCCCGCACTGGCGCCCGCTGCGCCGGAACGGCAGCTACCTGCAGGGACTGATGCGGCGGTTGCAGCACGGTCTACTCCTGACGACGGCTTCGCGAGCGTGCCGGGCGCCGCAGACCTTCCCGCAGCGCCCTCCAAGAGACGATGCAGCAAGGCCTACCCGCTGTGCGCGGGCCTATGCACTGCGTTCCGAAGCCCGGGGATTCTCGGCCGCGATCGATCTCGCACAACTGGACCAATTCACTCCGGGCGCCGGTCAGTTCACTGCCGTCAATGCCCCAGGTGTTTGCGCAAACTGCGGTCGACCCGGTCCGAGACATGGTCCGCGACCCGGTCCCTGACCCGGTCGAGGATGTCGGCAACGAGCTTGCCGCGCTTGGGCCGCGCCTCGATGTTGCCGAGAACCGCCATCCCCTCCACGTAGACCACCGGGGCGTCCGGATCGGCCGAATCCAGCGTGTCCACCTCGAAGTTGCCGAGGACTCCGCCGCCGCTGCCGCGCAGCGACACGTTCTCCGGGACGCGAACCTCGACGTTGCCGAAGACCGAGATGGCCTTGATCACGACCTGTTGGTACTCGAAGACCGCCTCGCTGAGGTCTATCTCGATGTTGCCGAAGACCGCGTACGCGTGGATACGGCGGCCGGCGCGCCAGCGGCCCTTGCGGACGGCGGCGCTGAAGACCGCCACCACGTTCTCATCGGCCTCCGCCGGGATCGCGCCCTCCGTGGGGCGGTTCGGCGCCGGGTGGTACGCCGGGGTGGCGCGGCGCTGGTGGGCGGCGGGCAGGTCCCGGACGAAGAGGTCGAGCTCCCCCACCGTCTTGGCGCTCAGCACCCCCTCGACCCGCTCCGAGTGCTCGTCGGGGGTGAGGCGGCCCTCGGCGAGGGCGTCGCGCAGGATGTCCGCGATGCGGTCGCGGTCGGCGTCGGAGCAGCGCAGCTCCGCCGGCGCGACGGGGCGGCCGTCGGTCGGTGTGACGAGCCGGCTGTCGGTCGGGGCGGCGCTCTTGTGAAGGTCCACGGCAGCAGCGTACCCAAACGCGATAGATCGCGACTACCCCTTCTCGGCACCTGTGGAAAACCCGGCCGCCGACCGGACCCGCAGTGCGTTCGGCTCTCGAACTGAGCCTTACCTCACAAGCCCGCCGCGGCCATCAGGTTCTACGCTGGTGGACGCCGCCGACGGAGACCCGGCCTCCGGCGCGCCCCGGAGGCGAACCGAGCCTCCCAAAAGGACCTTCAGTGAGGAATGGGCGAGATGCCTGAGTTCGCGTACACCGATCTGCTCCCTCAGGGAGAGGACACCACCCCCTACCGGCTGGTGACCCCCGAGGGTGTCTCCACCTTCGAGGCCGACGGGCGCACGTTCCTCAAGGTCGAGCCGGAGGCGCTGCGCAAGCTCGCCGAAGAGGCGATCCACGACATCCAGCACTACCTGCGGCCCGCCCACCTCGCTCAGCTGCGCCGCATCATCGACGACCCCGAGGCGTCGAGCAACGACAAGTTCGTCGCGCTCGACCTGCTGAAGAACGCGAACATCGCCGCCGCGGGCGTCCTGCCCATGTGCCAGGACACCGGCACCGCGATCGTCATGGGCAAGCGCGGACAGAACGTGCTGACCGACGGCGGCGACGAGGCCGCGCTCAGCCGCGGCATCTACGACGCGTACCTGAACCTGAACCTGCGCTACTCGCAGATGGCTCCGCTCACCATGTGGGAGGAGAAGAACACCGGCTCGAACCTGCCCGCGCAGATCGAGCTGTACGCGGCCGACGGCGGCGCCTACAAGTTCCTCTTCATGGCCAAGGGCGGCGGCTCCGCCAACAAGTCGTTCCTCTACCAGGAGACGAAGGCGGTCCTCAACGAGGCCTCCATGATGAAGTTCCTGGAGGAGAAGATCCGCTCGCTCGGTACGGCCGCCTGCCCGCCGTACCACCTGGCGATCGTGGTCGGCGGCACGTCCGCCGAGTACGCCCTGAAGACGGCGAAGTACGCCTCCGCGCACTACCTGGACGAGATCCCGGCCGAGGGTTCCGAGCTCGGGCACGGCTTCCGGGACAAGGAGCTGGAGCAGAAGGTCTTCGAGCTGACCCAGCGGATCGGCATCGGGGCGCAGTTCGGCGGCAAGTACTTCTGCCACGACGTGCGCGTCGTGCGGCTGCCGCGGCACGGGGCGTCCTGCCCGGTCGCCATCGCCGTGTCCTGCTCCGCCGACCGGCAGGCCGTCGCGAAGATCACCGCCGAGGGCGTGTTCCTGGAGCAGCTGGAGACGGACCCGGCGCGGTTCCTGCCGGAGACGACCGACGAGCACCTCGACGAGGCGGGCGACGTCGTCCGGATCGACCTGAACCAGCCGATGGACGACATCCTCGCCGAGCTCACCAAGTACCCGGTGAAGACCCGGCTCTCGCTGTCCGGTCCGCTGGTCGTGGCGCGCGACATCGCGCACGCCAAGATCAAGGAGCGGCTCGACGCGGGTGAGGAGATGCCGCAGTACCTGAAGGACCACCCGGTGTACTACGCCGGCCCGGCGAAGACGCCCGAGGGCTACGCGTCCGGTTCCTTCGGTCCGACGACGGCCGGCCGCATGGACTCCTACGTCGAGCAGTTCCAGGCCGCCGGCGGCTCCAAGGTGATGCTGGCCAAGGGCAACCGCAGCAAGCAGGTCACCGACGCGTGTGGCACGCACGGCGGTTTCTATCTCGGCTCCATCGGTGGTCCCGCGGCGCGTCTCGCGCAGGACTGCATCAAGAAGGTCGAGGTCGTCGAGTACGAGGAGCTCGGCATGGAGGCGGTCTGGAAGATCGAGGTCGAGGACTTCCCGGCGTTCGTCGTCGTCGACGACAAGGGCAACGACTTCTTCCAGGATCCGGCGCCTGCGCCGACGTTCACGTCGATTCCGGTGCGGGGGCCGGGGCTGGCGTAGCCCTTCTCGGGCGGGGCGCCTTGACCGGGGCCGGCGTAACGCCCGTCCCGGGCGGGGGCCTGTGCGGGCGTAGCGCCCGTCCTGGGCGGGGGCCTGTGCGGACGTAACGCCCGTCCCGGGCGGGGCCTGGGCCGGCGGGGCTCTCGTCCCGTGCGTGCCTGGGCCGGCGTGCTTCCGCGTTCGCCTGCGGCGGGCTGGTTTCGCCCCCTCCGCCCCTACCCGTCCCGTACCTGGGGCTCCGCCCCAGACCCCGCTCCTCAAACGCCGGAGGGGCTGATTGTCAGCCCGTCCGGCGTTTGAGGACGAGTGCGTCGGCGCGACAACGTCCTCAAACGCCGGAGGGGCTGATTCTTGGCCCGTCCGGCGATTGAGGACGAGTGCGTCGGCGCGACAACGGGGTTCTGGGGGCGACACCCGATCGGACCCGGCGGGGAACATAGGCCGCCGCTCGCACGCTGTACCGGTCATGACCGACTACCGCACCGAGCACGACTCCATGGGAGAAATCCGCGTCCCGGCGCACGCCAAGTGGCGGGCGCAGACGCAGCGGGCCGTGGAGAACTTCCCGATCTCCGGCCAGCATCTGGAGCGCGCGCACATCGAGGCCCTCGCCCGGATCAAGGCGGCCGCCGCCAAGGTGAACGCCGAGTTGGGGGTGCTCGACAAGGACGTGGCCGAGGCCATCCAGGACGCGGCGGCCGAGGTGGCCGACGGGCGCTGGGACGAGCACTTTCCCGTCGACGTCTTCCAGACCGGCTCCGGGACCTCGTCCAACATGAACACGAACGAGGTCATCGCCACCCTCGCGACCGAGCGGCTGGGCCGGGACGTGCATCCCAACGACCACGTCAACGCCTCCCAGTCCTCCAACGACGTCTTCCCGTCCTCGATCCACATCGCGGCCACCGCCGCCGTCACCCGTGACCTGATCCCCGCCCTGGAGCACCTGTCGGCGTCGCTGGAGCGCAAGTCCGAGGAGTTCGCCGACGTCGTGAAGTCGGGCCGGACGCATCTGATGGACGCGACGCCGGTGACCCTGGGGCAGGAGTTCGGCGGGTACGCGGCGCAGGTGCGGTACGGGGTCGAGCGGCTCAACGCCTCGCTGCCGCGGCTGGCCGAGCTGCCGCTCGGGGGCACGGCCGTGGGGACCGGCATCAACACGCCGGTCGGATTCGCGGCCGCCGTGATCGAGGAGGTCGCCCGGACGACGGGGCTGCCGCTGACCGAGGCCCGCGACCACTTCGAGGCACAGAGCGCGCGGGACGGGATCGTCGAGACCAGCGGGCAGCTGCGCACCATCGCCGTCGGGCTGACGAAGATCGCGAACGATCTGCGGTGGATGGCCTCCGGGCCCCGGACGGGACTGGCCGAGATCAATCTGCCCGACCTCCAGCCGGGGTCCTCGATCATGCCCGGCAAGGTGAATCCGGTCATCCCCGAGGCTGTACTGATGGTCGCGGCTCAGGTGACGGGCAATGACGCGACCGTGGCCGCCGCCGGCGCCGCCGGGAACTTCGAGCTCAACGTGATGCTCCCGGTCATCGCCAAGAACGTGCTGGAGTCCGTGCGGCTGCTCGCCAATGTCTCGCGGCTGCTGGCCGACCGGACCGTGGACGGCATCACAGCCAACCGCGAACGGGCCCGCGAGTACGCCGAGTCGTCGCCGTCCGTCGTCACCCCGCTGAACAAGTACATCGGGTACGAGGAGGCCGCCAAGGTCGCCAAGAAGGCGCTGGCGGAGCAGAAGACCATCCGCCAAGTCGTCCTGGAATCCGGGTACGTGGAACGCGGCGACCTCACCCGGGAGCAGCTGGACGAGGCGCTGGATGTCCTGCGGATGACGCATCCGTAACGTCATGTGTCTCCTGGCGCGAACCGTGACGCGTACCGCAGCGTCGTATGCCTGTGGCACCTAATATCTGTTCATGACGGACGACGGAGCGGTGAGGCGAGTGGAAGCGGGCGGATCGACGGCGCACTGGGCCCCCGGGAGCCGCATCCTGTGGAGGTACCGGGAGAACGCCGGCGAGCGCTTCCACATCTGCCGCCCGGTGACCGTCGTACAGGACGACGACGAGTTGCTGGCGGTGTGGATGGCGCCCGGGACGGAGTGTGTGCGGCCGGTGCTCGCCGACGGCACGCCGGTGCACTCCGAGCCGCTGGAGTCGCGCTACACCAAGCCGCGTACGGTGCGGCGCGACCGCTGGTTCGGCACCGGGGTACTGAAGTTGGCGCGGCCGGGCGACGCGTGGTCGGTGTGGCTGTTCTGGGAGCCGGGCTGGCGGTTCAAGAACTGGTACGTGAACCTGGAGGAACCGCTGGCGCGTTGGGCCGGCGGTGTCGACTCCCGGGACCACTTTCTGGACATCGCCGTGGCGCCGGACCGGAGTTGGCGCTGGCTCGACGAGGACGAGTTCGCGCAGGCCCAGCGGGTCGGACTGATGGATGCTCAACTGGCCGGGCGGGTGCGGGAAGCGGGACGCTCCGCGGTGGAGGTGATCAGCGCCTGGGGCCCGCCGTTCTCCGACGGCTGGCCGCACTGGCGCCCGGACCCGGCCTGGGGCGTACCCTCTCTGCCGGACGACTGGGACCGTACGCCCGCGCACGTGTCCACATGAGACCCTTGATGCGCCCCCGTGGTACAAACGTAGGATCGTCCTCCGCAAGGGCGCACAGCAGCAACTCCCGCAGCATGCGCTGGGCTTGACCATACGTCACCGAGGGGCGGCAGGACGTGAGCGAGGGGTACGAGGGCTACACCGGTACGGCCTGCGGACGGCCGGGCGGACTGTCCGCACCGGCGGCCGCGGCCGCATCGCGGACGGTGTCCGTGCCGCACGCGGAGACCGCCCGGCGGGCGGCGCCGGGCCGGCCCGCTCCTGTTGACGCGGAGATTCCGTTCCTGGGGCACGTATTCCGGGTATCGGCATTTCTGCGGGACGAACTGCGCGTACGGCGCGCAGCCCCGGACGGATGGATTCGACACGCGTGACGGAGCACCCGACCTCGCATGAGCGCCAGCGGCCCAGCGCCGGCCGGCCGCCTGCCCCCGCGGACCCCCGCGGGGCGCTCCTGCGTACCCCGGAGCCCCTGCAGACCCCGGGGAACGCACCCTTATCCGCCCAGGCCCGCACGGGCGACGCGCCCGCGGGGCCGAGTACGGCCTCGCCGTGCCCCAAGAGCTCGTCCGGCGGCCAGGGCACCGGCACACCTCCGTCCGGAGCGGCCACCCCGTCCTCCCCCGGCCCGGGCACACCTGCGCCCGCCGGCCCGGAGCACTCCCAGCCGTCCGCCGCCGAGTCCGATCCGCACCGTCCGCGCCCGCCGGAGAGCATTCCGGTCCAGCCGACCGCCGAGCAGGACCGGCCCGGTATCGCCGGCGGCAAGGACCGGCGCGGCGGGGGCCAGGGGCTTCCGCCGGCCGGCCCGATGCCCATGCGGCGTGACGGCGACCGGCTGCGCTTCGTGGGTGCGGCGACCCGCCGGATCGCCCGCGGCATCGACCTCGACGAGATCGTGATGGGCCTGTGCCGGGCGACCGTACCGACCTTCTCGGACGCGATCCTCGTCTATCTGCGTGATCCTCTGCCGGTCGGCGACGAGCGGCCCACCGGGCCCGTCGTGCTGCGGCTGCGGCGCACCGACCGGATCCCCGAGGAGCGGGACTCCGAGGGCGGCTTCATCGCGGCGCTCCAGCCCGAGACCACCGACCTGTCGACGGTGACCGCCGAACTGTGCGAGGTGCGCCCCGGCGGCGCCCTGGCCGAGGTGCTGCGCGGTGTACGGCCCGTCTTCGCGGACGCGCCCGCCGCCCGGGCCGCGCTGCCCGAGCTGCTCGGCGACGCACCGATCGTGCCGGGCGGCCAGCGCGCCATCCTGGCCCCGCTGCGCGGCCGCCGCCGGGTGATCGGCGCGGCGCTCTTCCTGCGCCGGCCCGAGCGGATGGCCTTCGAGGCCGACGATCTCCTGGTCGCGGCCCAGCTCGCCACGCACAGCGCGCTCGGCATCGACAAGGCGGTGCTGTACGGCCGCGAGGCGTACATCGCCGACGAGCTCCAGCGCACGATGCTGCCCGAGACGCTGCCGCGGCCCACGGGCGTGCGGCTGGCGTCCCGCTATCTGCCGGCCGCCGAGACGGCCCGGGTGGGCGGCGACTGGTACGACGCGATCCCGCTGCCGGGCAGCCGGGTCGCCCTGGTGGTGGGTGACGTCATGGGGCACTCCATGACGTCGGCGGCCATCATGGGCCAGCTGCGCACCACCGCGCAGACCCTCGCTGGCCTCGATCTGCCGCCGCAGGAGGTGCTGCACCACCTCGACGAGCAGGCCCAGCGGCTGGGCACCGACCGCATGGCGACCTGCCTGTACGCCGTATACGACCCGGTCGCGCACCGGATCACCATCGCCAACGCCGGCCACCCGCCGCCGGTGCTGCTGCACCTGGGCGGCCGGGCGGAGGTGCTGCGGGTGCCCCCGGGCGCCCCCATCGGCGTGGGCGGGGTGGATTTCGAGGCGGTCGAGCTGGACGCGCCCGCGGGGGCGACGCTGCTGCTGTACACGGACGGGCTGGTGGAGTCCCGGCTGCGGGACGTGTGGACCGGGATAGAGCAGCTGCGGGAGCGCCTCGCCGCGACCGCACAGCTGACCGGTCCCGACCATCCGCCGCCCCTCGAGGCGCTCTGTGACGAGGTGCTCGACATGCTGGGCCCCGGCGACCGGGACGACGACATCGCGCTGCTCGCCGCCCGCTTCGACGGGATCGCCCCGAGTGACGTGGCGTACTGGTTCCTGGAGCCGGAGGACTCGGCTCCCGGCCGGGCCCGGCGGCTGGCCCGGCGGGCGCTGTCCCGCTGGGGCCTGGAGGACATGACCGACTCGGTGGAGCTGCTCGTCAGCGAAGTCGTGACCAATGCCGTGCGCTATGCGTCGCGGCCGGTCACCCTGCGTCTGCTGCGCACGGACGTGCTGCGCTGCGAGGTGGGCGACGACGTGCCGCAGCTGCCGCGGCTGCGGCAGGCGCGGGCCACGGACGAGGGCGGACGCGGGCTGTATCTGGTGAACAAACTGGCCAGGCGGTGGGGAGCGACCCGGCTGAGCACCGGAAAGGTCGTCTGGTTCGAGCTGAACCGGAGCTGAGGGGGCACCCGGCTCCTGGGGTCCTCCGCGGGCCCCACGACCCGGGCCCCTCCGCTCAGAACCGCCCCGAACTTGGACCCCGTCCAAATGTTGCCGACATCCCGTCGGCGGAGTTGACTGCGGAAGTGAGCGAAGCGACCTACCTACCCCCTTCTCAGACGGGAGGACGCTCGTGACGCAGGAATCCCAGAAGGCTCCGTACACCACGAACAACGTCGGCATTCCGGTGGAAAGCGACGAACACTCGCTGACCGTCGGGCCCGACGGCCCGATCCTGCTCCAGGACCACTACCTCATCGAGAAGATGGCCCAGTTCAACCGGGAGCGGGTCCCCGAGCGCGTGGTGCACGCCAAAGGCAGTGGCGCGTACGGATTCTTCGAAGTCACCAACGACGTCAGCCAGTTCACGAAGGCCGACCTCTTCCAGCCCGGCAAGCGCACCGAGATGCTGGCCCGCTTCTCGACCGTCGCGGGCGAGATGGGCTCCCCGGACACCTGGCGCGACCCCCGTGGCTTCGCGCTCAAGTTCTATACCGAGCACGGCAATTACGACATGGTGGGTAACAACACCCCGGTCTTCTTCGTCCGTGACACGATCAAGTTCCAGGACTTCATCCGCTCGCAGAAGCGCCACCCCGTCACCGGACTGCGCAGCAACGACATGCAGTGGGACTTCTGGACACTCTCGCCGGAGTCGGCCCACCAGGTGACCTGGCTGATGGGTGACCGCGGAGTCCCGAAGACGTACCGCCACATGAACGGCTACAGCTCCCACACCTACATGTGGATCAACGGCGCCGGTGAGCGGTTCTGGGTGAAGTACCACTTCAAGACCGACCAGGGCATCGAGTTCCTCACCCAGGCGGAGGCCGACGAGCTCGCCGGTTCGGACGCCGACAAGCACCGCCGGGACCTGTTCGAGTCGATCGATGCGGGCAACGCGCCGAGCTGGAGCCTCAAGGTCCAGATCATGCCGTTCGAGGACGCGGCGGACTACCGCTTCAACCCGTTCGACCTGACCAAGGTCTGGCCGCACGGGGACTACCCGCTGATCGACGTCGGCCGGATGACCCTCAACAAGAACCCCGAGGACCACTTCATCCACATCGAGCAGGCCGCCTTCGAGCCGTCCAACCTGGTGCCGGGCATCGGCCCCTCGCCGGACAAGATGCTGCTGGGCCGGCTGTTCTCGTACCCGGACACCCACCGGTACCGGATCGGCCCGAACTACGCCCAGCTGCCGCCCAACCGGCCGCACTCGCCGGTGAACTCGTACGCCAAGGACGGCCCGATGCGGTTCGTGCCGTCGAACGCGGCGCGGCCCTACGCGCCCAACTCCTACGGCGGCCCCGCGGCCGACTACGGGCAGTTCGGCGACCCGGCGGGCTGGGCGACCGCAGGCGAGCTGGTCCGTGAGGCCACCAAGCGGCACCGCGAGGACGACGACTGGGGCCAGGCGGGCACGATGGTCCGCCAGGTGCTCGACGACGCGGCCCGCGACCGTCTCGTGTCGAACGTCAGCGGCCATCTGAAGGCCGATGTATCCCGCCCGGTCCTCGACCGGGCCGTCCAGTACTGGCGCAACATCGACAAGGAAGTCGGCGACCGGATCGCCGGCAACGTCAACGGAGGCTGAGTACGCGACAAGGAGGGCGCCCGGTGGAGTACCGGGCGCCCTCCTCGTGCGCGCTTACTGACCGTGCCCGTTCTGCGGGCCGGTCGGACGGACTCGTCGTGCTCGCTTACTGACCGTTCCCGTCCAGCGGGTTCTGCGGGAGCCGGTCGGAGGGACTCGTCGTCGGGGTGGCCGGCGGGCTCGACGTGGGCGGCTTGGTCGACGGCGAGTTCGTCGGCGGCGGGCTGCTGCTGGTCGGCGGCTTGGACGTGGGGTCCTTGGTCGACGGGCTCGACGACGGCGTATCGCTCGGCGACTGCGTGATCGTCGGCGTGTCGGTCGGCGTCACCGCCGCGCCCTGCGTGGTGTCCAGGTCGAACTTGCTGACCTTGCCCATGGCGTCGAAGGTGAACGCCGCCCAGATCTGGGCCGGGAAGCCACCGCCGTTGACCCGGCCGCCGCCGGCCGCGCCCTTCAGGGACACCTGCTTGCCCTGCTTGACCACCTTGCCGGCGGAGTCCTTGCGGTCCTTGGGGACCTCACCGAACAGACCGACCGAGGTGACCAGGTTCGGCGTGTAACCGGTGAACCAGGCCGACTTGTTGTTGTCGGACGTACCCGTCTTGCCCGCGACCTGCTGCCCCTTGCGGTTGGGGGCCTGCGCCACCGAGACGCGGGCGGTGCCGTCGTCGACCACACCGGTCAGCACGGAGGTGACCGTGTCGGCCGCCTGCCGGCTGATGACCTGGTCCCCGATCGGGTTCGGGAACGTGACGCTGGTGTCCTTGTGCTCGGCCGACTTCACCAGGGCCGGGGTGACCTTCTTGCCGTGGTTGTCGAGGGTCGCGTAGACGCCGGCCATCTCCAGCGGGCTCGCGCCCATGGTGCCCAGGGTCTGCGCGGGCACCGCCTGCAGCCCCTTGGTCTGCATGCCGAGGTCGCCCGCGACCTTCAGGACCTCGTCCATGCCGACGTCGACGCCCATCTGCGCGAAGACGGAGTTGATGGACTTGTTCATCGCGGTCTGGACGTTCACGTTGCCGTAGTTCTGGTCGTCCTCGTTCGGCGGTGCGAACCCGACCTTGTTGCCGTTGTCCAGGACGGGACGCCTGCTCGTGCCGTCGTAGACCGTGCTCGCCGTGATCGGCTTGCCGGTCTGCGTCTCGGCGTTCTGGTCCAGGGCGGCCGCGAAGATCAGCGGCTTGAAGGTGGACGCGGGCTGGTAGTCGCGACGGGTGGCGTTGTTCACGTAGTGCTTGAAGTAGTCCACACCGCCGTACATCGCCAGGACCTTGCCGGTCTTGGGATCGACGGACGCGGCACCGGCCTCGACATCGCCGTCGACCTGGCGCTTCTTCGCGTCGAGCTTGCTGGTCAGCTTCTCCTTGACGGACTGCTCCAGCTGCTCCTGCTTCTTCTTGTCGACGTTGAGCTTGATGGTCCAGCCGCCCGCCGTGACCATGGCCTTGGCGGTGTCCAGATCGTCGGCGGTCCCCTGGTCGACGAGCCGCGCGGCCAGCGCGTTGTCGGCTGCCTCCACCAGATAGCCGGTCTGGCCCTCCATGCCGGGCGCGCCCTTGGGGTCCTTGGGTATCGGGAACGTCATGCCCTCGCGCTTGCCGGCGTCCAGCCACTTCTGCTCGACCATGTTGTCGAGGGTGTAGTTCCAGCGGGCCTTCACCAGCTTCCGGCCGGTCGGCGTGGCCGCCGCCCAGTCGTACTGGCTCGGGGCCTGGAGCAGCGAGGCGAGATACGCGCCCTGCCTGACATTGAGCTCGCTCGCGTCGATCCCGTAGTACGCCTGCGCCGCGGCCTGGATGCCGTACGCGTTGCGGCCGTAGTAGCTGGTGTTGATGTAGCCCGCGAGGATGTCTTCCTTCGACTGCTGGCGGTCCACCTTCAGCGAGATGACCAGTTCCTTCAGCTTGCGCGTGACGGTCTGGTCCTGGGTCAGGTAGTAGTTCTTGACGTACTGCTGGGTGATCGTCGAGCCACCCTGCTTGCCCTTGCCGGACAGGGTGTTGATCAGGCCGCGGGCCGTGCCCTTGAGGTCGACGCCGGAGTCGCTGTAGAAGGACTTGTTCTCGGCCGCGACGAAGGTCTGCTGGACCTCCTTGGGCACCTTGGACAGGTCCACGACCTCACGGTTGACCTTGCCCGTACGGGCCAGGGTCTTGCCGTCGCTGTACTGGTAGATGTTGCTCTGCAGCTGCGCGGCGGCGTTGCCCTTGGGGACGTCGACCACCAGATACAGCACGACGAAGGCGCCCATACCGAGGAGGCAGGCGCCCAGGAACGTGCCGAGGATCGTCTTCAGGTTGACGAACCGGCGTATGCCAGTGCGGCGCGGCTTGGTTCCGGACGAGCGCTTGGGCGCCGCGCGACGGCCACCGCGCTGCCGCGCTCGTCTCTCTTCCGCTCGTCCCATGGGTCCGATCCGTCCTCGTGCGTCTCATAGGTTCGTCGCTCAGGTCAGCTCAGCAAACTAACACCGCGCGATATGACAAAGGGCCGCCGATCCGGGCTTTTCCGGACGTGAGAATCAGCACGCGCCGCGCACCGGCCCCAACGGAACCGACGACCGAGGGGCGCGGAAGGTTGCCGTATGCGCTAAAGTGATATCACTTAGCTAGATGGGTGCTAGCGGCTGTGCCGAGTCGCCGTCGCGTGCACCGAAACAGAACGGGGGACCCTCCATGTCCACAGATGGCACATCACCAGCCACGTCACACGACACCTCGCAAGGTTCCGAGCCCGCCGACGTGCCCGAGATGCCCGCCCCGCGCGTACGGGAGTTCGCCGCGCACAGCATCGGCGGCGGACTCGCCCTGCTGCTCGGACTGCTCGGGCTGGCGGTCGGGGTCGGCATGATCGCGACCGCGACGACGTCCGTTCACGCGACCGGCGGCCAGGCCGCGCTGATCGTCGGCGGCATCGTGCTCGGCATCGCCGCCTTCTTCGCGATGTGCGGCCTGAACACGGTGGCACCGGGTGAGGCCCGGGTCGTCCAGCTCTTCGGGCGGTACCGCGGGACGATCCGGCAGGACGGGCTGCGCTGGGTGAACCCGCTGACGTCGAGGACCAAGATCTCGACGCGGGTACGCAACCACGAGACCGCCGTCCTCAAGGTCAACGACGCCTACGGCAACCCGATCGAGCTCGCCGCGGTCGTGGTGTGGAAGGTGCAGGACACCGCGCAGGCCAGCTTCGAGGTGGACAACTTCCTGAAGTTCGTCGCCACCCAGACCGAGGCGGCCGTACGGCACATCGCCATCGAGTACCCGTACGACGCCCACGACGAGGCCGGTCTCTCGCTGCGCGGCAACGCCGAGGAGGTCACCGAGAAGCTCGCCGTCGAGCTGCACGCGCGCGTGAAGGCCGCCGGGGTGCAGATCATCGAGTCACGCTTCACGCATCTCGCCTACGCTCCCGAGATCGCCTCCGCGATGCTCCAGCGCCAGCAGGCCGGCGCGGTCGTGGCGGCACGGCGGCAGATCGTGGACGGGGCGGTCGGGATGGTCGAGGCGGCGATCGCCCGGATCAGCGAGCGGGACATCGTCGAGCTGGACTCCGAGCGGAAGGCGGCGATGGTCTCCAACCTGATGGTGGTGCTCTGCGGGGACCGCGCGGCGCAGCCGGTCCTGAACACCGGGTCGCTCTACCAGTGACGGCTCCTTCTGACGGGACCCCCGCGGAGGGGGCGCCCAAGCGGCGGCCGCAGCAGCAGCGCAAGCAGGTGCTGCTGCGGCTGGATCCCCTCGTCCATGACGCGCTGGCCCGCTGGGCCGGGGACGAGTTGCGTTCCACCAACGCGCAGATCGAGTTCCTCCTGCGGCGGGCACTGTCCGACGCGGGTCGCCTTCCCGGCGAGGCCGGGCCGATTCCCCGGCGGGGGCGACCGCCGGTGTCCGGACCGGAGGGTTAGCGCCGCCGTGGGGGCAGGATTCAGCCCCTCCGGCGTTTGAGGAGCGGGGTCTGGGGCGGAGCCCAGGTACGGGATGGGCAGGGGCGGCGGAGGCGAGCGAAGGCCGGTGACAGAACCGTGACAATCGGGCCTGACCTGCGGAGCGCCACGCGCCGCTGCAGGCTATGCGCAGTGCGTATACATGTGGTGTATACGCCGTGTGTAGAGTGCTCCGCATGTCCATCGGTCACACCCTCCTAGGGCTCCTGGAGTCCGGGCCCCGCCACGGCTACGACCTGAAGCGGGCCTTCGACGAGAAGTTCGGTCACGACCGGCCGCTGCACTACGGCCAGGTCTACTCGACGATGTCGCGCCTGCTGAAGAACGGCCTCGTGGAGGTCGACGGCATAGAGGCCGGCGGCGGCCCGGAACGCAAGCGGTACGCGATCACCGAGGCGGGCATCACCGATGTCCAGCGGTGGCTGGCGACACCGGAACCGCCGGAGCCGTACCTCCAGTCGACCCTCTACACCAAGGTCGTACTGGCGCTGCTGACGCATCGCGACGCGGCGGAGATCCTCGACACGCAGCGCTCGGAACACCTGCGCATGATGCGCATCCTGACCGACCGCAAGCGCAAGGGCGATCTGGCCGATCAGCTGATCTGCGACCACGCCCTCTTCCATCTGGAGGCCGACCTGCGGTGGCTCGAACTCACCGCGGCCCGCCTCGACAAGCTCGCCGAGGCGGTAACCCGATGACTCCTCCACCTGGCTCCCTGCTCGCGGCGTCGGAGCTCCGCAAGACCTACGGTCCGACCACCGCCCTGGACGGCGCCGAGTTCTCCATCCATCCGGGCGAGGTCGTGGCCGTGATGGGTCCCTCCGGCTCCGGCAAGTCCACGCTGCTGCACTGCCTCGCCGGCATCGTGCCGCCCGACTCGGGCTCGATCACGTACAACGGCCGGGAGATGGCCGGCATGAGCGACGCCCAGCGCAGTGCGCTGCGGCGCAGCGAGTTCGGGTTCGTGTTCCAGTTCGGGCAGCTCGTCCCGGAGCTGACCTGCGTCGAGAACGTCGCGCTGCCGCTGCGGCTGAACGGCGCGGGCCGCAAGCAGGCCGAGCGGGCCGCCCTGTCCTGGATGGAGCGCCTTGAGGTCGACGACCTGAAGGGCAAGCGGCCCGGCGAGGTCTCCGGCGGCCAGGGCCAGCGCGTGGCCGTGGCCCGCTCGCTGGTGACCAACCCGCGGGTGCTGTTCGCGGACGAGCCCACCGGCGCGCTGGACTCGCTGAACGGCGAGCGTGTGATGGAACTGCTCACGGAGGCGGCCCGCTCGACCAACGCGGCCGTCGTACTGGTCACGCACGAGGCGCGGGTCGCCGCGTACTCCGACCGCGAGATCGTCGTACGCGACGGCAAGTCCCGTGACATGGAGCGGATCGTATGAGTGCCGGCCCGTCGTCCACCGGCGGCCTGCCCGAGGCGCCGCACCTCTCCCCCACCGGACCCCGGTGGATCCGCGACCTGGCCATGGGCGCCAAGTTCGCGGTCACCGGCGGCCGGGAGAGCTGGGTCCGTGTCCTGCTCACGGCCGTCGGGGTCGGGCTCGGCGTGGCGCTGCTGCTGCTGACGACCGCCATACCGAGTGCGCTGGCCTCCCGGCACGACCGGGAGAGCGCCCGCAACGACATGACGTACAGCTCGGCGGTCAAGAAGAAGTCGGACCGCACCCTGCTCATCGGCCGCGCCGACACCACCTTCCGCGCGCTGGACGTGCGCGGGCGGCTGGTCCAGCCCGAGGGGGCGCGGGCGCCGCTGCCGCCCGGCCTGACGAAGTTCCCCGGGCCCGGTGAGATGGTCGTCTCGCCCGACCTCGCACGGCTGCTGAAGTCCGACGAGGGCAAGCTGCTGCGCGAGCGGCTGCCGTACCGGATCACCGGGACGGTCGGCGACGCGGGACTGATCGGCCCGCACGAGCTGGCCTACTTCGCCGGCAGCAAGGACCTGAGCGCGACCAGCAGGTCGATGGGCCGGATCGAGCGGATCGACTCGTTCGGGTCCAAGAACCAGTCCGAGGCGATGGACCCGGTCCTGCTCCTGCTCGTCCTGATCGTCTTCGTGGTGCTGCTGATGCCGGTCGGTGTCTTCATCGCCGCGGCCGTACGGTTCGGCGGCGAGCGGCGCGACCGCAGGCTCGCGGCGCTGCGGCTGGTCGGCGCGGACGGGCGGATGACCCGCCGGATCGCCGCCGGTGAGGCCCTCGCGGGGGCGGTGGTCGGACTGGTCTTCGGCGCCGGGTTCTTCCTGATCGGACGTCAGCTCGCGGGCCAGATCACGCTCTTCGAGATCAGCGTGTTCCCGAGCGACCTCAATCCCACGCCCGCGCTGGCCGCGCTGATCGCGCTCGCCGTCCCGGCGGCCGCCGTCGCGGTGACGCTGTTCGCGCTGCGCGGCGTGGTCATCGAGCCCCTCGGTGTCGTGCGCACGGCCAAGCCGCCGCGGCGGCGGCTGTGGTGGCGGCTGCTGCTGCCGGTGGGCGGCCTTGCGATGCTCTTCCCGATGATCGGGCAGGGACGGGACAACGGGGACTTCAACCAGTACCTGGTGAGCGGCGGTGTCATCCTGCTGCTGGTCGGCGTCACGGCGCTGCTGCCCTGGGTCGTCGAGTCGGTCGTCGCCCGGCTGAACTCCGGCTCGGTCACCTGGCAACTGGCCGTCCGCAGGCTCCAGTTGAGCAGCGGCACGGCAGCCCGGATGGTCAACGGCATCGCCGTTGCGGTGGCCGGCGCGATCGCCCTGCAGATGCTGTTCGCCGGTGTCGAGGGCGACTACACCAAGGACTCGCAGAACGACCTCTCGCGGGCGCAGATGCAGGTCACCGTCCCGAGCGACGTCCCGCTCGACGACGCGGCCCGGCAGTTCACGCAGACCAAGGGCGTACGGCACGCGACGTCCCTGTCGTGGGGCTCGCTGGGCGAGAAGCGCAAGGACCCCGACCTCTCGGCGGACGTGACCGTCGGCGACTGCGACTCGCTGCGCGAGGTGGCGACGCTGCCCACGTGCCACGACGGCGACGTCTTCGCCGTACGGCATTCCGAGTACGACGGGAACACCACGGCGCTGAGCAAGGCCGGCCGGACGCTCTGGTTCGACCCGTCCTACGACGGCTCCGTCAAGGGCCGGGAGGTCGCCTGGACGTTTCCGCAGGGCGTCAGGAAGGCCGAGTCGCGCGAGGACCCGACGGGTTACAAGCGCGGCGGCATCCTGATCACCCCGGGTGCGCTGCCCGCGAAGGCGGCGCCGACCGTCACCGGCCAGATCTTCCTCCGCCTCGACCAGTCGGTGCCGGACGTCCGGGACCACGTACGCAACACCGCGGCGAAGCTCGACCCGATGGCGGATCCGATGACCTGGACGGCGAGCGAGCAGTCCCGGCGCTTCGGCTCCATCCGCACCGGCCTGTTCGTCGGCGCGGCCTGTGTCCTCGTACTGATCGGCGCGAGCCTGCTGGTCTCCCAGCTGGAGCAGTTGCGCGAGCGCAAGAAGCTGCTGTCGGCCCTGGTCGCCTTCGGTACCCGGCGCCGCACCCTGAGCCTCTCGGTGCTGTGGCAGACGGCGATTCCGATCGCGCTCGGTCTGGTGCTCGCCTCCGCGGTGGGCCTGACGCTGGGCACGGTCCTGCTGAAGATGACGGCCACCTCGGTGACCGTGGACTGGGCGAGCGTCCTGACGATGACCGGCATCGGCGCGGGAGTGGTCCTCCTCGTGACGCTGCTGAGCCTGCCGCCGCTGCTGCGGCTGATGCGGCCGGACGGGCTGCGCACGGAGTAGCACGGAGTAGCACCGACGGGCCGGGGGGCGAGGGGCCGAGGGGCCGGTTCGGGGCAGAGCACCCGGCCTGACGGACCGAGGGGCGGAGGGGGCCGGTGCGGGTCAGAGCACCCGCACCGGCAGGGGCCGCAGCGCTTCCCGGAGCGCTGCGGCCAGTTCCTCGTATTCGGCACCCCGGGCGGCGCCCGTCCGCATGGCCAGCGCGATCCGTCGCGTCGGCGCCGGGTCCGCGAAGTAGCCGGTGAGGAGCTGATTGCTGCGGGTCGTCTCGACCTTGACGGCGGTACGCGGCAGCAGGGTCACCCCGAGACCGCCCGCCACGAGCTGGACGAGGGTGGACAGCCCGGCGGCGGTGGTGGTGACGGGGGCGTCCGCGCGACCGGCCTCCCGGCAGATGTCCAGCGCCTGGTCCCGCAGACAGTGCCCTTCGTCGAGCAGCAGCAGATGGAGCTCGCGCAGGGCTTCGCGCGGGATGCCCTCCCGTCCGCCCAGCCAGTGGTCCAGCGGGGTCACCAGCACGAAGTCCTCGTCGAACAACGGGAGTTCGGCAACTCCGGGCACACCGAGCGGCACGGCGAGCAGCAGCAGGTCGAGCCGCCCGACCGCGAGCCCCTCCAGCAGACTCGCCGTCTGCTCCTCGTGGACCTGGAGGTCGAGGTCGGGGTAGCGGTCGTGCACCAGCTTGAGGACCGTCGGCAGCAGATACGGCGCCACCGTGGGGATCACCCCGAGCCGCAACACCCCTGTGAACGGCGCCCGGACCGCCGCCGCCTCCTCCAACAGCGCCCCGACCTCGGCCAGTACCGCCTTCGTGCGTACGGCGAGACGCTCACCCGCGGGCGAGAGCAGCACCTTGCGGGTCGTACGCTCCAGCAGGGTCACGCCGAGCGTCTCCTCCAGCGCGGACACCGCACCCGACAGGGCGGGCTGGCTCATGCCGATCGCGGCCGCCGCGTCCCGGAAGTGCAGATGCTCGGCCACGGCGGCGAAGGCGCGCAGCTGGGCGAGGCTGGGCTGCCGGCGCCCGTTCGCCCGGGAGTTCGCCTTGCCCATGGGGTGAGAACTCGCCTTGCCCACGGGGCTCGCCATGGCCGCACCTCTTACTCATAGTCACTGATAGCCGTGTCCGATCAACACGACCGAGTGTAGCTATTTCCCTAATCAATGCAGCCTGTGCCAACATCGACTTCGTCCAACCCATGGGAAACATCCTCAAAAGGGATGTTTCCTCGCTGCAAGGAGAGCCCGTGCTCACTGTCGGTGACAAGTTCCCCGAGTTCGACCTGACCGCCTGCGTCTCGCTGGAGAAGGGCGAGGAGTTCCAGCAGATCAACCACAAGACCTACGAGGGTCAGTGGAAGGTCGTTTTCGCGTGGCCCAAGGACTTCACCTTCGTGTGCCCGACCGAGATCGCCGCCTTCGGCAAGCTGAACGACGAGTTCGCCGACCGTGACGCCCAGGTGCTCGGCTTCTCCGGTGACTCCGAGTTCGTCCACCACGCCTGGCGCAAGGACCACGACGACCTGCGTGACCTGCCCTTCCCGATGATGGCCGACTCGAAGCGCGAGCTCATGCGCGACCTCGGCATCGAGGGCGAGGACGGCTTCGCCAAGCGCGCCGTGTTCATCGTCGACCAGAACAACGAGATCCAGTTCTCCATGGTGACCGCCGGCTCCGTCGGCCGTAACCCCAAGGAGGTCCTGCGGGTCCTGGACGCCCTGCAGACGGACGAGCTCTGCCCGTGCAACTGGACCAAGGGCGAGAACACCCTCGACCCGGTGGCGCTTCTGGCGGGTGAGTGACCCTCCATGGCCCTCGATGAACTGAAGTCCGCCATCCCGGACTACGCCAAGGACCTGCGCCTGAACCTGGGTTCGGTGATCGGCAACTCCGAGCTGCCGCCTCAGCAGCTGTGGGGCACGGTGCTCGCCTGCGCGATCGCGTCCCGTTCCCCTCGCGTGCTGCGGGAGCTGGCGCCGGAGGCCGAGGCGAAGCTGTCGCCCGAGGCGTACACGGCCGCCAAATCGGCCGCGGCCGTCATGGCGATGAACAACGTCTTCTACCGCACGCGGCATCTGCTCTCCGACCCGGAGTACGGGACGCTGCGCGCCGGTCTGCGGATGAACGTCATCGGCAATCCCGGTGTCGAGAAGGTCGACTTCGAGCTGTGGTCGCTCGCGGTGTCCGCCATCAACGGGTGCGGGCAGTGCCTCGACTCCCACGAGCAGGTGCTCCGCAAGGCCGGGGTCGACCGGGAGACCATCCAGGAAGCGTTCAAGATCGCTGCGGTGATTCAGGCGGTCGGTACGACGCTTGACGCCGAGGCCGTCTTCGCCGAGTAGTTCCTCTCTCGGCCGCGAGGCCCCGTCCACCTGCGTGGTGGGCGGGGCCTCAGCCGTTCTCGCCCCCGCCCCTGCCCGTCCCGTATCTGGGGACTCCGCCCCCAGACCCCCGTATCGCGCTGACGCGCTCGTCCTCAATCGCCGGACGGGCTGAAAACTTTCCCCGCGGGGCGCGGGCTTCGCAGACCGCACGGGAAGAATTCAGCTCTCCGGCGATTGAGGAGCGGGTCTGGGGCGGAGCCCCAGGACGGGACCGTCTAGGCCGGCGGAGACGGTCCCGTCCTGGGGC
>NZ_JBHVXW010000032.1:0-16572 GCF_042881375.1 Streptomyces sp. NPDC058274
GGTCTGCTCCGCAGACACGACGCGCCGCCGCTACGCGGCGGTCCAACTGCCTTGCTCCGCAAGGCAGTTGATAGGCCGTCACTCCGTGACGGCGGTCTGAATCGCTCCGCGATTCAGACCACGGAATTCGCTCCGCGAATTCCGAAAAGCGCAGCGAGGCCAGCAGGTGCCGCCTCCCTGAGAACCTGTCAATTCCACCATATCTCCAATTCATTCGACCTCCCTTTGAATTCTAATTCCTTCTCGCTAGAAACTAATTCCGTGGGTAAAAATGAAGGGTGGGGATCGGAACTACAGCGGACGCGTAACGCCAGGCGACTGTCCCCGGGTTGCTACGCGGCGAAGCCGAATGCGGTTACGTACTCGTATTCGCCCCGCTGGGAGCCCAGGTCGATCACCGCGTCATTGACCCAGGCGTCTTCGAGTGCTTCGTCGTCCTCGGCCCAGGCCTGCACGATGTCGTCCCAGTGGGGAACGTTGAGCGTGCGGTACTCGATCACGCGCTGGTGAGGCATGGGAACTTGGTTCTGGCTGAACGGGTGGAACTCCACGCGGGTGCCGCGGCCCTCACGATTGAGGCGGGCGAGCAAGTACCTGGCCAGATGGTGGCGGCGAACGGTCCGGTACGCAGCCTCGATCTCGTCCAGGTTCTCCTTTGACGGGCTGCGCCCGCCGTCCCACCATGCCTTGATCGTGCGGTCCGTGACGTCAGGTCGGCTTCGCCGGCAGTCTGAGGGGCGTGGTCGCTGCGCGTCAGGCAGTGCAGCCGAGCGAGCAGCCCGCGCCGCGCGGTGATCGGTGTGGAGATGGTGAGGATCAGAGGCCCTTTCTGGAAGCCCAATACCGTGGCTTCATCAGGGAACGCAGAGAGTACGAGGACGTCCGCCTGGAACTGGACGCCTCGCGTGATGAGTTCATCATTGCCGTGCGCTCCGTACTCGGCGGAGCCTGAGAACTCATAACATGATCACGGCTGTTAGGGCTGGGCCTGGTGAGGTCACAGTCTGTTGCAGCAGCCCGGATAAACGGCCATCGCGCTCACTAGGGGAATGCGCCGGGTTCCTGGAAGGGGATCATGGACCAGATCACCAGGGGCGTGAGGACAAGGAGGAGGTACGCGGCGAGGGCTTTCGCCTACGTCGGTGGCTTGCCTGGGTCTTGAGTGGGCACGGCTGCTCCGGATGATCGCTTAGGCACAGTCGATCGGCGAGGCCCCTCGGGGGGTAGCTCTCGCCGGGAGGTAGGTGAATCTACGCGGAAGGACTGGGCCCGGGCTCAACAAGTCGCTCTTTTGTATCGTCGATCGCAAATGCTGTCGCGCTAGCGGGTGTTGGGGCCGTCAGCGCGCTCCTCCTTGGGGGTGCGTTGGATACGCCATATGCCGTAAACGGCTCCAAGGATCCCGCCCACGATAGCTGCCACGCCTCCGCCGATGTCGCTGCGTGAGAGCCCCGCAGCGAGCAGGGCGGCCAACAGGGCCCCGAGCAGCGAGTACATGACGACGATGAAGACCGCAGTGGCGTGTCGGTCTCGCAACGGTGGCAGGCCTCCTATCATTTTCTCGCTCCCGCAGCGGTGTCCGCACGGAGTGTCGCATCAGCGCTCAGGCGCGTAGCGGCACGACTGGCCTGAGCGTTCGTCTGTGTGAAGTGCGTGGTGTGTCGGCGTCGTTGCATGGGGGCCTCGGGTCGTCCCAGTTGGGGTTGTCTTCCTGTCGTGTGTCCCTGAACGGCCGGTCTCAACCGGCGCTGTTTCTCGCCGCGGGGTCCTACCTATGGCCACACCTGAAATTTGGCCGTAGGTAGCGAGTGTGAGGTCTTTGCTACGCCGATGGGGTGTCATGGACCCGTCTTCAGGCCTGCCTCGGCTATTCGCCGGGACTGGTGGTCTATGAGATGGTCGCCGAAGCGGTGCAATGCAAACTTGGCGAGAGTGACGATCTCGACTGGAAAGTGGCCTTGCCGGCCACGTCCTCGGTCCCAGGTCGAATAGCCTCGCTGTAACGGCCCCAGCCCGTCTGCCGGGCCCGCGATGCCCGCTGTCCAGCGACGCCGCTTTCCCTCGGATACCACTACCGCCGAATGGGCCTGCTCCAGTCCCTGCTGCCCGTTCCGGTCTGTCAGACTGGCTGTGACGTCGTTCAGCGGCTCCGGCATGTTGGCTTCGAGCGGCCCCAGTTGGTGAAGGTTGTGTAGCTTCGGACGTCCTGAAGTGGCCCCGGGAGTCGGCTTGCGCTGGGACCAGCCGCGGCGTGGTCAGTTCCGCGTGGTTGAGAACGGTATGGCGTCGGCCCATTCCCAGAAGGCGCCAGCCTCGTCGACTTCCCGTTGCAGCAGGGCGAACAACGGGCTCGTGTCGGTGCCGGGAGGGACGTCGATGGCGACGAAGTGCTCCCCGTGCCATTCGCTGAGCAGCCCGGATTCCTTGATCGAGTTCTTGATGAGGTTGATGCTGCGGCCAAGTCGTTCGGCGTCCGTGCTCGGTCTGAGCAGTGTGCGCAGGACGCGGTGTCCGCTCGTCTGGGCAACTTCGACCACGCGAGCTGCTGGTGAGAGACGGACCCGGTCTCCGAGAGCGAGGCCGTAGGTCATGAAGGGGATGCAGGCGACCGCGTATGTGCCGTGCTCTTCGGGCTGGAGCCACAGCTGCTCGATCTGTCCGTCGAGGTCGAAGGGGGTCAGATCGGCCTGGGCGATGTAGTTGCTCTCGGCCCGACCGACCGGGTCTTCGTGCACGATGTACTGCATCTCCGCCCCTCTACCCGCTCATCTTGGCGAAGATCGTCCCATGGCGTCGGCTCGCGAAGCGGATCGGGTGCGCTACTACTGCCTGCCCTTTTGCTCCGCCCTGGCTTTGGAACGAGCCAGGCGGTAGGGCTCAGTGCCGGTCTCGATGAGGGTGGCGTTGAAGGTGAGCCGGTCCACGATCGCCGCGCAGAGCCGTGGATCGGTGAAGGTCCTGCTCCAGCCGGTGAACGCCTCGTTGGAGGCGATCGCGATACTGCTCTTCTCCTCACGCTCGGTGAGAACTTGGAAGAGCATTTCCGCGCCGCGGCGGTCGAGTTCGAGATAGCCGAGCTCATCGATTTCGAGCAGGTCGACGCGCCCGTAGCGGGCGATGGTCTTGCCCAGCTGCTTGTCGTCTGCCGCCTCGACCAGCTCGTTCACCAAGGCTGCAGCGGTGGTGTAGCGGACGCGGTAGCCAGCCATCGCTGCCGCGGTGCCCAGCCCGATCAACAGGTGTGACTTGCCCGTGTCCGAGTCTCCGATGAGACACAGTGGGTAGCCCCTGGCAATCCACTCGCAGCTGGCGAGATTGTGGATCACTGCCGGGTCGACGTTGGGATTGACGCGGTAGTCGAACTCCCGCAGTGACTTCTCGCGGGGAAAGTGAGCTGCCCTGATACGTCGCTCGGGCCGGCGTCGGTCCCGGTCCTCGCACTCGGCCATCAGCAGCTCGGCGAGGAACCTCGCATAGGACAGGCCCTCGCGTTCGGCCCGGGCAATTGTGTCGGTGGCCTGGGCGCGCATGGTGGGCAGTCGCAGCAGTCGGCAGGCGGTGTCGATCGCCGCGTCGGATGCCTGTGCGGTCAGCGCGTGATGGGCGGTGGTCATGGTGAGTCTTTCCGGCGAAGCTGCAACAGCTCGTCCCACTGCTCCAGGCGGGGCAGAGGACGCGGATCGGAGGGCAGAGCACGCGCGAGACGGCGCGGCGTCAGGGGTGTGACCGGGGGCCGGGCCCAGATCCAACGGCTCCGGGGCGGGGGTGCCGGCGGTGACGGTCGGTGCCCGACCGGCCGCCTGGGCCGCCTTGCGTGCCTCCAGGGCGATGACGTCCTCGTTGAAGGTGCCCGCCGCGAGGGCCGCGCGGATCCCGGTCACCACGTCGGCGTGCTGCTGGTGGCGGTGCAGCAACAGCACCTTGACCAGGGCTTTCGTTCCTTCGATGTCGCCGAGGGCCTTCTTGGCCGCGGCCCAGAACGCTTCGTGGACGGCCGTGAAGGTGCGCTCGGCGCGGGCCTGGTGGAGGGCCTCGGAGCGTTCCAGCGCCCCTGGCTTGGTCAGCAGGGCTTCCAAGTAGTGAGCACGAGGTGTTCGGCGCCGCGGCCGGTCAGCCGCCGGTGGCGGGCGATCTCCCGTCGGCCGTCATGGACGGTCAGCTCGTCGCAGGTGAGCGTGACGGTGGCCTTGTGGTCGATGAAGCGGACCGGGACCGAGTACCGGCACATCTTCACGGTGATCAGGCCGTAGCGGTCGACGCGGGGTGTGAGGGTGATGCCGGTGGCGAACGGATCGTCCGGCAGGGGCAGCAGATGGCCGGCCTCGCGGGCGAAGTCCTGCTCGATCGTCCGCATCCTCGCCCCGATCCGCCGCTCGTCCTCCTTCGCCTCGAACTCGGCCAACCGAGCGTTGAGTTCATCCACGCTGTCCACCCCCGGCACCGGGGTCAGGTAGTTGCGGCGGAAGTAGCCGACCTGGCCCTCGACCCCGCCCTTCTCGTGGGCGCCGCGCAGGCCCGGCTCGCAGTAGAACGGGGTGAATCCGTAGTACTCGTGGAAGGTGGTCCAGCGCGGGTTCTCCTCACGCGAGCGGCTGCGGAAGACCACCTTCTTCACGGCCGGGGTGAGGTTGTCGTAACGGACCTGACCGGACGGCACGCCGCCCAGCGTGGTCAGCGCGTGGACGTGGCCTTCGAAGAACGCCTGCTGACCGCACGAGCGCGAGATGCGGTGGACGGACTTGCCCGAATAGGCCAGCAGGAAAGCGAACAGGTAGCAGCGGGTGCGCTGCCCGGCCAGGTCCACGTAGACGTCCCCGAAGTCGACCTCGGCGTCCGCACCGAGCGCGTTGTGACGGGTCACGAACGCCTCAACGGGAGCCCCCGCCTGGGCTGCGATCTCCTTGCGCCGAGCCGCGACGAAGTCCCGCACCGTCGGATACGGGATCGCCTCGTCGAACTCCTCCTCGATCCGCGCCACGATCCGCCGCACGGTGTGACGCTGCTTGCGCGGCGCCTCCAGATCCGCTCGCAGCCAGGCATCGACCGTTTTCTTGTACGGCTCCATCCGAGATGACGTCCTGACCGCCCGACGGCGCGGGGCGGGAACGGGCGAGGAAAGCGCCTCCCGTACGAGGCGGCGGTGAACGCCGTACTTCTTCGACAGAGCCCGGATCGACAGCTGCCGCTGCCAGCTGTCCCGCCGGATCCGGTCGAACAGCTCCTGTTTGGACAAAGGCATCCGCAGCACCGCCCCTGCCGGAAACCACAGGAACCGTCTCACCGCAAGAGCCGAGGCGGGGCCACTTCGCCCCGTCACCACCCCTCAATGCGCCCGTGCGACCCGCCAACTGGGGCCGCTCGAAGCCAACATGCCGGGGCCGCTGAACGACGTCACAGCCATGTCAGACGATGGTGCTGGATCGCTATCGGGACGGATGCACGCTCTACTCGGGGTCCGTGTCCTCGTTGAAGTGCCCCAGATGCTGGGGGCGCTGGTCACGTTTGCTGGTTGTCAGCACGTTGGCCAGGAGGGAAGCCAGATTCTTTGGGCGGATTGTTTCCGGCGTGGTGGCCAGTTCCTCGATTGTCCACCAGCGGTATCCATGGCGGGCTTCTTCCGTGCCAATCTTCATTGCGCTCGCCTCGACAGGGTTGATGCGGGCGAGGCGGTACTCCTCGTACTGGTCAAAGCCCTGGCCGTCGACGCTGAAGACCGCCTGCCGGGTCCAGAGAGCCGGACTCAGCCGCCCAGCAGCCAGAGAGAGTGCCGTCTCCTCCCGCACCTCGCGCACCGCGGCTTGAACGTAATCCTCGCCGTCTTCTACGCCACCGCCAACGGTGAACCACCATCTCGCTCCCGGCTTGCGCGGATCTCGTCCGCACAGCAGAAGAAGGCGATCGCGTTCATCGACCAGGAGGACACGGGATGTCCATCGGCTCTTCAGAACCATAGGTGCCGACCCTACAGATGCCACGTCCCTGCTTCGTCGAGTCGAGTGCTGTTGGGGCTTCGCAAGCACGCACTCACGGATCGTCTGGTGCAGCGTCGCTAGCGACGGCACCGTCAGTGTGTCTCTGGGCTCGAGCCCGCGCGGTCTTGGCTACCAGTTCCCGGTGCAGGGCGGCCTCGTTCCCGTATCACGCCGCGAGACGCCCGGCGCTCGGGTTCCGCACGGTCCGGTTCGGACATGTTCGGTGTGTGCTGGTCTGGTCCGTGTATCCGGTGAGTTGGGCGAAGGCGTTGGGGTCGGTGCCGGTGGTGTTGTGGTGAGTGAAGTCCTTCTGCTCGCCGATGATGAGGGTTTGGGGGGACCTGAACGTTGTTGTGGGTGGTGGTGGCGGGGTGGGGCTGTCTGGTGTGGTGTGGCGCCGTGTGTTCCTGGCGGGGCGTGGCTGGCTGTCTGGGGTGTGTGGGCGACGGTGGCGGGGTTGGTGGTGGGAGCTTCGACGAGGTCGTGGGTTGTTGGGTAAGGCAGCGTTTGGGGCGTGGTTCGGTGCGGGGGTTTCGGCTTGGCGTTGTACGAGCCGGGGTCTGTGGGGTGGAGGGGCGGGTTGGTGGGCGTCTGGTCCGCCGGGGTGTCGGGCAGCTACGGGCCCGGGCGGGTTCAGGTAGCTGAGCAGTCCTGGAGTTTCGCCATCTGTTGGCCGGCCAGCAGGAATGTGCCGACGCCGTAGGCTGTGGTGTCGGTTGTCTTTGCCGGGCCCGGCTTTGTGTCGTCCGGCTGGACGTAGCCGACCAGGCCGCTTGGCTGGAGAGCTTTGGTGGACAGGGCGGTCCATGCTTTGTCGACCACCGGCTGGTACCGGCGTGCGTCGAGGATGCCTGTGTTGATGCCCCAGGCGATGCCGTAGGTGAACAGCGATGTTCCGCTGCTTTCCGGGCCGCCGAAGTGGTGCGGGTTGAGGAGGTCGGGGTTCCAGAAGCCGTCGCGGCGCTGCGTCAGGCTCAGGGTGAGCGCCATCTTCTTGAATACCCGCAGGTATTCGGGCCGTCGGGGGTCGTCCTGCGGTAGCACCTGGAGGACCTTGGTCATCGCTGCGAGTGCCCAGCCGTTGCCGCGTGACCAGAACACGCCGGTGCCGGCGAAGTGTGCGTCGCGGTACCAGAGGCCGTGGGTTTCGTTGAACAGGCCGTGGCCGCCTGCTTCTTTCTCGGTGTAGTGGAAGAGTTGTTGCATCGTGTCCAGGATGGCTGGATTGTTGTCGATCTGGCTCATGCGTGCGAATGAGGGCATGGCCATGTTCAGGGCGTCGACGTAGTTCCAGTAGTCCTTGTGGCCGGCGTTGACGGCGGCGGTTTCGTCGGTGATCCGGGTGCGGATGCTGTCCAGCGGGATCTCGGGGTGGAAGTAGGTGTAGAGGTCGAGGTAGGCCTCGCCGGCGGCTTGGTTGTCGGGGAGGAACGGCTGTTTGGGGTCGGTGGGCAGCTGGTAGTTGTTGTCCTGGGCCCAGGGGTACGTTTTGTGGTTGGACTGGCCGGTGGTCCGGACGAGTGCGAGGTTGCCGACGTGGAAGGTCGCGTTCTGCCAGTCCGGTGTCGCCAGGTTCGTGCCGTTGGTGACCCAGTAGTTGGCGGCGGAGATCATTTGGTCTGCCACCGCGCACGCCTCGGTTCTTGGTGCCTGGTCAGCCGGGTCGGCGGCCGCCGTCGGCGTCGAGAGCAGGCCGCCGGTCAGCACGGCCGTGGTGAGCAGCACGAAGCCACGAATTCCAGGGAAACGCATGGAAGCGTCCTCCAAAGCAGGTCATTGCAGCGGAGGCCGCCCCCACAGCAGCCCTACCTCGGCGACTATTCAGCGTCATGATCAGGCGTGTCAAGGTGCCGACGAGCGGGACGGCGCAACGGTTTCGAGCCATCAGCGGGACGCGGACTCGGCACTGGGGGTGTTCTTGGCGAGCAGCATGGTGAGTGGGCGGGCGTGCGCGTTTGCGTGTTTACCGGCGAGTCACCGGGAATCTCCATCGGCTCCTCTGTGCGTGTGTGGGGCCGTTGTCATCGGCAGCTGCGGCTGCCGGTGGTAGCTGCGGCTGCCGGTGGTAGCTGCGGCTGCCGGTGGTAGCTGCGGCTGCCGGTGGTAGCTGCGGCTGCCGGTGGTAGCTGCGCGATGAGCGCGTTGGCGGACGTCCCCGTGTGAGGGCGAGTGCGGTGGGGGCGGCCGCGTGGGAGGCCGGTGGCATCGGCACCCTCTTTCTGAGCCCGCACCAGCGGCAAAGCCCCACCGCCGGCGAGCAGTACGATCATGAGCGGCCGTGCCCTGTGGCACCGAATCTTGATGGTTTGGCACCGAAGGCTGACCGAGTGGTGGGGCCCCATGAGTAGAAGTACTCATGACGTCCACCGAGCTGTGGGGAAGGATCCGGGGGGTGACGACGCTGAGGAAGACGAGAGCCCGGCTGGGGATGCTGGCGCCTGCGGTGGTGGTCCTGCTGGCGGCGGGGTGCGGAACGCAGCAAGCAGGGGATACCGCCGACGCGTACCGGCGTTCGCATCCAACGCCGAGTGGCATATCGACGCCGAGTACACCGGCGGACTTCCCCTGCCGCGGCGAGAGCCCCAAGCCGACGCTCACGGCCGCCACTACCCCCACCTCAACTGTGCCGCCGGCCGACCACTACGCCGAAAACCACGGCTTCAGAGTTCCCATCCCGCTCCACGGCCAGAGCCGGTGCGAGGGACTCACCGCCGTAGGACGCGTCAAGAATGCACTCGAACCGCTGCGCCGGCGTGGCGACTTCGCCCCGGACAGCGTCCGCAAGGCGCTCACTGGCGTCGGTTACTCTGCCGGGGAGGTACAGGCGTACCAGGACGGGCCGACCGGGGTTGGCTTCCTCATCGATATGGGTGCCTCTCCCTGGTGTGTGGAGGGCATGATGAGCAGTGCCTCCACCGAGGCGGATGCCTTCGGCGGCTACCCCGACGGCACCGGCTGTGAGCCCCCAAGTGGTGGCCACTGACCGCAGTCCTCTGCCGGTGACCAGCCACTATTGCTGAGGCTGGTCCGCCGCCGGCGAAGTCTGGTCCGCCGCCGCCTGTGCGTTGCTCGGCTGTCGGAACGTATGTATCGAGTGTGCCGGGCACGGTGGTGTCGATTCGCCGTCCGGCGGCCGGCCGGCCGCTGCAGGACACGCGATGCCCGCACGACACAACCCAAAGACCACTCAACGGCTGTTCAGCGGCTTGCCGTACTTGTGGGGGGTGGATAGGTAGGGGAGGCCGAGTGTGCGGGGTGAGAAGGCGGCCGCGCTGGCGGCCGAGCCGCTGGGGAGGAGCCATGTGGCGCCCAGGGAGGTGTTCTCGCCGGGGGATCCGACTGTGACATCCGGTACGCCGTTGGCGTTGTAGTCGGCCGTGGCGACCGCCGCGCCGAAGGTGTCGCCTGCCTCGGCGACGCCCGGGACGCCGGGCGTGTCCTGGTTCCAGGAGCGGGACGTGGCAGTGCCGTGCGCGTCGAGCAGGCCCTGAGCGCCGCCGTGGAGGAGCCAGGCGGCGCCGGCCCCTGCTGTGCTTGCGATGGCCTCGCCGGGAGCGCCCGCGATCAGGTCGTCGCGGCCGTCGTGGTTGATGTCGGCGACGGCGAGGGCGGCGCCGAAGCGGTCGCCGTTCTCGGCTGCGCCGGGGACGCCGGGCGTGTCCTGGTTGAGGGTCTGGGCGCGGCTGCCGAAGGGGGTGCCTGCGGGGTTTCCGTAGTGGATGTGGATGCCGCCGCCTTTGGCGAGGGTTTCGGGGCCGCACGGGTCGTCGATGTTCTCGTCGGCGATCTCACGGCATTCTCCGAGTGCCAGGTCGTCGTGGCCGTCGCCGTTGAAGTCGCCGGCGGCCAGGGCGCTCACGCCGGCGTTGTCGGTGTTCCAGAAGTTGGCCATTGCGGACCGGTCGGCGTCCCACTTCCACAGGCGTACGTGGGACTGCGTGTTGGGGTCGCCCGCGGTCCAGTACGCGGTGGCCAGGTCCGCTGTGCCGTCGCTGTCGAAGTCGCCGGTGGCAAGGATGGGGGCGCGGCCGCCCATGGGGGCGGCGACGATGGTGGTGACCATGCTGTCCTCGCCTTGGATGACACGGGCGACGACCTTGTCGGTGCCGCCGATCACGATCACTTTGTTGTCGTCGGCGGTGAGGGCGGCGGCTGTGACCGATGTGCCGTACGCGGCCGACGGTGCCGGCCCGGTGAGGACCGTCGATCCGGGTCCCGGGCCGTCCTTCGAGCCGCCTACGGCGATGACCATGCCGGCGTCCGTACCGCGGTCGGTGACGTCTTCGCCGGGGGTACCGACGAGCAGTTCGGCGATGTCGTCGCCGTTGAGGTCTACCAGGGCCACGGATGTGCCGAAGCGGTCGCCTGCCTCCGGGGTGCCGGGAACCTCGGGGGTGGCCTGGGTGACACGGATGCTTCCGTAGGCGCCGACGCCCTTGGGGCCGCCCCAGACGACGTTCACGTATCCGGCCTTGGTCTGGTCGGCGACGGTCGCGTCCGGGACGCCGACGGCGAGGTCCGCGTAGCCGTCGCCGTTGAAGTCGCTCGCGGCGGTGCTGGGTGCGGCAGCGGTGGCGCCGGGCGGGAACACGAGGCCGGTGGTGGCCGCGGCGGCTGCGATGGCGTACGTCAGGATGCGGCGGTTGTGTGGCACGGGGGCTTCCGCTCGGTCGACGGGGTGCGGG
This sequence comes from Streptomyces sp. NPDC058274, assembly GCF_042881375.1. Taxonomy (NCBI): domain Bacteria; kingdom Bacillati; phylum Actinomycetota; class Actinomycetes; order Kitasatosporales; family Streptomycetaceae; genus Streptomyces; species Streptomyces sp. NPDC058274. The sequence continues at coordinate 10,658 of NZ_JBHVXW010000032.1, forward strand.
TCATCTGGTGTGACCGTCGAAGGGGGGGCGCTGGTTGTAGGGAGTTTGCTGGTGGTTGGTGCCGGGTTCACGGGGGGCGGGGTCCTCGATGTTGCGGCCGCCCGGGACCGGGCCGAGACGGGGACAGGGACAGGGACGGGGAACCGGGACCGGGACAGGGACGGGGGACCGGGACGGGGTCGTGGCCGGGAGCGGGGACCGGGACGTGGTCGTGGTCGTGGCCGGGAGCGGGGACCGGGACGTGGTCGTGGTCGTGGCCGGGAGCGGGGACCGGGACGTGGTCGTGGTCGTGGCCGTGGCCGGGAGCGGGGACCGGGTCGTGGTCGTGGCCGGGCGACGGGCTGGCTCTGGGGCGGTGAGGGGTGCGGAGGTGGCCGGCCTGCCGCGGCGGTGGGGGTTTCGAAGGGAGGCGGCTACGGGGGAAGCGCGGACTGGGACTCCGTCAGGGCATGGGCACGGTGGTGGGGTGGAGACCCGCGGGGCGCGTCGTGGCGGAAGGTGGTCGTCTTGCCTTCGGTGCCTGGTGGTGGGGGGCGGGTTTCTGTCCGGGGGGTCGAGCACACCGCGGCGGCTGACCAGGGGCGGAGCGGCGGTCGTCCGCTAGCCCGGTGTGGATGTGCCGGCGAGGGCCTGCTGGATCTCGGCTGTGGGGAACGGTGTGCGTTTGCTCTGTGTGAGCAGTCGACGGTGGAAGTCGTCCAGGATGATGGCGTGTGGGGCGTGGCGGTCGATGAGGGCGCCGATGTCGGTCGGGATGCCGTCGGGCCGGTGGCCTTTGGTCCATTGGCGTAGGAAGGTCTGGTGTTCGGTGCCTTCGCGTATGCCGTGGGGCAGGTGGTGGCGCAGTAGGTGGTTCGGTGCGTAGCTGCGGTCGTACACGAGATGGTCGGTGAGGAAAGTGGCCTCTTCGGCGGAGAGTTCGAAGGCGCGGCTCAGTGCGAGGCCGAAGTCGGCGAAGTACACGTGGTGGCCGTCGGTGAGCAGGTTGGCGAAGTGGGTGTCGAAGTGGACCAGTTGGTGGGCGCTCATGAATTCCGTGCCGCGCCGTACAGCGTTGTCGGCCCACTGGTAGGGCGATGCGTCTCCGGGTTCCGGTCGGGCGGGGTCGTGGTTGTCGGCGAGCCAGGTGCCCAGTGTCTGGGGGATGTGTTCCAGAAAGAGCACCAGGCTGGAGGTGGAGGTGGCGATGGCTTCCAGTCGGCGGCGTACGGCGGGCGATCCGTCCCAGTGGGCAACGGCCCCTTCCATGCCCCCGAACTCGGCGGTGACGTCGGCCGGGGGGCTGTCCGGCAGGACTCGCCAGTGGTAGAGGAGGGGGAAGCCGGCGTAGTCGTTGTTGAGTACCCAGCCGGTGGTCATGATGTGGGTGGCCAGCTCACGCCATGCGCCGAAACCTGCTGAGCCCACGCCGTACTGGTAGAAGAGGGGAAGGTTGAACAGGTTGGCGGTCGAGCGTGCGTGCTGCGGTTGCAGCTCGATGTCCGTCAGCGGGATCCGTTTGACGAAGACACGTTTTTCTTCGACTTCCATCTCCGCTGACCTGCCGCCGATACCGGAACCCTGATGCGGTGCGGCGGCCACCGCTTTGGCGAGCCGGCGGTCGCTGAGCAGCGACAGCTGTGTTCCCACGGCTGCGTAGGCGGACACCCGCGCAGCATGCTCTGACGTGCTCGTGTCCATCGGCGTCTCCACTCTGACTGCACTGGCGACCGTTGACTGCCGGCTGCACTGCCGGCTGCTCACCGCCGGCTGCCCGCAGCACTTCTGACTGCTGACTGCACTGCTGACTGCACTGCTGATGCTGATGCTGATGCTGCGCTGCGCTGCGCTGCGCTGCGCTGCTGATGCTGATGCTGATGCTGATGCTGATGCTGATGCTGATGATCATGCGGGAGACTGGGCACGATCGGAAGCGCTAACCCGATCAGCCGAGGAGGCACCGGCAGGGTCCCGGGCGCGGATGCCGGATGGTTCTTGGGTGCGCGGCCGGCCCCTTGGGCGGCTGTCAGCCGAGCTGCTCGGCCAGTCCGATGAGGATGCCTTCGGGGCCGCGGACGTAACAGAGCAGGTAGCTGTCCTCGAACTGCTGCACCTCGCCGACGAGTTCGGCGCCCAGGATCCGCAGACGGGCCAGGACGTCTTCGATGTCGTCGACGGCGAACATGATGCGGCGAATACCCAGTGTGTTCGTCGGTGCGTTTGCCGGTACGGCGCTGATCGCCTTGGGGGTGTGGAATTTCGTCAGCTCGAGCCGGCTGTGACCGTCCGGGGTCCGCAGCATTGCGATGTCCTGGCGGGCGCCGTCGAGTCCGGTGACACGGTCTGCCCAGACTCCCTCGATAGGCATCCTGCCCTCCAGTTCCATGCCAAGTTCGACGAAGAACGCAACAGCAGCGTCAAGGTCGTCGACGACGATGAGGACGTTGTCCATCCGCTGGATCGACATGCGGGGTCTCCTTGGTGTGGTGCAGCCACGGTGGCCGCCTCTGCTCCTGCGCTCCTGGGCTCCTGTGCTCCTGTGCTCCTGTGCTCCTGGGACAGCCCGCCGGGCCGGTGCCGGCATCTTCGCCACGTCTTCTTTGAGTACTTCTTGGCGCAGCGGTGTCTGTCACAACGCCAGGCGCACCGTCTCGGGCGTGCGCATCTCAGGCGCACCGTCGCAGGCGCACCGTCGCAGGCGCACGTCTGGGACGAAGACACCGTAGGCCAGAGGCTTCCCGCTGTGAGGCGGGCGGAGAAGGCTGTTTCGGCGCCGCTTTCCGGGGTGGTGGTCTCCAGGTTGCAGGGCCGCCGGCGGCGGTGAGGCCGCCGGCGGCGGTGAGGCCGCCGGGTAGTGGACTCGGGGGCGGGGACCGGCGCGCCGGGGATCACTCGCGCCACTCGTGCCGGAACCGGCCGCCGAGGAAGGCGGCCCCGCTCCCGGACCGCCACCCCGACACCGACACCGACAGATCCCGACGCCGACGCCGATCCCGACGCCGATCCCGATGCCGACGCCGATACCGCGAGATCCTGATCCCTCTTCGAGCGGGCCCGGGACGGGCTTCGCGTCGAGGATGTCTGCCATATCCGGTGGCTCGGGACCGGACCACGGCACACCGAGGGCATACGCCGGGGCGGGAAGGCCTGGTCCGGCGCGGCATCCTCACCCGGCCCGGACCGCCAGGCCTGTTCGCCCTGCTCCGGCTCCGGTGTCACACGCGCGGCGATTCAGGAACTGCTCGGCGAGCCGCCCGGCGCACAGGCCTGGTGTGCGCCTGGTCATTTCAGGAAGCGGTACTTCAGGTGGACGGCGAGGGGTGTGTCCACCACCCTGACCGGCTGGATACGGCGTCCGGGACCCACTCCGTCGAAGAGCCGCAGCCCCTCTGCGAGGAGAGCGGGCACCACGTGCAGCTGGAGTTCGTCGATGAGCCCCGTCCTCAGATACTGCTGCACGGTGCTCGCCCCGCCCGCGATGTCGACGTTCCTGTCACCGGCGACAGCCTTCGCCTGGTCCAGGGCGCTGTGAATACCGTCGCTGACGAACGTGAAGGTGGTGCCGCCCTCTTTGACCAGGGCCGGCCGGGGGCGGTGGGTGAGGACGAAGACCGGGGTGCGGAACGGCGGGTTGTCACCCCAGAACTCCTCACCGGTGTCGTACATCATCCGCCCCATGACCACCGCTCCGGTGGCGTCGAACCACTCACGCATCAGGTCGGAGTCACGGTTGTCCTCCCCGCCGGTCATGCCCTGGCGCTCCCGCCAGCTCGCCAGACTGTGGATCCATTCGAAGAGTGGCTCGGCGCCGTCACCGCCCGGATTGTCGAGGGTGACATGAGGGCCGGCGATGTAGCCGTCGAGGGAGATGGCCAGATCCGCGGTTACGGTCACGATGGGATGCTCCTTGAGGTTTGGACGTGCTGCCTTCACCCTTACGTCGATCGGGAACCGGCGCATTCGACCGCGCCTGCAACCGCGTTCAGGACCGCGCTCGCGACCGCGCCTGCAACCGCTTCAGGACCGCGTTCGGGACCGCGCTTGCAACCGCGCTTGCAACCGCGTTCAGGACCGCGTTTGTGGGAAGGGCCTGCTCGGCGCAGCAGGTGACGAAGCCCCTCCCCCAGGCTGGTGCCGCCTGCGAAACGGGCGTCGAACCCTTCCGCGGCGCTGCCGCCGGCGATACACCACGGGCGCAGTCGTCCTTCGAGATCCTCGACCACGTAGACCGGCCGGCCCCGTACCGGCGTGTCCGCGCTCCCGCCCGCAGCAGATGCAGGTCGCGTCGGAAGGAACTACCACCCCTGTGGCCATGGAGTCTGGGGGTACGGAAACCAGGAAGCCGCCCCCTTACAGCCCGGCACCGTAACAGGCCTCACGGACAGTCAGCCAAGACCACAAAAAGACCAAGGCCAGACCTGGAGTGCCGGTATGAGGCCAAGCCCGGGAGGCCCGTTGCCTTTTGGGCCCGTACCAGGCTCTGCCCGAGAGGTGATCACGGTGCCAGTGTCCGTTGCCCGTCGTGGTCCGTTGTCTGTTGTCCGTCGTGGTCCGTTGCCCGGCGTGGTCCGTTGCCCGGCGTGGTCCGTTGCCCGGCGTGGTGCGTGGTGGCTGATGCAGGGTGCCCGCTCCCGTCGGGGGCCTGCCGACCGGAGCGGGCACAGGATGTCGGGTCCGCCGGGGTGGGGCCCTCGTACCGTGAGTGACCGAAAGGGAAGGAGGCCCGGGTGCTGGAGCGGCTCAACCAGGCCATGGAACACATCGAGCACCACCTCGACCAGCGGATCGAGGTGTCCGACCTGGCGCGGATCGCGGTGACGTCGGAGTACCACTTGCGGCGGCTGTTCTCCGCACTGGCGGGGATCCCGCTCTCGCACTACATCCGGCGCAGACGGCTGACCGTCGCAGGTGCCGAGGTACTGGCCGGACAGCGGACGCTGCTGGAAGTCGCGGTGCGCTACGGCTACACCTCGGGGGAAGCGTTCGCGCGGGCGTTCCGCGCGATGCACGGCGTCGGCCCCGGCGAGGCCAGACGGGCCGGCGCGAGCCTGCAGTCCCAGCCACGGATGTCCTTCCGCCTCATCGTCGAAGGGAGCAGCAGCATGCGGTACAGGATCGTGGAGAAAGAGGAATTCCAGGTGGTCGGCAAGAAGGCGCGCGTCCCCCTCGTCCACGAGGGGGTCAACCCGCACATCGCCGCCTTCATCCGGGGGCTGGGCCAGGAGACGCTGCAGCGGATCCAGAGCCTGTCCGACCAGGAACCCGAGGGAATCGTCTCGGTGAGTGACAACCTGGACGGCAGTCGCGCGGAGGGCACCGAACTCGACTACTACCACGGTGTGGTGAGCAGCGCCGACGTTCCCGAGGACCTGGAGGCACTCACCGTCCCGGCCGGGACGTGGGCCGTCTTCGAGAACTCCGGAACCTTCCCCCAGGCACTCCAGTACCTGTGGCGCGACGTATTCACCCAGTGGTTTCCCTCCAACCCCTACCAGGGCCGGCCCGGACCCGAGATCCTGCGGACCCGGCTGTCACAGGACGCGGCACAAGCGGACGCGGAACTGTGGATCCCCGTGGAACGGACCGCACTCTGAACGCCGGCGCGCGCCAGCCCCCGGGGCCGCCGCGCGCCGGAAACACCGGCGGACGCGCACCGGGGCGATTCTCGGCACCATCCCGCGAACGTCCGACACACGTGGGACGTCAAACGCCAACGTGTGACGAGCCTCGAACGCCAACGTGTGCCGGGCCTCGGGCGGGAAGGTGTGCCGGGCCTCGGACGGGAAGGTGTGACGAGCGTCGAACGCCAAGGTGTGACGGGCCTCGAACGCCAAGGTGTGACGGGCCTCGAACGCCAAGGTGTGACGGGCCTCGGGCGGGAAGGTGTGGCGGGCTGTGTCCGGGCCGTCCCCTGTGCGGTCCGGACACAGCCAGGC
>NZ_JBHVXW010000032.1:16668-48927 GCF_042881375.1 Streptomyces sp. NPDC058274
AGGCCGGTGGCTCAGCTGTCCATGATGTGGCGCCAGCCGGGCCGGAACCGCGCCATCGACCGGTGAGGGCCTGCGCGGCGACTGGGTGGTGTGACGGGCCTCGAGCGCCAAGGTGTGACGGGCCTCGGGCGCCAAGGTGTGGCGGGCTGTGTCCGGGCCGTCCCCTGTGCGGTCCGGACACAGCCAGGCCGGTGGCTCAGCTGTCCATGATGTGGCGCCAGCCGGGCCGGAACCGCGCCATCGACCGGTGAGGGCCTGCGCGGCGACTGGGTGGTGTGACGGGATTACGGGTGGGGGGTCGCGCATGACACCTCAAGGCGGGCAATTCCGCCGCAATCGATCTTTCGTCTGGCGTAAATGAATCATTGAGATTCGCGAGTGAATCGTCAACAACGCCAATCGAAAAGGGCCCTGCTTTCTCGGTAGTTGAGAAAAGAAGGCTGCGGATCACGCAAGAAGGGAAGTACGGGAAGTCCAATAATCAACTTTCCGGTGACGGAGAACATCTCACACACCGGCTCCGAGCTGTGCATCCGCGGCAGCCAACTCCGCCTCCAAACAGCCCTGCAGGGGCCGCTACGCTGGCCTCTCAGCTCATTCCGTCTGTGGAGGACACCCCTGTGCGTGCCATCGTCATGAAGTCTTTCGGCGGACCTGAAGTCCTTCAGACGGCAGAGGCACCCGACGTGACTCCACCCCGAGCGCACCGCGTCATCAGCGTCCGCAAAGCAGGCCTCAACTTCGCCGACGTACACGTCCGCACCGGCACCTACCTGGCGGACGTTCAACTGCCCTACATTCCGGGCAACGAAGTCATGGGCACCGACGAACAGGGACAGCGAGTCGTCGCCCTGACCCGCGGCGGCGGCTACGCCGAACAGGCCGCCGCGCACCGCATGACCACCTGGGCGGTGCCCGACGAGGTCAGCGACGAGCAGGCCCTGGCCCTGACCCTGCAGGGCAATACGGCCTGGCATCTGCTGCACACCTGCGTGGGCCTGACCGACTCGGACACCGTCGTCATCTCCGCGGCGGCCGGAGGGGTCGGCACCCTCGCCGTCCAGCTCGCCGCCCAGCGGGGGGCCCGTGTCATCGCCCTGGCCTCCACCCCCGAACGCCGCGACCTGGCCACCCGGCTCGGCGCATTCGCTGTGGCCGACTCACAGACGGAAGACCTCACACAAGCCGTACTGGATGCGGCCGGCGGCCCGGTCACCGCCGTACTGGAGATGACCGGCGGACGCGTGCACGAGCAGCTCCTGGCCTCCCTCGCACCACTGGGCAGAATGGCCGTCTACGGCTACGCCGGCGGAACACCCGCCCCGGCCGCCGGCCGCATGATCCTGGAACGCTCCCTGACCGTCCGCGGCCTGTGGCTGCCCCACCTCTACGCCGTGCGCGGCGCCCTCGCCCAGTCCATGACCGCCCTCTTCGACGCCACCGCCGCCGGAACCCTGCAGCCCGTCACCGGCCAGCAATGGCCCCTCGAACAGGCCGCGGACGCCCACCGCGCCCTTCAATCGCGCACCGTCACCGGGAAGGCGATGCTCCATGTCTCCGGCTAAAATCCCGACCACACACACAGCGCACACAGCACAGACGGCACAGACGGCGGCGGCGACACGGGGGCAGTCCATGACCACAATTCCCGGCGGATCCAGCGTGGCAGTCCGCGCCTACCACGTACAAGAACGCCTCGCCTCCCTGGGACCCGGCCCCCACTCCCTGCACGACATCGCCCAGGCCTGCCAGTACGACGACGCCACCACCTCCCGCATCCTCACCGCCGGGATCTACCGCAAAATCTACAAACGACCCTCCCGCGGCATGTACCAACTCGCCCGCCCCCTCTCCGACCTGGCCTACGCCCTCCCCCACGGCCCCACCCACGAACAAGCACAACGCGCCCTGCAGGAACTACGCGAAGCCACCGACCAAGGCCTCGCCTTCCTCTACATGAAATCCCCCGGCATGACCGCCGGCCGCCAATGCGCAGACATGGCCGTCGGCGACTCCGACCTCGTCGAACTCGGCATGACCCCCCGCGACGTCCTCTCCGTCACCCGCAGCCTGCGCACCGGAGCCAGCGGACGCGCCATCCTCGCCTACCTCCCCCCACCCATCCAAGCCCACGTCCTCGCCCAACCCGTCCCCGAAGAAGCCGGACCAGGCGTCATCCGCGACCCCCACCTCCTCAAAGCCTCCCTCACCGACATCCGCGAACAGGGCTACGCCCTCGGCTACCAGGAATGCATGAAAAACTGGAACTCCATCGCCGCCCCCGTCTTCGACGGCGACTCCATCACCGCCTCCATCCTCCTCCTCCGCCCCGCCCTCCAAATGCAACGCCCACCCACCCCCTACATCGAAGCCACCAAACACGCCGCCGCCACCCTCAGCACCACCTGATCCCCTTCGAGCCGGACTGAGACCGAGTCACTCAAGGTTCAAGCGCCGCGAAGACCTCGACGCCGCCCGCGCCCCAGGCCGCGCCGGCGGCCGTCCTCACGCCCCGACCTCCGAACAGACCACCGACGCCCGCATCCGGCCCGGCGCCGGACAAGACAAACCCGAACCGCCGAAGCCGCCAAACCGCGCGTCTCCCGATGAACACTCAGCCGCGCCCACGACACCGCGCCCCGCTGACACCCGCCACCAGGTACCAGGTACCAGCGCCTCACCGCAGCAGACAACCCCAACCCCCCTGCACGGATCGCACAAAAGGACGCTCCGCAGTGGCCCCGTCGTCGGGCAAGCTCACCAGCAAGAGCCAGGTGAGCCTCCCTGCTGCCGCCTGACGTCCCGCTGTTCAGGCCGGTGCACGGTCCCGAGCATGTGGATACTCACGCACCCGCAGGTCGGCGGAGAAGCGTGCCATGTCCTTGTGACGCGTCTTGTTCCAGCACGAGCCGAGCTGCTTGACGAACGCGGCCGTCCCGGACTGCCTGCACCGCTCGACGATGTCGCTGGCCCACGCAAGGTCCATCGGCCGGGCTCCCGGGCCGGACTCACCGCCGACGATCGCCCAATCGATGCCGTCCAGGTCCAAACCCGTGAGCGGGCCAAGCAGGGACTCACACAACAGGAACCGCACCGACGCCGACACCGACGCACTGCGTGACCCTCTCCTCGACACCTTGAGCAGCGGTCGCTGCTGACTCGGCTCCAATTCACACCTGCCCCCGGCCGGGGACGTCTATCCAGCCGGGGCCCACGTGCACCGCGCCAGCCGCATCGTCCGCTCCCGTCGAAGGATCTGTACAGCCCTCAGCAGCCTCCGCTACGTTGACGATCAGAATCGGGCTCGTCGACGCGTTGGTGGCTGGGTGGCGCGTCTCCTGGCCGTGCCCGATGGAGACATCAGTGTCCTACCGCTCCCTGCTGCGTGCGGCAGGCGTCGGCTTCTTCCCACTGGGATTCCTCGCCCGCCTGCCGTACGCGACCTCCGCCCTTTCCACCCTCATCCTGCTCCAGGCAGCGACCGGCAGCTACGCCTTCGCCGGACTCGCCAGCGCGGCCCAGAGCATCGCCATCGCCGTCGGCGGCCCCCTGATCGGGGCCCTGACCGACCGCTACGACCACCGATCGGTCGGCGTGGCCGCCGCGATCGCCAACTTCGGTTCCTGGGCCGCCCTACTGGCCGCGAGCCATGGCAGCCGGGAACCCATGTTCGCGGCGGCCGCTCTCGTGGGCTTGACCCAGCCACAGGTCGGGCCCCTCGTCCGGGTGCATTGGTCACGTCTGGTGCAGTCCCGCAACGAGCACCACCTGCTGTCCGCGGCACTGTCTTATGAGGCGTCCGCCGACGAACTGAGCTTCGTCGCCGGCCCCGCCTTTGTCGGACTGCTCGCCTCGCTCAGCCCCCTCGCCCCGGCCGTGGCGACGATGGCTCTGCTCGCGGCGAGTACCCTCCCATTCGCCCTCCGCTACGCCCACCGCACCACCCACCAGCAGCCCTCGGGACAGCAGAACAAGCCGCACCTGCCCCGCCGTCCACTGGCTGTCATGTTCCTTGCGATGGTCGCCATGGGAGCGATCTTCGGTGCCGTCCAGACCGCCGTGACCGTGTACGCGGATAAGATCGACACACCCGGCGCCGCAGGGCTCGTGTACGCCGAGTTCGGCATCGGTAGCGCCCTGGCCGGCGCTGCCTGCGCCTGGCTGCCACAGCGCTTCTCCCTGCTCACCCGCTACGTCTTCTTCGCCGCGACCCTCTTCGCCGGAATGCTGGTGCTCTTCATCGGTGCCCAGGTGGCGTCTGTCCCCGTCGCGGTCGCAGTCGCAAGCTTCACCGTCGCGCCCTACATGATCAGCTTGTACGCACTGACCGAACGACTCGCCCCCGCCGAACGGGCCGCGGTCGCCATGACCATCCTGTGCGCCGGCGGCCCCCTCGGAACTGCCGCCGGACAAGCCATCTCCGGTGGCCTCGCAGAAAAGCATGGCGTCGAGGGAGCCCTCTTCGTTGCCCTCACCGTTGCGGCTGCCGCACTCCTCCTCGCACTCTCGGCGTTTCTGGCCGACCGACGGCACGGCGTCTGGATCAACGACGCCGAGCCGGCAAACAACCCGGCGGCCCACGAACCCTCCGAACAGCCACAGAAGCCTTGCAGTCGTTACGGTTGCCGGGTAGAGGTCTGCCGATCACGACGACGAGTCGGGTGTCGGCGTCAATGACGACCTGGTGGTTGGTGGAGTAGCGGTAGTTCTTCGACTACTCGGCCACCGTGTGGTCGCCTGTGGGTACCAGGGTTCCGTCCACGATGAGGACAGTGTCCGGACGGAACCGTTGGCGTGGCTGGAACGCGAGAAGGGGCCCGAGGTGGTCGATGACACGGTCGGCCGCGGACTTCGAGATCCCGAACAGCGGCCCGAGCTGGCGCAACGTCAGGTTGGTACGCCAGTATGCCGCGACCAGCAGGACCCGGTCCTCCAGCGGCAGGCTCCAAGGCCGGCCGAGTCGGACGGCATCTGCTCCCTCGCGGCGCAGCTTGGTTACCAACTTGCGAAAGTAGCGCGGGCTCAGCCCGGCGAACTTCGTTATCCAAGACGGGTTAGACGCCGTGATCACATGATCACACCAGCCATGCGACAGATCATTTAAGTTGCTGCACTACGGGTTCAATCTGTTCAGAGAGTGGCTGGCCCAGCACGAGGGATTCGCTCTTCCCGAGATGGTCGGCTTCGTAGCCCGTAGCGTCGATCCTCCGGATCAGGACGCCTCGGATCAGGGCCTCGCGCGCCTCGGGCTCGGCGTCGTCGAGAGCGTTGGCGAAATCCGCGGCTGTGTCGTTGTCAAAGGGGCCGACACCACGTCGATCGCTGGTCTGGCACTGGGACCCCCGGATGCTGGACAGCTTCGAAGGCCGGATGGATCCGCCCGGCATGGCGGAGCGGCTCCTCGACGCCGCGCGCCACGCCGACGTGCCGATCCTGCGCGCCGGCGGCGGGAACGGCGACGTGGTGCGCGACGACATCGCCGAGCAGGTCTGAGACAGCGTTCCCCACGCGCGGCGCGTCAAAGTGGCCGGCGCGGACCACACGGTGGCCGGCGACCGGAACGAGCACTTCATCGATGCGATCGTCCCGTTCCTGGAAGCGACCGGGTGAGCGTGAGACTCGGCTGGGATCGGGGGCACGCGTGGCGCGGATCGTGGACCTGCCCGCCGACTCGGCGAACCGGGCGAGTCAAGCGGGTGAAGCTTTAGCCCGTTTCCGTGTTGCGGGGCATGGATGAAGCCCCCGGCCGTATCCGGCCGAGTCGGCGGACACGATGCGCTGGAGGCGAGCGATGAACCAAAGAGCCGACCAAGCCGACCACACGACCCACCAGGTCCCGGTCCTCATCGTCGGCGGTTCCCTCGTCGGCCTGGCGACCTCGCTGTTCCTGGGCCGGTTGGGAGTACGGCACATGCTGGTGGAGCGCCATGCGGGCACTTCCATCCACCCCCGCGGCCGCGGCAACAACGTCCGCACCATGGAGCTGTTCCGGGTGGCCGGCGTCGAGCCGGGGGTCCGGGAGGCCGCCGCGACCCTGGCCGACAACCACGGGATCCTGCAGGCGCCCACCTTGGTCGGCGACGCGGGCGAGTGGCTCTTCAAGGAGATCGACGCCGGTGGCGGACTGGCCCGCTTCAGCCCCAGCGCATGGTGCCTGTGCAGCCAGAACGACCTTGAGCCGGTGCTGCTCGAACACGCCGAGCGGCTGGGCGGGGACCTGCGGTACGCCACCGAACTGATGTCGTTCGACAGCGAGCCCTCCGGAGTCACCGCAGTCGTCAAGAGCCGGGATACGGGTGAGCACACCACCATCCGCGCGGACTACCTCGTCGCCGCCGACGGCCCCCGCAGCCCTGTCCGCGAGCAGCTCGGCATCGCCCAGAGCGGTCCTGGCGACCTGTTCAGCAACGTCAGCATCACCTTCCGCTCCCGCCGCCTCGCCGATGTCGTGGGCGACCGCCGCTTCATCGTCTGCTATCTGACAAACCCGGACGCCGACGGGGCGCTGCTGCCCGTGGACAACCAGGAGAACTGGGTCTTCCACGCTCCCTGGCACCCCGAAAACGGCGAAACCCTGGAGGAGTTCACCGACGAGCGGTGTGTCGAACACATCCGCCGCGCGGTCGGAGTCGCCGACCTCGACCTGGAGGTCACCGGAAAGGCTCCTTGGCACGCCGCGCAACGGGTCGCCCGGAGCTACCGGGCAGGACGCGTCTTCCTGGCCGGCGACTCTGCCCACGAGATGTCCCCCACGGGGGCCTTCGGCTCCAACACCGGTATCCAGGACGCGCACAACCTCGCGTGGAAGCTGGCCGCGGTGCTCGGCGGCTGGGCCGGGGAAGGGCTGCTGGACTCCTACGACGCCGAGCGCCGCCCCGTGGCGGAGGCGACCAGTGCCCGCGCCGCCGCACGGTCGGTCGAGCACAGCCATCCCGGCTTCGCCCCGCCTCCCGGCGCAGGCGGTGGCGGTGGCCCGCAGCGCGGCATCCTCAACGTGGCCCTGGGCTACCGCTATCCGCAGGGCGCCGTCGCGGGCACCGACCCCGCGGCACCGGTCGTCCCGGAAGGCCTCGACCTGTCCGGTGAACCCGGCAGCAGGGCGCCCCACTTGGCGGTACGGCACCGAGGCGAACAGATCTCCACGCTGGACCTCTACGAACGGTCATTCGTCCTGCTCAGCGACGACGATGCCGCCAGTGGCTGGCACGAGGCCGCCACCCGCCTCGGCGAAGTGATGTCCGTCCCGCTGACTTCGTACCGGGTGGGCAACGGACCGGATGCCGAGCTGACACCCGAGGGCGATACGGACTGGTCGGCCGCCCACGGCACGATGTCCGGGGGCGCCGTACTCGTCCGGCCCGACGGGTTCGTGGCCTGGCGATCGCCGGGACCTGTCCCGGATGCCGAGTCGGCACTGCGCCAAGTCCTCACCACGCTGCTGGCAGTGGGCTGACCTCCGGAGACGGTGTCGCCCGCAGCGAGCATCACTGCGGGCAACGGCCGGTATCCGGCGATGGGTGAGCCGACAGCCGCCGGGCCGCCACGCGAAGTGCCACGTGGCGGCCCGGCGGCTCTCCCCGTGCCTCGTCCCCTGGTGGTGTCCGACGGCAGTCACGGAGTTTGTCAGCCGGCGTGTGTACGGCGACTGAGCTCATGCCAAGGTCCGCCTCATCACCCGTGCGGGTGCATGCGACCGTAAGGCCCAGGACTGCTGGGACAGCCGGGTGGCCTTCGCTCACCTCGCCCGAACCGGCCCCGGCTTACCAGTCCGCCAGGTCACCCGCGCCATGCACACAAGTCGCGCGCTTCCGGGGGCGGATTCAGGATCGAGACACGCCGACGTCACACCAACGTGGCCGACGCCCGTCCGCCTCAGGCCCCCGAAGGAGATGTGCGCAGGATGACCACCACGTCTGAACGTGTTTCGAAATCGCCGCTGCAAGAGGCGTCGCAGCGTATCTCCCAGTCCGTGTTCGACGGCTCCAGACTCCGTGTCGTCCTGCTCGTGGACGTCTACGACGGGGCCCAGCAGCAGTTCCTCGAGGCGTACGACGAGATGTGCAACCAGGTGGCTTCCGTCCCCGGGCATGTCAGCGACCAGCTGTGTCAGTCGATCGAGAACCCCTCCCAATGGCTCATCACGAGTGAGTGGGAGAGCGCCCCGCCCTTCCTCACCTGGGTGAACAGCGAGGAGCACGTGCGGATGGTGGAGCCACTGCACAGTTGTGTCCGGGACACCAGGTCGCTTCGCTTCCACATCGTCCGGGAGACCGGCGGCCCGGCGGCGGACACCAAGCCCGGGAAGCGTCGGCTCCAGACGTCACCCCGGATCGGTGACGGGCTGATCCGTCACGCGCTCACCTTCACGGTCAAGCCGGGCAGCGAGGAGACCGTCGCCAAGATCCTCTCCGGGTACGAGTCACCGGAGCCGCAGGTCGACGACACCACCCGGCTGTGCCGCACCTCCCTGTTCATGCACGGCAACCGGGTGGTTCGGGCCATCGAGGTGCGGGGCGACCTGCTCGCCGCGCTGCGCCACGTCGCCCGGCAGCCGGAGGTGCGGGCCGTCGAGGATGCCATCAACCCCTATCTGGAGCAGGACCGGGACCTCGATGACCCCGAGTCGGCCCGGGTCTTCTTCACCCGCGCGGCGCTGCCCGCCGTACACCATGTGACGGCAGGCCAGGGCAGCCCGGACGCCGTGCGCCACGCGCTGTACTACCCGGCCCGTGTGGGGTGCGGCATGCAGCTGGCCGAGCTGCTCGCCCGGCAGGACGAGACGGCGGCGGACGATCCGCAGGGACCGGTGCTGCGCAGCACGATCTTCCAGCGCGACGACGTCGTGGTGCGGCTGGTCGACGTGCGCGGCGGGCTCGACACCGACCCCGGGCGCGTGCTCGGTCTCACGGATCCCGGTCAGGCGGCCGAGCTGACGGCGCTCCTCGACGGCGATGTGCTCGGTGCGGACGGTTCGGCGCTGAGCGACGGCGCCCCCGCTCGCCTCCTCTCGGTCTCCCGCATGGAACTCGTCACCGACCGCCGCGCGCCCGACGCCTGATTCACCGGCACCGGGCCGTTGACGGCCACGCCCTCATGTCGATGCACCACAAGTTCGGAGGAACGTCGTGATCAAGCGCCATCCCGGAATCGTGGATCTCAGCGAGGTCGAGCCCAACACTCGGCGCGGTGGCGACCTGCGTGCCCTGCTCACCCCCACCACCGTCGGCTCGACCAGCGGCTTCATGGGCGTGGCCATCATCCTGCCCGGCGAGCGCATCGCCGAGCACTACCACCCGTACTCCGAGGAGTTCATCTACGTCGTCTGCGGACAGCTCGAGGTGGACCTGGACGGCGAGCCCCACCCGCTGCAGCCGGAGCAGGGGCTCATGATCCCCAGCCACATGCGGCACCGCTTCCGCAACGTCGGCAAGGTGGAGGCCCGTATGGTCTTCCACCTCGGCCCGCTGGCCCCGAGTCCGCCGCTCGGGCACGTCGACACCGAGGACGCCGACGGTGTCCCGATCGCGGTGGAGGCCACCCACGCGGCCGCGACGGCCGAGCGATCCCAGGCGCGATCATGACCAGGCGTGTGGCGGTCACCGGCATAGGCATCGTCGCCCCGGGCGGCATCGGCGCCCCGGCGTTCTGGGATCTCCTGGCCAACGGGCGCACGGCGACCCGTGGCATCACGTTCTTCGACCCGTCCGGGCTGCGGTCGCAGATCGCCGCCGAGTGCGACTTCGACGCGGCGGCCCACGGGCTGGACGCGGAGCAGGTCGCCCGGTGCGACCGGTACATCCAGTTCGCGCTGGTCGCCGGGGAGGAGGCGGTACGGGACTCCGGCCTCGACCTCGCCGCCGAGAACCCCTGGCGCATCGGGGTCTCCCTGGGCACCGCGGTCGGCGGAACCACCCGGTTGGAGCACGACTACGTCCTGGTCAGCAACCGCGGGAAGCGCTGGGACGTGGACCACCGGGAGGCCGGCGCGGACCTGCACCGGGCGTTCTCGCCCAGCACTCTCGCCTCGACGGTGGCGGAGCGGTTCGAGGCACGCGGGCCGGTGCAGACCGTCTCCACCGGCTGCACGTCGGGTCTCGACGCGGTCGGGTACGCCTTCCACACGATCGCGGAGGGCAGGGCCGACGTGTGCCTGACCGGCGCCTCGGACTCACCGATCTCACCGATCACCATGGCCTGCTTCGACGCGATCAAGGCCACGTCACCGAACAACGACGACCCCGCCCACGCCTCACGCCCCTTCGACGCCAACCGCAACGGGTTCGTCATGGGCGAGGGCGGTGCCGTACTCGTCCTGGAGGAGCTGGAACACGCCCTGGCCCGCGGCGCACACGTGTACTGCGAGATCAGTGGCTACGCCACCTTCGGCAACGCCTACCACATGACCGGTCTGACCACCGAGGGCCTGGAGATGGCCCGGGCCATCGAGGACGCCCTCGACCAGTCCCGTCTCGACTCGACGGCGATCGACTACGTCAACGCGCACGGGTCGGGCACCCAGCAGAACGACCGGCACGAAACGGCCGCGGTGAAACGGGTCCTGGGTGCGCACGCCTATGAGACGCCCATGAGTTCCATCAAGTCCATGGTGGGCCACTCCCTCGGCGCGATCGGCGCGATCGAGCTCGTCGCCTGTGCGCTGGCCCTGACCCACCAGGTCGTCCCGCCCACCGCGAACTACGAGACGCCGGACCCCGAGTGCGACCTGGACTACGTCCCGCGCGTCGCCCGGGAGCGAAAACTCAACAACGTGCTCTCCGTGGGCAGCGGGTTCGGCGGTTTCCAGTCCGCGGTGATCATGACCCTGCCGAGGGAGAAGACATGATGAGCGAACCGCATCCTCGGCGCGCGGCCGTCACCGGAATCGGTGTGGTCGCGCCCAACGGAACCAGCACCGAGGCCTTCTGGAAGGCCACCAGGGAGGGCATCAGCGTCCTGGACCGGGTCACCCGCGAAGGATGCGAGCATCTGCCGTTGCGGGTGGCCGGCGAGATCCGGGGCTTCGATCCGCCGTCGGCGGTCGAGGAGCGCTATCTCGTCCAGACCGACCGGTTCACGCACTTCGCGTTGGCCGCGGCGGACCTAGCACTCGACGACGCCCGCCTCGACCGGGCCGACACCGACGCCGCGGCGTTCTCCATGGGCGTGGTCACCGCGGCCGGTTCCGGCGGCGGCGAGTTCGGGCAGCGGGAACTCCAGCAGTTGTGGGACAAGGGCAGCCGCTTCGTGGGGCCGTACCAGTCCATCGCCTGGTTCTACGCCGCGAGCACCGGCCAGATCTCCATCCGCCGTGGCTTCAAGGGACCTTGCGGGGTGGTCGCCTCTGACGAGGCCGGCGGCCTGGACGCTCTGGCCCATGCGGCGCGTGCCGTGCGGCGCGGCACCGACGTGATGGTGGCCGGCGCGACCGAGGCGCCACTGGCTCCCTACTCGATGGTCTGCCAGCTCGGCTACGACGCGCTGAGCACTGTCGAGGAGCCGGAGCGTGCCTACCGCCCGTTCACCGCCTCGGCGTGCGGATTCGTGCCCGCGGAAGGCGGCGCCATGCTCGTCGTGGAGGCCGAGACGTCGGCCCGGGACCGGGGCGCGCCCGTGCGGGCCACCCTGGCGGGTCACGCGGCGACCTTCACCGGCGCCTCCCGCTGGGAGCAGTCGCGGGAGGGACTGTCCCAGGCCATCCGGGGCGCCCTGCACGAGGCCGGCTGCGCCCCCGAGGAGATCGACGTGGTCTTCGCCGACGCCCTCGGCGTACCGGAGGCGGATCGTGCCGAAGCGCTGGCGATCGCGGACGCCTTGGGCGCGCACGGCAGACGCGTCCCCGTCACGGCGCCGAAGACCGCCATCGGCCGGGGCTACAGCGCGGCGCCCGTTCTGGACGTCGCCGCGGCGGTGCTCGCCATGGAGCACGGAGTGGTCCCGCCCACCCCCAACGTCTTCGACCTCTGCCATGACCTCGACCTCGTCACCACGCGCGCCCGTGCCGCCGAGCTGCGCACGGCGCTGGTCCTCAGCCGAGGACTCATGGGGTCGAACTCGGCGCTGGTGCTACGGCGCGGCGTCACCGATGCCTCGTAGCGAGGCGTCACAGACCAAAGGAGAGGAACAGCATGAGTGACCGAATCACTGTGGAAGAGCTGTCCGAGCTCATGAAGAAGGCTGCCGGAGTGACCGTCGCCTCGGAGGACCTCGAGAAGCAGTACGACTCCGGCTTCGACGTCCTCGGCATCGACTCGCTCGGTCTGCTCGGCATCGTGGGCGAGCTCGAGAACCGGTACGGCACACCGATGCCTCCGGACGCGGAGAAGAGCAAGACGCCCCGGGAGTTCCTCGACCTCGTCAACAGCGTACTTCTGGCAGGAGCGTGACATGGCCGGGCACACGCAGAACGAAATCGTCATCGCCGCGCCGGTGGACCTGGTCTGGGACCTGACCAACGACGTCGCGGACTGGCCGCAGTTGTTCAGCGAGTACGCCTCCGTCGAGATCCTCTCCCAGGAGGGGAACAAGACCACGTTCCGGCTCACCATGCACCCGGACGAGAGCGGCAAGGTGTGGAGCTGGGTCTCGGAACGGGAAACGGACCGCGACGCGCTCACGGTGCGGGCTCGCCGCGTCGAGACCGGGCCCTTCGCCCACATGGACATCGTGTGGCAGTACGAGAAGGTGCGTGAAGGCACCCGGATGGTGTGGACGCAGGACTTCGCGATGAAGCCCGACGCACCGGTCGACGACGAGTGGATGACGAACAACATCAACCGGAACTCCAAGGTCCAGATGGCCCTGATCCGGGACCGTATCGAGCAGACCGCCAGGGAGCGCCGGCCCGTGCCGACGCTGTCCGACTGATCCCGACGGAGGACAGGACGATGCACCAATCCCTGATCGTCGCCCGCATGGCCCCGGGGTCGGCCCTGGACATCGCCAAGGTGTTCGAGGAGTCGGACCGGGGAGAACTGCCGCGGCTCATCGGCGTCACCCGGCGCAACCTCTTCCAGTTCGACGACGTGTACATGCACCTCATCGAATCCGAGCGGGACCCCGGCCCCGCCATCGCGAAGGTGGCCGGGCACCCCGAGTTCCGGGACATCAGCGAAAGGCTGTCGGCGTACGTCACCGCGTACGACCCGGCGACCTGGCGTTCACCGAAGGACGCGATGGCGAAGTGCTTCTACAGCTGGGAGCGGGGCGCCGCCTCCTGAACCGCTCGTAGGACAGCCCCTCGCCGGACACGCAGGACCGCGTGCCCGGCGAGGGGCTGTCTAGGGGAACGCTCCGGGGGACGTGGTCACCCGGGGACGGTGCAGTCGAACGCGTGCAGGTAGGGGTTGACCGGGCGAACGTCGTCGATGACCAGGCCCGCTGCCGTCAGCCTGCCTGCCATGCTCTCGGATGTGTGCTTGGCACCTCCGACGTTGAGGAGCAGCAGCAGGTCCATGGCCGTGCTGAAGCGCATCGAGGGCGTGTCGTCGACGAGGTTCTCGATGACCACGACCCGCGATCCGGGACCGCCCGCCTCGATGACGTTGCGCAGTGTCCGGGTGGTGCTGTCGTCGTCCCACTCCAGGATGTTCTTGATGATGTACACATCAGCCTGGACCGGGATGGCCGCGCGGCAGTCGCCGGGCACGATGCGCATGCGGTCCGCGAGCGCGCCTCCCGCACGCAGCCGTGGGTCGGCGTTCTCCACCACGCGCGGCAGGTCGAGCAGGGTGCCGTGGAGCGACGGGTACTTCTCCAACAAGCTTGCCACCACATGCCCTTGACCACCCCCGATGTCGGCGACGGACTTGCTCTGCGACAGATCGAGGAACTGCGCGACGTCCCGTGCCGACTGCACACTGGACGTCGTCATGGCGCGGTTGAAGACGTCGGCCGATTCCGGGGCGTCCTCGTTGAGGTAGTGGAAGAACTCCTTGCCGTACAAATCCTGTACGACATTGCGGCCGGAGCGCACCGCCTCGTCCAGCATCGGCCACGCGTCCCAGGTCCACGGCTCGGTGCACCACAGGGCGATGTTGCGCAGGCTGTTCGGATCGTCCTCGCGCAGCAGCCGGGACATGTCGGTGTGCGTGAATGTCCCGTCCTGCTGCTCGGCGAAGATGCCGTAGCAGGACAGGGCCCGCAACAGCCGTCGCAGCGGCTTCGGTTCGGTCTTCACCGCCGCCGCCAGGTCGTCCGCGGCCATCGGGCTGTCGCCGAGGGCATCGGCGACTCCCAGCCGGGCGGCGGCGCGGAGGGCGGCCGCACATGCCGCCCCGAACACGAGCTCCCGCAACCGCATGGACGGCGGTGGAGCGGTTGGTGCGGTCTGTGCGGTCGTCATGCGCCGCCTTCCCTCTTCGAGTTCATCAGTGACCACGGCCGGTCAGCACAGTCCCGCAGGCTTGGACGCCCGGCAGGAGTTGCCTTCGAAGGTGTTGTCCTTGCCGGTGTCCGTGTTGACGAGGTCCGCCGGGGCGTTGCCCTCCAGGACGTTGTCGGCGATCCGGTTCCGCTCGCTGGTGGCACCGACGAAGCTCTTGAACAGCACGATGCCGCCCGACAGCGGGGATTTGCCGACGTTGTCCACGACCCGGTTCCCTGTCACCAGGGTTTCCTCGGCGCCGGTCAGCACGATGCCGGAGCCCTGGAGCGCGTCCAACCGTTCGGTTTTCGGGCAGGACTTGTTGTTGCGCGCGATGTAGTTGTCGCTCACGGTCAGGGCGCCGGCCTTCGGCTTGTTCTCGTCACCCACGACAAAGACGCCCGCGCAGTTTCCGGTGAGGTGGTTGCCCGCGATGGTGAGGTGCCGCAGCCGTCGGACGGTGATGCCGATCCGATTGCCGTCCAGCCGGTTGCCTTCGACCACCGTTCCGTCGGCGTCCGTGGCGCCTTCCTCGGACTTGATCGTGTTCGCGAGGAACAGACCGGCGTCGCCGTTGCCCCGGGCGGTGTTCTCCCGGAACACACCGTGGACCGAACGCTCCTGGGCGATCCCCCACACACCGTTCTTCACCGCGGTCACGTTCCGCACGGTCAGCCCGTCGGTCGCCATGGCGAACACACCGGTCCTGGTGAAGCCGGTCACGGTCAGGGAGGCGACGGTGACGCCCTCGACGTTGTGGTCCTTCGTCCCGACCACGCAGATGCCGTTGCCGCCCTCGGCGCAGCTGTTGGCGGCCTTCTTCGTGCCCGGTTCGATGACCGTGTCGCGACCCATACCGCGCAGAGTGAGCCCAGGCGTGCTCACCTTGACGCTCTCGCGGTACGTGCCGGGGGTCACGAGGACGGTGTCTCCCGGTTGGGCGGCGTCCACCGCTTTCTGGATGGACTCCCCCGGAGAGACCACGTGGGTCATCTCGTCGACAACAACCGGCGGGGCGGCCCCGAGCCCCGCCCCGATGAGCGCTGCGGTACACGCCAGGTAGGCGATATGGCATTTCGTCATATTGCGCACGTTATGACCCAAAGGCCCGCGGACGGTGCGGATAGACCATCCGGCGGCGTGTCATGGCGAAGAACCAAGACCTGCGGATCGGCGTGCCACGCTCTCCTTCTCGCCCGCCGTATCGCCGATCACGCCGACCTTCCACCTTCACGGCCATAGCAAAGCCCCTCGGGCCGCATCCCAGGAGCCGGACTCCAGAAGCCCCAGAGCGATGAGTTCCGACGTGCTGGCCAGTCCCTGTCGACACACGCGATCAACCGCAGTCGAGGAGATCATCATGACCGCTTCTTTACTGGAAGGATTCCTCGACCGGCCGGACGCGAAGGTCGTGAGCGAAGACGCCGTCGACGTCGTCGCCCGGCTCAAGGAGGAGTCCCACGTACCGCTGCGCTCGCACGGCAGCCTGTCGATGAACCGGGCGCTGATGGCCGCCGGCCTGGTCGACCGCATCCAGGTGACGCTGTTCCCTGTGATCACCGGTCAGACCGGACTGGACCCGATCTTCCAGGGCGCGGCCGACTTCGACCTCGAGCTCATCGAGCACAGAACCCTTGAACGCTTGGTCGGGGATGCTGCGTGGAATCCAGCGGGGCTCGCGCGGCTGGTATTCCGCCCGCCTGGACGGCCGACGGAACGGCTGCATCGGGTTGTGGTGGGCGTTGACGTGTTCGTCGTCGGCAGTCCTGGCCTTGGGGAACGGGTTGATCAGCGGGCGACCGTGCATTTCGCGGTGGTACTCGTAGAACGACCGGACGACCGCCCGCGCGTGCCGTCTGGTCCGGTCGGCGTAGTTCTCGCCGGGCGTCTGCTTGCCCGTGACCAGGTTGGCCGACCCCGGCTTCGGAGCGTCGGGCCGGCGTTGCCTCGGCGGTTTCTTCACGGTCTTCAGCCACAGAGCGAAGTCCCTGGCCTCCGCTCGCCCCGCACGGTCCCACGCAACGTCGATTGCAGCCAAGAACCGGAACCAGGCAAGGAGTTCATAGGCGTACGAGCCCAGGGAAACGGGGCTGGCGTCATCGGCGAGCATGTGACGGAGGAACTCGGTGACCGAGTCGACCTCGAGGCCATCGCTTCCGATCAGCCGGTACGGAAGCAGCGGTTCGCCGGGCTCTTCGACCCTGCCTGTCCTCAGTACCTTCAGCGCCGCTATGTCTCGTACCACTGCCGTGTGTTCTGGCATCCCTACCTCCGCGAGCCGTCGTTGGCTCGAGATCACAGCAGATTCGGGAACACAAGCGGGCGAGCTTCGGGAGCGCTGGGCGACACTGCCAGTCACCGTCCGCCGGCTTGGCGGACCGACGGGCTGTCGAGGCTAGTTCGGTCAACGGGGCATTCGCTGCCCCGTTCTTCAGCTGGACCCCCGACAGCGACCCCGCCTCATCGAGATCATCCAGAACCTCCGCGAGCGCATCACCGAAGCCCGCGGAAACGGCTGGCTCGGCGAGGTCGAAGGACTCCAGGTCAGTTTCGACGCCGCGATGGCCAAGCTGAACAGCCTCAAGAACAGCCGCACTGACGGACGTCCCCAGCTGGTCGACCTCGGCATTCCCCTCTTCACCGACCACGCACCATCACCTGCGCCGGGACTACCAGAACACGAGCCTCAAGGCTGATTCCTTGTGCACCAACGCGGCCCTCGGCCCCGCACCAGGCGGGGCCGCTCTCTCACCACTTCACGCGGGTGAAGTGGGCTGCTGTTGTGCAACGAGCAGGCGACATTGCCTGGCCTGCTCCTTCACTCCGCCATCTTCGCCGGGCTCTACCCGATACAAACAGGCCTGAGGCGTGCGCGTCACGGAGTCCGCCAGCAGACCGCCCGTGAAGAGGGCGCCGACGCCGTCCTCGACCGCCCAGCCGGCCGGAAGCGCGCGGTTTGCCACGGCTGCCTGATAGGACGATCGTCGGCCGGGCTCACTGTCGTAGTGCGGGCAGACCGAGCCGGACAGCAGGCCCAGCCCGTCCGAGAGGTGCGTCAGCGGTCCGAAAGAGTCTGTATGCGATCCCTCGGCCCAGCAGTTGGCACCGGCACTGATGCCGCACAGCAAGGTGCCGCGGTCGAAGGCCTCGCGAAGTAGCCGATCCACGCCGTGCGCGCGCCAGACCGCCAGCATGTTCGCGGTGTTGCCCCCACCTACATAGACGACGTCCTGCGAGAGCAGGAACGTGCGCAGGGCGTCGTCATCGAGCTCCCGCCGAAAGAGATGCAAGACGCTCGGCTCGCAGGAACGTGACTGGTACGCCCCGAAGAACTGCTCTATGTAGGCGGGGGCGTCACCACTGGCTGTCGGAATGAAGCACACCTTGGGGCGAGGAACGGACACCTGATCGAGTACCCAGTCATCCAGCAGACCGTCGTCGTCGGTGGAGAAGCCGCCACCGAGGAGAGCCAAACGACGTTCCGGAACGACAGCCACGAGGGTGCCTCCTCAGATCAGGATTCAGACGCGCACGATGCCCTGAACCGTGCCAAGCCATCGCCTACGTCCGCAATCGAATAGTTCCTCTGGCTGCCCGAGGCCCTTTCCAACCAGGGCAGGCCAAGACCAACCGCGGACGGTGAACGGCAGCGACCAGGCCAGCCCGGCTTCTTGGTCCGGAAAAGATCGGCGGTCCAGCCGCTCTCGGTGGATGGGGCTATCGTGCGTAGATCCACGAACCCAGCGTGAGTAGAGGTGGATCATGACCACACTGGAAAACCGGCCGAACACTGCGCTCCTTGTCGTCGATGTGCAAATGAGCGTCGTCGAAGGGGCTCACCAGCGCGACGTGGTCGTCGCGAACGTAGCCAGCCTCGTCGAGCGGGCGCGGCGGGAAGGTGTCCCGGTCGTCTGGGTCCAGCACTCCGACGAGGGGCTCACGAGGGGCAGCGACGACTGGCGGATCGTCCCGGAGCTCACTCCACAGGAAGCCGAGCCGCTCGTCGAGAAGAACTACGGCGATTCCTTCGAGGACACCATTCTGGAGACAGTGCTCTCGGGGCTCGGTGTGGGGCGTCTCGTCGTCGCCGGTGCGGAAACCGACGCCTGTATCCGCTCGACGCTCCACGGCGCGTTCGCCAGAGGGTACGACGCGACCCTGGTCAGCGACGCCCACACGGCGGGCGACAAGACGGCATGGGGTGCGCCGCCGCCGGACCAGGTCATCGCGCACACGAACCTGTACTGGACCTACCAGACGGCGCCGGGTCGGACGGCGGGGACGGCCGAGACCAAGGATGTCGACTTCGGCGGCACATCCTGACGACTTAAGTCACGTCCTGCGGGCCAACCACAACGCTCACCCGGCCAACTCAAGCGTCCACGGGCCAACTCGGCCGCTCAGTCGCAGCTGTGCCGAAGACAGCGGCGGGCGCGGCGGGCCTGACGTAGAGCCGGAGCTGTTTCGAACTGACCCGCCGCCCGAGCAACTGGAGCCGGGAAACTTCTGCCGGGTCGGTGTACCACCGACGGTGGTACACGTGACGGGCGTCGACCATCACGATCCGCCGATGGAGACGGGCTGGCTACCACGCCCCCACCTGACCGTGGCCGTGCTGCGCCGCGGCCTGTCCTACCGCGAGTTTACGGATGAGAGCCATCTCGACGGCGGGGGCTACACGCTTCACCCTGGCAACGGGATCCCCTTCGCTTTTGAGCTGTTGATGCGGCCGTACGTTGCTCTCCTGCCCGGCGATGAGGTCGCCGACGCAGCCGGGCGAGCCTGGCACTTCGAGGGGCCCTGGGCCTGGATCGCCTTCGATGGAGCGCCGACCGGAGTGGGCCCTGAGTGGCCGCTGGTCCTATTGACCCGCGCAGGAACGCCGAGCTCCGGCGTAGACGCGGAGGCAGTGGCCACCAGCACGGCGATCGGTTCCCACCAGGAGACCGTCCGGCAGTGGATGTCGCTTACCGACGCCTCGCCCACACCCTGACCGGACGATGCATCCGTCTTTCCACGCGCGCTGCTGCCCTCGGTGAAAACAAGCCTGCCTTTGTGGCAACTATCGTGCTTCGGCTCAGCAGCCCGTGCAACTGAGCGTTCCAGGTGGCACGGATGACCAACTGAGGTGCTAAACGGTCGGGCCCGCGTGCGCCGAAATCCGGGGGAAGCACGCGTCCCTGATGACCGACCTCGGCATCGAGCACCTGCGGCGGGGCGGACGATACGGACGGGTGCCGCCCACCGGCTACTCCCCTTCGTCCAGGACGGCGTCGCCGCCCTTGATGTGGCGGGCCGGGTTGAGGCCCATCCGCATCAGGTCGACCGCCCACGCCATCTCCTGGACGCCCTCCCCCTCTACCGGGCCCGGTAAAGGCCCGAGACGGAAGCCGCCAGGCTGCGGGGCTCGCCGGACGCCGCGTACGACAGGAAGCCCAGCGGGCCGGCGCCGGGGTTCGGGTGGACGACGCAGTCGGACAGCATGGCG
This sequence comes from Streptomyces sp. NPDC058274, assembly GCF_042881375.1. Taxonomy (NCBI): domain Bacteria; kingdom Bacillati; phylum Actinomycetota; class Actinomycetes; order Kitasatosporales; family Streptomycetaceae; genus Streptomyces; species Streptomyces sp. NPDC058274. Next base: position 36,519 of record NZ_JBHVXW010000032.1, read on the forward strand.
AGCGGGAACAGGCCCGTCATCTTCGCCATGTTGTTCAGCTTGCGATGCATGTTGACCCGGGCCTCGCTGATGGTCGCGGCCCGGATGTCGGGACGTCAGGTTGGCCGCTGAAGGGCCGGCCACCGCTCACCCTCCTTGCAGTGCCGCCCCTGCGGGCGCTCGCGGATTTGCCGACGCTGCCCTTGACTGTGGTGCGAGGGAGCCCAGTTGCACGGGGGTCAGCGGTGCGGATCGGTGATCTCTCGCAGCATCGTGAGGGCCTGTCTCAGCTGCCGAGTGCGCCCGGGCCCCAGGTGGGTCGTCCACTGCCCCTGGATGTCGCGGACGACAGGCAGGCTCAGTTCGACGAGCTCGTGCCCCCGCGTGGTGACGGTGACAAGTCGGGCTCGTGCGTCGCGCGGGTCGGGCACGCGCCGGACGTACCCGGCTCGTTCGAGCTGGTCGACGATCGACCCGATGGTCTGCTTGCTGACCTGTGACGCCTCGGCCAGCTCGGCCAGCCGAGAGCCCTCCGCGCCGATCCGCTGGAAGACGCGTGCCTGGGTGAGCGAGATGTCGTGCCCGGCGGACTTCAGGGCGGCCATCACGGCCGACTCCATGAAGCGGTACGGGATGAACATCAGGAGTCCCAGGTTGAGCTCGTCCGTGTCGTCGTCGGTCATGTGTCCATCATTGCAGAAGGTCCGATCCTCGTACTACTATAGTCCGAGGTTCGGACCTTTGGAGGTTGTCATGGATGACTCGGACCTGTACTGGTCCGCTGTCCGCGCGACCCGGCTGCGGATCGCCGACCTGCTGGAACAACTCACTCCGGCCGAATGGGAGCAGGAGTCGCTGTGCCGGGGCTGGCGGGTGCGGGACGTCGCGGGACACATCGCTCTGGTCCCCACCCTCACCACCTGGGACATGGTCGCGGTCGCACCGCGTGCACGGTTCAGCCCCGACCGGATCAACACCGTACTGGCCCGTCGGAACGGCTCCCGCGATCCCGCGGACCTGGTCGCCGCGATCCGCAGCCATGCCGGCACCCGGAGGACGGCGAAGGTGCTGGATACCCGCGACGCGTTGTTCGACGTGATCGTCCACAGCCAGGACATCGCCCTCCCGCTGGCTCGACAGCTTCCCGTCCCGGTCGAACACAGCCGCGAAGGATTGCGGAGGGTCTGGGAGATGGGCTGGCCGTTCCACGCCGAACGCCGCCTGGCCGGCTTCACCCTCCGGGCGACCGACACCGATTGGGCGGTGGGCAACGGACCGGAGATCACCGGGCCCGCCCTGGCCCTGCTGCTGCTCTCGACCGGACGCACCGTCTGCCTGGACACCCTCCAGGGCGACGGAGCGGACCGGCTCAAGTCCTCGCACGCACACCGCTGAGACACGCTCGCACGAGCAACTGAACACCTGATGCGGCGCACGATCAGGATGACCCTCTGCGCAGCCCTCGCCATACGACCTGGACGGCATCGCCAGCCTGTGGCACCGCCCCGGGCCGCCGCCCGGCGTCGCCATCACCGGCGCTGCACCGGGCGCCGTCACCCTGACCGCCCACCGGCCCGCCCTCCGGGGCGACACCCTCACCCTGCGGGTCGTCGTCGGCTCACGCGTGATCTCGGCCCTGCTCGGCCTCCCGGTGTTCTTCACCGCGAACGCGGCCAACTGGGCCCGGATCTCCGTGGCCGTCCTCATGGTCGGCACCGCCCTCGCCGTCACGATGCCGGCGCTCGCCGCTCAAACGTGTTGCCGTCAGCCCGTCCAGCTTCCCAAGCAGCCGACGCTCGGGCGGCTACAACGCCGAACTGATCGCGTACGTCCTTCACGATGATCCGTGCCGTTTTCGAGCGCGGCTCCAGACTGAACCCTTCCCCCTTGCGAACAGTCCCGTCACGTGTTGGGCTCTGCCTGAGGTGCCGCGCTGGGCGGGGTGGCCTCCAGCCGATAGCCGTGGCCGCGCAATGTCGTGATTTCCGGCAGGGTCAGGGGGTGGGGTGATGCGTCGGCGGCCTCGCCCAGGCGGCGGCGCAGCGAGGCGAGTGTGACGTCGAGGGTTTTGGTGGGGCCGAACCAGTTCTCGTCCCAGACCTGCGCCATCAAGGCTTCGCGGGAGACGGCCATGCCCGCGTGCAGGGCGAGGACGGCGAGCAGTTCGAATTCCTTGGGCCGCAGCGCAACCTCGTCGGCAGCGAGCAGGCAGCGCCGTGCGGAAGTGTCGACGGTCAGGTCACCGACGCGAATCGGTCCCTCCTCGTGGGTTGAGATGGGTGGGCGGCGGCGCAGGTGGGCGCGGAGCCTGGCCAGGAGCACGGTCAGGGTGAACGGCTTGACGAGGTAGTCGTCGGCTCCGGCGTCGAGGCCCGCGATGACGTCGATCTCGTCGCTGCGGGCGGTGAGGATGACGATGAGCAGGTCGGGAAGTTCGGCGCGCAGGGTGCGGGCGATGTCGATGCCGTCGACGTCGGGCAGACCAAGGTCGAGCAGCACGACATCTGGCGAGGTGGTGCGGGCTTCGGCCAGTGCGTTCATGCCGGTGCGGCACCAAGTCGTGAGGTAGCCGTGGCCACGCAGTCCGGCATCCAGGTGTCGTCCGATGGTGTCGTCGTCCTCGACGACCAGGACATGGGTCCCCTTTGGGGGTGCGGGCGCGCGCATGCCTCGAAGCGTAGGGGCCGCCGGAGGCGAGGGCGGGCGGCGCCACTGGTCGTGAACGAGTGAGGCCGGGGCGGGCGCCGTAGAGGGAACAGCGGTGCCCGCCCCGGCTGCTGGGGTGGTCCTCACAGTTCGCGCAGCTCCTCGACGGCTGGGCGAGAGGAGCCGCGGGCGGCATTCACGGCCGCCGCGGCGATCGCTGCGACAGCGGCACCGAGCGTGAGGGCGAGGTACGTCCAGGGGACGGCGATCGCGGACGGGGGTGGGTCGAAGACGCCGGTGAGGACCTTGACGAGCATCTGGGACAGGGACCAGCCGATGAGCGCGCCGCCGGCCAGGCCGCCGGCTGTCATGACCGCCGCCTCGCTGAGGACCAGTCCGCGCAGCTGACGCCGGGTGGCCCCCAGGACAGTGGCGATGGCGAAGGTACGCCGGCGTTCGGCCAGGCCCAGGGCCAGGACGATGCCGCCGGAGGCGGCGGCCAGCAGGACCGCGAAGCCCAGCTCGATGCGGGTGAGTCCGGCCAGGTCGACCGAGGTGAGGCTGGAGCCGACCGCGGAGCGGGCCTGGGTGACGTCGGTGACGGTCGCGGAGGTGCCCACTTGCCGGCGCAGGTGGGCGGCGACGCTCTTTTGGTGGGTGCCGCCGGTGTCGATGAGGAAAGCGCCCACCGCGTTGCTGGCGGTGGTCTTGGCGATGTAGCCGGCATTGGCGACGAAGAAGCTGTCCTTGGGCGCGGTGGGGAACTCCTTGACGATGCCCGCGTAGTGGAAGGGCACGGTGCGCAGGGCCTTGGTGCGGCTGTCCTGCAGGCGCAGGTTCAGGGTGTCGCCGGGCTGGAGTTGGAAGTCCTTGACGGTCTCCTCGCTCACCAGGACCGAGTCGGGTCGGGCTGCGAGCTTGTTCATGAGGCTCTTGGCGGTGCCGCCCGCGAAGTAGGCGTCCTGCAGGGAGGTGGCGGAGGTGATGGTGGAGGGCTGGACCCCGTACAGGTCCTGCAGGTCGGCGCCTACGTAGGCGAAGCGGTGCTGGACGGGCTCGACGTGCCGTACGCCGGCCACCTTCAGGGCGGAGCCGGCGCCGGGGCCGACGCTGACGCCGGGTGACTGGGTGACGGTGACGTCGGAGCCGTTGGTGAGCTGCGCGTCGACCGCGGCCTGCTGCTTGTAGGTGGCGTTGAACGTGGCGGTGGAGGCGCCGAAGGAGAGGGCGAGTGCGAGGAGCACGATGGCGCGGGCCAGCGGGCGGCGCCGGCGGGACATGCTCGCCGCCGTGGTGCCGGCGAGTGCCCCGGTCAGCGGCCGGGAAAGGCGCGCCAGGGGCCTGCGTCCGTGGGCCAGGATCAGGGTCGCGATGCGCCACAGCAGCAGAGCTGCGCCGAGCCAGAGCAGCGTCGGCCCGAGGAAGGCCCAGTACGACACCGAGATGCTCGCCACGCCCTCCGGGGCCAGGACCAGGGCGTACTGGTTGCCGCTGGAGGCCCGGAAGACCAGGACGGAGGCGGCCAGCAGGATGAAGTCCACGCCGAAGCGCATCCGCCACGGGGAGCGGGCGCGGCCGATGACCTTGCGGGCAGCGGCGACGGTGCCGGTGCGCAGGTCGCACAGTGCGGGCACCAGGACCGCTGCCGCGGCCACGGCCAGCCCCAGGATGAGGGCGAGGGCGAACCAGCCCGCCGCCGAGGCGGTACTCGCGCCGAACGATGCGGTGCCGAACGCGGCTCGCCCGGCGAGGGCGGCGATGCCCACTCCGAGCAGGCCGCCGGCCGTACCGACCACGCCCGCCTCCGCGCCGGCTGTGGTGGCGACCTGGCGGGGCCGCAGCCCGCGGGTGCGCAGCAGGGCCTGCTCACGGCGGCGCCGGTCGGCGCCTGCGCCGGCCACGGCTGCGGTCAGCAGCGCGGCGAGGACCGCGCCGGGCACGCCCAGGAACAGGAACAGGATCTGGGCGTACAGGGAGTCCTGGCGGGCCGCGTCGAGGGCGGCGCCGAGGTTGTCGCCGACGACCGCGCCGCCGGAGGTGCGGGCCTCCAGGTTGCGGGCGGCGGCGGTCACGGAGGTGTAGGCGGCGGCAGGGTCGGCGGGCAGGGGTGCGTTGCGGGCGATGTGGATCTGAGTGGTGACGGCGGCCGGGTCGACGGCCCTGACCGGCGCGGTCAGGGTGTTGAACGTACGTGAGGGGAGCAGCAGGACGTTGTCGGGCGGGGCTGCGGGCTGGGACTGGGGCGGCGCGCCGACCTTCTGGAAGAGCGAGTCGGCCTGTGGCAGGTCGACCACCCCGGCCACCTTCACCTTCGACGGCTTCGCGCCGGGGAGGTTGACGGTGACCGTGTCGCCGGGGGCGACGTGCAGGTTCGCGGCGCTCTGCTGAGCGATCAGGGCGCCGGATGTGGCTCCGGTGAGCTGTCGGATCTCGCGGGGGAACGTTGCCCGGTAGGTGTCGGACAGGCCGAGGACGACACCTGGGCCGGTGGTCTGTGTGCTGCCTGCGCTGGTGGCCTGGAAGCCTGTACTGCGGGCGAACCCGACACTCTGGGCGCTCTGTACGCCGTCAGCGCCCCGGGCGGTCTTCAGGACCGCGCCGGGGTCAGCACCTGGCTGGACTTCAGCCTGCCAGGCCACGGCGACCGAGCTGACCGCGCGGTGGGTCATGGTGGACTTCGACGCGGTCAGGAACGAGCCCAGGGATGCTACGAGGGCGACCGCGAGGGCGATGCCGAAGGCGGTGGCGATCAGCCGTCCGGTGCGGCGGCGGAGGAGTCCGCCGATCCAGGTGATGATCATGACGGGTCTCCCTGGGGTGCCGCTGCCGCGGATTGGTGGTGCGGCTCGAGCGCGGGGTGCAGGCGGCCCTCGTGCATCGCCCACCGTTCGCGGAGGCGCTGGGCGACGGTGGGGTCGTGGGTGGTGACCACCAAGGCGGCGCCGATCTCGTCGGCGGTCGCCAGGAGCACGTCGACGATGTGCTGGCCGGTGGCGCGGTCCAGCTGCCCGGTGGGTTCGTCCGCCAGGACCAGGCGCGGTCGCAGGGCCAGCACGCGGGCGATGGCCACACGCTGGGCCTGGCCCCCGGACAGTTCCTCGGGCAGCTTGCCGGCCAGGTCGTCGGCCGCGACCAGGGCCAGGGAGTCCAGGGCCCGTCGGCGGGCCCGCTCCTCCGGGATACCGGCCAGGACCAGGGGCAGTGCGGCGTTCTCCGCCACATCCAGCGCCGGGATCAGGCTGGGTCCCTGGAAGACGACCCCCACCTGCCCCGCCACCGGCCCATCGGTCAGACTGGGCCAGGTCACCTCACCGGTGGTGGGCCTTTCGAGGGCGGCCATCAAGTGCAGCAGGGTGGACTTGCCGGAGCCAGAGGGTCCGGTGATCGCGATCCGGTCCCCGGCCCGGACCTGGCAGGTCGCGCCGTGCACCGCGACGACCGCGGCAGGCCCTTGGCCGTAGGTGCGGGCGACGTCCTGACAGCAGACGAGCACCTCTATAGGAGCGGTCATGACTCGATCCTTCCGTCACGCAAGGTGATGACCCGGTCGGCGATCTTGACGGCTTCGGGGCTGTGGGTGACCAGCAGCACCCCGCCGCCTGCCTGCGCGCGGGCGCGCAGCAGGGAGAGGATGCGCTGCTCGGTGACGCCGTCCAGTTCCCCGGTCGGCTCATCCGCGAGGAGGATGTCCGGGTCGTTGGCCAGCGCGACGGCCAGCCCCGCGCGCGCGAGTTCCCCGCCGGCCAGCTCCTGGGGCAGGGCGCGGGCCCGGTGCCCGAGTCCGACCTGCTCCAGCAGCTCCGCGACGGACTGCGTGCTTGCGCGGGGGGCTGCGGTGCGCGCGAGGCGGATGTTGGCGCCGATGTCGAGGTGGGCGAGGAGGTTCCCGCTCTGCAGCAGGACACCGATCCGGCGGGCGCGCACCCGGGCCCGCTCGGCCTCCGGCCGGTGACTGATCCGCTCCCCGCCGACGTGGACGGTGCCGCCGTCGGGTTCGTCCAGCCCGGCCAGACAGGCCAGCAGGGTGGACTTGCCCGACCCGGACGGTCCGATGACCGCGACGCTCTCCCCGCGCCGCACCTCAAGGGCGACTCCGCGCAGCGCCAGGGTTTCCTCCTCGCCCGCCCGGTAGAACCGGTACAGATCCCGCGCCGTCAGCGCGTCAGTGTCCGTGGACTGCTGGGTGAGCGCGCCGGAGGCGTTCATCACTGCCACCGGAAGGAGTCCGTGACGATGCGCCACGGGTCCACGTTGTCGGCGCCCACCGGCCCGGACAGCGTCAGGTCGACCTGACGGCCGCCACGGAAGAACGAGTACCGCTCGAAGGCGTCGTGCACGACCTTGCCGGTCACCGCATCCGGTGCGCCGTCACCCCGATACGTGAGCAGAACAGCCTGACCAGCCGGGCGGGAAACGGCTGTGACCTTCCCCATCTGGAACGTGGGCACCTGCCGTTGCAGAACCGGCACCACGTCGGACTTCACCGACTGGGCCGTGGGGGCGGCCTTGGCGTTGCCGGAGGCGATCTCGATCCGGTTCAGCTTGTCCGTGAAAGTGGCCGTACTGCCGGTGGCGGTGCGGGCCCAGCCCTCGGGCACCTTGACGGTGTACCCGCCCCCGGCGGGTCGGTACACGACATACGCCTGATTGTCGGGGATGTCCCCGGCAGGATTGGATTCCGCCGGCGCCGGCTTCTTGCCGCTGGTCGTGCTGCCGCTGGGCGGTGCGGAACTGCTGCCGCTGCCGCATCCCGCCACTACCCCGCCGGTCAGGGCGAGGGCGGCAAGGGAAAGAACGAGTGTGCGTCGCATGATCGTGGTGCCCTTCACGAGTGAGGCGGACGGCCATACCCGCGACGCTAGGCAGCGGCCGGTTAACGCCCGGCCCGAGCACGGTTAGACGACGGCAAAACCGCACATCCGAGATCTGCCGGACCGCTCCAGGAGGCCGTACGCCCTCATGATGGGCGCATGAGACAGCGTGTGGTCCGCGTGGCCGTGGTGGCCGCCTCGGTGGCCCTTGTCCTGCTGGCCGTGCCGCTCGCCGTGGTCATCCGGGCATCGCTCTTCGCCGACGAACGCGGCGAACTGGAGCGTGACGCCATGGCCGCCGTCATCCGCGTGAGCCCGGACTTCACCACCGGCGACCCCGTCGAACTGCCCCCGGGGCAGTCCGAGGGACAACTCGGCGTCTACGACACGGCACTGCGCCTGCGTGCCGGAACCGGCCCGAGCACGGCCGACCCGGCCACCCGCCGCGCGCTTGCCGGCACCGTGGTGCAGCAGAGCTCCGGAAGCGAACTCGTCGCCGCCGTCCCCGTCTCCCAGGGCGAACACGTCATCGGCGTGGTCCGCACCGCCATCAGCACCAGCAGCGTCTGGGACCGGATCCTAACGGCCTGGGCCGCCCTGTTGGCCGCGGCCCTGATGGCACTCGCCGCCGCCATCCTCGTCGCCCGACGCCAGGCCCGCGCCCTCACCGCCCCGCTGGAATCCCTCTCCCGCACCTCCCAGGCCATCGCCGACGGTGACCTCAGCGCCCGGGCCGCCACCAGCGGCATCAACGAAATCGACCAGGTGGCCGACACCCACAACGCGATGGTCCAGCGCCTGGCACAGCTGCTGCAGCACGAGAAGAACTTCACCGCCAACGCCTCCCACCAGCTCCGCACACCCCTCACCGGCCTCCAACTCGGCCTGGAACAGGCACTGGCCACTCCCTCCACCAACCTGCACGCCGCCGTCGAAGAGGCACTGGAGCACGCACGGCACCTCAACGACACCATCGACGAGGTCCTCCGACTCGCCCAGGCCGAACCCGCCGCAGGTGCCGCGCTCCAGCCTGCCGGTGAACTCCTGGAACGCGCCGAACGCCGATGGCACGGCCCCCTCGCCCAGGACGGCCGCCGCATCCGACTCACACTCGACCCGGCCGCCACAGCCTTGCCCGTCCCCGGCCGCACCACCGAGCAGATCCTCGACATCCTCCTCGACAACGCCCACCGACACGGCCGCGGAACCGTCACGCTCACCCTTCGCGACATGGGAGCCGCCCTCGCCCTCGACATCACCGACGAAGGCACCCTCACCCTCCACCCGAAGACTCTCTTCGAGCGGGGCACAACTACCGGGCCCGGCGAGGGAATCGGACTCGACCTCGCCAAAGACCTGGCCACCACCGCCGGAGCCCGGCTCAGCCTGACCCACACAGCACCGACGACATTCACCCTGCTCCTCCCGCACACGGAATGACACGCAGCGAACGACCCCTCAACTGCGCGTACGCAGCGGGCCACCGCCCGAGCAGGCCGACAACCGCCACGCCCCCGGTCCCGCTCCGTCCGCGATGACGGTCCCTCTCGCCGAACACACCGGCATCGTCATGGCGCGCATGCACCGTGCCCTTGCCACGTACCCACTGCCCAAGCGCGTGCGGCAGACCGTTAGTGGACCGAACCCGTTGACGGCGCGTTAGCGGAGTGCGACACCGTGATGGCCAGAGCCACACAGCAAGGCCGCGACCCACTTGACCAACTGTGTGTCGACATCGAGCAGCGGCGTAGGGGCCTGCGCACCCACACCGCGGACCTAGGGGAACATCTGCCCGAGACGCTGGTGGAACAGGCAATCCCTGAAGCCGCCGCAGGGCGAGAGTGCAGGCGAGGCCGGCCGCGCAGGGCAGGACCACGGTGGTGAGGGCGAATCCCGCACCGGCGGAGTGGCCGGTGGCGATGAGCGTGTGCGCGTAACCGCCGCTGAGCAGTGATGCCAGCGTCACCAGCAGCAGCGGGGTGGTGAGCGGGCTGAGGAGCGTGGAGGCCAGGACGAGTCCCACCATGGTCGGCTGGTCGCCGTCGCCCTTGCCGGTCCATCTCTCAGCCGACCGGTGACGGCGGACACGGCCTCGGCACCGTGGTCACCAGCGCCCTCTTCCTGGCCGTCATCCTCGGCCTGGTCGTGTTCCTGTCCATGACGCGCAAGGAGGTCGCCGAGCCGGACGGAACGGCACACCAGGTCGCCTGACCAGCCAGGAAGGCGTTCAGGATGTGTTCAGGCGATGGCTGACAAGGTCACGGACCACGGCCGTCGCCCGCGCCGGTCGATGTCACAGGGCGCCTGCCCCCAAGGGGACGGGCGTCCTGTCGTCGTACCCCCCACTGAACAGGAGCGTCCGGCCTTGGAGAAACCCGAAGTCCTCACCGACCTCGACGTAGCGAGCACCCATCGGTCGGCGGCGAGCAGGACCACGTCGGTGATGAAGAAGCTTCCGGAGGTCACCCTCGTCTTCTGGGTCATGAAGATCGCCGCGACGACGCTGGGTGAGACAGCGGGCGACCTGTTCGCGCAGACGCTTAGGATCGGCTACTTCCTCACCACGATCATCCTGTTCCTGATGTTCGTGGTGACGCTGGTCGTCCAACTGCGCTCGCGCAGGTACAACCCGTTCTTCTACTGGACCGTGATCCTGTCGACGTCCATGGCCGGCACCACGATGTCCGACTTCATGAACCGCGACGCCAGCGCCAAGTTCCTGTCGAACGGCGCCACGTCGCTCGGCTGGGGCCCGCAGGGACTCGGTCTGGGCTACCCGACCGGCGCGGCGATCCTGATCTCGGTCCTGCTGGTCATCTTCGCGGTGTGGAAGGTGTCCGGAATGACCTTCCAGATCCGCGACATCGTCACCTTCCGCGGGGAGGCCCTGTTCTGGTCGGCGATCCTGGTCTCCAACACCCTCGGCACGTCGATGGGCGACTTCCTGTCCGACAGTTCCGGCCTGGGCTACCTGGGTGGCGCCCTCCTGGTCTCCGCGGCACTCGCCGTCCTCGTCGCGCTGATGAAGGTGCCGGTGGTGCCGAACGTGCTGCTGTTCTGGATCGCCTTCGTCCTCACCCGCCCGCTCGGCGCCACCGCCGGCGACTTCCTCACCAAGCCGGTCGCCAAGGGCGGCCTGGACCTCGGCACCGCCGGTTCCTCCGGCGTCCTGCTGGCTGTCCTGGTCGGTCTGATGGCCTACGCCCACACGCAGGAGAAGAAGAACGCCGGACCGCTCACCGAGGCGGAGCGGCCGCTCACCCGGCGGGCAGGGTGAGCGTGAATCGGGCCCCGGGTGTGTGCCCGGGGTCGTAGGACACCTCGCCGCCGACGGCGCGGGCCAGGCGCTGCGCGAGCGTCAGCCCCAGGCCCGCGCCGGCTGTTCTCCTGGGGCAGGGCCTGGCGGATCACCGTCTGCGTGGGCGCCGTCCTCTGGCTCCTCGGCAGCTCGTACTTCGCCGTCACAAAGATCCGCAGGGTCTGGCGAGTCATCAAGCGAGGGGGCGGCATCCGGGCTGCAGTCACTCGCGTGATGGCCGCGCGCACCCGGTACCTGAGGATGGAGCGCCTCAGTCCTGATCTCTGTCCGAGCAAAGCGTCAGGGAACAGTCTTCGCCGGTGTTGGCGCGCTGCTCTACGGGGCGCTGCCATCCTCTACGAAAGCCAACGACTGGCTGGGCCTGACTGCCGTCGGGCCCGACCAGTCTCGTGCCGGCAAGTCCGCCGGAGGGACAGTGCGTCTTGTCATCCGACGATGGCGACGGGGGCGTCCCAGGCGTTGCGGTCGATGGTGATCGTGTAGCTGCCGCGGGTTTCCTTGCTGTTGACCATGTACTGGTGGCCGCGGCTGTGGTCAGTGAACAGCTTCGGGTCCCAGGGCCAGTCGATCGTGGTGGTGTTCTTCTTGTCCCACAGCGCGTACCAGAGGTTGCCCGGCAGATTTGTTTTGTCCGTTGCCGTGGCGATGGCCTTGGCGCTGGAACTGCTGAAGCCGTAGTAACCGGCCCGGTAGGTCTTGGCCCGGAGGGTTTTGGTGAAGGAGCGCACGTACGTCAACACGGCGTCGTTGCACGCTTTGTTCGTGATGTCGTAGGGCTCCATGTCGAGGTAGACGGCGCTGCCGACCTTCATTCCGAGCGCCGATGCCTTGGCAACCGCGTCGTTGGCGTTGCTCACCCCCAGAGACGCTGCTGTGGAGGTGGTGAGCTTCTCCGGGTTGTTGCTCGTCTGGCAGGGGGGTTGGGCACCGACGTAGAGCGGGATGAGCTTCCAGCCGAGGGAGTTGACCGATTTCACCCAGGACGCGGTGAGGTTGGGCTGGGCGCAGCCGCGGTTCTTGCCACCGATGTAGACGGCAGCGGCGCCGTAGAAGCCGGTATTCCATGCCTTCATCGCTGCGAGAGAAGGCGCTGTGCAGGCGTCGAACGCTCGGCCCGTGTACGTCTTCTGCGCCGGCAAGGCGGTCGTTGCCATGGAAGTCTGTGCCGCGATTCCGGCCCCGGCGGCGACGACGACGCCTGTGATCGACCATGCGAGATAGCGGCCTTTTCTGGACAGCCGGTGACTGGACATTCCCCACCCCTAGGATCGCGGCCCATGGGCCGCTGCTGGTGCACCTGCAGTGGCCCGGCGCGGCGGGCACCCCGTGGGTGTGGTTGCAGCGCTCGGTGCCGCCTGCAGCGGCGCGGTATGGCTCCGACCTGCGAAGCGCCTCCGTACCCTACCCAAAATCCGGATACAGGTGGGTCAATCTGGCATGCTCATGGGCAAGGCGAACAGCTCCCCGACCTTCTCGTACTGGATGCACCGCGGGATCCGCTGCTGAAGCGTCGGGCGGAACAACCCCGATCGCTGATCCTGATCGGGCTCCACGGGACTCAGGGCCGCGTCGTTCAGGTGATGTGTCCTGGTTGATCACATGATGCCGAGGGTGATCAGTGGACGGTTGGCGTCGCGGGTGTGGTGCCGGAGTC
>NZ_JBHVXW010000033.1:0-46573 GCF_042881375.1 Streptomyces sp. NPDC058274
GCCGACGGAGGCCACGGGTCCCTGGCGGACGCTCGGACCCGTCGCCCGGCTGATCAGGTGTTCCTGGGAGGGGCTCGACCGCCCCTTGCGGGCGGTCGCGGCGGTGGCCGCCGGGGCAGCCGTGGCCACCGTCCTGCTGGCGAAGGCGCTGCACTACCCCTCTGAGTCCGAGAGCCTGCAGGATCTGCTCACCGGCCACTTCGGCCGGCCCGACCGCACCCGGCTGTGGCCGGAGTTCCTCCACCTGGAGGTCAACTTCTGGGTGGAGTGGCTGCGCCGTCAGCTGTGGGAGCCGCTGTTCCTGACCGCGCTGGCCGCGGGCGCCTGGGGCGTGCTCCGGCAGCGCCTGGGCTTCGGCTGCTTCCTGCTCGCGGCCGCGTTCACCGGCATCCTCAACCAGGCCGGGCACCCGGACATCAACATCTACGGCGACCGGCTGATCGTGCTGGCGTGGCTGCTGCCGGTGCTGGGGCTGCCCCTGCTGCTGGAGCGGTTCGTACGCCCGCGGACCGACGCCACGGGGACGGCGGTCCCGGGCCCGCTGCGCAGGGACGCCACCATCACGCGCTGAGGGACTTGCCGCCACGTGCCGAGGGAGCCGTACAGCCGTCCCCCGATGGGGTGAACGACCGCTAGGCCGTTGACCCCGACGGGAATATACGGCAAATGCCCCGAACTGCTCAGCCCTGGCCGCCCTGCCCCGCCCCCGTCCGGTGAGCGCCGACCTTCTCGTCCGGCGGGTCGCGCGCGGTGCCACGGCGCTGCGCGGCGGCGCGGCCTGGCGTCCGACGCCGTATCAGGTCTTCGGCGGCCTCTTCTGGCTGGTGATGTCACTCGCGTACTGGCGGATCCCGATGTGCTGCGACTTCGGGCAGCACGCGGCGGTGGTCGAGCGGCTCAAGGCCAATCTCCTCCACCCGCTCCACCCGATGGCGGACCTGCCGGGCGCGGGCAGCCCCTACTACTCGCCGTACGCCGTCGCCCAGGGCGCCTTCGCACGGCTGACCGGTCTCCCGGGCTGGGAGGTCGTCCGGCTCTCGGCGCCGGTGAACCTGCTGGTGCTGCTGACGGGGATCGGCCGCTTCGTGCGGGTCCTGGCGCCCCGCCGCCCCTGGGCACCCGTACTCGCCCTGCTCGCGATGGCGCTGCTCTGGGGCACCGAACGGGCCTGGTGGAGCGGCTATCTCGGGCTGATGTCGATGACCGGGAACCTCGGCTATCCGTCGACGTTCGCCATCGGGCTGACCTTCTGGGCCTGGGCGCTGACCGGGACGCGGGCGGCCGGACTGGGCGGCCCGGTGCGCTATGTCGGGCCGAGCGGCCTGCGCGGCTTCACCGGATACGCGGGCCTCGGCGCCCTGTACGGACTGATCCTGCTCATCCATCCGATCACCTCCATCGCGGCCGCGCTCGGCGCGGTGGCCGTCGTCGTGGGGTGGCAGCGCGGATGGCGCGGGCCGGTCGTGGGCCGGTGGGCGCTGGCGGGCGGAAGCGCATTGCTGGTCGCCGTCTGCTGGCCGTACTTCGACGTTTTCGCGCTGACCGGCGACACCAGCGTGGACGCCATGCACCGGCGGCTGTACGTGGGGATGCCCGGGCACTTCTGGCTGGCGCTGATCGGGCTGCCGGCGCTGTGGGCGCGGGCCCGGCGGGCGGCCCGCGGGTACGGGGCCTGGTGGCGCGACCCCCTGGTGCTGATGTTCACGCTGGAGTACCTCGCGGTGGCGTACGGCTGGGTCAGCGGGCACTACACGTACGGCAGGATCCTGGGCCTGACGCTGGTGCCGCTCCAGTTCGCGACGGCGGTGGAGCTGGCCGCGCCGCGCCCGTGGCCGGTCTGGCGGCGGGCGCTCGGGGTGGCGGCGGCCGTCGGGGCCTGCGTCGGCTTCCTCACCGTCCAGGCCGGGGCGGTCGTACCGCGCTCGCTCGACCCGGTCGGCTTCGACCAGCCGCCGCGCTGGCCCACGTACGAGTGGGCGGCACGGCACATCGGACCGGGCGAGGTCGTCATCACCGACGGGTACCACGCCGTCCACTCCATCGCCGGGTACGGCCCGAACCTCGCGGCGCCCGCGTGGCCCGACCCCGCCCTCGACGAGCGGGAACGGCAGCGGCGGCTCGCGGCGGTCCGCGCCTACCTCGCTCCTGACTCGACCCTCGCCGAACGCACCGCCGTCGCCCGCCGCTATCACGTGCGCTGGCTGCTGCTGACCCGCTGGGCCCGGGTGCCGGGCGAGGCGGTCGTGGTGGCGTGGAGCCGGACGACGGGCGAGGTGCTGGCGCGGATCAACGACGGCGCGTCCAACGACAGCGCGCCCAGCGGGCGTTGACCGCTGGGCGCGCTGTTCGGGAACAAGGTCGACGACACTGCCTCACTCGGGTGCCGCTTCGGTCGCTCGCCCTGCTCGACGACGAGGACGCCCTGCGCAGACTGTTCGGGCAGGCCGGGCGGGCCGCCCTGCTCGACGACGAGGACGCGCTACGCGGACCGTTCGGGCAGGCCGGGCGGGCGCCCTACTCGACGACGATCTCGACCGGGATGTTGCCGCGGGTCGCGTTGGAGTAGGGGCAGACCTGGTGGGCCTGCTCGACGAGCTTGCGGCCCGTCGCGGCGTCGATGGACGCGGGCAGCTCCACGCGCAGCGTGACGGCCAGGCCGAAGCCCTCGCCCTGCTTGCCGATGCCGACCTCACCGGTGACGGCGGCGTCGGTGACGTCGACCTTCGCCTGCCGGCCGACGAGGCCGAGGGCACTGGCGAAGCAGGCCGCGTAACCGGCGGCGAAGAGCTGCTCCGGGTTGGTGCCCTCGCCGTTGCCGCCCATCTGCACCGGTACGGCCAGCTGGAGGTCCAGGCGTCCGTCGGAGCTGACGGCGCGGCCCTCGCGGCCGTGGGTGGCGGTGGCGACAGCGGTGTAGAGCGCGTCCATGGGGACCATCCCTCTCAAGTCGGGGTCCTGCTCGGGCGACCGATCCGGCCGCCGCACGTTCTCCAGTAGAGCACGCAATTCAATTGTGCACAACTTAATGGCGAACAAGCGCTACTCTGGATGCATGACCGCCACGCCGACCCCGAGCCCCCAGGCACCGCCCGACGGGGACTACCTCCGTCTGGAGCAGCAGATCTGCTTCTCCCTGAACGCCGCGTCGCGCGCCTTCGGCGGCGTCTACCGCGTCCTGCTGAAGGACCTCGGGCTCACCTATCCCCAGTACCTGGTGATGCTGGTGCTGTGGGAGCACGGCGAGCTGCCCGTCAAGAAGGTCGGCGAGCATCTGCGCCTCGACTCCGGGACGCTGTCCCCGCTGCTCAAGCGGCTTGAGGCGGCCGGTCTCGTACGGCGTGAGCGCAGCGCCCGCGACGAACGGTCCGTACGGGTCCAGCTCACGGACGAGGGCACCGCCCTGCGGGAGCGCGCGCTGGTGGTGCCGCGCCGGATCGCCGCCGCGACGGGCTTCGAACTCGACGAGATCCGCGAGCTGCGGACGCGTCTCGACCGGCTCACGTCGGCGCTCGACGCGGCGGCGCTGGAGGAGTCCCCGGGCTGCGCGTAGGCGTGCCCCGGCCCGCGCGGGACGTGGCACGCCTACGTCATCGACAGGTCGGGGGGCTGGGCGCGCTACGTCCTCGACGGGTCGGGGGACTGGGCGCGGCTACGTCATCGACAGGTCGAGGGGCTGGGCCGGTGGGCGGCGTACGTACAGGCGCAGGGTCGCGCCCCGGCGCACGTACTGCTCGCGCGGTACGAACTCCTCGTCCACGACGGCCAGTTTGACCTGCTCGGTCGGGTCCTGCGGATACCAGGACGGCTGTCGCGCGAAGGGCTCGGTGACCACCCACACGTGGGTGAGGCCGAGCAGCCTGCGCCGTAGCTCCGCCGGGCCGGTCTCCTGCCCGTACAGGGTCCCGGACGCGGACGCCGACTCCCGGAGCGCGATGTCCCGTGTGCCGCGGAACCCCCGCGGATAGGCCAGCGCCGACCGGCGTCCGAGGCCCGGCACGAACAACACCGGGTCCCCGGGCCGCAGTTCCCGCGCGGCGACGTCGGCGATCGCGGCGAGGTCGTCGGGACGATTCTCGGGGCGGCGGTCCTGCTCGAGCAGGGGGAACTCACCGACGAAGACGAGGCCGACGGCGAGTACGCCGGCGAGGGGGACGGCTCGCTTACGGGCGACGGTCAGTACGCCGGTGAGGGTGACGGTTCGCCGACGGACCAACGGAGTCTCGGCACGTACCGACCGGACCGGCGCCGACGTGCCCCCCGTCCCGGGAGACTCCCCCCGAGCTCCGGCAGACGTTCCCGTCACCCCGGCCGGCGCCCCTGCGCCCACCAAGCTCCCGGCCTTCGCCGACGGCTGCCGGGCAGCCAACGCCCGCTCCTCCCCCGCCAGGTGCGCGTCCGGCGTCAGCCACCCGGCCCCCGCCGCCACGAACCGGCCCGCCTCCACCAGCCGTTCCGCCCCCGCCGCCGCGAGCAGCGGTGCTCCCGCCAGGGCGTAGAGAACGTATCGCTCGTCGTAGAGCGGCATGGTCTGGGAAACGGTCATCAGGAGCGTGGGCGGCAGCAGCACGAGCGGGAGGGCGACCGCGGGGAGCGACAGTTCGCCGCGGCGGGTCGGCGGCGGGCACAGGGCGAGGAGGACGAGCACCAGGTACGGGACGAGAAAGCCGGGGTACGGGCCGGCGAAGTCGCCTGCCAGCCGCTCCACACTGTGGCCGTTGGGCGGAGCGAGCCACGCGACCTGCGCGGCCTGCCCGTGGGAGACGAGCACCAGCGGAAGCAGCACCACCAGGGCGGCCCCCGTGGCGCACAGCCACCCCCGCCAGATTCGCCACGGCGTCCGTGCCAGCGCCAGCGTCACCGCGTGCGCCAGCGGCAGCAGCACCGCCAGCTCGTGGAGCACACAGGTGACGGCGAGGACGACGCCGTACCCGAACCAGCCCCCCACGCGCACGCGTGCCGTCACTCCCCCGGCCCCGCCCTCGCCGCGCACGCGTGCCGTCACTCCGCCGGTCTCGCCCCCCACACGCACGCGTGCCGAGTTTCCCCCGGCCCCGCCCCCCACACGCACGCGTGCCGGGTTTCCCCCGGCCCCGCCCGCGTCTGCCGTCACTCCGCCGGTCTCGCCCGGTACGCGCGCGCCTGCCGTCACCGCGCGTACCAGCAGCAGGGTGGCCAGGGCCGCACCCGCGGCGACCATGGCGTACGAGCGTCCCTCCTGTGCGTAGTGGCCGACCATGGGGTTGGCGGCGTACAGCAGGCCCGCCCAGAGGCCCACGCGCGGGCGGTACAGACGGGCGCCGAGGGCCCCGACGAGGCCCGCCGTCACGGCGGCGGCGCAGACCGAGGGCAGCCGCAGCGCCACCTCGCCGGGGTGCACGGCGAGCACGAGGTGCATGAGCAGGTAGTACAGGCCGTGCACCGCGTCCACGCTGTGCAGCAGCTGCCAGATCTGTGGCACCGAGCGCCGGGCGACCTGGAAGGTGACCCCCTCGTCGCGCCACATGCCACCCCGGTCGAGGCCCCACAGCCCGATCGCGAGCATGGCGAGCGCGGGCACCAGCACCGGCACGAGCAGGGGCGTGGACGCCGGCCCGAGAGCGGTCGTCGGCTCCGTACGCCTGACCTGCCACCGGCTCACGCACTTGCTCAGCATGGGCAGATTTTGTGCTATTAGCTAACTCCTGTTGCGTATTGACGGTGTATCGACCGCTATTCCCCATCCGTGCGGCTTACGATCCAGCCTTGATGAGCGCCTTGACGAAACTCCGCCCCCTGCTCCCGCTCGCCGCCGCCTGGCTGGCCGCCCGCGGTCTGATGCTGTGGCTGCTCACCCACGACGACCTCCGCCTGCTCGGCAGGGGCGGGGTCTCGCGCGAGGTGGAGCAGCTGTATTTCCGCTGGTACGGCGTCCTGTCGCACGGCAGCTATCCGTCGGGCGACCATCTGTGGCAGTACCCGCCCGGCGCGGGCCCGGTGCTGCTGTCGCCGGCCCTGCTGCCGACGCTGACCTACTTCCAGGCCTTCGTGACCCTCACGCTCGTCACGGACGCCGTGATCACGGCGGCACTCGCCCGCGCGGGCACGCGTCCGGGCCGTAGCCTGCACGGCGCGTGGCTGTGGACGGCGGCCCTGCCGCTGCTCCTGCACATCCCGCTCGCCCGGTACGACGTGCAGGTCACCGCCTTCGCCGTCATCTCCCTGTTGACGTTGTCGCGCTCCACGCGCGTGTGCGGCA
This sequence comes from Streptomyces sp. NPDC058274, assembly GCF_042881375.1. Taxonomy (NCBI): domain Bacteria; kingdom Bacillati; phylum Actinomycetota; class Actinomycetes; order Kitasatosporales; family Streptomycetaceae; genus Streptomyces; species Streptomyces sp. NPDC058274. The sequence continues at coordinate 6,236 of NZ_JBHVXW010000033.1, forward strand.
CGTTCGCCGCCATGGGCGCACTGGTGAAGGTCTGGCCGGCACTGGCGCTCATCGGCACCCCCCGGGGGCGGACGACCCGGGAGGCCTGGACGTCGGCCGTGGTCACGGCGACCGTCCTGCTGGCCGCCCTCGCCGTCCTCTTCGACAACCCGTTCGACTTCCTGCGTCAGCAGGGTGGCCGGGGGGTCCAGATCGAGTCACTCGGCGGCACGGTCCTCGGCGTCGCGCGCCACGCCGGCTGGCCGGGCCGAGCCCGCTACCAGTACGGCGCGATGGAGTTCGTCGGCCCCTACGTCCCCCTCGTCGCCGCCGCCTCGCTCGCACTCACCGTCGCCGCGGCCGGCCTGCTGCTGTTCTGGCGGATGCGCGCCCGGCGCTGGACGCCCGCGACGCCGTACGACGCGGCCCTCAGCGCCGTTCTGCTGTTCACGGTCACGAGCCGGGTGATCAGCCCGCAGTACATGGTGTGGCTGCTGGGGCTGTCCGCGGTCTGCCTGACCGCGCGGCACACCACCCAGCGCCCGGTGGCCGCGCTGATCGTGGCGGCGACGGCCGTGAGTTCCGTGGTGTACCCGGCCATGTACGGCGAGGTCATCGCCAGCACCTGGACGGGCTGTCTGCTGATGCTCCTGCGCAACGGTCTGCTGGCCGCGGCGGCGGCGCTGTCCTTCCGCCGCCTGTGGCGATCAGGACTTTCCCTGCCGGACCGGAACGAATCCGGCACGCGCATGCGGAACTCACACCCCATTCCTGCCGTCTTCCGCACAAGACACTAAGCAACTCTTAACGGAGAATTACCCACAACTCCTACTGTTCCGGCCCGTGGAATCCATGCATCCTCACCCCGCCCAGGTCAGCGTCGTCGTCATCGGCTACAACGACGCCGCTCACGTGACGGACGCCGTGCGCTCGGCGCTCGCGCAGGGCCCCGCCGTCCGCGAGGTGATCGCCGTCGACGACTGCTCGACGGACGGCAGCGCCGGCCTCCTCGACACCCTGGCCGCCGCGGACCCGCGGGTGCGGGTGCTGCGCCGCCCGGTCAACAGCGGCGGCTGCGGCAGCCCCCGCAACGACGGGATCGACGCGGCGACCACCCCGTACGTGATGTTCCTCGACAGCGACGACGTGCTGCCGGCCGGCGCGGCGGACGTGCTGCTCGCGGCGGCCGCCGGACACGGCGCACAGGTCGCGGCGGGCCTGTGCGTGCGGCGCGAGCTGCCCTCGGGCCGCGAGGTCCGCTGGCAGCCCGAGCTGTACGCGAAGGCGGCCGTCGTCCCCCGCCCCGCGCGGCGCGCCCGCCTGGTCCACGACACGCTCTGCGTGAACAAGCTCTACCGCACCGACTTCCTGCGCGAGCACGGCATCCGCTTCCCGGAGGGCCGCTACACCTACGAGGACTTCGTGTTCAGCGCGCGCGTGCTGGCCGCCGGGCCGCGCATCGCGCTGGTGCCCGACACGGTGTACGTCTGGCATGTGCGCAGGTCGGCCGAGCAGCTGTCGATCTCGCTCGACCGCGCCGACATCGACAACTGGCGGGCGCGGACGGAAGCGAACCGCGCCGCCCACGAGATCCTCCTCGGCGCGGGCGAGAAGCGGCTCGCACGGGCGGTACGCGCCAAGTTCCTCGACCACGAGCTGCGGATGTACACGCGGGAGCTCGATCTGCGCGGGCCCGAGTACCGGCGCGAGTGGTGGACCCTCACGCGCGCGTACCTCGCGACCTTCGACGCGGCCGACTTCGCGCTGGCGCCCGCGCCGGGCCGGATCATCGCGCGCGTGGTGCTCGCCGCCGCCGAACCCCGTGATCTGTCCCGCCTCAAGGAGATCGCGGCCCGTCCGGCACGGCTGCGCCCGCCGTACTTCCGGGCCGCCGACGGCACGCCCGTCTGGTCGGCGGACCTGCCCCAGGTGGAGCTGGACCACCTCCTGGAGCGCCCGATGCATCTGCTCCCGGCCGCCGTGGACGCGGAACTGCGTCCCCGCGCGCGTGCCGCACGACTGCGGCTGCGCCTGCACGAGCTGTACGGGCGGATGGCGGATGCGGGACCCCGGTCGGTGGACGTCGAGTTCGTGCACCGGGAGAGCGGGCGGCCGGGGCTGCGCCGTACGGCCGGCCTCGTGCCCGATCCCGACGACGACACCTGGTCCGCCGAGGTGCCGGTGGAGCTGTCGGCGCTCGACTCCGGCGCCTGGGACCTGCGCCTTCGCCTCCACTTCCACGACGGCACGAGCCGCGACACCACGGCCCACGCGGTCGCGGGACCGGGTCTGCTGCGGCGCGCGGCCGTCCCGAGCCGGCGCCACGGGGTCCTGCTCGTGCAGCCGTACGCCACCCACGCGGGGGCGCTGGCGCTGCGCATCGCGCCCGGATGGCGAGGAATGACCGGTGTCGTCCGCCGCAGGCTCGGCCGCCTGCTTCACTGATACGCGACCGACCACCGACCCGCACCGACCGCTCGACTCACTCCCGCTGCTTGACTCACTCCCGCCTACGGGCTCACTGACGAGGGGATGGCCGACCATGACCTGGCTGATCACCGGCGGCGCCGGCTACATCGGGGCGCACGTGGTCCGCGCGATGACCGAGGCGGGCGAAGGGGCCGTGGTCTACGACGACCTGTCCACGGGCATCGCGGAGCGCGTGCCCACGAGCGTCCCGCTCGTCGTCGGCTCCACCCTGGACGCCGAGCTGCTGGCCAGGACGATCACGGAGCACCGGATCACCGGAGTCGTCCATCTGGCGGCGAAGAAGCAGGTCGGCGAGTCGGTGGACCTCCCGCTGCACTACTACCGCGAGAACGTCGAGGGTCTGCGCGTGCTGCTGGAGGCGGTGACGGCCGGGGCCGTCGCCTCCTTCGTCTTCTCCTCCTCGGCCGCGGTGTACGGCATGCCGGACGTGGACCTGGTGACGGAGGAGACCCCGTGCGTGCCGATGAGCCCGTACGGCGAGACGAAACTGGCGGGCGAGTGGCTGGTCCGCGCGACGGGCCGGGCCACCGGCCTGTCCACGGCGTCGCTGCGCTACTTCAACGTGGCGGGGGCGGCCGCTCCCGAGCTGGCCGACGTCGGTGTCTTCAACCTCGTCCCGATGGTGTTCGAGCGGCTGACGGACGGCGCGCCGCCGCGGATCTTCGGTGACGACTATCCGACGCCCGACGGCACGTGCGTGCGCGACTACATCCATGTGGTGGACCTGGCGGAGGCCCATGTGGCCGCGGCCCGCGCGCTGGAGGCGTCACCCGGCACGGACCTGACCCTCAACATCGGCCGCGGGGAGGGCGTTTCGGTCCGCGAGATGGTCGACCGCATCAACGCGATCACCGGTTACGACTCCCCGCCGACCGTCACCCCGCGCCGCCCCGGAGACCCCGCCCGCGTCGTCGCCTCCGCCGACCGCATCGCCGTCGAACTGGGCTGGAAGGCCAAGTACGACGTCCAGGACATGATCACGTCCGCCTGGGACGGCTGGATCCGCCACCACCCGGGAGCGGCCCGCACGTGACGCCGGCCGGGCACCGGTCCACCATGTCGACGCCCTGACACAACTGTGCCGCCGCGGGCCGTCCCTACAGCGCCTTGAGGGCCGCCGCCGTCGCGCGGGCCAGGCTGGCGAGGTAGTCCTTGGGGAGTTTGGGGCCGCGGATGACCACCGCGCGCCAGTACAGGGGGCCGGACATCAGGTCCAGGGCGAGGTCCTCGTTGACGCCCTCGCGGATCTCGCCGCGGGCTGCGGCGGCCGCCACGATTCCGGAGGCGACTCCCTGCTGACCCTGGCGGAGCGCCTGTTGCATCGCCTCCGCGATGTCGGGGTTGCGGGCCGCCTCCGCCTGGAGGTCGGGGATGATCTGGCCGGCGACGGGGTGGCGCAGGGCACGTGACGTGACCTCGTACAGGAGCCGCAGGTCGCCCTCCAGGGAGCCCGTGTCGGGCGCGGGCAGGCCCTGGACCGCGACGGCCGAGACCAGGTCCAGGACGAGGTGGAGCTTCGAACGCCAGCGGCGGTAGACAGCCGTTTTGCCGACGCCGGCACGGCGGGCGATGCCCTCGATGGACATCCGCGCATAGCCCACGGCCGCGAGTTCCCCGAAGACGGCGGCACGGATGGCCTCGGTCACGTCCTCCCGGAGCACGGCCGCCCCGGCCGGAGCCCGGCGCCGCGGGACCTTGCCGGCGTCCGTCGCCGTCTCACCGGCGCCCTTGCCCGCACCGGCCTGCGTCACGTCGGCGGCCCTGCCCGTGCGGCTCTCCGTCACCTCGGCGCCCTTGCCCGCGCCCGTCTCCGAGGCGTCGGAGCCTTTGCCCGCGCCCGCCTCCGAGGCGTCGGCGCCCTTGCCCGCGCCGGGCTCCGGCACATCGACCGTCTTGCCGGCGCCCGTCTCCGAAGCGTCGGCCGCCTTGCCGGCACCGGCCTGCGTCACGTCGGCCGCCTTGCCCGCGCCGGCTTCGGTCACGGCGGTGGCCTTGCCTGCAGTGGTTCCGGGGGCGTGGGCGTTCGTCGTCATGGTGTCCAGCATAGGCCGTTACGACGAAACGGTTGCGTTCCGACGTCATCTCGGCCTAGGCTCACGTTGCGACGATACGGTCCCGTCCCGACGTAAGAAGACGGCAAAGACGGCGTAACGAAACGTCCAAGGACAGCACCCGCACCCCACCCCCCGAGCGAAAGCAGCGGATGTGAGCCAGGTCCTCCACACACCGCCCCCGACGTCGGTCACCCCTGCCGACGATGCCGCGGCGCTCGCCGCCCGCTACGGCCTGACCGTCAGCGGCGCCCGCCCGACCCTGACCCAGTACGTCCGCCAGCTGTGGGCGCGGCGTCACTTCATCACCGCCTTCGCCACCGCCAAGCTCACCGCCCAGTACAGCCAGGCGAAGCTCGGCCAGGTCTGGCAGGTGGCGACCCCGCTGCTGAACGCGGCGGTCTACTACTTCATCTTCGGCGTCCTCATGGGCACCAGCCGAGGCGTTGCCGACTACATCCCGTTCCTGGTCACCGGCGTCTTCGTGTGGACGTTCACACAGAGCTCGATCATGGCGGGCACCCGCGCGATCTCCGGCAGCCTCGGCCTCGTACGGGCCCTGCACTTCCCGCGGGCCGCCCTGCCGGTGTCGTACTGCCTCCAGCAGCTTCAGCAGCTGCTGTTCTCGATGGCCGCGCTGGTCGTCATCCTGCTCTGCTTCGGCGTCCCGGTGAGCGCCTCCTGGCTGCTCGCCCTCCCCGCGCTCGCGCTCCAGTTCGTCTTCAACGCGGGCGTGGCGATGGTCATGGCCCGGATGGGCGCCAAGACGCCCGACATCGCGCAGCTGATGCCGTTCCTGCTGCGCACCTGGATGTACGTCTCCGGCGTGATGTGGAGCATCGACAAGGTGCTGAGCCACCAGGACCTGCCGCACGTCGTACTGGTGGCCCTGCAGTGCAACCCGGCCGCCGTGTACATCGACCTCATGCGGTTCGCGCTGATCGACACCTTCCACCACGATCAGCTGCCGCCCCACGTGTGGGCGCTGGCCGTGGGCTGGGCGCTGGTCGCCGGCGTCGGCGGCTTCATCTACTTCTGGAAGGCTGAGGAGACCTACGGCCGTGGCTGACATCCTGACGAAGGACGCGGGACCCCGCGTCGAGACCGGCGCCGACAACGGCTCCGCTCCCGTCCCCACCGTGATCGCCACCGGCGTCGACATCGTCTACCGCGTCAACGGCACCGGTGCCGGCCGGGGCACCGCCACCGCCGCCCTCAACCGCATGCTGCGCCGCCGGCAGACCGAACAGGCCGCCGGCGTCCGCAAGGTGCACGCGGTGAAGAACGTGTCGTTCACGGCGTACCGCGGCGAGGCCATCGGTCTGATCGGCACCAACGGCTCGGGCAAGTCCACCCTGCTCAAGGCGGTCGCCGGCCTCCTCCCCGTGGAGAACGGCAGGATCTACACGGACGGCCAGCCCTCGCTCCTCGGCGTCAACGCCGCCCTGATGAACGACCTCACGGGCGAGCGCAACGTCCTTCTCGGCGGCCTGGCGATGGGCATGTCCCGCGAGCAGGTCAAGGAGCGCTACCAGGAGATCGTCGACTTCTCCGGCATCAACGAGAAGGGCGACTTCATCACGCTGCCCATGCGCACGTACTCCTCCGGCATGGCGGCCCGGCTCCGCTTCTCCATCGCCGCCGCCAAGGACCACGACGTCCTGATGATCGACGAGGCGCTTGCCACCGGCGACCGCTCCTTCCAGAAGCGCTCGGAGGCGCGCATCCGCGAGCTGCGCAAGACCGCCGGCACGGTGTTCCTGGTCAGCCATAACAACAAGTCGATCCGGGACACCTGCGACCGGGTGCTGTGGCTGGAGCGGGGGGAGCTCCGCCTGGACGGGCCCACGGACGAGGTCATCAAGGAGTACGAGAAGTTCACGGGGAAGTAGCGGCTCGACCCCGGCACGGCTCAACCCCGGCACGGGCTCAACCCCGGCACGGGCTCAACCCCGGCACGGCTCGACCCCGGCACGGCGCGCGCCCCGCACAGGGCGCGCGCTCACCTCTCCGGTAGCCCGATCTCACCTCTCCGGTAGTGCGATCTCACCTCTCCGGTAGTGCGATCTCACCTCTCCGGTAGTGCGATCTCACCTCTCCGGTAGTGCGATCTCACCTCTCCAGGAAGAGGAACAGCTCCTCCCAGCGCCGCACGACCTCCTCCGTCGTGTAGCGCTGGATGTTGACCCGGGCCGCCTCGCCCATCGCGTCCCGCAGCTCCTTGTCCGACATCAACGTGTCGAGCCTGCGGGCGAGTTCACCGGTGTTGCCGAGGCCGGCAAGGAGCCCGTCCTCGCCGTCGTGGACGATCTCGCGGACGCCCGGCGCGCAGTCGAAGGCGGCACACGCCAGGCCGCTCGCCATCGCCTCCATGAGGGCGAGCGGGAAGCCCTCGCCGCGTGAGGACAGCACGAACACGGACCCGCTGCGCAGGGCCGCCGGGACATCGCCGGTACGGCCCCTCCACTCGACGGAGTCGTCGAGGCCGAGGGACGTGCACTGCTTCCTCAGCATCTCCTCGTCCTCACCGGAGCCGTAGATCCGCAGCGTCCAGCCGGGATGGCGGGGTGCGACCTCGGCCCAGGTGTCGAGGAGCATGTCGATGCCCTTCTGGTCGGTCAGCCTGCCCACGCTGACCACGGCCTTCTCGGTGCGCGGGGACGGCACCTCGGGCATGAACGGGAGCGGGTTCGGCATGAACGAGGCGTTGTTCAGGCCCTGTCCGATCCACAGGTCGGCGTCCTCACGGGTGAGCGCCAGCATGCGGTCGACGTCCCGGTAGTGCAGGAGCACCCGCTGGAAGCGCGAGGTCGACTTCGAGAACAGGAACGACTCGTGGCTCATGCCGATGACCATCAGCCCCGTGGTGTCGGCGAGTTCCACCCACTCCATGGCCCACACCTGCGTGACGATCACGACGGCTCCCGGCCGGGCGGCCCGGAACAGCGCGGTCAGCTTGGCGGCCTGCTCGCGCATGCCCGCCGCACGGGCGGCACGCAGCCGCCGCTCGGCCACGCCGAGCCGCCCCTTGAGGCCGGCCGCCGCCGCGACCCGCGGCGGGTGGACGTCGTACAACGTCGTGGTGGGGTAAGGGAGTTCACCCAGTTCCTGGGCGACGGCGGGCTCGGTGATGCCGATGACCTGGACACGGTGTCCGCGCTCGGTGAAGAGGCGTGCCATCTGGTGCGACCAACTGGTCACTCCGCCCAGCTCGTCGACGCTGTTGGAGACGAAGAAGATGTCGCGTCCGCACTCGTCCCGCTCGCTGTACCCGCTCACGCGCGCCTCCCCTGGGAAAAGAACTGGTCGACGACACTGCGGGCGGCGGTGCCCTTGTCGTACTCGCCGAAGTCGGCGACGAACCGCTCCCGCGCCGCCGCGTACTTCACGATCTGTTCGTCGAGGGAGCCGAGGACGGCGTGCAGCTCGTCCTCGGTGCGCACGACGGGTCCCGGCGCGCGTTCCAGCAGGTCGAAGTAGGTCCCGCGGCCCTCGTGCACGTACTCCTCGTAGTCGTACACGAAGAAGAACATCGGGCGGTCGAGGAGGGCGTAGTCGAACATCACCGAGGAGTAGTCGGTGATCAGCCCGTCGGCGAGCGCCAGCAGCGGAGTCATGTCGTGGTGCGCGGTGACGTCGATGACGCGGCCCCGCACGGACGGCGGGAGCACCACGTGGTTGAGGTAGTGCGAGCGCACGAGAAGGACGTACCGGTCGCCGTACGTGTCGGCGAACCGCTGCACGTCGAAGGGCAGCTCGAACCGCCGCTGCTTGCCTTCGCGCTGCCGGAAGGTCGGCGCGTAGAGCAGCACGGTCCTGTCGTCCGGGATGCCCAACTCGGCGGCGAGCGGCCCGCGTTCACGGATCCCGGACTTCTCCTCGCGCTCCTTGGCCTGTACGAGGGCGTCGTTGCGCGGATACCCCACCCGCAGCAGCGTCTTCTCCTGGAGCCGGAACGCCCGCGCCAGGGTGCGCACATCGTGCTCGGAGCGGATCAGGAACCGGTCGAAGCGGTCCAGGGTGCGCTGCTGCTCGTCCTGCTGGGTCCGGGTTCTGAGCTTCCACTCGGGCTCGTCGAACCCCATCCGCTTCAGCGCCGAACCGTGCCAGGTCTGCAGGTACGTCGTCTCCGGCCGCTTGGTGAGCTTCAGCGGGTAGCTCTGGTTGTCGACCCAGAACTCGGCCCGGGCGAGCGCCTTGAGATACGGCAGCGACCAGCGGCGCACCAGGGTGGCATCGGCCGGAAAGCCGTCGGGAGCGCCCGTATACGACCACACCGCCTCGAAGTCGAGACCCTGGCGGCGCATCTCCTCGTAGATGGCCCGGGGGCTGTCGCTGTACTGCCGGCCCAGGTGGCTCTCGAAGACGACGAGGCCCTTCTTGACCGGGAGACGGGTGAACACCTCGTGGTACAGGCGGAGTTTGGCGTCCCCGGAGGTCAGCTTCTTGCGCAGGGCCTTGGCCTTGCGGTAGCCGGACTTGGCGAGCCGGCCGGCCGGCCCGTGCACACCCCGCTGGACGAGCTCGTTCGCCTTCTTGTCCGGGACGAGCCGGAAGGAGAGGTGGCCGCGCGTGGAGACCACCGGTTCGATGCGGTCGGCGACCAGCCGGGTGAGCCGGGGCCGCACGGGCAGGGAGCCGGCGGCCAGGTCGGGCTCGGCGGCCGTCAGCCGGGTCGAGGTGCGGACGCCGTCGACGTCCAGATGCAGCCGTACGTCCCACACGGCGTCCACGATGCCCAGCGGCCGGACCGCGGCGAGGCCGGCCGAGGCCTCCCAGGCGATGGTCTCGCCCTCGTGCCGCACCGTCGTCACGGGGAAGCGGAAGGTCTGGAAGCGGACGCCCGGGCGGCGGGCGTAGAACTCCAGCTCCCCGGCGAGCCGGGCACCGGGCGGGATGACACCGAGGGGGTTGGTGATCCGTCCGGCCAGCCGGGCGCTGCCGCCGGCTTCCGTGTACGAGGTCAGGGCGTTGCGCAGGAACATCCGCTCGACGGGCCTGGTGTGGTAGCCGAGTTCGGTGACGTCCAGGACGTGCCGGCCGAAGTCGTCGTCGAGGTGTTCGGCACACCAGTAGACGCGTCCGTCGCGCTCGACGAGGGGCGAGGAGATCTTGTCGCGGTTGGTCAGCGTGTCCACGGCGGGCAGCAGGTTGGCCCAGTCGCTCTTCTGCAGAAGGTAGGCGCAGATGGCGTGGATGGGCTCGGTCTCGTCGAAGGCGGCGCGGTCGATCGACTCCAGGTACTGCCGGGCGATCCCGGCGAACGCCTCGCGGTAGGCCGCGTCCCGGAAGGGCAGCTCCCGCAGATGCAGCACCAGATCGTGCTTGAGCCACTTGACGTCCTTGGCGAACTTCAGCTCCAGCAGGCCGTTGTCCGCGAGGAGTTGGTCGACCCGGTGGTGGATCTCCATGCGGTGTGTGAAGTTGGCGATCTCGTCACGCCGGTTGCTGATCGACTTCGTCGCCGCCGGTTTCTCCACGACCCGCCAGTCGTAGACCCGGTTGGGGATGAGCGTGATGCGGCGGGCGGCCACGTACGCCTGGGCGGAGAAGAGCAGGTCCTCGTAGTGGATGCCGACCGGGAAGCGCAGCCCCTGGTCGAGCAGGAACTGCCGGCGGTAGCACTTGTTGGTCGACAGGGTGTCGAAGACCAGCAGGTCGGGCAGCTCGGAGACCGACTCCAGGGTGCGGGTGCGCTCGTAGAGCCAGGGGTACCACTTGACCTCCTTGCCCGTACGGGAGTCGACGTGGACGCGGACGCACAGGCCGGAGACGAGGTCGGCGCCGGTCCGCTCGGCGGCCTCCAGCATGTTCCGGCAGGCGTTGCGCTCCAGGACGTCGTCGCTGTCGAGGAAGAGGACGTAGTCGCCACGGGCCTGCTCGATGCCGTGGTTGCGCGGGGCGCCGCAGCCGCCGCTGTTCTCGGGGAGCCGGAAGGCGCGGACCCGGTCGGGGTACTCGGCCGCCAGCAGCCGCGCCACCTCGTGCGAGCCGTCCGTGCTCCGGTCGTCCACGATGACGACCTCGACGCCGTGCAGCGTCTGGTCCAGGACGGAACGCACCGCCGTGGGAAGCCTCTGCGCGTCGTTGTAGACGATCACGACCACGGAGACGGCGGGCGGGCGACGCTGATCCACATTCATCCTATTTATCCTAGACATTCCCGATGGGCCGACCTAGGCGGGCTGGTCCACTTGTGTACCGACCGGGCAGACGGCGAGCGGGGCGCGGGGGTTGCCGCCCGCCTCTCAGGCCAACGTCAGTCAAATGTACCTTTTAGCAGTAAAAAGTAAGTTCGGGATCCGGATTCTCCGAGAGCACGTCAAGGGCTCGGCAAGAGCCGGGCAAGAGGACGGCGCCGCCGCGGTGCGGGCACGACGTACGACGGCATACGGAAACGGGGGCGCCCCGAGCCGAAACGGCCCGGGGCGCCCCCATCGACGTACGGACTACGAATGCGTCCGCAGCAGTGTGCGCATGGTCCGCATGGCCACCGACAGGTTCGCCAGGTCGAAGGAGTCCGAGCTGCGGATCTCCTCCAGGGTCGTGCGGGCCCGGCCGAGGATCGCGGCGTTCTTCTCCTCCCACGCCTTGAAACGCTGCTCCGGGGTGGAGGTGCCGTTGCCGACGGCGAGGACGTCCGCCGTGAGCGCCGCGTGGGCCGCGTACAGGTCCTCGCGGATCGAGGCGCGGGCCATGGACTGCCAGCGGTCGGCACGCGGGAGCTCGATGATCCGGTCCATCAGCTGGGTGATCGACAACCGGTCGGCGAGGTCGTAGTAGACCTCGGCGACGTCCATCGGGTTCTTGCCCATGCGGTCGGCCACCGCGACGATGTCCAGCGTCGGGAAGGCGGACGAGAAGCCGGCCACGCGGGTGGCGAGTTCGTCCGGGACCCCGGCCGCCGTCAGCTCGTCGCAGATCTGCTGGTACCACTCGAGATCCGCGCCGCGCAGCAGCTTGGGCAGCTCGTCCCAGACCTGCTTGACGCCCTCGCGGAAGAACGAGATCGTCTCGGCGAGCTGGAGCGGCTGCGGCCGGTTGTTGAGCAGCCAGCGCGTGCCGCGCTCGACGAGACGGCGCGAGTGCAGCCGGATCCGGGTCTGCACGGCCGCGTCGACGACATTGTCGAGCGACTCGACGGCGTCCCACACCGCACTGGAGTCGAAGATCGCACGGGCCGCGGTCTGCGCCCGGACGATCTCCTCCAGGGAGGCACCGGTCTCCTCGCGCAGCCGGTGCAGGAAGCTCGTACCGCCCGTGTTGACCGTGTCGTTGACCAGCACCGTCGTGACGATCTCGCGGCGCAGCGCGTGCGCGTCGATCTGCTCGCGGAACTTGTCGCGCAGCGCCGTCGGGAAGTACGCGTGCGCCAGGCTCTGCAGATACGGGTCGTCGGGCAGCGAGGTGGCGAGCAGCTCGTCGGACACCGTGATCTTCGTGTACGCGAGGAGGACGGCCGTCTCCGGGCCGGTGAGCCCCTGCCCGCTGTTCAGCCGCTCCCGGATCTGCCGCTCGGTGGGCAGGAACTCCAGCGCCCGGTCCAGGTGACCCTCGCGCACCAGGTGGCGGATGAACCGCTGCTGGGCGTGGAGCATGCTGCCGGACTGGGCCAGCGCGTTGGCGATCGCCACGTTCTGCGCGTAGTTGTTGCGCAGGACCAGGTGGCCGACCTCGTCGGTCATCTCGGCGAGCAGCTTGTTGCGCTGCTTGACGGTCAGATCGCCGTTCGTCACCACCGAGTTGAGCAGGATCTTGATGTTCACCTCGTGGTCGGAGGTGTCCACACCCGCGCTGTTGTCGATGGCGTCGGTGTTGATCCTGCCGCCGTGCTGGGCGAACTCGATCCGGCCGAGCTGGGTCAGACCCAGGTTGCCGCCCTCGCCGACGACCTTGACCCGCAGGTCGGCGCCGTCCACCCGGATCGCGTCGTTGGCCTTGTCGCCGACGTCGGCGTGCGACTCGGCGGACGACTTCACGTAGGTGCCGATGCCGCCGTTCCACAGCAGGTCCACCGGCGCCTGGAAGATCGCCCGCATCAGGTCGGCCGGGGTCATCTTGCCGACGCCCGCCTCGATGCCGAGGGCCTCCCGGATGTGCGCGTTGACCTGGATCGCCTTGGCGGTACGCGGGAAGACACCGCCACCGGCCGAGATCAGCTCGGTGTTGTAGTCGGCCCACGACGAGCGCGGCAGCTCGAAGAGGCGCCGGCGCTCCGCGTACGACGTCGCCGCGTCCGGGTTCGGGTCGATGAAGATGTGCCGGTGGTCGAAGGCGGCCACCAGGCGGATGTGCTCGGACAGCAGCATTCCGTTGCCGAACACGTCACCCGACATGTCGCCGACGCCGACCACGGTGAAGTCCTCGGTCTGGGTGTTCACCCCCAGCTCGCGGAAGTGGCGCTTCACGGACTCCCAGGCACCGCGGGCGGTGATGCCCATGCCCTTGTGGTCATACCCGGCGGAGCCGCCGGAGGCGAACGCGTCGCCGAGCCAGAAGTTGTACGACTGCGCGACCTCGTTGGCGATGTCCGAGAACGTCGCCGTGCCCTTGTCGGCGGCGACCACGAGGTAGGTGTCGTCCCCGTCGTGCCGGACGACGTCGGCGGGCGGCACGACCTCGCCGGCCACCATGTTGTCGGTGATGTCGAGCAGCGCCGAGATGAAGGTCCGGTAGCTGCGGATGCCCTCGGCCAGCCAGGCGTCACGGTCCGCGGCCGGGTCCGGCAGCTGCTTGGCGACGAAGCCGCCCTTGGCGCCGACGGGCACGATGACGGTGTTCTTCACCATCTGCGCCTTGACCAGGCCGAGGATCTCGGTACGGAAGTCCTCACGCCGGTCGGACCAGCGCAGACCGCCGCGCGCGACCTTGCCGAACCGCAGGTGGACGCCCTCGACGCGCGGCGAGTACACCCAGATCTCGTACGCCGGACGCGGCGCCGGAAGGTCCGGGATGGCCTGCGGGTCGAACTTCATGGAGACGTACTCGTGCGGCTTGCCGCCGGCCGCCTCCTGGAAGAAGTTCGTCCGCAGCGTGGCCTTGATGAGGTGCAGGAAGGACCGCAGGATCCGGTCCTCGTCGAGCGACGCGACCTGGTCGAGCGCCGCGTCCAGCTCCTCCAGCAGGGCGTCCGTCAGCTCGACCCCGGCCCGCTGCCGGTCCGGCGACATCCGCGCCTCGAAGAGCGAGACCAGCAGCCGGGTGGTGTGGACGTTGTTGCGGAGGGTGTCCTCCATGTAGTCCTGGCTGAAGGTCGAGCCGGCCTGGCGCAGGTACTTGGCGTACGCGCGCAGCACCATGGCCTGGCGCCAGTTCAGCCCGGCGCTCAGGACGAGGGCGTTGAATCCGTCGATCTCGGCCTGGCCGGTCCAGGTGGCGGCGAAGGCCTCCTGGAAGCGCTGGCGGCCGTCGTCGCCGAGGTAGTCCCCGTTGCCGTTCGGCGACTTCGGCAGGCGCAGCCCGAAGTCGTAGATCCAGGCCGTCGTACGGTCCGAGCAGCGCAGCTCGTAGGGACGCTCGTCGGTGACCTCGACGCCCATGCGGTTGAGGGCCGGCAGGACCGCGGAGAGCGAGACCTGCGCGCCGGTGCGGTAGATCTTGAAGCGGCGCTCACCGGGCGCGGCGCCCACCGGCTCGTACAGGCTGAGCGCGAAGTCCTTGACGCCCTCGCGCTGGGCGTGGCTGAGGTGCTCCAGGTGGACCAGGTCGGCGACGGCCGCGCGCGGCGAGTGGTCGGCCTTGTAGCCCTCGGGGAAGGCGTTGTTGTACCGGCGCAGCAGCTCGGCGGCGCGCTCCTCGCCGAACTCGGCGGTCAGCGCCTCCCCGAAGCCGTCGGCCCAGGACCGGGCGGCCTCGACCAGGCGCGACTCGATGCGCTCCTTGTCGGCGTCGGACAGCTCCGGCAGCTCGGTGCCCTGCGGGACCCGCACCACGAAGTGCAGCCGGGAGAGGATCGACTCGGTGTTCCAGGCCGTGAAGTCGACGCTGTTGCCGCCGAGTTCCTCCTTGAGGATGTCGATGATCCGCAGACGCACGCCGGTGGTGTAGCGGTCGCGCGGGAGGTAGACCAGCGCGGAGTAGTAGCGCCCGTACTCGTCCTGGCGCAGGTACAGCCGCAGCCGCCGCCGCTCCTGGAGGTACAGGACGCTGGTGACGATGGTCCGCAGCTCGTCGACCGGGGTCTGGAAGAGCTCGTCGCGCGGATACGTCTCCAGGATCTGGAGCAGGTCGCGCCCGTCGTGGCTGTTGGGCGAGAAGCCGGCGCCGCGCAGGACTTCCTGGACCTTGCGGCGGATGACCGGCACGCGGCGCACGGACTCGGTGTACGCGGCCGAGGAGAAGAGCCCGAGGAAGCGGCGCTCACCGACGACGTTCCCGTGCGCGTCGAACTTCTTCACGCCCACGTAGTCGAGATACGAGGGCCGGTGGACGGTGGCGCGGCTGTTGGCCTTGGTCAGCACCAGCAGCTTGTGCTCGCGGGCCTTGGCGCGGGCGTCGGCGGGCAGCCGCTCGAAGGACGGGCTGACCGGGTGGCTGTCGTCGCCGCCGTGCTGCGGGTCGGAGCGCAGGATGCCGAGGCCGGTGCCGGGCACCGCGGCCAGCGAGTCGTCGTCCCGCAGCTCGTACTCGCGGTACCCGAGGAAGGTGAAGTGGTCGTCCGAGAGCCAGCGCAGCAGCTCACGGGCCTCCTCGACCTCCTGGTCGCGCAGGTCGTCCGCGGTCGGCTCCTTGGGCAGCTCCTCGGCGATCCGCAGCGCCGAGTCGCGCATCTTCTCCCAGTCCTCGACGGACTCACGGACGTCGGACAGCACGCGCAGCAGGTCGGCGGTGATCTGCTTCAGGTCCGCGCGGTCGGTCTCGCGGTCGATCTCGACGTGGATCCAGGACTCGACGGAGGCGTCGTGCGGGAGCTCACCGGTCGGCCGCCCCGGCAGCACCTCACTCAGCTTGCCGGTCAGATCACGCCGTACGACGAACTGCGGGTGGATGACGACATGGATGCCGCGCCCCTGCCGCGAGAGCTCATTGGTGACCGAGTCGACGAGAAAGGGCATGTCGTCAGTGACGACCTCGACCACGGAGTGGCTGCAGGTCCAGCCGTTCTCCTCGACGGTCGGGGTGTGGACCCGCACGTTGGCCGTGCCCTGAGGGCGGTTCTCGGCCAGCCGGTAGTGGGAGAAAGCGGCTCCGAAGATGTCGACCGGGTCGCGGTCGGCGAGGTCCTCCGGGGCGGTGTGCAGGTAGTAGCGCTGGAGGAACGCGAGCACGGTGTCCCGGTCAGGGGTGCCCTCGCCCGTCGTCCCAGTCGGTAGGTGCCCCCCGACCGGGCTGTTCTCAGCTACCCGGGCGGCCCGTTCGAGCAGCTCGGCCTTGGCTTCGTCCAGCTTGGTCTGCATTGTCCTCTGGCTCCTGTCGCGCGCCATTGCGTGACGTAGAAGGAAGTACGGTCTCTTCTCCGACGAAACGCCGAGACGCGGGGTGTCCGGTCTGGTCCGACGCTATGCCGCATGGAGAGATGGGCGGGGGGTTATCAGCCATTTTCGGCACCCGCGGCGACTGTGATGCTGCTCTCGGCAACGTCCGCCCCGGAGGTGTCCCCGGCATACGGAGTGCGGTCGCCGCCACCCCGGCCCGCCCGCGAAGATCAGCGATTGACGCCCGGTCACGGATGTCGTCCGTGCTCTCCGGGCGCGGGGCAGGGGCGACGATGCCCCCGCGAGATATCGCGCTGATCACGCCACCAGGCTATCGCCCCCTACCCCGGACCCGTCATGAGCCGTATGTGTACAAAACCGGGGGTGGAACTTTGACAGTATGCACAGGGACGAAACGGACGAGGACGTGCAGTACCGCCGCTGTCGTAGCAGTCTTGGCAGTGGACGACGGGTGCGTGTGCCGGTGGGGCTTCAGCGGTGCCGGAGGTGTCGCCGGTGCTGCGGGTGGCGGCGGCGACGCAGGCTTACGGGTGCGACAGGTGGCGGTCGCGGCGCAGGCGTCACCGGTGCCACAGGTGGCGACGGCGCCGGGGCGGCGGACGCGTCACGCGGGTGTGCGCGGCGGGCAGGCCCCCTTGGCAAGACCTCCCCGCGGAGGCACGTTGGCCAGGACGGCCCACGGCGGCACAGGCACGGCTGAATGGAGCGGCAGCGACATGGCAGCGAAGATCCTCATCGTCACCGGCGACGCAGCGGAGTCGCTGGAAGTTCTCTACCCCTACCAGCGCCTGCGCGAGGAGGGCTACGAAGTGCACATCGCGGCCCCCGCCCGCAAGCAGCTGCAGTTCGTGGTCCACGACTTCGTGCCCGGCTTCGACACCTACACGGAGAAGCCCGGCTACACCTGGCCCGCGGACCTCGCGTTCGCCGATGTGGACCCCGGCCAGTACGCCGCCCTCGTCATCCCCGGCGGCCGCGCGCCGGAGTACCTCCGCAACGACCCCGAACTCCGCAAGATCCTCAAGTCCTTCTTCGACGCGGACAAGCCCGTCGCCCAGATCTGCCACGGCCCGCTGCTGACGGCCGCGGTGGACGGCCTGCGGGGCCGGCGCGTCACGGCGTACCCGGCACTGGAGCTGGACATGCAGGCCGCCGGCGCCACCTTCCAGGACGCGGAGGCGGTGGTCGACGGCACGCTCGTCTCCTCCCGTGCCTGGCCGGACCACTCCGCCTGGATGCGGGAGTTCCTCACGGTCCTGCGGGCGAAGGCACCGGTGACCTGACCGTCCTGCCCCCGGCTTCCGCCCATGGACGGGAGCCGGGGGCAGGACGCGCGGGTACGGCGTCGGGGGCAGGGCGCGAGAGTACGGCGTCGGGGGCAGGACGCGAGAGTACGGCGTCGGGGGCAGGGCGCCGGCGTCAGGCGGCCAGCCGCTCGGCCTCCTCCACGGCCTCCTCCAGGGTGTCCACCACGGGCACGCCCACCTGCTCGAGGCTGGCCCGGCTGTGGGAACCCCCGGTGTACAGGACCGCCTGCGCTCCCACGTGCAGCGCGGCGACCGCGTCATCGGCGGCGTCCCCGATCACGACGGTGCGCGCCGGATCCACCTGGGCAAGCGCGCCGATGTGCCGCACCATGTGCTCGGCCTTACTGCCGCCGGACGGCCCGGTCCGCCCGTCGACCCGTATGAAGTGCGGCTCGATCCCGAACCCGCGCACCAGCGGAACCAGCTCCTCATGCCCGTACATGCTGAGGATCGACTGGCTGCGCCCCGCCGATCGCCAGCCGGCGAGCAGCGTCGGCACGCCCTCGGTGAGCCCGCAGCCCGTCCGGTGCTCCGCGTAGTACCGGTGGAAGGTCTCGTCCATGATCTGCCACTCGGCGTCGGTCGGCAGCCGGCCGATCAGCCGCTCGTAGAACTTCGGCACCGGGACGCAGTACAACGCCCGGTACCGCTCCAGTGTGATCGGCTCGATGCCGAGCTCGGCGAACGCCGCGTTCGTCGCCCCGATGATGGCCGCGTTGTCGTGGAACAGCGTCCCGTTCCAGTCCCACACAATGTGCGCTGCTTCGTGCTTCCCCATATCCAAAACGTACCCGGCCCCACCGACAACGGATCGCCGGATGGTCCGGTCTCCGGAGATCTCAGTCGCCGAGCCCGATCAGGTTGGGGATCTCCTGCCTCGCGAACCAGAGCAGCTCATGGTCCTCGGCGCCGTCCACGGTGAACTGGGCGTCGTCGTCCCCGAGGTCCGCCGCGCCCAGCGCCTCGGCCGCCGCGGTGACGTCCGCCTCGGCGTCGTCCGAGTCGGCGTGCACGGCGGCCGCCTTGGCCAGCGGTACGGGCCCGGTGACCCGCACCTCGCCGAGCGCCCCCGGGTCCAGTCCCCGATCGGGATCGGCCGCCGCCGCCCCGTCGGCCACGTCGACCGCGACCACGACCCGCCGCCGGGCGGCACCGGGATCGACCGCGACCAGTCGCAGGGAGGCCAGCGCGGCGCGGTTCAGCGCCGCGTACTCGAGCTCTTCGATGTCGTCGGAGACGTACCACTCGCGCAGCGCGGGAGTGACGGCGTACGCGACGAACCGCTCCGCCCCCAACTCCCCCGTCTTGTACGCCTCGGCGAGCCCGGAGAGGGTCAGGGGGACGTAGACGCGCATGGTGGCCGCTTTCGTAGTCGGAGGGTGGGGCTCTGAGGGTCGGCGTGCCCGGAGGAGAACGCTTCCGCGCCTCCGGGAGGGCGTTCCCGTGTCTCCGGAAGGCGTTCCCGCATCTCCGGGAGGACATTCCCATGTCCTCCGAAGGACGTTTCCGAACCTCCGGAAAGGCATTCCCCTGTCCCCGGAAGGGCGGTCCCGTGCCCCCGGAAGGGCGGTCCCGCGTCTCCGGGAGGGCCTTCAGGATACGTGCGGCCGTCCCCTTTCGGGGCCCGGGCCAGGCGCCGGGCGCCGTCCACCCCGCTCCCGCACTTCACCCCGTACGCCCCGGCTCCGGCATGCCCTCGTACGTCGCCGGCCACCCTGATAGGTGAACGCCCCGGCCGCCTCCGACGCGGCCCCACGGTCCTTGCCGCCGCCGTCTCCCGCCCCGTACAAGATCACCACCAAGAAGTTACCGCCCGGTATTCAGTTCGGGCCCATGGAACGGGGACGTCGTATGAACAAGGTGATGACCAGGACCAAGCGCCACCCGGGCAACCGTCCGCCGGGCAGCCGTCCGCCGGGCCGCCAGGACACCGGCCGCCCGGGCAGCGCCCCGCCCCGCACCCCGGGCGGCGGCACCCCGCGCACCACGCCCCGCGCCGGACAGCCGTCGGCGCCCATGGCCCCGGCCACCCATTCGCCCGCCCAGGCCACGACTCCGCCCGCACAGACCACCACTCCGCCCGCCCCGCCGGCTCCCGTCCCGCTCAGGACGGCAGACGGGGCCCCCGCGCACTCGGCCCCGGGGCGCTCCCGCACCACGACGAGCACACCGGGTACGGCACCGGCCGGCGCCGCGTCCCGCACCGCGCCCGCCGGAGGCCCGCTCAGCCCGGTCGCCCAGCCCCGGCCCACCGACCTCTTCGCCGACCGGCTGCTCGCGGTGCTCAGCGGCCACCGGCCCGTCCACTGCATGCTGCGCCACACCGCCGGCCGCGCCTACGACGAACTCGCCTGGCTCGCCGAACGCGGGCCGCTGCGCACCCGCGGGACCCGGCCCGTCGTCCGCGACATCGGGTACTACGTGCCGCGTCCGGGCGCGATCGAGGCCTTCGCCCGCATCGGCGCCGGCGAACAGCTCCGGGCGATGGCCTTCCGTCTGGAACAGGGCCCCGACCTGCGCTGGCGCTGCACGGCCGTGGAACTTGGCGGCCCCCGCATGCCGCACACGGACGACGACTGAGCCCCACCCGGCATCCGGGAACACCGGCTCACCGCCCCTCGGGCCACCGCAGACACCGCACGGCGTTTGGGCAGGACGCAGGCCCGGGCAGTCCGAAGGGCGGGACCGGGCAGTACGAAGCCGGACCCCGCGAAGGACCGGACCCGCATAGGACCGGACACGGCAACAGGTCGGACACGGCAAAGGGCCGGACACCCTCAGGTGCCCGGCCCTCAGCCGGCTGCCGGCGCTCGCGCGCGGCAGGTCACTTCCCGCGGCGGCCGTTACTTCTTGCGGCGCCGGCTGCCCTTCTGCTGCTTGCGGCGCTCCGCGCGCGTGAGGCCGTCGGCCTCGGAGCGCACCGGCTCGTCGTCGTCGACGAAGTCGCCCTCGACGATGCCGCCTTCGCCGTCCACGGTGGGCGCGGAGAAGTGCAGCCGGTCCGGCCGCTGCGGGGCGTCGAGGCCCTTGGCGCGGATCTCCGGACGCGCACCCGCGGGCACCGCGTCCTCCTTCTGCAGCGACGGCGCGGCGTCCTCGACCGGGACCTCCTCGACCTGCTGCTCGACCTGGACCTCCAGGTTGAACAGATAGCCGACGGACTCCTCCTTGATGCCGTCCATCATGGCGGTGAACATGTCGAAGCCCTCGCGCTGGTACTCGACCAGCGGGTCCTTCTGCGCCATGGCCCGCAGGCCGATGCCCTCCTGGAGATAGTCCATCTCGTAGAGGTGCTCACGCCACTTGCGGTCCAGGACGGACAGCACGACCCGGCGCTCCAGCTCACGCATGATCTCGGAGCCGAGCTGCTCCTCACGCGACGCGTACTGCTCGTGGATGTCGTCCTTGATGGACTCGGAGATGAACTCGGCGGTCAGACCGGCACGGTCGCCGGCCGCCTCCTCCAGCTCCTCGACGGTGACCTTCACCGGGTAGAGCTGCTTGAAGGCGCCCCACAGCCGGTCCAGGTCCCACTCCTCGGCGAAGCCCTCGGCGGTCTCGGCCTCGATGTAGGCGTCGATCGTGTCGTCCATGAAGTGCTGGATCTGCTCCTGCAGGTCCTCGCCCTCCAGGACGCGGCGGCGCTCGCCGTAGATGACCTCGCGCTGCCGGTTGAGGACCTCGTCGTACTTCAGGACGTTCTTACGCGTCTCGAAGTTCTGCTGCTCGACCTGCGACTGGGCGGACGCGATCGCGCGCGTGACCATCTTGTTCTCGATCGGCACGTCGTCGGGCACGTTGGCCATCGACATGACGCGCTCGACCATCTGCGCCTTGAACAGGCGCATCAGGTCGTCGCCGAGGGAGAGGTAGAAGCGGGACTCGCCCGGGTCGCCCTGACGGCCGCTGCGGCCGCGGAGCTGGTTGTCGATACGGCGCGACTCGTGCCGCTCGGTGCCGAGGACGTACAGCCCGCCGAGTTCCTTGACCTCCTCGAACTCGGACTTGACCGCCTTCTCGGCCCGCTCCAGGGCGGCGGGCAGTGCGGCGGCCCACTCCTCGATGTGCTCCTCGGGGTCGAGACCGCGCTGACGCAGGTCCGCCTCGGCGAGGTCGTCGGGGTTGCCGCCGAGCTTGATGTCCGTACCACGGCCGGCCATGTTCGTGGCGACGGTCACGGCGCCCTTGCGGCCGGCCTGGGCGATGATCGGCGCCTCACGGTCGTGCTGCTTGGCGTTCAGCACTTCGTGCTGGATACCGCGCTTGCTGAGCTGCTGCGAGAGGTACTCGGACTTCTCGACCGAGGTCGTGCCGACCAGGATCGGCTGGCCCTTCTCGTGCTTCTCGGCGATGTCGTCGACGACCGCCTCGAACTTCGCGACCTCGGTGCGGTAGATCAGGTCGGACATGTCCTTGCGGACCATCGGCCGGTTGGTCGGGATCGGGACGACGCCGAGCTTGTAGATCTGGTGGAACTCGGCGGCCTCGGTCATCGCCGTACCGGTCATGCCGGACAGGCCGGGCAGTTCCTTGCCGTCCTGGTCGTGACGCTTGTAGAGGCGGAAGAAGTTCTGCAGGGTGATCGTCGCGAGCGTCTGGTTCTCGTCCTTGATGTCCACCCCTTCCTTCGCCTCGATCGCCTGGTGCATGCCCTCGTTGTAACGGCGGCCGGCGAGGATACGGCCGGTGTGCTCGTCGACGATCATGACTTCGCCGTCGATGACGACGTAGTCCTTGTCCTTCTTGAAGAGCTCCTTCGCCTTGATGGCGTTGTTCAGGTAGCCCACCAGAGGGGTGTTGACCGACTCGTAGAGGTTGTCGATGCCCAGCCAGTCCTCGACCTTGGAGACACCGGGCTCGTGGATGGCGACGGTGCGCTTCTTCTCGTCGACCTCGTAGTCCCCGGTCTCCTCGATGCCCTTGAGGGAGTTGCCCGCCTCGCCCTTCTTCAGGCGGGTGACCAGCTTGGCGAAGTCGCCGTACCACTTGGTGGCCTGGTCGGCCGGGCCGGAGATGATCAGCGGCGTACGGGCCTCGTCGACGAGGATCGAGTCGACCTCGTCGACGATCGCGAAGTTGTGGCCGCGCTGCACCAGTTCGTCCTGCGCCCACGCCATGTTGTCGCGCAGGTAGTCGAAACCGAACTCGTTGTTCGTGCCGTACGTGATGTCGCACGCGTACTGCTCGCGGCGCTCGGCCGGCGTCATGTTGGCGAGGATGCAGCCGACGCTCAGGCCCAGGAACTTGTGGACGCGGCCCATCATCTCGGAGTCGCGCTCGGCCAGGTAGTCGTTGACCGTGATGAGGTGGACGCCGCCTCCGGAGAGGGCGTTCAGATACGCGGGCAGGGTGCCGACGAGTGTCTTGCCCTCACCGGTCTTCATCTCGGCGACGTAGCCGAGGTGGAGCGCGGCGCCGCCCATCATCTGCACGTCGTAGTGGCGCTGGCCAAGGACGCGCTTGGCAGCCTCACGGACGGTGGCGAACGCTTCGGGCAGCAGGTCGTCGAGGCTTTCGCCGTCGGTGTACCGCTGCTTGTACTCATCGGTGAGGGCCCGCAGCTCGGCGTCGGAGAGGTCGACGAAGTCCTCTTCGATGGAGGCGACCTGGTCCGCAATGCGGTGCAGCTTGCGCAGGATCTTGCCTTCGCCTGCACGCATGATCTTCGAGAGGACGGACACGGGGGTTTGTCTCCTTGCCGGTCGGGCCTAGGACGGTCGGTTTTCCTTGATGCAACAGAGCAACGGCCATCGTATGCGAGGACCCCACCGCGCCGGGAGGCCTGCTCTCGTGACAGCCACTAGGACAACGGGCGGGGGTGGCGGATGGTGCCGCGTCCGGCCACGAAATAAGCGAACCGTGATCGCAGCCTCACGCACCGTTCGGAATTCCGTGGGCCTCGCGGACCGCTCGACGGGGCTCAGGCCGAAAATCGTGGCGCCGCCACCCGAGCCCGAGCAGAATCGGCCGATGGAACCCGTCACGCTCACCACCGACCGTCTCCTGCTGCGCGCCGTGGGCCCACGCGACGCCGGCGCCGTCTACGACGCCGCCCAGGACCCCGACATCCAGCGCTGGACGACGATCCCCTCGCCCTATCTGCGGGAGCACGCCGAGGGGTTCGTCGGCCAGCTGGCACCGGACGGCTGGGCCGACGGTTCGCTGTTCACCTTCGGCGTCTTCGTCCCCTCCGGGGACCTCGTCGGCATGCTCAGCCTCATGATGCGTTCCCTGGGCGTCGCCGAGGTCGGCTTCTGGGCCACCAAGGAACACCGGGGCCACGGCTACACCACCGAAGCCGTGCTCGCCGCCTCCCGCTGGGCCTTCACCGACCGCGGCATCGACCGCGTCGAGTGGCGCGCGGAGGTCGGCAACACGGGCTCCCGCGCGGTCGCCGAACGCGCCGGCTTCACCCTCGAAGGCACCCTCCGCTCCGCCCTCAACAACAAGGGCGTACGCCGCGACGCCTGGATCGCCTCCCTGCTCCCCTCAGACCTGGGCCTGCCGTCAACAGCGCCCTACCTGCCGGGACCGAGTTTCAGCCCGTCCGGCGTTTGAGGACGAGCGCGAAGCGCGACAGGGGGGTCTGGGGGCGAAGCCCCCAGGTACGGGAAGGGCAGGGGCGGAGGGGGCGAAATCAGCACGCCGGCAGCAACGCCGGGACCCGAAAGCGGGGCGCACCTCCGGAGGGGCCGGCCCCAACCCCGGGCCCGGAAGGGGGCGTACCCCCGGGCCGGCCCCTTGTGTCAGTGGCACCGCCTATCGTGCGGGCATGACGAGCACTCCGCGTCCCACCGCAGACCTCACCACCGACGAGGCCCGCCGCATCGCCCTGCGGGCCCAGGGATTCCTGGGCGCCCCCGACCGCAAGGGCGGAGTGCGCGGCGTCCTGCGCCACCTGGGCGCGGTCCAGCTCGACACCATCTCGGTCCTCGCCCGCTCCCACGAACTCATCCCGTACGCCCGCCTGGGCGCGGTAGGCCGCAAGACGGTGGACGAGGCGTACTGGACGCCGGGTTCGGACGGCGCACCCCACGCCTTCGAGTACTGGTCCCACGCGGCCTGCATCCTCCCCGTCGAGGAGTGGCCCCACTTCGCCTTCCGCCGCCGCGCCTACCGCGCCCGCCCGCACTGGAACCACGCCCTGCCGGACGGCACGTACGACCAGGTCATCAAGCAACTGCGCACCGAAGGTCGGCTCACGGCCACCGAGTTGGGCGGCGCGAAGAAGACCAGCGACTGGTGGGACTGGTCGGGCACGAAGGTCGCCGTGGAGCGCGCCCTGATGTACGGCGAGGTGGTGTGCACGGAGCGCCGCGGCTGGAAGCGGGTGTACGACCTCGCCGAGCGCGCGATCCCCCAGCACCTGCTCCACGACGAGCTGGACGACACCGAGTGCCTGCGCCGCCTCGTCCGTCTCGCGGGCCAGTCCCTGGGCGTCGGCACGCGCGCGGACATCGCCGACTACCACCGCCTCAAGGGCGAGCAGGTCGACGCGGTGATCGCGGACTCGGGCCTGGTCCCGGTGGCGGTGGAGGGCTGGGGCAAGCCCGCCTGGGCCGACCCGGCGGCGCTGGCGACGGCTCCGCGCGGCCGGCACCGTACGACACTGCTGTCGCCGTTCGACTCCCTCATCTGGGAGCGGGCGCGCACGGAGCGGATCTTCGGTTTCACCCATCGCCTGGAGGCGTACACGCCCAAGCCGAAGCGGGTGTACGGCTATTTCGCGATGCCGGTCCTCGCCGGCGGCCGGCTCGTCGGCCGGGTGGATCCCGCGCGCGCGGGCCGCACGCTGGTCGCCAAGCAGGTCACCCTGGACGGCCCCAAGTCCGTCCCCGCGGTCGCCCAGGCCCTGTTGGAGGCCGCGAGCTGGGTGGACTGCACGCATGTGCGTGTGGAGCGCGTGGACTCCCCGGAGCTGCGCGACCCGCTCACCAGAGAGCTGACCCGCGCCCTGGCATGACCCTGACGCGGACGGCGCACCCTCGCCCGCTGCGAGCCGACCCGCGGCCTAGCGGATCTCGAGAATCTTCTCCCGCATCGCGTACACGACCGCTTCCATCCTGGAGTGCAGCTGGAGCTTCTCCAGGATGTTGCGCACGTGGTTCTTCACGGTGTTCTCGGAGATGAACAGCTCCTTGGCGATGTCCCGGTTGTTCATCCCCGTGGCGACGAGCTTGAGGACCTCGAGCTCGCGCTCCGTGAGCCGGGGCGCGGGCACCAGCCGGCGCTCGTCCGTGCGCTGGATCATCGACTTGAACTCGGTGAGCAGCTTCGACGCCATGGAGGGGCTGATCTGCGACTGGCCGTCCGCCACCGCGCGAATGGCGGTGGCCACCTCGTCCGTCGAGATCTCCTTGAGGAGATAGCCGGTCGCGCCCGCCTTGATCGCGTCGTAGAGGTCGGCCTCCTCGTCGCTGATCGTCAGCATGATGATCTTTGCGCTGGGGGCCACCTCCTTGATGGAGGTGCATGCCTCGATGCCACCGCGCTTGGGCATCCGGACGTCCATCAGCACGATGTCGGGCAGCAGATCGGCGGCCTTGTCGACCGCCTCGGCGCCATCACCCGCCTCGCCGACGACCTGGATGTCCTCCTCGGCCGCGAGCACGATCTCCAGGCCGCGGCGGAAGAGGGCGTGGTCGTCCACGACGAGGACCCGGATGGGCTCCTTGCGTGGAGGGGCCGCGTCCGGGCCCATGCCGGCGACGCCGTCGTCGGCGTCGTCATCACGCATCGGTCCGAAGCTGTCCGCCATCGTTCCTCCCCCTGAAGGCCGTGGCCTGCGGTCCTGTGCCATCGCCAACCCAAGGCAACGGCCTCCCGGTTGGGGCCGTTGCGGCCATGATTTCATGCCTGGACGACAGTGCGGTGACAGAGCGGGGTCCTAAGCGGTCGCACACCGGTGCCCCTGGGGGCGCACGCGCACACCAGGGGCACCGATTCAGCTGTCACCGGCGGAGGTCAGCCGCCGAGCGCACCGCCCGGCGCGTCCGACGCTGCCTGGGCGACCATGGGGTCCGTGTTGAGGTGGATGACGCCGTAGTCATACGCGTGCCGCCGGTAGACGACACTCGGTTCCTTGGTCTCGGAGTCGACGAAAAGATAGAAGTCGTGCCCGACCAGCTCCATCTCGTAGAGAGCCTGATCGAGCGTCATCGGGGCAGCCACGTGGGTCTTCTCGCGGACGACGAGGGGGCCTTCGCCCACCACCTCGAGCGAACCGATCTTCTTGGTCGGCACACTGTCCGACTGGTCATCGTGTACGACACTGCCGTTGCCGTTCAGCGTCGCTGCGCCCGGGACGTTGTCGGCGACCTCGGCCGCCGAGAGCCGGCCGGCACCACGGCGGGTGTGGCGCTTGTCGTGCTGCTTGCGCAGCCGGGCTTCGAGCTTGTCCGCCGCCAGGTCGAGTGCCGCATACGGATCGCTTGCCGCTGCCTCCGCCCGGATCACCGGACCGCGGGAGCGGAGGGTGATCTCCACTCGGTCACAACGGTCGGCCTGCCGGGGGTTGGGCTCCTTGGACACCTCGACGTCGAGGCTGATCACCTTGCCATCGAGCTTCTGGATCTTCTCCAGCTTCAGCTTCTCGGCCACGTGCTTGCGGAACCGCTCGGGCACCTCGGTCTTGCGGCCCTTGACGACGATGTCCACGCAGAACTCCGTTCCCGGATCGCTCCGCTCAACCGCGGAGCGTCTCCCTTTTGCACCAGGCTCCGGTGAGCCCCGGAACCTCGGACTCGGTGACTGTCACCTCCTCCTCCCCCGCGGGCAAGATCTCCACCCCAACCGTCACGGGTGATTACAGAAAACCCGCGACATGGCATTCGGATCTGCGAGGTGCGGCCTGCGCCATTGCCTCACAACCGAACATATCTCGCCCGGACGGATGTCGTCACCCTCTACTGCGGCGTACCTCCGTTCAGGTGAATTGACCGTCTCATTACCTGCAACGATGCAAGTTTCCTGTCAGTTCCGGTTTATTTCGAAAGCGCTCGGTGAGGCCGCGACCACAGCCGCGCAGATCCGGCCCCGAGCGATGACCGCGTCGGCCGTCCCCCGGTCCGCGTGTGTTCGGTCCGCCGCCATGTCCGTCACCGCCGCCGTCACCTCCTCGATCCGTACTCCCGTTGCTTCCCGTGTTCCTGAGCCGTACACGCGTGCGGCCGCCGCGGCTTCCGTGAGCGCCGCCCGCACCGCGCGCGCCGCCTCGGCCAGCGAGGCGCCCGTGGTCATCAGGTCGTCGACGAGCACGACCCGGCCTGCGCCGGCCAGCAGCCCCGCTCCCCCGGCGGCCACCTCCAGCGCGCCTGCGAGATTCTCCATCCGCTGCCGGGAATTGAGCCCCGACTGATCAGCCACGGCCCGCCGCTGCCGCAGCACACCGAGCACCCGGGCCGCGGTCCCGCTGCGCCGCAGCTCCCCCGCCGCCGCGAGCGCGATCCGCCGCGCGGGATCATGCCCCCGGGCCCGAACAGCCCTGCGCGCGGACGGCACGGGAACAAGCACCAGGGGGCCTCTGGCGGCCCCGGAAGGCCCGGCCGCCACAGGGCCCCACGAAGCCTGCGCGACGCCCTCCAGCGCACCCGCAGACCCGGCAGCCCGGCACTCCGGCCGCTCGCCGGGCCCTACCCGCACATGTCCTGTCGTCCCCGCCCGTACGGCTCCTGCCAGAGCCGCTCCGAGTGGGCCCGTCAGCGCCAGCGCGCCCCGCTCCTTGTGGGCGAGGAGCACCGCCCGTACCTCGTCCTCGTACGGAGCCGCCGCGTGCACCACCGGCAGTCCCGCCGGCTCCGGCTCCGGCCGCACCCGGCACGGCGCGGACCCGCGAAGAGCCGCACGGCACTCGGGACAGAGCACCGTACGAGGCCTCCCGCAGCCTCCGCACTCAGCCGGGAGCACCAGGTCGGTGAGGTCCTGCCACCACCCCCGCATGCCCACCACTGTGCCAACACCGGCGCCACCCTGCCACCCCTGTGGATAACTCCCTGTGGACAACTCAGCGCGCCCTCACCGGAGTTTCGGCCGCACGCCGAAGCGAGCGGGCACTGGATCCCCGAAGCGGACCGCACGGAGAATCCGAAACCAGCCGGTACGGCACACCGGAGGACCGGCCGGCACGGGATTCCGCAGCGAGCCGCTCAGCGAAAGCGAATCCGAACCGAGCCGGCACGGCACGGCACGGCA
The DNA here is from genome assembly GCF_042881375.1 of Streptomyces sp. NPDC058274. Taxonomy (NCBI): domain Bacteria; kingdom Bacillati; phylum Actinomycetota; class Actinomycetes; order Kitasatosporales; family Streptomycetaceae; genus Streptomyces; species Streptomyces sp. NPDC058274. Next base: position 34,688 of record NZ_JBHVXW010000033.1, read on the forward strand.
CACCGGAGCACCCGCCGGCACGGCGGCGGGATTCCGCAGCGAGCCCCACGACACAGCGAAGGACCGGCACCAGCAAAGAACCGGCACCGCACACCGAAGAACCGGCACGGCATTCCGCAGAAGCCGTCCCGGTCCTCGGTCCTGCCCGGGCCCGCCTATCCGGGATAGACCGGCGCCGTCCCGTCCTTGACGACCTTCTGCCACTGCGATCCCGACGACAGCCGCACGATCCCGTCCACCGAGTACGCCACCAGCGGCAGCCGCTCGTCCTCCGAGGCGGCGATGTCCTTCACGCCCGTCAGCGCAGAGGGCGGTGTACGCAGCGGAGTCGAGCCGTCGACCTGGACGTACCGCATCTGCTGCACCCCGCCGGACTCGCGCCCCACGACCACGAGCTGGCTGTCCGCGGCCCACGACATGGCCGTGACCTCCTCCAGCTGCGGGGTCACCGAGCGCAGTTCGAGGACGGAGACGCCGGAGCGCTCACCGCCCTTGTCCTCGCGCTCGATCCGTCCGACCTGCAGGGACGTCTTGCCGCCCTTCTCCACGACCAGCGCGACCCGCACCCCGTCGGCGGCCACCCGCACCGCCTGTACGCGTCCGTCGAGCTGCGGCGTCCTGACCACCACCGGCTCGCCGGCGCCCTTCTCCAGCAGGAGCAGCCGCGGGTCCTTGGGGTTCCGGTCGGCCACCCACAGGTCGCCCGACCCGTCCCAACTGGGTGTCGTCAGCCGGTCGTCCTCGGTCCTGCCGTCGCTGTGCAGCACCGCTTCGCCGAGCGAACCGCCCGACACCAGCGACCCCACGTACAGCGAACGCCCGTCGAGGGAGACCCCGGCCGCGCCGGTCTCGTCGCGCGAGACCGCGGCGGCCCGCAGCGCCTTGTCGCCCTCGCCCAGCGCACCGGGCACCGGCTCGGGCTCCTTGCCGCTGCCCGCGGAGGGCAGCCGTACGAGCCGGTGCTTGCCGTCGAGGAAGTACTGGGACTCGGGCCGCTTTCCGGTGCCGCGCGAGGCGACGCCCTCTGCCTGGTCCTCACCGAGCACGCACAGCTGCGAGCCGTCGGACCGCTGCAGTTTCACCTCGTCGACCCCGGTGGGGGTCAGGTCCTTGAGCGTGAAGAGGAGTTGGGCCGCCATCTTGGTGCACTGGGTCTGACCGACGTGGTCCGCCTTCGCGTTCAGCGGGACCGTCAGCTCGTTCTGATCGTCCGGCGCCAGTGAACTGACGCCCTTCTTCAGTGCCGTATGCGTGGGGAAGCTCGACCTCACCACCGGGTCGAGCCAGCGCGTGGGCCCCTTGAGGAGCGCCTGGACCGTCTCGGTCATCGGGTCGACCTCCTTGCGCACGTAGATCGGGTCGGCGACGGCTCCCGGCCGGCCGCCCGAGCCCGTGGGCACGGTGGAGGCGAAGTAGTACTTGTTGACGGACAGGTAGTTGCGCTGGAAGTCGGACTTGCCCATCACGACGCCCTGCGGCAGTCCGTCGATGCGCCACTGCTTGTCCTTCTCCTGCGTGAGATACACCGTCTTCGTGTACTTCCCGCTGTCGGGCGCGTACGCGTGCTGCCCGTCCACGGTGGCGACCTTGGCGCCGGTCAACGTGTACGCGTAGTCGTCGCTGCCCTCCCGGGCCCCGGTGCGGTCCGCCACGGTGCTCGGCCCGTCCGCGAGGACGGTGGTGGAGGACGACGGCTTCCACTTCTGTCCGGCGTCCGCGGTCAGGTACTTGCGCGCCGTCTCGTACCCCGGGTCGTCACTGGTCAGCGCCTCCAGGAAGCCCTGCACGATCTCCTCGGGCCGCGCGTTGTCCCGCGGCGGCATCGCGAAGACGCGCACCTGCGCGTCCTGACGCGGCGTGGACTCGACGCCGCGCAGATCCCCGCTGTCCGGCATCGAGGCGCATCCGGCCAGCAGTACGGCACCGCAGCCGACGTACACGCCGATGCGCAGCGGGCGCCTGCGGCCACCCCCCTCAGCGCCCACGAAATGTCTCCCCTTCCTTGACCTCGTCCGGTCCGCTGCCGCTCGGGGGCGGCCCCTGGGCGCTCTGCCCTCCGCTCGCGGCGGTCGGCCTGTTGTCCTGCCGCCGGGCGCCCTGCGCGGGGCGCGGCACCACGCGCGCGCCGTTGCCGGGCAGCGCTGTCGGGTCGGCCGTGGGAGTCACGCCGGTCGTCCGGTTCGCCATCGGCGACCCGGTGTCGGCCTGCGACTGCACGGGCACCGTGGCGAGCTTGCCGCCGCCCGGGGGCGGACCGGCGTCATTAAGTCCACGATTACGCCGTGAGTCCTTGGGCTCCAGGGGTATCGGCGAGCCTCGCAGCGGCTCGTCGGCCGTCCGCGGCAACGTCAGCCGGAACTGTGAACCACCGCCCGGCTCGCCCCACGCCTGGAGCCAGCCCCCGTGCAGCCGCGCGTCCTCCAGGGCGATGGACAGCCCCAGCCCCGTACCGCCGGTGGTACGCGCGCGTGCCGGGTCCGCCCGCCAGAAGCGGCTGAACACCCGGGTCGCCTCGCCGGGCTTGAGTCCCACGCCGTAGTCGCGCACGGCGATGGCGACCGCTCCGCCCGCCGAGGCGAGCTTGACCACCACGTCCTTGCCGTCGCCGTGCTCCACGGCGTTGACGACGAGGTTGCGCAGCACCCGCTCCACGCGCCGTGGATCCGCCTCGGCGACCACCGGCTGCTGGTCGCCGACGACACGTATGTGCGTGCCCTTCCGCTCCGCGAGCGGCTCGGCCCCGCTGAGCACCCGCCGTACGACCTCACGCAGGTCTATCGGCTCCGCGTCCAGCGCCGCCGCACCCGCGTCGAACCTGCTGATCTCCAGCAGGTCGGCGAGCAGCGACTCGAACCGGTCCAGCTGGTCGGCGAGCAGCTCCGCCGACCGCGCGGTCACCGGATCGAAGTCCACGCGCGCGTCATGGATGACGTCGGCGGCCATCCGGACGGTCGTCAGCGGCGTACGCAGCTCGTGCGACACATCGGAGACGAACCGCCGCTGCATCCGCGACAGGTCCTCCAGCTGCTGGATCTTCAACTGCAGGTTCTGCGCCATCTTGTTGAAGGCCTCACCGAGCCGCGCGATGTCGTCCTCGCCGGTGACCTTCATACGTTCCTGGAGGCGCCCGGCGGACAGTCGCTCGGCGACCCCCGCGGCCATCCGCACCGGCGTGACCACCTGGCGCACCACGAGCCAGGCGATCGCCCCGAGCAGCACCACGACGAACAGCCCCGCCGTGGCGAGCGTCCCCTTGACCAGGCTCAGCGACTTCTCCTCCTGCGTGAGCGGGAAGAGGTAGTACAGCTGGTACGGGTTTCCCTTGGGGTCGTTGACCTGCTTGCCGATGACCAGCGCCGGCTGGGACTCCTTCTCGTCCGTGTAGACGACACGCGTATAGCTCTGGGCCGCGACCATGCTGGTGTCGACGCGGTGCCGCAGATCCTCCGGCACGCTCGCCGCCGGGTCGACGTTGCCCGAGGAGCGCGGGCCGCGCCCGCCGCTCTCGTCACCGACCGCGGCGGAGGCGCTGAGGGTCACCACGTCGAAGGCACCCTGCCCGCCGCTGGACAGCGACTCCACGAGGTCGCTCATCCACTGGGGGCTGACGTTCTGCGAGGAACGGCCCTCCGCGCCGGAACCGCCGTCGCCGCTCGATGCCGCGGCCGTGTCCGCTTTCTGCTTGGCCACCGAGAACCCACCGGTCGCCTGGCTCTGCGACGCCTTCACCTTCGCGTCCAGCAGGCCGTTGCGCACCTGCCCGATGACGACGAAGCCCAGCAGCAGCACCACTCCGAGCGACATCAGCAGCGTCGTGACGACGATCTTGAGCTGGATGTTGCGCCGCCACAGCCGCATCATCGGCAGCAGGGGACGGCGCACCCAGCGCATGAACAGCCGGAAGACCGGGCTGCCCTGGACTCCGCCCTGGGGCAGCCCGCCCTGGACGAACCGCGCCCAGAGGGAGTCCGTCACCTTCTGCCCGACAGGCCGCCCCGCACGGGTCCCCGGCTGTCCGGGCGCCGAAGCGGCACTGTCCCTGGACATGTCAGCTCGGTCCGGCCTTGTAACCGACGCCACGGACGGTCACCACGATCTCCGGCCGCTCCGGGTCCTTCTCGACCTTGGAGCGCAGCCTCTGGACATGGACATTGACAAGGCGGGTGTCCGCCGCGTGCCGGTAGCCCCAGACCTGCTCCAGGAGCACCTCACGCGTGAACACCTGCCACGGCTTGCGGGCCAGCGCCACCAGCAGGTCGAACTCCAGCGGCGTCAGGGCGATCGACTGCCCTTCCCGCTTCACAGAGTGACCGGCCACATCGATGACCAGGTCACCGATGGTGAGCTGCTCCGGTGCCGGCTCCTCCGAACGGCGCAGCCGCGCCCTGATCCGTGCCACCAGCTCCTTTGGCTTGAACGGCTTCACGATGTAGTCGTCGGCGCCCGACTCGAGGCCGACCACGACATCGACGGTGTCGCTCTTCGCCGTGAGCATCACGATCGGCACCCCGGACTCCGCCCTGATCAGGCGGCACACCTCGATACCGTCCCGTCCGGGCAGCATCAGGTCCAGGAGCACCAGATCGGGCTTGGTCTCACGGAAAGCGGCCAGCGCCTTGTCGCCGTCGGCTACGAAAGACGGCTCAAAACCTTCACCACGCAACACAATGCCGAGCATCTCGGCCAGTGCGGTGTCGTCATCGACGACAAGGACTCGTCCCTTCATAAACGACATCATCCCATTAGCTAATCGTTACCTGGCGTGACCTGGCACACAGCTCGGCTAGCGCCTGCGCCGTGACGGGCGACACGGCGCCCTCTTCGGTGACGATCGCCGTCACCAACTCGGGCGGCGTCACATCGAACGCCGGGTTGTACGCCTGGGTCCCCAGGGGTGCCACCGGTATCCCGCCTCCCGCTTCCGCCCCCGCCACCGGCACCTGTGGTGCTGTGATCTCTGTCACTTCATGTCCACCGCGCTGCTCGACCTCGATGGACGCCCCGTCCGGGGTGTCCAGGTCCACGGTCGTCAGCGGCGCCACCACGATGAACGGCACATGGTGATACCGGGCCAATACGGCGAGCGGATAGCTCCCCACCTTGTTCGCCACCGAACCGTCGGCCGCGATCCGGTCGGCTCCGATCAGCACCGCGTCCACCTCTCCGGCCGCGAACAGCGAACCCGCCGCGTTGTCCGTGAGCAAGGTGTACGCCATTCCGTTGCGCGCCGCCTCATACGCGGTCAGCCTCGCACCCTGCAGCAACGGCCGCGTCTCGTCCACCCACAGCCGGCGCAGCTGCCCCACCCGGTGCGCCGCGAGGGCCACCGCGAACGCCGTGCCCTCCCCGCCGGACACCAGCGCCCCGGTGTTGCAGTGGGTCAGGATCCGGTGCCCGCCGCCCGGCACCAGCTCGTCGAGCAGCGCCAGCCCGTGCCCGGCCATCCGCGCGCTGGCCTCGGCGTCCTCCCGGTGCAGCAGGCGCGCCGCGGTGAGCGCGGCCCCCGCGGCCTCGCGCTGATCACCGCCGCCGGCCAGGGCGGCCCGGTACGCGGCCCGGGCCCTGCGCACCCCCACCCCGAGGTTCACGGCGGTGGGCCGGGCGCCGGCCAGTGCGTGGGCCGCCTCGTCCACGTCGAAGCCGCGTACGGCGGCGAGCGCGACGCCGTACGCCCCGGCGATGCCGAGCAGCGGTGCCCCGCGCACCGCCAGCGAGCGGATCGCCTCCACCAGCGCGGGAGCATCCGTGCACACCAGCTCGACTTCCTCGGCCGGCAGCCTCGTCTGGTCGAGAAGGACCACGACCGGGCCTTCTGGTGGTTCCTCCCAGCGGATCGCCGGTATCTCCGTCGGCCGGTTGTCTTCGCCGGATTGCGCGTACTGATCAGCCATCCGCCCAGTCTGCCCCTTACCCGGCAGACAATTGAAGGTGTGCAGCCCACACGACCCCTGGTCCCCGGCCGCACACACCGTGGCACGATGGCTGCCAACCTGCCGCCGCGCCCGCGGACGGGCACCGTGAAGGAGCGACGATGAACGACACTCCGGGCTGGGCCTCGCCCGGATCTGCCCCCTCCGACGGGCAGGAGCCGGGCACCACCGGCCCTGCGCAGCCCACGGACCAGAGCGGCACGGACCAGAGCGGCACGGACCCGAGCGACTCCACGTCGAAGTGGTCCAAGGAACAACCCCCGGCCGGCCAGTGGACGGCGCCCACGCCCCAGAGCCCCCCAGGGACCCCGCCACAGCCGTCCCCCGGCCCCGGCTGGGGCGGCCGTCCCCCCGCGGGCCCTGGCGGCCACACAGGCCCTGGCTACGGAGCGCCGGGGGGATACGGCGGCGCCCCCACCGGCTGGGGAGGCGGCTGGGGCGGTCCCCCGCCCGCGGCCAAGCCCGGCGTCATCCCACTCCGCCCGCTCGGTGTCGGCGAGATCCTCGACGGCGCGGTCTCCACCATGCGCACGTACTGGCGCACGGTCCTCGGCATCTCGCTGACCGTCGCCGTCGTCACGGAGATCATCGTCGTGCTGCTCCGGGGCCTGGTCCTGGACAACACCGGCAGTGCGGACGTCCTCAACGACCCGAGCGCCACCGCCGGCGAACTCGGCCGCGCCCTGGGCGACTCGATGACCGAGTCCGGGGTCGTCGCCCTGGTCACCCTGGTCGGCACCGTCTTCGCCACGGCCCTGCTCACGACCGTGACCAGCCGCGCGGTGCTCGGCAAGTCCGTGACCACCGCCGAGGCCTGGCGCGACGCCCGTCCCCGGCTGCCGCGGCTGTTCGGCCTGATCTTCCTGCTGCTGCTGATCGGCGTCGGGCTCGTCGCCGTAGGTGTCGCGCCCGGCATCCTGGTCGCCGTCGCCGGCTCGGCCGGCGCGGGCGCCGCCCTCGCGGTCCTGGGCGGCCTCGGGGCGAGTGTCGTCGCGATCTGGCTGGTGATCCGCTTCTCGCTCGCCTCGCCCGCCCTGATGCTGGAGAAGCAGAGCATCCGGAAGTCCCTGAGCCGCTCCGCGAAGCTGGTCCGCGGCTCGTGGTGGCGCGTCTTCGGAATCCAGCTCCTGGCCACCGTCATCGCCAACATCATCGCGATGATCATCGTGATCCCGTTCGCCGTGGTCGCCGGGCTGTTCAGCGGCGACGGTGTGTCCGGAATCGTCGACGGCACCGGCGGCCTCGGCTGGACCTTCCTCATCATCAGCGGGATCGGCTCGGTGATCGGATCCATGCTCACCTTCCCGATCAACGCCGGCGTCACCGTGCTGCTCTACATCGACCAGCGCATCCGCCGCGAGGCCCTCGACCTCGACCTGGCCCGCGCCGCCGGCCTCCAGGGCTACGGCACCACCGGCCCAGGCACCACCCCGGGGAGCTGATGCGGTGAGTCCCGCGGGGGGAGTTCTCACAACAGCGGTGACGGCGCTGCCACAGGCCGGCGAGACGACGGCACAGTGGCTGTCGCGCTCGGCCGACACAGCCGTACTCACGCTGTCGCACACCGGGCTCTCAGGGGCCCTGTCACTGGCACGCTCCGGCGACGAACCACCGCTGACGACCCCGCGCGACCCCGCGCGGGAGGCCGCCCGGCGCGAGCTGTCCAAGCGGATGTACCACGAGAACGACCAGAGCCTGTTCGAGCGCGCCCTCAACGCCTTCTGGGACTGGGTCGACAAGCTCCTGGGCGCCGCCTCCACCGGCACCCCCGGCGGCCTGCTCGGCCTGGTGGTCATCGTGCTCGCGGTGCTGGCTGTCGTAGGAGCACTGTGGTGGCGCCTCGGCACCCCGCGCCGCGCCCCCGTGTCGTCCGCCGCGCTCTTCGACGACCGTCCCCGCAGCGCCGCCGAACACCGCGCGGCCGCGGAGGCACACGCCGCCCAGGGCCACTGGAACCAAGCCGTCCAGGAACGCATGCGTGCCGTCGTCCGCTCTCTGGAGGAGCGCGCCCTCCTCGACCCCCGGCCGGGCCGCACCGCCGACGAGGCGGCCGCCGAAGCGGGCCGCACCCTGCCCGCCCACGCGGACCGACTGCGCACCGCGGCCCGGGACTTCGACGACGTGACATACGGCGGACGATCGGCCGGCGAAGGAACGTACCGCAGACTCACGGCACTCGACCGCGACCTGGAGCGCGCCAAGCCGGCCCTCGCGAGCAGCGTCCACAGCACGGCCCACAACGCCGGCCAGGGAGCCGCCGAATGACCACCGAGGCCACGCTTCCGTCCACCACGGCCTCGCCCACCGCCCGCCAGGTGTGGACCCGCTCGCGGGGCGTCCTCCTCGCGTTCGTGATCCTCCTGGCGGCCGGCATCGCGATCGCCGCCGTCCGCTCCAGCTCCCAGCACGGCCGACTCGACCCGCGCTCCCCCGACCCCTACGGCAGCCGCGCCGTCGCCGAACTCCTCGACGACCGGGGGGTGTCCACGCGCGTGGTCACCACCGCGGACGCGGCCCGCGCCGCCGTCGGCCCCGACACCACACTCCTGATCGCCGCCCCCGATCTCCTGACCCCGCGTCAGCAGTCCCTCCTGCACACCGCGACCGAGAACTCCGGCGGCCGTACGGTCCTGATCGCCCCCGAGTCGGCCTCCGTCGGCACCTTCGCCCCCGGAGTCACCGCCGATCTCGCGACCGGCTTCGACTCGACGCTGTCCCCCGACTGCGAGCTGCCGGCCGCCCGGCGCGCGGGCACGGCGGACACCGGCGGCATCCGCTACTCCACCGCGGACCCCGAGGCCGACGCCTGCTACCCCAGCGACGGCCTGCCCACCCTGCTGCGCATCCCGGCCGCCTCCGAGGACGGCGACACGGTCCTGCTCGGCGCCCCCGACATCCTCTTCAACGACCGCCTCGACGAGCAGGGCAACGCCTCCCTCGCCCTTCAACTGCTCGGTTCCCGCCCCCACTTGGTCTGGTACCTCCCCTCGCTCTCCGACACCTCCGCCACCGACACCGGCGAGCGGAGCCTCTTCGACCTGCTCCCCTCGGGCTGGCTCTGGGGCACGCTGCAGCTCTTCATCGCGGCAGCCCTCGCCGCCCTCTGGCGGGCACGCCGGCTCGGCCCCCTCGTACGCGAACGCCTCCCCGTGGCGATCCGCGCCTCCGAGACCGTCGAAGGCCGCGCCCGCCTCTACCGCAAGGCCGACGCCCGCGACCGCGCGGCCGGCGCCCTGCGCTCCACCACCCGCACCCGCCTCGCCCCCCTCGTCGGCGTGGCCCCCGCCCAGGCGCACGCGCCCGAGGCCCTGCTCCCCGCCCTGTCCGCCCACCTCCAGGGCGACGGACAGGCCCCGCATTCCCTCCTCTTCGGCCCGCCGCCCAGCGACGACGCGGCCCTCATCGCACTTGCCGACCAACTCGACGCCCTCGAAAGAGAGGTACGCCGTTCATGATGGACCCGACCACTGACAACGCCGGGTACGCCGGGGACGCGGCCACCGCCCGCTCCTCCCTGGAGTCCCTGCGCACCGAGATCGCCAAAGCCGTGGTCGGCCAGGACCCCGCCGTGACCGGTCTTGTCGTCGCCCTCCTCTGCCGCGGACACGTGCTCCTCGAAGGAGTCCCCGGAGTAGCCAAAACGCTGCTCGTCCGCGCCCTGGCGTCCGCGCTCGAACTCGACACCAAGCGCATCCAGTTCACCCCGGACCTGATGCCGAGCGACGTCACCGGCTCCCTCGTCTTCGACTCGCGCACCGCCGAGTTCTCCTTCCAGCCGGGCCCGGTCTTCACGAACCTCCTCCTGGCCGACGAGATCAACCGCACCCCGCCCAAGACCCAGTCGTCCCTGCTCGAAGCCATGGAGGAGCGCCAGGTCACGGTGGACGGCACCCCGCGCCCGCTCCCCGAACCGTTCCTGGTCGCCGCGACCCAGAACCCGGTCGAGTACGAGGGCACGTACCCCCTCCCCGAGGCCCAACTGGACCGCTTCCTCCTCAAACTGACGATCCCTCTGCCGTCCCGCGAGGACGAGATCAACGTCCTCACGCGCCACGCCGGGGGCTTCAACCCGCGCGACCTCCGCGCCGCGGGCATCCGCCCGGTGGCCGGCCCCGCCGACCTCGAAGCCGCCCGCACAGCCGTCGCCAAAACGGCCGTCTCCCCCGAAATCACCGGCTACGTAGTCGACATCTGCCGTGCCACCCGCGAATCGCCGTCCCTCAACCTCGGCGTCTCCCCGCGCGGCGCGACCGCGCTCCTCGCCACAGCCCGCGCCTGGGCCTGGCTGACCGGCCGCGACTACGTCATCCCGGACGACGTGAAGGCCCTCGCCCTGCCCACCCTCCGCCACCGGATCCAGCTCCGACCGGAGGCCGAAATGGAAGGCGTGACGGCCGACTCGGTCATCAACGCGATCCTCGCCCACGTCCCCGTCCCCCGCTGATGGCACTCACCGGACGCGCCGCCCTCCTGGCGGCCCTCGGCTCCCTCCCCGTAGGCATCTGGGAGCCGAGCTGGACGGGCATCCTCGCGGTGAACGGCCCGCTGGCCCTGGCCTGCGCCTGCGACTTCGCCCTGGCAGCACCCGTACGCCGGCTGGGCCTGACCCGCTCCGGCGACACCTCGGTACGCCTCGGCGAGACCGCGGAGGTCACCCTGACGGTCACCAACCCGTCCGGCCGCCCGCTGCGCACCCGCCTCCGCGACGCCTGGCCCCCGAGCAGCTGGGAACCGGGCACCGAGGTCGCCGCATCCCGCCACCGCCTCACCGTCCCCGCAGGCGAGCGCCGACGTCTCACCACCCGGCTGCGCCCCACCCGCCGCGGCGACCGCCACGCCGACCGCGTCACGCTCCGCTCGTACGGCCCTCTCGGCCTCTTCGCCCGCCAGGGCAGCCACCGAGTCCCGTGGACGGTCCGCGTCCTGCCGCCCTTCACCAGCCGCAAGCACCTCCCGTCGAAACTGGCCCGCCTGCGCGAGCTCGACGGACGCACCAGCGTGCTGACCCGCGGCGAGGGCACCGAGTTCGACAGCCTCCGCGAGTACGTCCCCGGAGACGACACCCGCTCCATCGACTGGCGCGCGACAGCCCGGCAGACCACGGTGGCCGTCCGCACCTGGCGCCCGGAACGCGACCGCCACATCCTCCTGGTACTCGACACGGGCCGCACATCGGCGGGACGCGTCGGCGACGCTCCCCGCCTCGACGCCTCCATGGACGCCGCCCTCCTCCTGGCCGCCCTCGCGTCCCGCGCCGGCGACCGCGTCGACCTCCTCGCCTACGACCGCCGGGTCCGCGCCCTGGTCCAGGGCCGAGCCGCAGGCGACGTCCTTCCGTCCCTCGTCACCGCGATGGCGACCCTGGAGCCGGAGCTCATCGAAACCGACGCACGCGGCCTCACCGCAACAGCACTCCGTACGGCCCCGCGCCGTTCCCTGATCGTCCTGCTGACCAGCCTCGACGCGGCCCCCATCGAGGAGGGCCTGCTCCCCGTGCTGCCAGGCCTCACCCAGCGCCATACGGTCCTGGTGGCCTCGGTGGCCGATCCGTACATCGCCCGCATGGCGACCGCCCGCGGCCGGGCAGAGGCGGTGTACGAGGCGGCAGCCGCGGCCCAGGCCCAGACGGAACGTCATCGCACGGCAGAACAACTGCGCCGGCACGGAGTCACCGTCGTCGACGCCATCCCGGACGAACTGGCACCGGCTCTGGCCGACGCATATCTGGCCTTGAAAGCTGCGGGCCGCCTGTAAGCGTCGGAAAGATCTGTAAGCACAAAGAAAAAGGGGGGCCTCTTTCCCAAGAGGCCCCCTGAAATGCAGAAAACCCCCGTACCAGGAATCCCGGTACGGGGGTTTTCTTCAAAATTTGTTCGGCGGCGTCCTACTCTCCCACAGGGTCCCCCCTGCAGTACCATCGGCGCTGTGAGGCTTAGCTTCCGGGTTCGGAATGTAA
>NZ_JBHVXW010000034.1:0-33578 GCF_042881375.1 Streptomyces sp. NPDC058274
GGCGGGATCCGCACCCCCGTGAGTGCGGATCCCGCCCGGCCGGGCTGGTCGCCGATGGATCATCCGGCGTTCTTGCGGTAGGCCCGCATGGCCAGCGGGAAGAAGACCACGATCACACCGGCCATCCAGGCGAGGCTGCCGGCCAGCGAGCCGGTGACCGGGCCGCCGTTGAGCAGGCCGCGGACCGCGTCGGCCACCAGGGAGACGGGGTTGACGTCGGACCAGGCCTGGAGCCAGTCGGCCATCTTGTTGTCGAAGACGAAGACGTTGCTGGCGAAGGTGAGCGGCAGGATCAGGATGGTCATCAGGCCCTGCACGGAGGCGGGGTTCTTGATCAGCATGCCGAGGTACACCGAGATCCAGGAGAAGCTGAGAGCGAAGCCGATGAGCAGGGCGACCGCGGCGAGCGAGGCGACCGGGTTGGTCTCGACGCGGTATCCCATGACCAGGGCGAGGACGACCAGGGTGCCCAGGCAGGCGACGTAGCGGACGATGTCGGCGAGGACGGCGCCGATCAGCGGACTGGAGCGGGCAATCGGCATGCTGCGGAACCGGTCGAAGATCCCGGTACTGGCGTCCGCGCTGAGCGAGGCGCCGATCCCGATGCTGGCCTGGAAGACGGCCATCACCATGACGCCCGGGGTGACGTGCTGCAGATAGCCGTGGGTGTCGCCGCCGGACATGGCGTCCCCGAACAGGTAGATGAACATCAGCAGGCTGATGATCGGGGTCAGGATCACATCGACCAGCTGCATCGGCGACTTCATGAACTTGGTGACGCCGCGGCCGGCGAGGGCGAGGCTGTGCTGCGCGGTCTGTGCGAGGCCGATACGGCCGGAGAGCTCGGTGTGCGCGGGAACGCTGAGGGTCTGGGTGCTCATGACGGGGTCCTCTCGGGAAAATCTGCGCGGAACGGGAGAGCCGGGGGCTCAGACGGCGACGGGCCGGAGAGCCGGGGGTTCAGACGGCGACGGGCCGGCCGTCGTCGACGGACTGTTCGTCAGTGACGGGCTGTTCGTCAGTGACGAGCTGTTCGTCAGTGTCGGGCTGCTCGTCGGTGGCGGCGGGCGCGTGGCCGGTCAGGGCGAGGAAGGCCTCGTCGAGGCTGGGCAGCCGCAGGCCGAGCTCGTCGGCGGTGATGCCGGCGCCGTCCAGCCGGCGGGCGACCGCGGCGACGAGCAGCGGGTCGTCGGCCGGCACGGTGAGCACGCCGGAGTCCTGCGCGGGGGAGTGACCGGACAACTCGGCGAGCACCTGGGCCACTTGCGGCACATCGGCGGCCATGGCGGGCCGGACCTGGAGGATCTGGCCGCCGACACGGCGCTTGAGCTCACCGGGCCGGCCCTCGGCGACCTTGCGGCCCTTGTCGAAGACGGTGATGGAGTCGGCGAGCTGGTCGGCCTCCTCCAGGTACTGCGTGGTGAGCAGCACCGTGGACCCGTCGGCGACCAACTGCCGTACGACATCCCAGACTTCCTGCCGGGCGTGCGGGTCCAGACCGGTGGTGGGCTCGTCCAGGAAGAGCACCTGGGGCCGGCCGACCAGGGAGGCGGCCAGGTCCAGCCGCCGTCGCATACCGCCGGAGAAGGTGGCGATCGGCTTGCGGGCCGCCTCGGTGAGGGAGAACTTCTCCAGGAGCTCGGCGGCCCGCGCCTTGGCGTCACGCCGGGACAGGCCGAGCAGCCGCCCGATGAGCACCAGGTTCTCGGCGCCGGACAGAGTCTCGTCCACGGAGGCGTACTGACCGGTCAGCCCGATCAACTGCCGCACCCTGACCGGGTCCTTGACGATGTCATGGCCGCCGATGCTGGCTTGCCCGGCGTCGGGGCGCATCAGCGTGGCCAGGATGCGCACGGTGGTGGTCTTGCCGGCACCGTTGGGGCCCAGGACACCGACCACCTTGCCGGCCGGCACCTCCAGGTCGACACCGTCCAGTGCGGTGAAGTCGCCGTACTTCTTGACCAGTCCCTCGGCCCGGATCGCGTACCCCATGTTCAACAACTCCTCGTCAGGTCCTCGTCGTTCTCGACGACCCAGACGATGCCGGCCCCCACTGACAGCCCCCGGCCGCCCCGCTGACAGCAGCCGCCGACGGCTGTCAGGCGGTGTCAGCCGACTACGGCTGCGCGCTCGGATTAGGCCCTGGTGATGTCACGAACGCCGAACGTCGAAGGTCGTGGTGGGTGACGAGAGATGCCGGCCGGGCAAGCCCGGCGATGCGGGGACGGCACGGTCGCCCATACCCACAGGCCCGTGGTGGTCGTCCGGCTATTCGCCGTACGGCTGCCAGCGGGTGGCATGTGCGATGGCTGAGCGAGCCCCCCCAGACCCAGGCCGTCAGGGCCAGGACGACCAGTCCTGCCGCTGTTCCCCACAGCGGCCCGGGGGTCGGGGACGGGTCCACCGATCTCCTGACGCCTGGTGCTGGCAAGATCTACAGGGGAGGGGTGGGCATGGACATCGTGGAACTCATGGAATGGCTGATCGAGCAGGGGTGCTGCGCAGTCTTCAAGGCTGACGGCGAGCGCACCCCGGGTACACGATGGATGGTGATCGTCTCAGGCGGAGCCTTGGGCAAGGATTCGTTCTTCCGTACTGACCAGCCCTCGCCGGACGCGTGTCTTCAAGACCTGCTTAGTCACCTTGAGACTGCTGGACTCTCTCCCTTCGCCTGAGGGCCGTGTCTTGTCTCGGTTGAGGCTTGCCACCACTGCCTTGCGCTGGTTTCTGCGGTGGTTCAGTGCAGTGCGGCGGTGAACTCGGTTCGGTGGGACGCCGTGTAGTCGTGCTCGCGCTTGGACCAAGAGATCCGCGCTGTGATCCGTTCTTCGGTGGCGCCATGCGGTCCTGACTGGCCGAGGTGCGTGTGCCACCAGCGGGCGTTGCCGGGCTTGGCGATCCAGCATCGCGTCGACCAAGCGCATGTGCGTGTGGGAAGCGAGGCCGTAGGAGTCGGCGTGCAGGCGTACTTGGGCGGCTTGGATGCCGACGCGTCCCCTGTCGGGGCGTAAGGAGACGCACCAGGTCCACGCCATGTAGCCCAGGTCTTCGAGCGGGTCACCGGGCGCTGCGGTGTCGAAGTCGATGAATGCGACGGGCAGGTTGTCGCGAAAGACGACGTTGTGGGGCCAGGGTCGTGGTTGGCACACGACAGGTTCCGTGCCGGTGAGGCTGCTGGTACGGCTGGCCTCGTGCAGCTCCCGCAGCAAGGCGCCGGCTGCGGCGATCTGGGCATCGCTCCAGTATCGGAAGGTGGCCGGCACCCGTCCTGGGACGTGGTTGAGGATGTCACGGCCCATCTGATCGGTGCCGAGACAGCAAGGTGCACCGGTGGATCCGCACTGCTCAAGGTGACGGAGGAGGGCTGCGACGAAGGCGGAGGACACTGTCGGGGCCGACGCACCGTGTCTGCGACGCGGACCACTCCTTCTGTGATGCGGCCTCGGTCGCGTCCGTGGCCGTGCCGTTCCCGGTGTCTCCATGGTCAGTCGAACCAGACGACGACCGCACGTTCTCGGCGCCGTGCAGTCCGCCCAGGGTCCGCATCGCCTGCCAGACGGGTCCCCAGTGGGTGGAGTCTCCCGCGACCGTACGACGGCTGCGTGCGCCGGAGCCGTCGGCCTCGTCCCAGTCGGCCGCGCTCAGCTCGGCCCAGGTGATCCAGGTGGTGCCGTGGACGTCTTCGGGTCCGCCGTAGGCGGTGACCTCGGCGCGTACCCCGTCGGAGGCGTCCCCTGGCAGGCCGCGCTCTTCGGCCAGCGGCCGGAACCCGAAGCTGTTGCGCACCCCGAAGAGGCAGGCGAGGGCGTTGCCGGTGTTGAGGAGGAACAGGTCGATGGCGGCCGTCTAGACCGCGTCCTCGTCGTCCTCGCCCCATGGCCTGCACTCGATCATTCCGCTCACGTCGGTGGACATGCTCGGATTCTGGCGGGCAGAGATGGGGCCTGTCGCCCGGGTTTCATGACGGCCTTCCCTGCAGGCGAGACGCACGCGAGTTCGGTGGGGCTGGGGATTCTTGGACCACGCTGCGTTCCGATCAATGGGCCGGAGATCGCACGATCGCACCCATTGCACGAGTCCTGACACCGCATTGAGAAGCTCCTCCTCTGCCTGGAGGAGGCGGTTCTCAGGGCGGACCTGACCGCTTTCCACGTCTGCGTGGTCCCGTTCTGCTTCGCCGGTGTCCCAGACGGTGTGGTGGCGAGTCGCGCATGGGCGCTGAGTGCCGCCCAGACGCTGGCCTTGCTGCGGCCGTCGTCCGAAGGGGTACCGAGCTCACAACCGATTGCCGCTGCCCGGAGGTTGGCCTCCTGGTTGCTGCGCCAGGCGGCAAGGCGCACGAAGGAAGTCGGTCATGGTCACCCCGTCGGAAGGATCTGCACCGGGGCCGGTACGAAGACCTCGCCTCCGAGCCCGAACGCGGACAGACGCTCATGCACCGCCTGGGGATTGCGCCCCAAAGCTCCGAGAACATCCACCCGTGCCCTGTTCACGGCCCTCGACTGCCAGAGCACGACCCTGCACAGCCGCACGTCGCCCGCCCGGGAGGCCGCTCGACTCGCCTGGCCGGATCTGGCCCTGCACACCGGTAGCACCGCCTATCTGTCTCTCTATCTCTGCGGCACGGGCGGCATGCGCTATCCCGATCCGGCGCCCTTCGAGGAGCACGCCATCGAGGTCATCCCTTTCCACACCCCTGTGGATACGGAGACGGCTCTCTGGGAGGGGCCGCGAAAGGCCATTGCACTGTGGGCACTTGCCGGCGTCGGACCGGGTGAGCTGGCTGATGCCATCCGCTCACAGCAGACGACCTGGTGTTCAGCTGTCGGGGTGGCGGGTTTCGAACCCGCGGTCTCGTCGTCCCGAAGCAGCTGGGGCGGGCCCTCGACGTGCGGCCTGTGCACCTCTCGCCTGGTGCGATGGTCGGTAGGCATGCGCGGTTGTCCGCTGCTGTACGCAGGCGTTGTCACGCAGTTGGACACTCACCCCTGCAGCCGGGCAGGGGTTCAGGCGTCAGCCAAGCGGAACTGGACGATGGCAATATCATCGGCGGGAACGATGTCGGGGTAGTGGTACCGCAGCCTGTCGTGCAGTTCTTCAAGATCGCGGAATCCGTCAGCGATGGCGTCCCGCTCGGTCAGCTCGTCGACCTTTTTTGAGATGATCTGCGTTACGACACCCTGCAGCACCACCTCCTCATCCAGCTCGAAGACCATGTTGACCGGCCCCGTGGCAACCGGATCACGGAAGCGAACGGTCGTCGTCTTCTGTCCGGTGCGGACGGCGTCGAGATAGTCCCGATGGAAATACATGGGCTGCGTCGCTGTCGCGTGGCGGCCCGGTTCAGAGGAAGCAGTCTGATCGGCCCATACATAGCTGTGCGGTAGGAGGCCCGCTACGGCGATGCTGCGCACCCCTTCGGCCGTGGGCACCAGGACGCGGATGTCTGGATGGTGGTCGAGAAGGACTTGTCGATCACGGCCACACGGCGCGAGTACACCGCGGCCCCTGTCGCCGACAGCAACAATGGCTGCCAGCTCGCGCGCCCCTGCCGCACGGGCATGCCCCAGTGCCACGAGCTCTGCACAGGGTCCGCCAGTGAAGTGGTAGAGGTTGATGCCACCGAATATCCGTCCTCGCGCATCTCGGACAGCGGCGCCAACCGTGTGCACCTCCCCATCACCGTTGGCCTCCACAATGCGCTGGGCGAAATCGACCAGCTCCATGTCTTCTTCTGTCGGCAATCGCAGGGTGCTGTCCACGCCCAGCACCCTATGGCTGGCACCTGGAGGCGACGGACCGAGGGGTGAACTGCGCGTGAGGTCGGCGGAGCGGCTTCGGGCTGGAGCTGCTTTGGGGCGAGTGATCACGGCCCCGTAAGCTTCCGGCGCCGGGCGACCTCTCGCGAGGCTTGATCAGAATCCGTTGGCCCCCTGTTTGGCTCCCCAGGCACGACAGAGGCCCATCCGCGATCAAGCGAATGGGCCTCTGACCTGTGTCGGGGTGGCGGGATTTGAACCCACGACCTCTTCGTCCCGAATGAGGTTCGGTTAATGATCTTTCCTGACGGGATTGTGTTTACGCAGTTCAGGTGGGTGGTTCCGGTTGGTCTCGGGTGGTGTGGAGGAGGTTTCGGGAGCGGGTCGGCTCCCAGATGGCTCCCAGAGCCGAGCACGGCGCCGACGTCCCTACGCCTGGTGCGATAGGCCGTCCACAAGGACATCGAGGATCGCTTCTTCATGGAGCGCGACGCCGGGCGCGGTCAGCACGACCGAAGCCGCGGCCTCGCGGACCGTTCTGTAGCGCGGGCCAATGACGGTCAAGGCCGTTCATGCCGGCAAGGCGCGGAGGGCCACGCGTTGATGCTGTGTGCGACGCACTCTCGACTGTGAGCGGTATTCGGTCAAACCTTCACCGATCCAGGCCGGTTGAGTGCATTGTCGCGTTTGCGGTGTGGTGGTTCCGGGACTTCACCATGATGATGCCCGCCGTGTCAGTGAACGGGGGGCGGGAATGGGGTTCGGTCGGGGACTGCGTGTACGAGAGGGGCGCGCCCCGGAAGGGGTGGTCGATGGGCCCGCGATACCGGTTCAGGCCGGGCCTGTCCCCTCTCACGGTGGCGGCTCTGGTGAGGTGGACTCGACCTCGTCGGAGGTGACAAGGCTGCTGTGCCAGGCCGTCTACACCCGTCCCGACCGGGTCAAAGCCGTCAAGGCGTGGTGGAGCAAGATCCGGGGCAAGGATCAGAAACCGAACAAGCCGCGGCGCAGTACTCGTAGACGCATCTACTTGGAGGGCAGCGACGACTGCCCTCCCCTGGGTGAGCCCATGGCCCGGTGGGTACGTGATCACGTTCTCCACGGGCCGCCGTTGCCTGTCCCCTCGTACGGATTCGACCTCGTGCCCGTCATCGCGCACAGTCTGCGCGCACGGAGACGGCGTCGGCTGCGGCGAACGCTCGTCCTGCTCCTTGCCGTCGGTGTTGCGTACGAGGTCCCCCGGGCAGCCGTCGTGTGGGGCGGAGCCGTCTTGCTGGCTTGCCTCATGTGGTGGGCCGGGTTGCGGGCAGCCCGTAAGGGCAAGAAGTCGAGGTTGGCGCCCTCGCCCCGTCTGGCGTACCTCGTTCTGTGTGTGCCATGGATACTCGCGGTAGTCCCCTACGAGCCGATACGCGGCGAGGCGGTCGCTCTGCGGACCGGGCTGCTACTGCTGCCGTTCGCCCTGCTGGCCGGGGCCGGACTCGTCTGTGCGGGAGATCGCCTCATGGCGCGGGCGGGGTTGTCCAGGATCGTCCGGGACGGCATCGCGCCTGACCGCCTGCCCTGGACGTCTGCGAAGGCCATGCGTCGGATGGCTCTCATCAGCAACGAGCAGACGCGGCTCGAACTGCCCTATGACCATCCGGAAACCTTCGTCGGAGCCGGACGCTACATATGGGGCGTGGCTGACATCGGTATCCCACTCAAGCCCAAGGACTCAGAGGTATCGATCAAGCCCTTCGGCGAGCGGGAGCTGCTGCGGCGGATGGGCGACGCCCTCAGGGAACTGGGCCGTGGCGCACGGGAGATCACCGATCCCCTACCCGGCTTCTCCGTCACGGAGATTCTCGGGCTGCCGTCCGAGCTGTGGCTTCGACGGACCCGTGCCGGGAAGTTGGAGCTGCCGGACCTGCGCGGCCGGGGCCGCCGGTCACCGTCCAGCGTGCCGGACCGGCTCTATTTGCGGGCGCAGTGCGTCAGTTGGGACGGCCAGGTCGTGGTCACCCTGTTCGCGCATGCCGCACTGGAGGCAGGCGAACTACGGCTTACCCTGCGCCCCCACGTGATGACGCCCCTCTACAACGAGCTTAGGGTGACGGACTCACCCGTCGCCAAGCGCGGAGCGAGACTTTACGGCTGGGTGGTCGTGCAGTCCCTGTTGGACGCCGTCCACGGCCCCCTCGCACTGTGGCGGCTGGTGAACCGGCTCGCCCTCGGAGTGCAGTCGGAAGGTGGCCGGGCCGAGGAAGAAGATCCGGTCAGCCTCCGGGACCGGTACTCCACCGAAGAAGTCACCGACATGCACCAGGCCGACGACGCGAAGCGGCACGTCGTCCTCATGCAGACCTGCGTCTTCCGCACGGTCTCCGCCTACCTCGAAGAGCTGGGCGTCGACACCGTTGCGTACGAGCGCCAGGTGGCCGCGGTCATCACCAATATCCAGGTCTACGGCGACAACAACGCACCCATCCAGAACGTCGCCGGCAGCGGCATCAGCAATGTCGGCCAGGACAACAAGACTCAAGGAGGAGGAAGTTGATGGTTGTAGGACGTCGCCGCCCCGAACCGGAACAGGGACACGGCTCGGGTATCAGCATCGGCGGTAACAACATCGCCCCGCTCCAGAACGTGGTCGGGCAGAACATCTCGAACGTCCACCAGTCGGCGTCCGTCGAGAGTCCCGCCGCCAGCATAGAAACCGTGCGCGACCTCCTTACCGCATTCCGAACCGAGGTGGATCAGAACGGATCGGTCCTGCCGAACGCACAGGTGCTCCGCGCTATGGCGGACTCCATCGACACCTCGCTGACAGCCTCGGATGCACCGGCGATTGGGGCGCTGCGCGGGGCTGTGCAAGCGTTGCCGGCTTTGGTGGCGGGGACCGTGGTGCAGCAGGGGGGTGACGCGCTCGCTCACGCCCTTGCCGGATGGCTCGGCTGAGGTGTCGGCTGCGCCAATTCCTGGCTGGTCCGATCGACGATCCCGGTGGTCGGTATCGTCACCGTCTCACGTGACAGCTTGCGGTCCGTGCTTCGCAGGCGCAACTAGCCGAGCCCTTCACGGCTCGTTGCAGCCTCGGCGACCGATCAATGGCCAGCGCTTTCTTCACCGTGTTGTCGAGATTCCTCAGGAGGTTCGTGGTCATCCGGATAGGGAGCCGCTCAACCCGGAACGGGCACGAGGGCTCTCTTGTGACGGCTGAAACCACACGGTATCGGCCAATGTCGCGTGAGGTGCCTGAAGAGATGGCGTGGAGTTGCCACTTGGAGGCTTGATCGCTGGCAGGATCGGTGCCTCTGAGCAGCGTGCACACGTGTGCGAATCGAAGTGGCAATGAGGTGGGGGCGGTATGGCCAGAGGGCCGGAGGTCAGTGAGCGCGTTCGCCGGGAGCTCTGGAGACTGGCAAACGGCATGTGCCAGATGTGCCGGCGGGAGCTGGACCCTGGGACTGCCGGACGTACCCCAGCGGCTCAGACGGCACACAATGTGGCACTCAGTGATCATGGACCCCGAGCGGACCCCACCCTGCCGATCGAGGCCAGGAACGCCGTATCGAACCTCCTGTTGTTGTGCTCGACCTGCCACGACATCGTCGACAAGAACAACGGAGAGGCGTACACCGTTGAGGAGTTGTCCAGACTCAAGGCGGAGCACGAGACCTGGACCGCCGCCCTGAGGAAAGCCGGGCAGGCGTGGAGGATGAGCTACAGCAGCATCGACTACCTCAACGTGCCGAGAGTTGCGATGCTTCCGGGCGGGGATGTCGTGCAGCAGGCAGCTCAACGTGCCGGCCTCGACCCGACGCGGCCGTTCTCTGGGCAGGGGTTCGCCCCCGGGATGTTCGTCGGGACTGTGCGTCCCGTCTTCGAGTCGTGGCGAGGGCACGCTGTTCCTCTCGGCGAAGCGCGTCTGGACGCGATCCGGCAGGGGATGTACGTGGCGTTCAACGCGCCGATGCGTAGCCGCAACGTGTCCAACCGGCCGTTTCCTCGGCCGCTCACTGGAACATGGCAGGACGACCCCTACCTGTCCTTTCGACTGGGCGGGCGTACGGTCATGATCCGGTATGACCCGCAATGGCTCACCACCACTACCGCCGGCACGGACTTGGTCAGCGCGGCGACAGAGCAGGCCACCTATGCGGGGATCGGCCTTGTTGTGGGTGAATCCGCCGATGCGATTCGGATCTCCGCGCTGTTCTTCGGGAAGCCGCAAACGGCAGAAGGGGCGTTCATGAAGTACGTCATTCAGGGTGAGGACGAGACCGTAAGGATGGTTTCTGTCGACGACTTCGAGACAGGGCTGTCGTCGCACGGGTCGGGATCGCGGCTGCTGGGCGCTACTCGTGACCCGAGCAACGATGACGTCACTGTGGCACTGCACTTCAACGAACTTGAGGTCGACCCGGGGCAGATCCAGCGTGAGACGTTCCGGCAGCTGATGCGGGTGGTGCCGGAGTTCCGGCGCGATCTCACGGTCGCCGTGGGCAATCTCGTCACCCACTCGGGGCTGACCGGCCTGCCGAAGCCGCTTGACATCGCAGCGGCCCACTTGGCGGGTGAGCCCAAGGTGTGGTCGACGCACTCCATCAACGCTCTGGGCACTCTGCTGGCGGACGTGGAGGTGGCCTTCGCCCTCGTCCGTGGCGTGCGCAGAGGCCAACTCGATGACTTGCACCAAGCGCTCCTGGCTGAGTCGGAGAGCTACCTCGGGGCGGTCGAGGTGAATCTTCAGCGCCCGACACACCAGCATTTCTACGGCGTGAGCCCCCGCTATCGACTCGTCGAAGCGGATCTCCGACTGCTGTACAGCGCCAAGGAGTACTACGGGGAACTCGGCGACTGGGATCACAGACCTCACGAACTGCTTGATGAGTGGGAATCGGAGGAGATCTTCAAGAGCGTGGCCTGGGAGGAGGACAAGGAACAAAGCGCTGCTGACGAACGCCAGGCTGAGGAAGAGGTGTCCGGGTGGTTGGCCATGATCGACCCGGACGAGGCAGCAGCGGATTGATGGCCCCTGCCCCGTAGGCGTACAGCACTCTCCGCTCGCACCTTGCCGTAGACAGATCCTGAGGACCGTGGTCACCGGTGGCCGGTGGCACGGTGTCCTCCCGGGCGAGCATGCGGGGTAGTCCACGGACTATGGCTCGCACCGTGGTGGCCGTGGCCCGGCCAGACGCAGGTCTGACAGGACTTGGTGAGCCAGTTCGAAGGGCTGGTTGCGGGGGCCGTGGGGGACGGAGGCGGCGGATTCGAAGCCGCGCTGCGCGGCGAGGGCTCTGGGGCCTACCAGTCCGGTGAGCCGGTAATGCCGCCAGAGGGGAATCGGCCGGCGGGCATCGACCACGATGAGGTCGGGCCGACGCCAGACGACCAGCGCCCAGGCTCCCCCGCCGGAGTCGGAGCCCGAGTCGGCCCAGGCCCCGACGAGGGGCGCATCCTCGGCGGCGCCGACTGCTTCGAGTGCCACCAGCGCGGGGTTGCTGAAGCGGCCGGTGACATGAAGCAGGAGTCGTCCGTGGCGGTGTACGTCGCGCCCCTTCTCGGCGAGGGACCATACGGCGTCAGCGAGGGGATCGTCCTGTACGACGTCCGACGCGACATCGAGCACGGCGGCCTGGTCGACGGCTGGGCCGAAGGCTGTGTCGAGCAGCGCCGTGTATTCCGCGACGTACGCGGAGTCCACTGCGGGAAGCAGATGACCGACTGCCTGGGAGGCTTCGTTGAAGGCGAGTGTCTCAGGGGTGATCTCGTAGCGTGGGGCGTGGCTTCGGAGCACGGCGAGGGCGACTGCGGCGAGGCTGCCGACCTGCGGCTCGATCCGCTCGGGGAGATCGTTTCGGTTCAGTGCGCGAACGGCCCGGGAGAGCAGTGGCAGCCAGTCAGTGTGTGCCGGGGGCCAGGCGCCTGCCGCGACGGTCCACAAGGTCAGCCGGACGACGAGCATGCGCTCCGGAGGGCCCAGTTGGGGAGCGAGGGCGACGAGGCGCTCCACCCAGCGCCGGTATCTACGGCGGACTTCCTGGTCGGCCTGCCGGAGGTCGGGCAGGGTGATGGCGTTCGCTTCGGCACCGGCTGCCTCGGGGTCGTGCTCTGCTGCCACGGCCTCGGCGTCGTCATCGTCGAGGGCGGCTTCGATGTCGTCGGTGAACCGCTCGTCCCAAGAGACGGGCAGCAGGTCCTGAAAGGGCGTGCTGGTGTCGGTGGGCAGTGGGAGCCCCAGCGCGAAGCGAGTGAGCGGGTGTCCGACGCGTCCGGCGCATTCGTCCAGGTAGCTCTCCCAGCCGTCCTCGTCGCCGTCTAGCGGGGCCGTAGCGACCGCACCGCCAGTGCTGCTGCTCGCGGATACACCCGCTGGGGTGGGGGTCAGTCCCGTACGGAGGGTTTCCAGGTCGCCCAGGAATCGTTCGGCGAGCCGGGGATCCGCGAACAGGTCGGGTGGCCGTGTTGTGGGGGTCTGGGACTGGGCCGGGGTCATTCGGCGCAGGGCGCGGTCAGGGTCGACGACGAACACGATGTTGCCGAAGGTTGGTACGCCGTCGCTGTCGACTACGACCAGGCGCACACGGCTGCCCGCATCAGCCGGAGCCGTCACCGTCAGCGTGGCTTGTCCGGGCGGGATGTCGGTGATGCGCTCCCATGCCTCCGGCGGTGCTGCCGCCTGAGACAACTCCAGGTGGGCGGTGCCGGAGAGAGGCCGGGCCACGCTGATCTCCAGGCCGTCCGGTACGCGTAGGGCACCGAGCAGCAGCGGCCCGCTGCTGGCGATGGGGCGGGGGAGAGACGGGGCCGTGTGCAGCCGCGCGGCGGGCTCGTCGGCGCCGTCCGGAAGAAGGGTGGCGGGGATGGGGGTGATGATGCCGAGTTCGCAGTTGCCGCCGTCGCCTTGCGAAAGCAGCAGGGCCGCGGCGGAGAGGTTCGGGCTGCCGGTCAGGGCCCACCGCTGCCCCTCGGAAACCCACTCGACGAGTTTCCCGTGGCGGTACCGCTGGTCGTTGTCGCTGATGACGCGTCCGTCGTACTCCTTCACCAGGGCGGCGACCGACGGACCGTCGAGATCGCTGAGCCCGGGCTGGTAGGCGAGGGCGAACCGGCCCGGACGGAAGCGTTCGAGCAGGCGCCGCAGTGCCATCGAGCGCCGGTCGTAGAAGGGCGCGAACACGGCCAGTTCGTCGACGGGCCCCTGCGGCAACTGATCGATGATCGGCGAACGCAAACTGCTGACGACGCGGACCTGTGGCGCGGTGGGTGTCCTGTCGCGGTGGAGCCGGTCCAGCAGTGCTGCGACCCGACCCAGCGCCTGTGGCACTCCGGCGGAGAACCTCACCCTTTCCGGGAGGTCGCGAAGCCATGCCGACAGCTCCGGAACCGCGGTGGGACTCTGCTCGCCGTCCACCCGCAGAACCGTCCACAGTTCGGCGTTGGCCTGCCACCCGGCCAGCGTGGTGTTGCCGGAGCCGAGGGCGATGGTGGCGTGCTCCGGTCCGGCGAGGACCATCAGCTTGGGATGGAACGCGGCACCGTGGGCGTATGCCAGACCGGCGAGGTAGCTGCGGCCGGCCCGCCGGACGGAGCGGGGATCGTTTCGGGCCATGGAGACGTCTCCCGCCACGGTGACGCGTGCGCCGGTGGCCTGGGTGACGCCGAGGGCTACCTCTTCGAAGAAGCCAAGATCGGCGGTGAAGCTGAGGAAGAGTGCTTCTTCCAGGTTCCGCCCGCCCGTGCGTTCCTCGTCGAGGATCAGGGTCAGCGGAGAGGCGAACGCGGTTGGTGGCTCCGCCGCTCCCGGTGCCGGTCTGGTCTCAGTCAACGAGAGCCCTCCCGCTCCTGGTCACCGACCAGTGCTGGTCGTGGTAGCGCAGTACGCCGCAGGTGGCCAGGACGGTCCCGAGCTGGTCCAGCCGCAGCCCGACGTCACCGCGCCCTTCCTGGCTCGTCCGGTACAGCAGCCCGCCCCGTTCGTGCAGCCGGGTCGGTAACCAGAGCGTGCCGTCAGCACGTCGGCGGGCCTTGGCCAGCGCGATCCGCTGCGACCGCGCCACCAGGTCGTAGGTGAGTCGGCGGGCGACGTCGTGCAGTTTCATGGGCCGGGCTTCGTCAAGCCGCCGCTGGACCCATTCCGGGCCGAGCTCGACACCGCGCTGGCCGAGGAACGCGTCCCGGACCCGACCCGTGAGTTCGTCCACCCGACGGGCACTGGCGGCGAGCACCCGCAGCTCTGCGACAGGCAAGGGATCACCCGCCCACCTCAGGTTGTGCTCGGCGGGCAACGGCGTTCCGACCGTGCTCTGCGTCGCGGGCAGGGAGGACAGGAACGCGTCCACCGTCATGTCGGGCAACTCCGCGGCGAAGCGGTCGGCCACGTCCTCGATCGGTACCAGCCCGTCGACCTGCTCCACGAGCCAGGACCACAGGCGGCGCCAGGCTCCGACAGAGTAGTTGCGCAGCACCACTCCGCGCCAGGCGCCGGCCGCGTCGATGCCGCTGGTCACGGGATCGGTGGTCAGGAAGTCGCCGAAAGCGAGCACATGGCCGATGTCACGGGTGAAATATCGGACGGGATGTGTGGCGACCACACGAGCCAGAAGCTGAATCGTCTGTCGTCGCGTTGCCGAGAGGGAACCTGCTTCGGCCGGTGCACCGGACTCGCACATGAGATTCGCCAGCCACGCCCCGTCAGGATGCTCACCGCCCACGCACACGCACAGCCGGTCCCCGAAAGAGACGAGATCATCCACGTTTAGTGTGTCCTCGGCGGCCAGTTCGAGCAGCCCGCCCAGCCCAGCTCGTAGTGCCGCGGTCTCCAACCGCGGTCCGGGAACCGGCATGGGGCCCGCACCGAGGATGCCGAGCGCGACCTCGGATCCGGCGTACGGTGCCCAGAACCCCCACGAGTTGCCCACGTACCCGTCCTTGCCCGGGACCTCGGCTTCGGACATGGTGACCGTCCCGGAGTGCAGCCGCTGGGCAATGGCATCGACCCCATGAGCACGCGGCAGCCACTCCAGAGCCTGCGGATGATGCGCGAACGACACGGCGGCCAACGCCACTTCCGCGCGGCGCAGCAGAGTCTGGGCGGCCGGGACCGTCAGGTCTTCCGCATCGGCTTGCGCTGCGATCAGCCCGTGCAGAGCGTAGTACCGCGCATGCGGAGTCAACGTGGTCACCCCTGGCACCAGGTGATCGACCATGCGCCCCACATGCCGCTCCACCGAGAGCGGATAACGGCCCGCGGCGACGTCAAGCCCCGGACGACTCCATCCTGGCCCCTCTACACGCCCCGAGGCGGTCCCGCGCCCTCCTGTGGTAGCTACCTGCTCAGCCATCGGACCGGAAGGAGCCGACCGGGAACCGGTTGGTGACTCTTACTGGGCACGCGAGCCGACTTCCCGCCGGTGCGGGCGGCACCACCGTCGTCGTGCGCCATTCCTTCGCATCTGGCACACCCGTATCGCGCTTCTTCATGCCCTGCTGCCCATCCTCATTGCCGCCCCAGCAGGCGACTGATCAGTCAGTCTGACGCATCCTCAGCCGCCGTTGGGTGGGCTGGTGGACATCCGCTACGAATCAAGCAGCCGGGCTGACGCTCGATGCCGCAAGTGCCGCCGCCGCAGCGTGTGCGGCAGTACAGAGGGAGGGAAGGGAGGCTTCGTATGCACGGTCCCTCCGCTCAGCAGATACCGCCGTCCTCTCTATCCGGCATGCTTGTCTGCCGTGCTACCTGCCCTCTCTCATCCTTTCGATCTGCCTATTGAGGTTGCGGACCTGGGTCGACTCGGGACCGAAGGCATCAGCCAGGAGGGGGCGGATGGCCTCGAGTTCGGTCAATGCCTCGTCAGTACGAGCAGCGGTCGCCAGCATCTGGGCGATGACGAAGCGGGTTTCGAGGACTTCCTCTGGCTCTTTTTGTGGCACTGAGCTCAGGGCGTTCAGCACGTAGAACCGCAGCTGGGGAAGGGCTTTGTCGGGCTTGCCGATCTCAGCGTAGGCATGTCCTGCGTGGTAGGCGCAGTCGAGGACATATGCGTCATTTGGTGGCAGATGCCTGCGGTAATCGCGTCCAACGGTGTCGAATAGGGAGGCGGCCCGCGTGTATTCCCCAGCGTAGACAGCGCGGCAGCCAAGAAGTGACGCAGTTGCAGCGCCAGGAACTGATCGTGCCCGGCGCGTTCAAGGCCACCGTCTGCTCGACATCGCGATGCGCAGGAGCCTGAGCCGCCCGCAGTTCCGGTGCTTCCAGAAGGGCGAGGAGGTCCATCCGGCCATCTACTACACCGACAGCGTCAGCCCTCGGGGCCAGAGCATCCCCATGGCCAACATGCGCAGCCTGGGCAGCCTCCTGGGACAAGGCGCGACGGTGATCATGGACCAGGCCAACGTCTTCGATCCGACGATGGAGGTCGCCTGCCGGGCCCTGCAGTGGTGGTCCCACGAGCGAGTCCAGGTCAACGCGTACCTGACGACGAACGACGCCTCCGGCTTCCCCTTGCACTGGGACGACCACGATGTCGTCATCGTCCAACTCGCCGGCGAGAAGGAGTGGGAGGTCCGCGCGACCTCCCGCGCAGTCCCCATGTACCGGGACGCCGACCCCAACAACACCCCGAGCGACGAGATCATCTGGTCCGGCACCATGCGGACCGGTGACGTCATGCACATCCCTCGGGGCCACTGGCACCAGGCGACACGGTCCGGCAGCGGTTCTGGCAAGAGCCTGCACGTCACCTTCGGCATCACCAAGCGCACGGGAGCAAGCTGGCTCGCATGGCTGGCCGACTGGTGCCGCGAGCACGAGATCTTCCGCCACGACCTCGACCGCTGGCACGGAACCGGCGGCGAGGCCCTGAGCGCGGCTGCCGCCCAGCTCGTCGGTGAACGCTCCCCGGCCGACTTCCTCGCCGCGTACGAGGAAGAGACGACGCTGCCTCGGCACGTGCCCTTCCTCGACATATTCGGGCCGCTCGCCGCCGTGGTGTGCACCACCCACTTCCCGCCCCGCATCGAGGAAAGCGGGGAGACCGTCCACGTCGTGGCCTCCGGGAAGAAGCTCACCCTCACGGCCAAGGCTCTGCCCGCACTGCGTCTGCTGCTCAGCGGCCAGCCGGTCGCGCTGGAGCGAGCCGTGGCCGTCGTCGGAGCCGGAGTGACCGAGGTCGCCGAGATCCTGGTGGAGGAGGAGCTGTGCGCGGTGCTGACCCCCGAGTTGTCCTTGGGCTACACCGGTCTCGTCACGAACGCCGTCTCCTGACCGGGGCGCTGGACCTCGGTGTCACCGCACTCGACACCAGCAGCAACTATCTCGGCTTCCGTTCGCATGAGGTCCTGGCGCGGACAGCCGGTGACCTGCTGCCAAAGTTCACGGTCTCCACCAAGGTCGGCTATTTCCCGGGGCCGGACGGGGCGGAGCATTCTCTGGACTCCGTACGTCTGCACGCGGCCGTGGAACAGGCCGCCCAGGACCTCGGGCGGGAGCCGGACCTGGTGTTCCTGCACAACCCGGAACATTCGCTCCGTGAAGCCGCCCCTCACAACCACGAGGCGCTGGTACGGGCGTGCGCCACTCTCGACGCGGCCGTAGGGAAGGGACTCTGCGCCGCCTGGGGCGTCGCGTCCTGGGACCCGTTACCGCTGCTGAGCCTCATCGACATGACCGTACCGAAGCCGGCGGTCCTCATGGTCCGCGCCGGTTTGCTGGTCGGAGCCAGAACGCTGGATGCCGCGGATGCCATCACCAAGGCGTGGGGTCTGGCGGGCGCCAAGGTGTGGGGGATGAGCCCTTTCGGGGGCAGTACCAGCACTCCTGTGTGGGACAGGATCGATCCACGCGTCTTCCTCCGGGACGGCAGCCAACTCTCCTGCGTACAGGCGGCGTTCAGAGTCGCCTATCACCTCCCGCGGGTCGGCACCGTCGCCGTGGGCACCGATGAGCCCGCCCATCTCGGCGAACTCGTCGGAACCCTGGCGGGCGGGGTCGACGAGTGGACCGTCCAGGAATATCGGAGTCACCTCCGAAACCGCCCGCGCGCTCAGCCCGCTTGAAGCTGCTCGATGACCCGCTCAGCCATGCGCCGGGCGGGTTCCAGCCGAGGGTCCTCCGGGTGCGCGTACCGTCCGAGGATCTTCGAACAGGCGAACAACGTCATCAACTTGCCGTCCCGGCTCTCGAAGTCCGACCGGCGCTCACGCCTTACGCGATCGGCCAGAGCCGGGACCGCAAGCGAACTCGCCCACAGGGAGGACGAATCCAGCCCCAGCGGCGCGCTACCCCAGTCCTCCCAGTCGAAGAGGCTGAACGTCGGAGCCGTCATGTTCGCCCAGTTCAGGTCCGCGTGGGCCGGCACCCACCGCTCCACGGTCGTATCGAAGTCACCCGAGAAGACACCGCGGATGGACTCGGTGACGAGGGCCTGGGTGATGGTGACGGTGTCCGGTGTGGCGATCCGCCCGGTGTCCTGTGCCGCCAGAGCGTCCAACGAGGCGTTCAACGCCTCCCACCAGGCGTCCGTCATCTCCGGGGCCTCACTCAAGATGGCGCTTCCGACGGGAGCCCCCGGCAGGAGTCCGGTTTCGTCGGCCCGCCACATCACCGGCTCGGCTGTGTCCCGCCAGACCACACATCCGCGCCACTCAGGCTGGGCGATGCCCTCCAGACGCGCGGCACTTTCGGTGCCGTTCCATCCCTGATCGGGGATCTTTTCGAGCGAGCGCCGCTCGATCCGCACCCAGGTGTCGCGGACCGTCCTGGCTCCCACAGACCGGCGTTTGCGCACCACCGTGGCCGGGAGCAAGCGCACCTGCAGAGACCGCTCGACACGATCAAGAACCTCATCAACCTGCTGCACCCGTAGATCAACAGCCTGACCCATGGAGACGGAGAGCGCCATGGAGGCGACCGTAGCAGTGGTGCGGCGGGAGGTGCCCGTCGCCGGGGCACGGGCGGAAGCCGTCAGCCACAGCCAGATCCGACTGTATGGAGGGCGATGTGAGCCTGTGCACCGGAGCTGCCGCCTACTCCAGGCATCTCCAGCCCGGTCGCGGTCATGCTTGCTGATCGGCTCCGGTTGCCGAGCCTGCTCATGGCATTCTGCCCCCGCGCCTGTAGCCAACCCACAACCGGCCGCCGGCTTGCCCGAGTACCTCGTCCACCACACTGATGAGGGGCTCGACCTGGCCCTCCAGCACCTCACGGACCGCCTGGTGCAGGCGCGTGCTGAGCCCTGGTGCCGTGGTATCGAGACGGCGCGCCAGCCACTTCCCGCCTCCGTTCCAGGACCCGCCGATGGCCAGTGCCAACTCGCCCGTTCTCCGCGCCAGTTCAGTGGCGATGAACAGCCGCTCGCCCTGGTCGGTGCTTCCCGAAAGATCATCGAGGAGGTCGGTGATCGCGTAGCGACGGTCGTCGATTTCCTCGGCTGACACACTGGGTGGTCCCGCGGCGGTCAGCTTCCGGGCTTCGGCGGCGACACGCGCACCGACTCCATCGGTGTCGAAGAGCAGCAGCCCGTCGGCGCACATCCAGAGCAGCGGTGACCGGCGCTTGCGTACTTCCCGCTCGACATACGCGTGCCAGGTCGTCTCGGTGTGCACGAACAGCTCCACCGGCCAGTCGCCGTGCCGGATGCTCGCCCGGTACGGGGCTGGGGCTCCATTGAGCAGCACCACGATGTCGAGGTCCGACATCGCCGTGCGGCGGCCCGTCACGACGCTGCCTCCCAGGAACGCCGCCCGGGCGTCAGGGTGGTGTTCCTCGACAACGGCGCATGCGGAGTCAATCGCGTCCATGCCTCAACTATCGGCACCTTGTGCGCACCGCGCACGGGGTTTTGCGCCCGCGCCACCGATGGCGCCCCAGTGCTCTGCTCCTGTCGCCAGAGGGCCACCGCATCGGTTCGCCGACGGCAGACAGGAGACATCCCGCAATGACTGTCATTCCGCGCCACGGCATGTCAACGTACAACGCTCCGCTGGAAGATCTGCCCTGAGCCCTTGGACGCGCCCCTGCACCCGAACGGCCCCACCGACCCTTCCCTCCCCTCCCCGACGGACCCGGTGTACTGGGTCACCCCGCGCCACCTCGCCGGTGACGACGGCGCTCTCGCCGAGCGGATCGGCGACACCCTGGCCGGCCTCGGCTGGCGCATGTGGCCCACGGCCCGCCACACCCTGCTGTACGTGAGCCCGGACGGGTTGCGTGGCGCCGAGTGGATCCTCGCGCTACCCGTTCGAGCTGGGCGGACTGCCCGTTGCCTGGCAACTGAGTGTCCGCCCGCATGCCACGTCCGTGATGACGGAGTGGAACGCGTACTTCACCACCGGCGTCCCCTACGAGGTGCTCGCCGACCTCCTCCTGGCGATCGATGCTCGTGAGGCACCCGACGTCGGCTTGGACGGGCCGGAGAGGGTCGTCGACGCGCTCAGCGCCCAAGGCTGGGTGCGCGACGTGGACCGGCCTTGGACCACCGCCATGGATCCCGGGTTCTCCGCCAGCGTGTCCCTGGAGATGCTGCCGCCGCTCATCCAGGACGCAGATCCTCGCCCTGACCTGCTGGGCTGGCAGGCGTGGGCGGAACCCGTCCCTGGCGCCGCGTACCTGTGGTATGCCAGCTTCAGCGCCAGTTTTCCTCATGATCTGGTCGCGGCGTTCGCCACGTCGCTCGCCTCACCGGTTCCGGTATCCCGCCGCACTGTGCCCGAGAGCGCCGAGGGCCGGGTGACCGTCATCCGCCGTGGCTGACGACTTCTCCCGAGGAGCCTCTGTGGAGCGACTTGCCGCCGTTCTCCCCGAGCGGCAGCGGGCTGGACACTTGAAGGCGCGTTCCTCGCGCCCATCAATAGCGAGAGAGGAAGAAGGTCTTGTTCTTGTTCCGAGGTCTCGGCGAGGACCGCGCATTTCGTGAAGTCCAGTGTGCGGGCAACGAGTTGCTCCACAGCTGCGGGCCACGCAGCCGTGGCCAGATGCTCCCACGCCGACCACACCGGCTCCGCCGGTGCCGGATGGGGTAGCGCCCACCTTCCTGCCACCGGCGTTGCGGATGCCGTCGCGCCAGGCGGTGGGGTTCATGATGCGCTGGCAGCAGCCGCTCGTCGTCCACGGCGAAGTTCGTACGGTGTCCGGGCTGCGGTGAGTACCGGGACTGGATCGTCTTCTGCCTGCGCGACGACTCATTGTGGCTGCGCTGCCGGGGCGGCCACGAGACGAAGTAACCCGGCCTGGACGCCGCCTGATACAGCCGCAACTCCGGTCCGGTCGACCGGTTCCACTCCACCCGCGAAGAGAGCCTGCGTCACTTCGGCGCGAGCAGACAAGGCGCCGAGAGAGCTCGCGATGCTAACGAGATTTCGATGTGACGGCGGTCATACATCGAGTGATGGATGTCGCTGCCGCCGATAGCGTGGCTGGGACTCGTAGGGGTGTTGCAAGACATATGCGTGCCTGATCAGGGTCGATGCTGGCGTAGGTGGATGATGGGCCCGACCGTGAGAACCGGTCGGGCCCGTCGTACTACGCGCGGTCGCTGACATGAGCGGCGATGTCGCCTAAGGACCTTCGCCGGAATCAGCGGCGCGGCGCGCGTGGTGCCGAAGGCGTTGCGATGTGCGGAGTCACGGCCTGGCCGGGTGTGAGGCGGCTGGCCTGGGTGGGTTCCGGGGCCGTCGGCGCGTAGGCGGGAAGGTCGGCCATGTGACGCAGGCGCCAGACCAGGACGTCGCTGATGGAATCGGCGGTGCCCAGTTCCCGGCCGGTGGCGGCCTCGGTGAGCAGAGCGCGGGGGTTGTGGCCTGCCTGTGTGGCGTCGGTGAGGGTGGCGGCCAGGGCGTCCCAGCCGGGCTCGGCCAGGACGGTCTCGGCGAGGTCGGGCAGGGCGGCTCGCACGGTGGCGGTGTGGTGGCGGCGCAGGGACGGGGCGATACGGCGGCCACGTTCGCGCAGCACCGTGAGGGGTTCGGCGGCTGCCTGCTGGTAGGCGGCCCGCAGGTGCTCGGCGGCCCGGTGGGCGGCCTCGGCCTGTTGGGCGTGGTGACGCTGGGCGTGCCAGTGGGCGGCGATGGCGAGGAAGATCAGCGTGTCCAGGACCATCGCGGTGCCTGCCCCGTCCTCGCCCCTGCCGAACGCGGGCCCGCCGTACGCCAGGTCGCGGGCCGCGCGACGCAGGTCCTGCGCGTGGCGGAACTCTGCTCGGGTGTGGGAGCGGGAGGCCCGTTCGAACTCCCAGGCCGCTTGGCGCACTTCGTTGCGGGTGTGGAGGGCGGAGGTCTTGGCGAGGGCGTCGAGGACCTCGCCGGTGGCGGCGATCTGGGCGGCAGCCGCGCCGTCGTCGCCGCTGTGGTCGAGGACGAGTAGTGCTGCCCAGGCCGCGTGGGCGGTGGTGCGCCGAGCCGCGGCAGGTGCCGAGGGCGCGGTGGGGCGTTCCGGCCGCTCGCTGTCGGCGGCCTCCGCTGGGGCGGAGTCGGTGGTGAAGCGTTGCTGGATGCGGGGCAGGGACAGGTCGGGGGCGAGGGTGGATCCGGCGTAGTAGACCGGTTCCTTGTCCTCGTTGCGGTCGTCGGGCAAGGCGACCTTGTAGCCCTTCGCCTGCTGGCTGCCGGTTGCCAGAGGGCTCACCCCGCACGGCCTGCGCCATTCCCACCGCACGCACATGGAGGATCTCGGCACCGAGAAGGTGCTGATGGACGAGCGTATGGGCCACATCGACGGCTCGGTCTCGGCCCGCTACGCCCACGTGACCCCCGGCATGCGCGAGCGTCTCAAGGGCGGCTTGACCGATCAGTAGGAGGCAGCGCTCGATACCCGGCGGAGCCTGCACCTGCGCTCGCCGGTCGCCGTACTCGATCGGCTGCTGCGCGCTCGCGCCACGACGATGGCCTGATGGTCGGGAGACGGGCTCCGGTTACTTCGAATGGTGCGTGGTGGTGAGCCGCTCATCGAAGGAACCCGGATTCCCGCTGCAGAGGTAGCAGCCCTGGTCAGGGACGGTGTACCCCCGGACCGGGGCAGCGGCTTCTATCCAGGGGTTAGTGCAGCGCGTCGCAGGTTATCTGCTGGTCGGGATCGTGTGATTCAGGCACCTGGTGTAGTCGGCGAGGTGGATGAGGGCGACGGCGGCCAAGACGTGGAGGAGCCCCAATGGTTCGACCAGGCCGCATGCCCCTCACCCACCGTCACCGCCAGCTGGAAGGGACTTGCGGGGCGCTGTAGCGCCAGGTCTGCGCGTGGCAATGACTTCGGGACTCAGACGAGCGACTTGATGGTTTTGTCCGCGTACCGCAGCGTCTCGTCGATGGCCTTGTCCATCTCGGGCAAAGCGTCGGGCTCTGCCGTGAGGAGAGCGCTGACGTTGATGCTGCTCACGGCGAGGAGACATCCCGCCACGGTCAGGAACTCCTTGTACCGTTCCTGCCCCTCATGCCCGAGCGATTCCCAGTCCCGGGGCTCCGGCGGCAGATTTACCCTCCATTTCTCAAGGGCGTGGGTGCCGTGGACGCTGACGTACTCCATGATGGCCGGGGCACGATCCAGTACGTCGATCATCGCGTCGAAGCCTTGCTGTGACTGATCCAGAGCCGCCTCCGCAGCCTCGACCTCAGTTCGGAGACGCTCCTCCTCCTTCTTGTTCCGGCGCTGCCTCAAGACGTAGAAGCCGGCGGCCGCCAGGGCTGCCGCCGGGGCGGCGACCATGCCTGTGAGCAGGAGAGTTCCACCAGCCATGCCCGCACCGCCTGCAGCCAGCGTGCCGCCTCCCAGGAGTGCCAGAGTTGCGTTGGTCGCGGCAACCCCGGACAGCGTCGAAATAGCTGCTCCTGTGGAGGCGGTCCCGAACAACGCGGCGGCAGTGAACGCACCGTAGGCCGCGGCTCCGCCGGCTGCTACCCCGGCCGCACCTCCAGCGGCGGCACCGCGGATCGCGTTGGCGATCCCGACGGACATGGCTTCGATACGTATCGCGGTAGGGATCTCGCCCGTGCGCTCGATCTCCTCCTCACTCGGCCTCTCTGGCTCGGGCGCCCCACCGATGCTTTCGGCCAGCTCCACAAACCTGAGGAAAAACTCGTCACGGGCAACATCATGGACATGGTTGAAGGCTTTCCCGTGTTCTTGGGTGATCTTCGACCGTTGGGCCGCCTTCTCGTTGATCTCGGCGTGACGTCTTTTCGTCTCTGCGACTTGGTCGCGCAACTTCACCGGCCGCTGGCCCCGCTGCCGAGCGAGAGACCTGGTTCGGTCCTCCGCCTCCTGCTTGAGTTGCTCGGGTGTCAGTTGGAACGCGAGGGCGATGGCGGCCAGACGGTGCTCCCCGGGGCTTACGAGTCCACGCTCGATCCGGGAGATCGAGACCGCGCCGCCCTTCCCGTAATCGGCCTGCTCAGCCAACTCTTCCTGGGTCATAGAGGGACTCTGGGCCTGGCGGTGCTCGCGGATCACGAGACCCATCGCCTCTGCGCTGAAATCATTCATCAGTTCCGGTCCCTTTGGCCAGCGGGCTGTGGCGACGCCAGGAGGACTGAGCCTCACGTGCTAGCGCACCACCGGAGCGGAGAGCCTGGGCGCTGTCCTCCGCGAACCGCTTGGCCGCCTTGACAACGGCCGGGTCACGACGGACTTCGTCGGCGGTGTGGATCCGGGCGGCAGCGAGGGCCAGGTGATCGAGGTTGAGGCGAGACATGGCAGTGGACCTTTCGTCGCTGATGGTGCTTGCGCGTGTGCAACATAGCGTCACTTAGTGTGTGGTGTCCGCACTATGACGACATTGACGGCAACGGCGACACGCTCAGCTTCTGGGACCGCCGGAGCCGCAGGGGCTGGCGCAGCGCGTCGCAGGCTCTTTGCCGGTTGCCTGTGACGGTGGGTGAGAGTCATACGGCTCGGTCGAAGGCGTCGGGGCGGCACGGGTGTTGAGTGTGGCGTTCGAGGTAGCGGGCGTGTTCGGCGTCGGCGCCATAGCGCCACCTGTAGGCGAGGACCGTTCGTTTGTAGCGGACGGTGTAAGCGGTGATCTGTGTTTTCGAACGTCGCGGGAGGCGAAGTCGGAGTATGGCCTGTACGTCGGCTTCGTTGCCGACATAAGCCGGGCCGACTGCCTGCCTCAATGCGGAGTACTCGTGATTGAGCGAATTCCTCCCCGTCGTGCGGCATATCCCTGCCAGGATCAGACCGTGACATACGTAGTGACTGTGGACGCCCACATCCCGGAGGGCACTCCGGAGATGGATCCACTTCAGCGCACTGGCGCCGTGGCGCTCATCGAGGATGGATTCGACTCGGTCGGGGCTATCGAGGGACCCGACGGCATGGAGGTCGATCTCCTCGACAGCATCGTGGCCGTCTACCCGGGCGGAGCGCTTCTGAAAGTTTTCGTGGATGCTCCGGCTCTGGAGTTCGCCGAGGAGGCCGTGCGCTCGGTCGTGAGTGAACTGCTGGAACGGTCCGAGCTGTTGGCTGACTGGCAGATCGAGCGATGTGAGATCGAACTGCACCCGGAGCTCGCCCAGGAGAGTCTCGCCGCCGCCGACGGTCCCGATGCCCCGCCCGATGATGTGGCAGACCGCAAGGCTCGGCATACCGAGCGCCCCACGGCCGAGGACGACAGCGAGGGCTACGACGCCGAGGCGAAAGCTGAGGCGGTACGCGGTCAGATGCTGGCACTGGCAGATGAACTACGTTCCTTCTCGCCCGTGATGTTCGGCGTCCTGGACGACGAAGACGACGAGGAGGAAGACGGCGACACCGAGTTCGCTGTCTCGCCGGAGGACGCCAAACTCGCTGCCGGTGCCTTGGTGTACGCGACGGACATCCTGGTGGACGAGCTGTTCCAAGACGTGCAGACTCTGACGGAGGAGGACACCACCGCTGCGGAATGCGACGGTCCCCTGTGGCACTTCGAGGACCTCCCCGAGCGGTACGCCCTCCAGTACGACGCCCGTTTCGCCCGCCGCTTCCTTGTGACGGTGATCGCCATGACCACCCGCTTCACGGATGGCAGCTTCCAGCAGCTGAGCTGCGTCGCCGAGGAGCTCGCGCTGAAGCTGTTGTTGAACGAGACGAACGTGAGCCTGGAGACTTTCGGGCTGCTCGACGACGGTGTCTCGGCCGCACTCGACTCGTTCGCCGACAACGTCTACGAGGACATGGACCACGAGTGGCTCT
Organism: Streptomyces sp. NPDC058274; assembly: GCF_042881375.1. Lineage (NCBI taxonomy): Bacteria > Bacillati > Actinomycetota > Actinomycetes > Kitasatosporales > Streptomycetaceae > Streptomyces > Streptomyces sp. NPDC058274. The sequence goes on from NZ_JBHVXW010000034.1 coordinate 25,906, forward strand.
ATGACGACTCCATGGACGGCGTCGACGAGAGCGCCGTCGGAGCGGCTCTTGGTGTCGCGCCGATGGCGTTCAAGGCGTGGTTCACTCCGTTCAACGAGGGAAGGTACGTCCACCCGTCCGCGGCTGATGAGCCAGAGAGGGCGGCGCAGTGAGTCGTCCCGCTTCTTGAGGCTCCTTACGCGGGCTGGTTCTGCCAGAGCGACGGGCCCGACAGTAGAAACGAGCTGCTGTTTCGCTCACAGGTCGAAGAGTGCGTCGCCCGCGTCCGATGTCGCCTTCAGTGCTTTGGTCGCCTCTGTGGGTACGGGAAGGACGCCCGCCGTGGTCAGATCTGCCACCGTGATCAGTTGGCCCGCGCACACCTCATTGAAGAGGTCGGCCTGTGCCGGCTCCCCTTGCACGAGCAGGCCGAGGACGTTCAGCAGCTCCAGCAGTTCCGTGGTCCATGAGGGAAGCCAGCGCCGAGCGAACGCATGGTCCAGTTCGAGTCGTCGCTTGCCGGCGGGGTTCCTTCGGCGGTAGCCAAACCATTTGTCGAGAACGTTCATCCCGGACACTTCGTACTCCCGGACCGCGATAGGCACCGGACTGATCCGTCCACTGCCGACCCACAGGTCCTGTGTCACGGGGTCGTACGCTAACTTTTCCGGCATGGCTTCCGTATCGTCCGGAATCTCCGCGACGCATCGGGGGCGGTCGCGTGGCAGCAATACCCTGCCGTACGGCCTCCCGGCTGCCTCGTCGGCATACCGTTCGCCGTAGGTGTGCAGCCACAGGACCCGCTGGCCGACGGCAACAGCCTGTTCCCACAGACAGAGGTCAGCGGTGAGGGGTATGCGCGGGCCAGGGACTTCGAGGTCTTCCTGGAATCGGGCCGTGTACTCCGGATGGGACGCGAGTGCGGCAATGTAGGCCAGGAGGTCTTCAGCGACGACCGGTACTCCGAACCGCCTGGCGAGCAGGGGGAGTAGACCGGGCGTGACGTTGGGCAGCGTGCCAGCGGCGTTGCGGTAGAGAGGACGGGTGCAACCGCTGCGGTTGTTGAAGTAGTGCATGTCGGGAATGAGGGCACTGAAGACCAGCGCCGGCCCGTTGACCAGCGGGTGGGCATTCTGCTCGATGGTGTAGACCTGTCGGTCGCTCCGGACTCGCCAGAGGTCTGCTCTGCCGCGTTCCATCAATCGGCTGTCCGGCAGGACATACTGCCGGTCGAACGACCGGAATCCTATGCGCACCGTTTGGGTGTTTGTCCTGTGCTCGGTGGCGAGTGTTGTCCGTCCATGCGATTCGACCCCTGGCAGGGGCGGGACACTGTCATCGGGCGTTCGCTCTCCCGAGTCTCCGAGCATCTTGGCGCGCCGCTCGGTGTCCGCAGCGACAAAGCGCCGCCACCGTTCATGGAGCGTGTCCTCGTCCGGTGCATAGACCCACATGCGCCCCGGAGTAACGCCACGCGACGACCACGGCATCAGATCTCTTAGCTGCGGGCAGGACTCCCACAGGTCGCTGCCGGGCGGCAGGAAAGCATCCGTCTTGCCCGTGGCGCACTCGCGCCATTCGGAGTCGTCGAGCCTGAGGGCCGTCAGACGTTCGATCTTCTCGTCGCGGCGCCCGGCGACCTTGAGATGCCTTACCTTTGCGATCTGCTGCTCTGTCCGCGGCCTGGGGCTGTTCCGCCATCGTACGAAGATCGCGATGCACAACTCCTGCGCGACCTCGGGGAAGATGCGAGTCGCGACATCAGCTCGGTGGCCCTCCGGCGACAGGTCGATGATCCAGCCCTCGTCGGCGGTTTCACGCAGATAGCGCCGCATTCCGGCGAACGCCCGCCCTTTGAGCCATGCCTTCGGCGTGATCAGCGCGACCACGCCGAAAGGTACGTCGTCGTGTGCGTCGAAGACCTTCCAGGTGGCCCAGCGCCAGAAGTAGACGTAGAGGTTGGCGATCTTCGACTCGTACCTGCCGTTACCGGGTTGCCGGAAGGCCCCCAGCGGGGCAGGGATGTCCGCCTCGGGTTCCCCTCGCTCCACCCACTTGCCCGCACCCCGTTTCACGGCGTCGTGGGGCGGGTTGCCCATGACGACCATGACACGCTCGTCTCTCTTTACCTGGTTGGCCTGGCGGCGGGATTCTGCGAGTGCTCGGTAGGTGTGGGGGATCCAGTTGAACTCAGCTGTCGGGCTGTCCAGGGCATCGGCCACCAACAGCCTGAGTCCCTGTGCGGGGGCCGCGGACCCGTACTTCTTGAGCATGGCGTGCATGCGCAGTTCTGCGACGGCGAACGGGCCGACCTGCATCTCGAAACCGACCAGTCGACGCCCCACCATCTCTCGCAGGCGGGGGCCCACCGCGCCTGGTCCCTCTTCTTCAGCGATGGTCTCGGCAGCGAGCTCCAGTGCCGACAGCAGGAAGGTGCCGGTGCCCATGGCCGGATCGACAAGGACCACATCAGGGGAGGCGAAGCCGGAAGGAATATGGAAGCCCTCCCGCCTCAGGACGTCCTCGACCAGCCGGGCCATGGCCGAGACGACGCCATGTGGTGTGTAGTACGAGCCTGTACGTATCCGCAGCTCAGGGTCATAAATCTGAAGGAAGTGTTCGTAGAGCAGGAAGTAGGCATCGCCTGTTCCGTCGTCCAGCACGTCCCATCTGACCGCCCCGATGACACGGAGCAGTGTGTTGAGCGTGGTGGAGAGTCCCGCGACCGAGTCTCCGGCGAGGACATCCAGCGCCTGGCCCATAAGTGAGTGCTTCTTGCCCAGCTTCGCGGCGATACTGTGCATGGTCTCGCCCTCGAAGGTGATCTCCTCCACCCGAGCGAGCAGAAGCGCGAACACGACGGCTTGACCGTACTGTTCGATGAATTCGGCGTCGGTCGCCTCCGGGAACAGCAAGTGGCGCCAGTCCTTGGCCAGCTTTGTAAAGGCTGGCAGACGGCGTCGGCTCTTTTCCTGCGCGATCGCCTCACCGACCTCTTCCGACAGCAGTTGGCACAGTCCTGCGACTGCTCGGATGAGCTGGCTCGTGGTGCGGGGCGTCTGCGGCTTCCAGGTCAGGAAGTCGTACAACACCCGCGCAAGCGCCCCGTCAGCGGGAGCAAGCCGGGCGCCGGAGGTGAGGACCGAGCCGCGCAGGTAGGCCACTTCTCCAACCTGTTGGCCCTGCTGGTGGACAGAAAACTCGTTGCCGTCACAGAGCAGTACGTTGTTGAGCAGCCGTAGTTTCGCCCACTGCCCGGCGTTGCGGCCTGTGTAGACGGACGGGTCGGCCTGGGTGCCCGGCTTCTTGAGCTCGATGTAACCGACGAGAGCGCCGCCGACCTCAACCGCATAGTCAGGGCGGGCTCCCATGTCGACGAGCGGTACTTCGCCGATGAGTGTGACCTCCAGACCGAGGCCACGGCATACAGACCGGATCATGTTCTCCAGCGGTCCCCGGAGCTGGTCCTCCTGCCACCCGCTGCCTCTCAGCTTCGGCGTGACCTCCGCTCCAAACACGGACACAGCGGCCTGGACTGCCTGTTCGAAGCTGTCATGGATCCTGCGTCGGGCACTCATACCGCCCCATCCCCCAAGGCGGGCAGATCCGGCCGACGTCAGGTCGGTGCGGCTATCTGCCGCACCTTGCTCCCGTCGGGGTCGGACTTCATTCCGGCCCTCGCTGTTCCATGACCGTAGGAGGGGAGCGCGGGGCGCAAGGAGGGTGCATGCGAGGGCGCATGGAGGCGCGTATCCGCGCAATGTGCGCCGATGCCGGACTGGAGCCGAGGCGTTGGATGCGCCCGGTCAAGACCGTCGCGAGGCGGCGGGCGGTTGTCCAGGGAGGCCGTCTGGTGTTCAGCCGGATTGTCGAGACGAATCAGAAGCACGACTCCTGAGCGCATGGCGCCCAGTTCACGAACGCGCACATGAGAGTGGTGTGGGGATGTGGTGGTCAGGTGGGTGCGGCTGCTGCTCGCTGGGAGACCCGGACCAAGATCTTCTCCCAGATTCTCCCAAGCCATCTCCAGGAACCACTCAGGGGCCCGACCCGCTAAGCGGATCAGGCCCCTGACCTGCTGTTTTCACTGTCGGGGTGGCGGGATTTGAACCCACGACCTCTTCGTCCCGAACGAAGCGCGCTGCCAAGCTGCGCTACACCCCGATTGTCGCTGCTTGCCGCGGCGACGTCGTTTACTTTAGCCCACCGGTGGCTGGAGACGAAATCCGGTTTTCGCGCGGCGGCGGACGGGGTCGGGGCGGAGATGATCGAGGGTGACGAGGAGGAGGGCGAGGGCGTAGAAGGCGAGACCGAGGAGCACCGCGTTGCTGAGAACGCCGATGTGGCCGTGCCGGTCGACGTCCAGGAACGGGTAGAGGTAGCGCCCGGGCGACCCGGCAGGGATCAGCGCGCTGCGGCCCACCAAGAAGATCAGGTAGGCGATGGGATAGAGGAGCCACGTGGCCGCCTGGCTCACGGGACGGGCGACCGGGCTCGTCAGAAGCAGCCAGTCCACCACCGCGGCGATCGGGGTCACGGTGTGCAGCAGCTGGTTCGCGACCGCCTGCCATCCGGTCGGCGCGTCCGTGCCGCCGGTCATCGAGAACGGACTCGACGCGTTGGCCAGGAGCAGGTGGTAGATCAGGCCCGTGATCACGATGTAGAGCAGGGTGCCGCCGGTCAGCAGTGGAGGCAGCGGGCGGCGGGCGGTCCATGCGCGCCACGCCGACCAGGCGAAGACCACCGCGACCAGCACGTTGGCCTGGATCGTGAAGTAGCTCAGGACCCGGATCGGGTGGCCCAGGACCAGGTCGATGGCTACGCCGGCCGTGGCCGCCAGGGCCACCAGGACGCGGAAGAGGGTCGCCGTCGAGCGGCGTGCGCGTGCCACGACGGCCGTCGCGGGGACGATGAAGGGGGCCGGTGCGGGGATACCGGGAATCGCGGGCAGATCCGGTATGTCCTTGGGTATCGGGGCGGTCATGGCCTCACGCTAAGCGGGGGTGACGAATCGGGCTATACGGGACAAGCTGTGCGGGTTACGGAGGCCCGGCACCGCGCTGCTCGCCTCTCGTACGTCACCGACTCGCGAATCCGCCGGGCCCCGCGGCCCCGCATGCGCCATCGCTCCGTAAGCCGCCGAGCCGGGCAAGCGCCCCAGGCTTTCGTCGGCTCCCGAGCTCCGTTGAGCCACGCGGGTAACGAAGCCCCCGGGCCCGGCAGCATCCGGCAACGCGAAAGGGGCTCCACACCCCCATCCCCAGCCCAGCCGCATCCCCGTTCACATCCGGTCCACCCCGAGCCCTCGACCATCAGGGCCAGGACGCCGCCCCTGTCAGCCGGCCCCCGCCGCCACCTCAGGACCGCCGGCTCCAGGCGCCGCCCCTGTCAGCCGGTCCCCGCCGCACTTCAGGACCGCCGGCTCCAGGCGCCGCCCCCGTCAGCCGGTCCCCGCCGCCACCTCCGTACAAGCCTCGTCCGCGCCGTGCGCGACGATCCGGACGCTTTCCCTGGTGGGCGCCGATGTGGGCAGGTCGATGGTGAAGCAGCGGTCGGTCATGGTCTCGGCCGGGCCGAAGAGGGGCGCCGAGCGCTGGTAGAGGCGTGAGAACGCCACGATGGCCTGTGTGCGTCCGCCCTCGGAACTCACCTTGTACAGCAGCCCGTTGCCCGTGACCGTCTCCAGGGCGTCCTCGATGTCCTGACGGGAAAGCGGGCCGCCCTTGGCGACGAGGGCGTCGGCGAACCGGCGGGCGTCGTCGCGCGTGTTCTCGAAGGCGGTGTGCTCCCGGGCGGACTCTCGGGAGTCGGCGACCACCCAGGAGACTACGAGCGTCACCACCAAGGTGAGCAGGACCGCAGCGAGGGCCTTCGCCCACGGCGCGGTCCTGCCTCGTTGCTCAGGTGTCATGTCGGCCCCAGCTCTCGTCCGGGACTTCTCGAGCTTGCCGAGGCACACGGCGGAAACCCGCGGAGTACGCGGAGTACGCGGAGTACGCGGATACGTGGACTACGCGGAATACCTGGCGTCCCTGGCGCCCCTGAAGGACGTCGTGGAACCGACCCCGCACCCCGCACCCCCACCCGCGCCCTACTTCCCCGCGCTACTTCCGCGCCACCAACGTCAGCAATGACGCCTCCGGTGGGCACGCGAAGCGGACCGGCGTATAGCGGTTCGTGCCGCAGCCCGCGGAGACGTGCAGGTAGGACGTCCGTCCGTCGGCCGTGTGCCGGGACAGGCCCTTCACGCGGTCCGTGTCCAGGTCGCAGTTGGTGACGAAGGCGCCGTAGAAGGGGAGGCAGAGCTGGCCGCCGTGAGTGTGGCCGGCCAGGACCAGCGGGTAGCCGTCCGCAGTGAAGGCGTCCAGGGTGCGCAGATACGGAGCGTGCACCACGCCCATTGAGAAGTCGGTCGACTCCGACGGGCCGCCGGCCACGCGCGCGTAGCGGTCGCGCTTGATGTGGGGGTCGTCGAGACCGGTCAGTTCGACCGACGCGCCCTCGATCTTCAGCGTCCCCCGCGTGTTCGTCAGGTTCAGCCAGCCCGCCGAGTCGAACCCGTCGCGCAGGTCCTCCCAGGGGTTGTGGATCGCGCCGGTGACCGGTGCGTTGCCGTTCAGACCGTGCCGGCCCTGCGTCTTCTCGAACAAGTACCGGGCGGGGTTGCGGAGTTTGGGGCCGTAGTAGTCGTTCGACCCGAAGACGTACGCCCCGGGGAACTCCATCAGGGGGCCGAGCGCGTCCAGCACCTCCGGCACGCCCTCGGGGTCGGAGAGGTTGTCCCCGGTGTTGATGACGAAGTCGGGGCGCAGCCCGGCCAGGGAGCGCAGCCAGCGCTGCTTCTTGCGCTGGCCGCCGACCATGTGGATGTCGGAGACCTGAAGCACGCGCAGGGGCCGCATACCCGGTGGCAGGACCGGGATCGTCACCCGCCGGAGCCGGAACGAACGGGCCTCGAAACCCGCCGCATACAACAGACCGGCGGCGCCCACCGCCGTGATTCCCAGGGGTACTCCGTATCGCGCACGCATACGTCCATCGTGTCAGACCCCGGCGAGACCGACGCCTCCCTGTGGACAACCGCGAAGGCCGCGGGGAGTGCAGGGGAGCACACCCGGGAAATCAGCAGGCAACCGGCTCACCGCACCTGCGACAATCGACGGCATGACCACGCTCAAGTCGAAGCTGCAGGAAGACCTCAACACCGCAATCAAGGAGCGCGACGAGCTCCGCTCCTCGACGCTCCGGCTGACCCTCGCCGCGATCACCAAGGAGGAGGTCGCGGGCAAGACGAAGCGCGAGCTCTCCGACGACGAAGTACAGAAGGTGATCACCCGCGAGGCGAAGAAGCGCCGGGAGGCCGCCGATGCCTTCGCGCAGGGCGGGCGCCCCGAGTCGGCCGAGCGCGAGAAGGCGGAGGGTGAGGTCCTCGCCACGTATCTGCCCAAGCAGCTCTCCGACGAGGAGCTCCAGCAGATCGTCGCCCAAGCGGTCGAGGAGGCCAAGGCGGCCGGCGCCGAGGGCCCGCGCGCCATGGGCCAGGTCATGAAGATCGTGAACCCGAAGGTCGCGGGCCTGGCCGAGGGTGGCCGCGTCGCCGCGCTGGTCAAGCAGCTCCTCGCGAGCGGCTGACAGTCTCGGTCGCGCGACGACGGAGAGCATGCGATACGGCGGTGGGGGCGCCCCTGGTGACC
>NZ_JBHVXW010000035.1:0-32178 GCF_042881375.1 Streptomyces sp. NPDC058274
GGGCCGGGGCTCGCGCCATGCTCCGGATCACTCCTTGCGGTACGAGTACGCCTCCGCGGCCGCCGCCGCGACCGCCGCGAGGTCCGCGCCCGCCGAGGCCGTCACCACCGCGGCGACGGCGCCCTCGACGAAGGGGGCGTCGAGCAGACGTGTGTTCTCGGGGAGCTCGTCGCCCTCCGCGAGCAGTGCCTTCACCGTGAGGACCGCGCTGCCCAGGTCGGTGAGGACGGCGACCCCGCCGCCGCGGTCCACCGAGGCGGCCGCGGCGGCGATCAGCTCCGCGCTCGTGCCGAGACCGCCGTCCACCGTGCCGCCGGCGGGCGCCACCGGAGCGGTCGTGCCGCCGCCCGCCAGTCCCACCGCCAGCTCGGCGACGGAAGCGGCGACGGCGGCGCTGTGCGACACGAGGACGACACCGACGAGCTTGTCCCTTGCGTCACTCACCTGCTGCCTCCACGAGCGCGGCGATCAGCAGCGACGCCGACGTGGCCCCGGGATCCTGGTGCCCGATGCTGCGCTCGCCGAGATAGCTCGCCCTGCCCTTGCGGGCCTGCAGCGGCGTCGTCGCCTCGGCCCCGGACTCGGCCGCGGTCTTCGCCCGGGCGAAGGAGAACTCGAGCGCGTCGACCGCGGGCACCAGGGCGTCGATCATGGTCTTGTCGCCGGGCGCGGCTCCGCCCAGCGCCATCACCGCGTCGACCCCCGTGCGCAGGGCGTCCGTGAACTGCTCCTCGCTGACCTCGGCAGCGTCCCCGAGCGCCTTGCCCGTACGGCGCAGCAAGGTGCCGTACAGCGGTCCGGAGGCGCCGCCCACGGTCGAGATCAGCTGCCGCCCGGCGGTCATGAGCACCGCTCCGGGCGTGTCCGGTGACTCCTTGTCCAGCGTGGCCACCACGGCGGTGAATCCGCGCTGCAGATTGCTGCCGTGATCGGCGTCGCCGATGGGTGAGTCCAGCGCTGTGAGCCGCTCGGCCTCGCGGTCCACGGAGGCGGCGGTCGCCGCCATCCAACGGCGGAAGAAGTCGGTGTCGAGCACAGGATCTCCTTGGTGGTGCGTACATTTACCGGACGACGGCGGGACTCACATGCCCCAGCGCAGGCCCGGCGTCTTCACCGGCGCGTCCCACAGGCGCAGCAGGTCCTCGTCCACCTGGCACAGGGTCACCGAGGCGCCGGCCATGTCCAGCGAGGTGACGTAGTTCCCGACCAGGGTGCGGGCGACGGGCACCCCGCGCTCGGTCAGCACCCGCTGCACCTCCGCGTTGAAGCCGTACAGCTCCAGGAGCGGAGTCGCCCCCATCCCGTTGACCAGGACCAGGACGGGATTGCGCGGATTGAGGTCCTCCAGGACCGCGTGCACCGAGAAGTCGGCGATCTCCCGCGACGTCATCATCGCGCGCCGCTCCCGGCCCGGCTCGCCGTGGATGCCGACGCCCAGCTCCAGCTCACCGGACGGCAGGTCGAAGGTGGGGCTGCCCTTGGCCGGTGTGGTGCACGCACTGAGCGCGACCCCGAAACTGCGCGAGCTCTCGTTGACCTGTTCGGCCAGCGCCTGCACCCGCTCCAGCGGCGCGCCCTCCTCGGCGGCGGCCCCGGCGATCTTCTCCACGAACAGGGTCGCGCCGGTGCCGCGCCGGCCCGCCGTGTACAGACTGTCGGTGACCGCGACGTCGTCGTTGACCAGGACCTTCGCGACCTGGATGCCCTCGTCCTCGGCGAGCTCGGCCGCCATGTCGAAGTTGAGCACGTCACCCGTGTAGTTCTTGACGATGAACAGCACGCCCGCGCCGCTGTCCACGGCGGCCGCCGCGCGTGCCATCTGATCCGGCACCGGGGAGGTGAACACCTCGCCAGGGCAGGCCGCCGACAGCATTCCGGGGCCCACGAAACCGCCGTGCAGTGGCTCGTGCCCGGAGCCTCCACCGGAGATGAGCCCGACCTTTCCGGCCACCGGCGCGTCCCGCCGTACGATCAGCCGGTTCTCCACATCGACCGTCAGCTCCGGATGTGCGGCCGCCATGCCTCGCAGCGCGTCCGCGACGACCGTCTCCGCGACGTTGATGAGCATCTTCATGATGGGTACCTCCTGATGAGATCATCCTCTCGCAGTATCGGCGCTCATGAGGCGGCGGTCACGTGCAGGAACGGTTCGGGTTCCACGGGACGCGGATCCAGGGGTTCCGCGGATCTGCCGGGGTGGGCCATTTCCGGGCCGGAAGCCCGTGACCAGGGATACGGACGACGTCGCGCGTGACAGGGCGAAGCCCCGGCGGCGGCCCGGCACCGTCCGCCGGTACGGCGTCGGAGTGCCGGCCCGCCCCGGGGCGGAGTCCGGGTTCGGGTGAGCTTCCGCTCAGGCGAGCTTCTTCAGCAGCTCGGCGGCGAGTGGGGCGGAGGAGGCCGGGTTCTGGCCCGTGACCAGGTTCCGGTCGACGACCACGTGCGGTGCCCACGGCTCGCTCTCCCGGAAGTCCGCGCCCGCCTCGACGAGCCGGTCCTGGAGCAGCCACTTGGCCTTGCCGGCGAACCCGGCCTGCGTCTCCTCCGCGTTGGTGAAGCCGGTCAGCCGGTAGCCCGCGAAGGCGTTGGTGCCGTCCTCCTTGCGGGCGGCGAGCAGCGCGGCCGGGGCGTGGCAGACCACGCCCAGGGGCTTGCCCGACTCCAGGGCCAGGCGGAGGAGGCGGCCGGAGCCCGCGTCGACCGCGAGGTCCTCCATCGGGCCGTGGCCACCGGGGTAGAACACGGCCGCGAAGTCGTCCAGCCGCACGTCCTCCAGCCGGACCGGCCGCTGGAACTCGGCACTGGACGCCAGCACGCGTTCGACCCTGTCGGCGCCCTCCTGGCCGCCGTTGACCTCGGGCGCCAGACTTCCCCGGTCCACCGTCGGCACGACGCCACCGGGCGTGGCGACGACGACCTCGTGGCCGGCCGCCGTGAACGCCTCGTACGGCGCCACCGCCTCTTCCGCCCAGAATCCGGTCGGGTGCTTGGTACCGTCCGCCAGCGTCCAGTGGTCGGCGCCGGTCATCACAAAGAGAATCTTCGACATGCTCCGAAGGTAGGCGCGCCCACCCATAGGTGACCAATAGGCGGCCCGTTCTCAGCCATAGGCCATCCAATGGATCTACGGGAATACGGTCGGGCGATGCCGACGGAGCGCGCCTCACGGCCGGCACGGCAACTAGCCCCGCACAGTCGCCCGTTGCTCAAGAACCCGCAGGGCCCGCTCGGCCCACCGGATGTTCTCGCGCTCGAACGAACGGCCGCGCATCAGCGTGAGATAGGGCCCGACCCGCTCCGCCCCGGCCAGGAACTCCTCCTCGGTGCGGCCGTCGAGGATCCGGGTGCGCAGCCGGTCGTAGCGGGCCAGCTTGGCGCGCGCCCATTCCAGCCGCTCGGCGATCGCCGCGCGTACGGCGTCGCTGTCCCCGTCGTCGACGGCCTGGACCTTGACCAGGAGTTCGTCGCGGATGGCCGTGGGTCTGGGCGACTCGGCGGTGAACGCGTGCAGTGCCCGGCGGCCCGCCGCGGTGAGCGAGAACATGCGCTTGTCGGGCCGCCGCTCCTGCCGTACCAGCCGGGCCTCGATCAGTCCGTCGGACGCCATGCGGTCCAGCTCCCGGTACAGCTGCTGCGGGGTCGCCATCCAGAAGTTGGCCACCGACGCGTCGAAGCCCTTGGCCAGGTCGTACCCCGACGCCTCGCCCTCGAGAAGCGCGGCCAGGACCGCGTTGCGCAATGCCATGCGTCCCAGACTAGACGTTCGGACACCTCGGCGAGTAATCTCATCCACACCTAATCAAAAAGTTGAGTATGAAAGGTGGGTGCGCGATGAACCCCTTCCGCAAGGCGGTGGAGGCCCAGGACCACGCCGCGATCGAGGCGCTGCTGGCCGAGAACGTGGTGTTCACCAGCCCGGTCGTCTTCAAGCCGTACGAGGGCAAGGCGATCACCGTGGCCATCCTGCGCGCGGTCACCCGTGTCTTCACCGACTTCCGCTACGTCCGCGAGATCGCCGACGCCGAAGGCCGCGACCACGCACTGGTCTTCAGGGCGAAGGTGGGCGACCGCGAGATCGAGGGCTGCGACTTCCTGCACTTCGACGGGGACGGCAGGATCGACGACCTCACGGTCATGGTCCGCCCGCTGTCGGCGGCCCAGGCGCTCCAGGAGGCGATGGCCGCGCAGTTCGAGCGGATCGCCCAGGAGGCGGGGGAGGGGCAGGGCGCGTAGCGCCCCAGCCGGCCGGACCCGCGCTCACTCGCCGCACGAAGCGTGTGTGTTGCGGCGGTGCTCTCAACTGGGCATACGGCGCCGGTGTCCCGCGGTCGAGTTCTCCACGGTGGCCGCGAGCTTCGTGACGTCCGCGGCGGAGCCGTTGTCCTGCTCCGCCCGGGCCATGTTCTCCGCCTGGGTGAGGTGTTCCCGCAGCGCGGCCCGCAGCAGCGCGTCGAACTCCGCCCCGGACGCGGTCTTGAGGGTCTGGAGTTCCTCGGCGTTGACCATGCCCGGCATGTCATGGCCCTCATGCGGATTGCTGTCCGGGACGCCGGCGTCGGCGAGGAGCCCGCGAAGTGCGCTCAGGTGGGTGCGGTTGTCGCGTGCGACACCGGCCGCCCAGTGCTTGAGTCCGGGGTCGGCGCCGTGCTGCGGGGCCAGTTGAAGGATGGTGCCGGCCTGGTCGTCCATGGCGATGAGCAACTGGATCCAGGCGACGTCCGTGCTGTTGAACGTGCCCGTGCTCGCGCCGGCTGAGGAGACGGGGGCGGCGGAGGTTGCCGGGGCGGGTGTGCCGGCCGACTGCTGAGCGCCGGCGCACCCGGACACCGTCAACAGGGCGCACACCAGCGTCGCGACGAGGTGCGCGCCGCCCGCGCGGCCGACGCGTGCCGCGGCTGTCGCCATGTCCGTCTCCTGTCTCGGGGGCCGTGCGGTGAGCGGTACCCCGCCGGTGGGGAGCGGGGCACCGCACCGGTCAGGACGGATTGCCGTCGGCTCCGCACTTGACGATGGCGTTGATGCAGTTCGTCGTCCTGCGTGCCATCTCGGCCGTGGGCCAGGCGTTGAAGAAGTCGCCGTGCATGGTGTAGCCGGCTCCGGAGGCCAGTCGCAGCCCCTGAGCGCTGCCGGTGACGGGGTAGCGCAGCACCTGGCGCAGCTTCGGCACGGGGACGGGGTGACTGGCCGGGCAGGTGCCGTTCACCGGGTAGGCCATGTGGCTCTTGTGGTCGGCGGAGTCGAGGTCCTTGCCGTTCCAGCACTGCGGGAAATCGAGGTAGGACTCCAGCATCGAGTCGGCCGGGCAGGTCACGAAGTCCTTGGAGGGGTTGACCTCGCCGTGCCACAGACACGACCAACGGGCGATGGACGTGGGGTCGTTGGTGCCGGTCGCCTTCGCGTTGCCGGCCACGATCCGCAGGCCCTGGGGAAGGGGCTGGGTGCGCTGGATGACGGCGTCGTTCACGCCTTCACCCAGGTAGTAGAAGGTGGTTCCGGTGGGCTCGACCGCCTGGTTGTTGCGGTACAGGGTCGGCACCCAGTACGACGAGGTGTCCACGGCCGGGCTGCAGGTGCTCGACGAACCCAGCAGGTCCGTCACCTTCGTGTTGGCGTTGGTCACCCGGCTGCCGAAGAAGCTGTGCATGTGGGACGCCCCGGGCAGCCCCGGGTAGACGATCGGATCGTCCGGCAGCCGGTGGCTGTAAGGACATTCGGCCAGGAACTCCGCGACCCGGACGACGGCCGCCTTGTCCGCGGTCGAGCGATCCGCGCTGGCCGGCGACGAAGCCGCGTACAGCGCCGTGAGCACCAGGGCGAACGCCGAGAGCACGGCGACCCAGCCAGGACCTGTGCGCGCTCGGCCGGTGGCCGGGCGGGGGGAATCTGGTAACACGGCACTCCTCCTCATGCGGTGGGGGTGAGCGGGGGCCGGAAGCGGTTCCGGAACCGGTTCCGGGGCCCTGCGTCGTGAGTGAAGTCACATGTCATGGAGCTGTCAATAGTTCTCGTCGGCATTACTACGTCCGCGGGGGGCCGTGACTTCAAGACTTCAATACGGCCGCGGGGATGGGGCGTTCGCCCGGGGAGCGGGCGCTGTCGATGCTTCAGGAGGTTGACGCACGGGGGCGCGGCGGCGGGACGGGTGCCCGGGGTGCCCGGGGTGTCGAGGTCGGTGCGGGTGGCGCCGTGAGGCGGTGGGGTCACGTGTGTTCCACTGGGCTTGAAGCGGTGATCAGGTCCCTGACCTGGGGCCGAGGCCCGCGCACGGAAGAGAGCGAGGAGACGGTTCGATGACGACGACCGCCAGGGCGAGCGTGCAGCACGAGGACGAGCAGATCCGTGTCACCCGCTGGGACTTCGAGCCCGGCACCCGCACCGGCCCGCATCGGCACGAGCACGACTACGTGGTCGTGCCCGTGACCGACGGGCGCATCAGCGCGGTCGCGCCGGACGGCTCGGCGACCGAGTCGGACCTGCGGGCGGGCCGGTCCTACGCCCGCTCGGCCGGCGCCGAACACGACGTCGTCAACGCCGGCGACGGCCCGCTGGCCTTCGTCGAGATCGAACTCAAACACACCTCGCCCGCCTCCTGACCGCGGCGCCCGGCGAGGCTCCCGTCGGGTCTGCTGTCAGCGAAGCCCGGCGGTCGAACGGTGTTCTCGGTGCTTGGCTGTCGGCATGGAGATCTTGGTTCTGGGCGGTACGGCGTGGGTGGGGCGGGAGTTGTCGCGGCGGGCCCTCGCACGCGGCCATCGGGTCACGTGTCTTGCGCGTGGCGAAAGCGGAGACGTCGCGGACGGCGCGAAGCTGGTGGCCGCCGACCGCCGCGATCCCTCGGCGTACGAGCCCTTGCTCGACCGTGTGTGGGACGCGGTCGTCGAGGTGTCGTGGCAGCCGGGCTTCGTCCGTACTGCGCTCGACGCGCTGGCCGGCCGAGCCCGCCACTGGACCTACGTGTCCTCCGTCAGCGCCTACGCGGCGCATGCGGCGGCGGGAGCGGACGAGTCCGCGGCCCTGCTTCCCACCACCGACCGCAGCGAGGTCGGCCGTGAGCTGTACGGCGAGGCGAAAGCCGCCTGCGAACAGGCATCGGCAGCGGCCCTCGGTGACCGCCTCCTCATCGCACGAGCCGGTCTCATCGGCGGCCCGGGCGATCACAGCGGACGCTCCGGCTACTGGGTGGCCCGTGCCGCACGCGATCCGTACGGACCGATGCTGGTCCCCGACGCGCCCACGATGCCGACACAGGTCATCGACGTGGGCGACCTCACCGACTGGCTCCTCGACGCCGCCGAGGCGGGGACGACCGGCACCTACGACGCCGTCGGCCCCGTAGTCCCCTTCGGGGAGTGGATCGCGCTGTCCCGCTCCACGGGCCGGCACACCGGACCCGTGGTCACCGCCGACTCGGCATGGCTGCTCGCCCATGACGTGGTGCAGTACATGGGGCCGGAATCGCTGCCGATGTGGCTGGTCGAGCCCGGCTGGGAGGGCTGGTCGGCCCGCGACGGATCCGCGGCCCGTGCCGCCGGGCTGCGACACCGGCCGCGTCGGGACCTGCTGGCCGACACCCTGCTCTGGGAACGCGAGCAGGGCCTGGACAGAGACCGGCGCGCCGGCCTCAGCGCCGCCCGCGAGCGAGAGCTGCTCGGCGCCCTCGCCTGACGGATCCGGCCGCCGACTCCGTGGACGTGCGCGGCGCCGGCCCGACGGTCGGCGCGAAGGAGCCGATCACGTACAGCGCTTCGTCGTCGATCGCGTCCTTCTCCCAGTTCAGTGGGATCCGCACGGGGTGACCGTCGCCCGCCTACTCCGCGTCCGCCTGCTGCGCGTGGTCGCGCCGGGACTGCGCCGGCTCCCCCAACACCGCCCCGATGGTGGCCACTTCACCGGGAGTGCGCCGACCACCCGACGGGCGCTGTCGTCGAGCCCGACCGCCTTCCGCACCCTCCCGTCCCGCACCGTCACCTCGAAGTCCCGAGCAGCAGCCGCTCACCGGCGCTCGACGTCCGCGTGCAGGTGTACGAGGCAGGCTCCGCCCAGGCCGCCTCGCTGCCCGCCGCGGCAGTTGCCGCTCCGGAAACCCCGGACGACGACTCGCCCCCGCGGGCGGCAGTCCCGTACACGAGCGCGCCGGTCAGTACGGCCACGGGCACCGATCGGGCGCGGGAGGGTACGGGGGCCACGACGGTGGGCATGGCGCTCCTTCAGCAACGGCTGCCGTTATGACGCCGGACGACCCGAGGGCGTTCGGGCGGTGGCGATTCGTGCGTCGCCGGGACACCCCGCAGCGGCCCGCCCGGCACCGAAGCATCGCGGAGGGCCACGCCCCCGGCCCATAGACCAGCGGAGTCAACTTGGGCCCCCGCCCCGGCCGCCTGCGGTGTGCCGTCCTTGAGCGGCTTGCGTACTGCCGCAGGTTGGAGGTTCGGCGGCAGGACGGCACGGGGCCTGCAGGGAGGAGTGGCGGCGATGCCTGATCTGTTGATCGACGGCGCGTGGGTCGGGAGTGCGGCGGGCGAGACGCGGGAGGTGGTCAATCCCTACGACGCGTCCGTGGTCCGCACGGTCGACGAGGGCGGAGCGGCCGACGTCGACCGTGCGGTGCAGGCCGCCAAGCGGGCCTTTCACTCCGCGGACTGGGCGACCGCGCCGACCCAGCGGCGGGCGGATGTGCTGTTCCGGGTGGCGGAGTACCTGCTGCGGGACGTCGAGGACATCGCGCGGGAGGAGACGCTGAACACCGGCAAGACCCTTGCCGAGGCGCGCATCGACGTCCAGGACGTGTCGAACGCCTTCCGCTACTTCGCCGAGATCGCCGGCAAGGACGCGGGGCGCGTCGTGGACGCCGGGCCGGACGTCCTCAGCCGTGTCGTCCACGAGCCCGTCGGGGTCTGCGCGCTGATCGCCCCCTGGAACTACCCACTGCTCCAGGCCTCTTGGAAGGTCGCGCCGGCGCTCGCGGCGGGCAACACGTTCGTACTCAAGCCGAGCGAGATCACCCCGCTCACGACCATCTCCATGATGCGGCTCATCGAGGAGGCCGGCGCACCTCCCGGTGTGGCCAACCTCGTCCTCGGTTCCGGTGCCGTCGTCGGGTCGGCGATGACAGCGCATCCGGACGTCGATCTGGTGTCCTTCACCGGTGGCCTCGGCACCGGCCGCAGGATCATGGAGTCGGCGGCCCGCGAGGTGAAGAACATCGCCCTCGAACTGGGCGGCAAGAACCCGAACGTGGTCTTCGACGACGCCGACTTCGAGGCGGCGATCGACCACACCCTCGAAGCGTCCTTCCTGCACTCCGGGCAGGTATGCTCGGCCGGCTCGCGGCTGCTGGTGCAGGACACCTGGCACGACCGCTTCGTCCGGGAACTCGCCGACCGTGCCTCCCGCATCCGGCTCGGCAGCGGCCTCGATCCGCTCACCGAGAGCGGTCCGCTCAGCTCCTCCGAACACCGGGCCAAGGTGGAGAAGTACATCGACATCGGCAGGTCCGAGGGCGCGCGGGTGGTCACCGGAGGCCGGCGTCCCGACGACCCCGACCTCGCGCGGGGCTTCTTCCTGCTGCCGACGATCTTCGACGGCTGCGACCGGTCGATGCGCATCGTCCAGGAGGAGGTCTTCGGACCCGTGGTCACCGTCGAGACGTTCCGGACGGAGGACGAAGCGGTCGAGCTCGCCAACGACACCCGCTACGGGCTCGCGGCCGGGGTGTGGACCGGCGAGGCGAGCCGGGCGCAGCGCGTCGCCGGCCGGCTGCGGCACGGCACGGTGTGGATCAACGACTTCCACCCGTATCTGCCCCAGGCGGAGTGGGGCGGCTTCGGACAGTCCGGCGTGGGGCGCGAGTTGGGGCCCACGGGCCTGCGCGAGTACCAGGAGTCCAAGCACATCTACCAGAACCTCTCGCCCGGCCCGTCCGGCTGGTTCAAGGGATGAGAGGCGGAACACGGCATGGCTGGAGAGCGGTCCATGACAGATGAACCGGAGTACGACTACGTCATCGTCGGCGGCGGCACCGCCGGCTGTGTGCTGGCGGCCCGGCTGACGGAGGACCGCGACTGCCGCGTCTGCGTCATCGAGGGCGGCCCCAGCGATGTGGGCGACGACCGCATCCTGCGGCTGCGCAACTGGATCAATCTGCTCGGCTCGGAGTTCGACTACGGCTACACGACGGTGGAGCAGCCGCGCGGCAACTCGCACATCCTGCACTCACGGGCCCGCGTGCTGGGCGGCTGCTCCTCGCACAACACTCTCATCAGCTTCCTTCCGCTGCCCCAGGACCTGGACGAGTGGGTCGACCGGGGATGCACGGACTGGGGCCCCGATGTGCTGCTTCCCTATCGCCACCGGCTGCAGAACCAGGTCGTGCCGGTCGCCGAGAAGGACCGCAATCCGATCGCCCGCGACTTCGTGACCGCGGCGGTGGCGGCCCTGGGCGTCCCGGTGATCGAGGACTTCAACGCGCGGCCGTTCGCCGAGGGCGCCGGGTTCTTCTCCCTGGCGTACGAACCCGCGACCAACAAGCGCTCCTCCGCCTCGGTCGCCTATCTGCATCCCGTCCTCGACCGCCCCAACCTGACGCTGCGGCTGGAGACTTGGGCGTCCCGGCTGCTGCCGGACGAGGCCGGCCGGCTCACCCGCGTCGAGACCCGGGACAGCGAGGGCAGGACCATCACCGTACGAGCCGGGCGCGAGATGCTGCTGTGCGCGGGAGCGATCGACACCCCGCGCCTGCTCATGCTGTCCGGCGTGGGTCCCGCGGAGCAGCTGCGGGAGCTCGGGATCGAGGTGCGGGCGGATGTGCCGGGCGTCGGTGAGAACCTCCTCGACCATCCGGAGTCCGTCATCGTCTGGGAGACGCACGGGCCGCTGCCCCCGAACTCGGCCATGGACTCGGACGCGGGACTGTTCCTGCGCCGCGATCCGAGCGGGCCGCGCCCCGACCTGATGTTCCACTTCTACCAAGTCCCCTTCACCGTCAACACCGAACGGCTCGGCTACCCCGCGGTTCAGCACGGCGTCTGCATGACACCGAACGTGCCCAGGGCGCGCTCGGTGGGCCGGATGTGGCTGGCCGGCGCCGATCCGGCGCAGAAACCCCTGCTGGACTTCCGGTACTTCACCGACCCGGAGGGCCACGACGAGAAGACGATCGTCGACGGTCTCAGGGTCGCCCGCGAGGTGGCGGCCACCGCACCGCTGCGGGACTGGCTGAAGCGGGAGGTCGCGCCCGGACCGGACGTCCGCTCGGACGCCGAACTGTCCGAGTACGGACGCAAGGTCGCGCACACCGTGTACCACCCGGCCGGCACCTGTCGGATGGGGGCGGCCGACGATCCGCTGGCTGTCCTCGACCCGCAGCTGCGGGTCCGCGGCGTCAGTGGCGTACGCGTCGTCGACGCCTCGATCTTCCCGACGATGCCCACCATCAACCCGATGCTGACCGTGCTGCTGGCGGCGGAACGCGCGGTCGATCTCATCAAAGGCACGCAGCAGTCCGGAGAGGCGTCGTGATGGCCGGAACCAGTGATGCGACAGCGGGAGCGGGCTCGCCGGACGAGGCGCCCGCCTCCGAGTTCCGCAAGGACATGGGGCCGTGGGCGAACTTCGCGCTCGGCTTCACCTACCTGTCGCCCGTGGTCAGTACCTACACCCTGTTCGGCACCGCGCTCGCCACCGGCGGACCGCCGATGATCTGGGCGTTCCTGATGGCCGGCGCCGGCCAGTTCCTCGTCGCCCTCGTCTTCGGCGAGGTCGTGGCGCAGTACCCCATCGCCGGTGGTGTCTATCCCTGGGCCCGGCGCCTCTGGGGCAACCGGTGGGCGTGGATGACCGGGTGGGTCTACATGTGGGCCCTGCTGGTCACGATCACCTCGGTGGCGTACGGGGCAGGACCGTACATCGCGATCCTGTTCGGCTTCGACCCGACCGTGCACACCACCGTGCTGTGCACTGTGGTGCTCATCCTGGTGGCCGCCGTGATCAACTACGCGGGTACCAAGGCCCTTTCATGGGCGGCCGTCATCGGTTTCACCGGGGAGCTGGTCGGCGCGCTGGTCGTCGGCATCTACCTGCTGGTCACCCACCGCGAGCACGGTCTCGGCGTCATCTTCGACTCCTACGGCACCGAGGGGAACGGCAGCTACACACCGGTGTTCCTCGCGGCGGCCATCATCGGCTTCTACCAGTACTACGGGTTCGAGGCCTGCGGTGACACCGCGGAGGAGGTCGAACACCCCGGCCGGGTCATTCCCAAGGCCATGCGCCGCACGATCTACGTCGGCGGTGCCGCGGCCACCTTCACCTGCCTCACGCTCCTGCTGTCCGTGACGGACTACCACGCGGTCATCTCCGGCAAGGACGCCGACCCCGTGGTCAATGTCCTGTACGACGCGATGGGCCACGTGGGCGCCCGGATCGTGATGGGGGTCGTCCTCATCTCGTTCCTGTCCTGCACGGTCAGCCTCCAGGCGGCGGCCGGCCGGCTCATCTACTCGTACGCGCGCGACCGCATGATCTTCGGGCACCAGGTGCTGCAGAAGTTCTCCTCCGCCCGCGCGGTCCCCACCTACGCACTCCTCGTCGCGGCCGTTGTCCCCGCGCTGATCGCCTTCGGATCGCTGGTGTCCGAGGACGCCCTCACGAAGATCGTCTCGTTCGCGATCCTCGGTATCTACGCCTCGTTCCAGATGGTTGTCCTCGCCGCACTGCGGGCGCGGCTCAAGGGCTGGAAGCCCGCGGGTGAGTTCACGATGGGCCGCGTGGGAGTCGTCGTGAACGCCGGGGCGCTGGCCTACGGGATCTTCGCCATCATCAACATCTGCTGGGCCAGGACCCCGGAAGAGCCGTGGTACGACAACTACGTCGTGCTGCTCTGCGGAGGCGTCGTCCTGGTCAGCGGGCTCCTGTACATGTTCACCACCCACCACTACGGCCGAGGTGACGCCGCGTCAGGAGACGCGGTCCCGTCGGAGGGCGCTTCTTCATGAGGCCGTGGGCCCGGGGGTGGTGCTCCGTCGCTTCCCCCATGTACTGACGCGCCCGATTCGGCGGGTCACTGCACCGCAGCCGTAGAGCTGCGCCCGGCAGGAGCGGCCGCACGCCGATGACGGGACGGTCCATCGAATGCGGTGGGGGAAGTGCGAGGTGGGCTCTCCGGTGCGGAGGCCGGCGGGCGGCTACTTGGCTGTCGCGGCCTCGGGCTGCGGTTCGGCCGCTGCGGTCCCGGCGCCGGTCGCGGCGGAGTAGAAGACCGACGAGCCCTGCTTGGTGCGGTGAGCGTGGCTCTTGGCGACCAGGCCCTCCAGGGTGGTGCGCACGACGGTGGTCTTGATACCGCGGTCGGGGTGGGACTGTGCGAGCGAGGTGGAGACCTCGGCGGCGGAACGCGGTTCGCCCTGCTGCTCGAGGTGGCCGCGGATCAGCTCGACCAGGGTCGGCTTGGTGGCCGGCTTGGCGGCCTTCGCGGCGGGCTTCCTGGCCGCTGTCTTCTTGACCGTCGCGGTGACCGGCTTCTTCGGCTTGCTCTTCTTGGAGTCACCGGAGGCCTGCCGGGGCACGGCCGGCGCCGCCTTGGTGACCGGCTTCGCGGTGAGGTCCGCGCCGCCGGCGTCTCCCGCGGTGAGCGCCTGCTGCATGCTCACCAGCACGGTGTGGTCGTGCTGCAGTGCGGTGAGTTGCTCCTGCAGAGCCTCGATGTCCGCGCCGATACGTTCCTGCTCTTTGGTGTTGCGCTCCAGGTCACCCGCCACCTGGGCGATGTACTGCGACCTCAGTTCCGTGGTGTGGGAGTGATTCTCAGGCATCTCACGGGCCTTTCTTCAATTCGCGGCACGGCGCTGGGGGGAAACGCCGAGTCCGCCGAGGGATGGGGGAGTCTATCCCCGTTTGTGTCGGCCGGATCACCCAAAGGCACAACCTCGTTGACCAGTCAGGCCTTGGTAGTGGGGTCCAACCGCGTCGGCCCGGTCGCTGCGCACCGTCTAATCCGGCATCCAGGGCCCGCCGCGGCTCACCGCGCGAAGCTGTCCCTGAGTTCACCATGCATTGATGTGCCGGTTCCTGTCCAAGAAGACGGCGGCAGCCCGTCCTTCGGACAGGCTGCCGCCATTGACCCGGCCCTACCGTCGTCCCGTCACCGAGACAGGCCCCCCGGGAGCCGTGTTCGCACAGCTTGTGGCCTTACGGCGCCATCTCGTACGTCCCGGCCAGTGCCTCCACGCGCCCCCACACCCGGGCCGAGCGGGCGTCGTCGATGACAGGCCGCCGGACCGCGCCGAGCGCCCAGTGCTGTTGTTCCTCGGTGGCGGAGTCCTTGCCGTGCAGCTCGACGGCGTGCGAGGAGAAGTCGCGGACGAGGACGGCGAAGAGCTCGTCGAGCACGTCCTCCTCGCAGTCGGTCAGGGCCGCCTGCTCCAGGATGAGCTGACCGTGCACGACGAGTGCGAAGAGTTGACCGACCGCCAGCAGGAGGTCGAGATCGCGGCTCTGCTCCTCGTCGGGGGCGGCGGTGGTCACGAACGCGCAGAGGGCGTCGGCCTGTTCACGGAAGCGGCCGACGTTGGGCAGTTGGGCGTACGCGTCGAAGGCGGTGCGCCAGTCGTGGAAGCGAATGGCGCCCAGACCGCGGGCCGGACCCTGCCGGAAGAGGAACGCGTCGTCGGCCGCTTCGAGCCGGGTCGGTACGGGCGCGTACTCGGCCGGGTTCAGCAGGTGGTTGCGCATGAACTTGAGGATCAGCGCGAGATTGACGTGGACCGTGCCCTCCAGCTTGGGCAGGGAGCGGATCTCGGTGGCCGCCTGGGCGAAGTAGGTGTCCTTCTCGAAGCCCTTGGCCGCGATGACGTCCCACATCAGGTCGACGACCTTCTCGCCCTCGGTGGTGACCTTCATCTTGGTCATCGGGTTGAACAGCAGATACCGGCGGTCGTCGGGGCCCGCGGAGCGGAAGTAGTCGACGGCACGGTCACTGAACAGCTTCATGCCGACCAGGCGGACGTAGGCGTCGGTCAGTTCGCGGCGCACATGCGGGAAGGCGGTGACGGGACGGCCGTAGAGGATGCGGTTCTGCGCGTGGGTGACCGCCTCGTACATGGCGTGCTCGCAGATGCCGATCGACGCGGTGCACAGGTTGAACTTGCCCACGTTGACGGTGTTGAGCGCGGCGTCGAACGCGGCGCGACCGGTGTGCAGCACGTCGTCGGGAGCGACAGGGTAGCCGTCGAGGCGGAACTCGCTGACGTACTTCGAGGAGTCCACGACGTTCTGGACGAGGTGGTAGGCCGCGTGCCTGCTGTCCGCGGCGAAGAAGACGTACCCGTCGGGGCCTTCCACGTCGGTGCGGCGGCCGAAGACGGACACCAGCCCGGCCGCGTTTCCGTTGCCGATGTAGTACTTGGAACCGGTGGCGACGAAGCCTCCGTCGCCGTCGGGCTCCAGCAGCATGTCGGTGGAGTAGATGTCGGCGCCGTGGGTCTTCTCGGACAGGCCGAAGGCGAACACCTCGCCCTCGGTGAGCAGTTCGGCGGCACGGTCACGCGCGACGGCGTTGTCACTCTGCCAGACGGGGCCGAGTCCGAGGATGGTGACCTGCCACGCGTACCAGTAGTCGAGCCCGTAGAAGCCGAGGATCTCGTTGAGAGCGGCGATCCTGGCCGTGTCCCAGCGCTTGTCCGCCTGTCCGGGGGCGGCTGAGGCGGGGGTCAGGAAGGTCGCGAACAGCCCTTCCTTGGCCGAGAACGCGAGGAAATCCGCCAGCCAGGCGCGGGAGCGGTAGTCCTCGATGAGCCTGCGCTTGCCGCGCTGCTCGAACCAGTCGACGGTGGCGCGCAGCAGCCTCCGGGTCTCGGGGTCGAAATGCGCGGGGTCGTAGGTGTGCGGGTTGAACAGCAGCGGGTCGGTCATGAGGGTGGTGCACCTTTCGTGGTGGACGGCCGGAGAGCGGGCCGGCCCTGTACCGGGTGACGGTGCGGAGCCCGGACGGCCGGCGATGTGCGGGGATGCGGGGGCGGAACGGTGCGCGCGGGTGGTGCGGTGGTCGGCTCAGCGCCGGGGCCCGAGCCGGTGCAGGGTGGCGAGCACGTCGTCGAGCCAGGCGAGTGTCATGCGCTCGTAGGCGATGCCGCCGCGCAGGACGACGTGTTGCAGTTCCCGGCCGGCGTCGTTTCCCTCGTCGGAGGCCTCGGGTCCGGTGAAGTCCCGTTGCTCGCCCGCGAGATAGCGCTGAAGGCGTTCGGCGTGTGCCCGTCGGTGTCGTTCCACCTCGGAGATGAGCGCGGTCGGTTCGCTGAAGGCGGCGCCGCGGATCTTGACAGCGAGGTCGTGCCGGACGCTTTCGAGCTCGACCGGCTCGTCGAGCCACGCGGAGAGTGCGGTCCGGCCTGGTGGTGCGACGCAGTACTCCCGCTTGTCCGGTCGACCGTCCTGAGCCACCTCGCGCGCGTCGATCCAGCCGTCCGACTCCATGCGTTTGAGTACGCGGTAGATCTGCTGGTGGCTCGCGGCCCAGAAGTAGCCGATCGACCGCTCGAACCGGCGGGCCAGTTCGTAGCCCGAGCCCGGCTTCTCCAACAGGGAGACAAGGATCGCGTGTTCGAGCGCC
The DNA here is from genome assembly GCF_042881375.1 of Streptomyces sp. NPDC058274. Taxonomy (NCBI): domain Bacteria; kingdom Bacillati; phylum Actinomycetota; class Actinomycetes; order Kitasatosporales; family Streptomycetaceae; genus Streptomyces; species Streptomyces sp. NPDC058274. The sequence goes on from NZ_JBHVXW010000035.1 coordinate 16,604, forward strand.
ATACCGCGATCCTGCTATGCAACTCGTTGCATAGACAAGCCGCGCCGCCGCGGTGAGACGCGTCTCACGCGACGGGCGCGCGGCGACGGTGTGCGAGGCGGCCCGCTACTTGACCCCGGCCGCGTCCAGCAGCGCGGCTGCCGTCGTCGTGCCGATGCCGGCGAGCGCCTGGGCCTGTACGACGGCCCGGGCGCTCGTGCCGTCGAAGACGATCGTCAACGCAGCTCCGGGCCTGACCTGCCGCGCGCCCGTATCCGCCGGACACGGGCGCGACTCTCCTCGGCGCATCCGGCCGGCCCCGGACGTCTGGGGCCGGCCGGTCGAGGGGGGTTCGGGGCCGCCCGCTCAGCCGGTCAGCTGGGGAACATGCCCGCGGTCGCGTTGACCCAGGTGCCCGTGATGCTGACCCCGGCATCGGAGGCGAGGAAGGTCGCCAGCGCGGCGATGTCGGCGATGCGGGGCGAGCGCTTCGTCATCCGCAGACTGTCCAGCCCGCCGCGGATGGCCTCCACGGCGGCCTCGTCCATGGCCGGGGCCCCCGCGGAAGTCAGCTTCTCGGGCGTGAGGGTGTCGGTGACGCCCGCGGTCCAGATCCCGCAGACGCGGACGCCGGACGGCCCGGTCTCCTGGGCGAGCTGGCGGATCAACGCGTCGATCGCACCGTCGGCCGCCGCGGTGCCGCCCATCATCGGGCTGCCGTTGGCCGACCCGCTGTTGAGGGAGAGGATCACGCCCGATCCCTGAGCGGTCATCCGGCGAGCCGCGGCCCGCGCGGTGATGAACTGGCAGGCGATGCCTTGCACGACCGGCCGGGTGTAGTCCTCCACCGACAGCTCGGTGAGCGGCACGCCCTGGAAGTCCCCGCGCGGTACGAGGTTGAGCGAGATGTCAACCGGGCCGGTCGGTCCCGACGATGCCGGCCTCGTAGGCGATGATCACGGCCTGGACGCGGTCACGGGCGCCGATCTTGGCGAGGACCTTGCTGACGTGGGTCTTGATGGTGGACGCGGACAGGACCAGCCGGTCGGCGATCTCGCTGTTGGTCAGTCCCTGGGCGATGGCCAGCAGGACCTCCCGCTCGCGCCCGGTGAGCCCGGCCAGGCGGGTTCCGCCCGGCGCGGTGCCGGCGGGATCCGGGTCCGGGGTCCGCTGGATGAAGGTGTCGAGCAGCCGGCGGGTCAGTGCCGGGGCCGCGACGGCGTCTCCGGCGGCGACGGCCCTGATACCGGCGAGCAGTTCGTCCGGCAGCGCGTCCTTGAGGAGGAAGCCGCTCGCCCCGGCGCGCAGCGCGCCGTAGGCGTACTCGTCCAGGTCGAAGGTGGTGAGGACGAGCACGCGTGAGCGGCTCCCGGACGCGACGATGCGGCGCGTGGCCTCGATGCCGTCGACACCGGGCATGCGGATGTCCATGAGGACCACGTCGGGCCGCAGCTCCGCCGTCCGCCTCACGGCCTCGGCGCCGTGTCCGGCCTCCCCGACGACGCTGGTCTCGGGATGGGCGTCGAGCAGCATGCGAAAGCCGAGGCGTTGCAGCGGCTGGTCGTCGACGATGAGCACGGTGGTCATGGCCGGTTCTCTCCAACGGCGGGCGGAAACAGGGGCAGGACGGCGTGTACGACCCAGCCACCGCCGTCTGCCGGCCCGGCCTCGGCACTGCCCCCGGCGAGGGCGGCGCGCTCGACGATACCGACGAGTCCCTGTCCCGGGTGACCCGCTGGTCCCCGCGCCGGTGAGCCGTCGGGCGGGCCGCTGTCACGGACGCTCACGTCGGCCTCCCGGTCGGTGACCCGCAGGGCGACCTGGATGGAGGTGGCGGCTCCCGCGTGCTTGAGGCTGTTGGTCAGGGCTTCCTGGACGATGCGGTAGACCGCGAGCTGGACGCCCGGCGCCATGGAGTCGTGGGGTCCGGCGGTGCGGTAGGAGATCCTCGGCCCGGCGGCCTGGGTGCGCTCCAGCAGGGCGGCCAGGTCGGCGACACCCGGCTGCGGATTCAGCTCGGGGGTGCCCTCCGGCCCGTCGGGCCGTTCGCGCAAGGCACCGAGTGTGCGCCGCAGTTCGGTCAGTGCCTGACGGCCGGTGCCCGCGATGATCCGCAGGATCTCGGCGCCGCGCGCGGCATCCGGGGCGGCCGCGGCACCGTCGGCCAGGCCGATGATGACGGCCAGGTTGTGGCCGACGATGTCGTGCATCTCCCGGGAGACCCGGGAACGCTCGGCGAAGACGGCGAGCTGCTCGCGCTGTTCGCGTTCGACCTCCAGGCGGGCCGCCCGGTCGGCCAGCACCACGAGCTGGGCCTCGCGCACCCGGACGACCAGCGCGACCGCGATGGCCGCGGTCGCGGCGCAGTACAGGAAGAAGAGGATCGTCAGGGACTGCTGATGGAACGGCCGGATCAGGAAGGCGGCCACGCCGAGCGTCACCGCCGTGCACAGCGCCGCCCACGGCAGTCTCTTGATCCAGTCGTAGCGGGCCATCGAGTAGAGGGCGATGATCAGGCCGGTGACCGTGCTGCGCAGATCCAGGCCCAGGGACCACTGGAACAGACAGCACGTCACCACCGCCGCCAGTACGACGGACGGGGCGCGGCGCCGCCAGACCAGGGGGAGTGCCTGTCCTGCCAGCGACGCAAGGATCAGCGGTGTGACGTCCGGATGGGGGCGGGGGCCGTGCCCTTCGTCCGGCACGAACAGATTGAGGGCGCCCATCGCCAGGACGAACAGGGCCAGGAGCGCGTCCAGCAGGACCGGATGCGCACGGCTGATCCGGCGCAGTCCGTGGGCCAGGCCGACGGCCCGGCGCACCAGGGGGCTGCTCCACAGCGCGTCGAGTTCGAGCTCGCCGGGCGGGAGGTCGCCGCCCCGCACAGTGCCCCTTCGGGCCGTCCGCAAGGTGTCGCCCGTGGCTCCTTCGCCGGTCCGTACGGCGCCGTGTGTGCCCCCTTTGCCGGTCCGCACCGTGCCGCCCTCTCCCTCGGGTCCGCTCCGCCCGGGTCGCAGGTCTCCGCGATCACGGTGAGGCGATCGCGGAGACCTGGGTCTGTCCATGCTCCGAGCCTGTCACGCGTCGGAGCGCTTGAGCCGCCAGACGGCACCGGCGACGGCGACGGCGACCCACCCGACGAGGACCGCGAGGCCCGCTCCCGGGCTGAGGGTGTTGCTCGCCTGGTGGAGGGCGAACATCGACCCGCCGGCGTTGCTGGGCAGATAGGGGCTGATGTCGTCCTTCAGCGAGGTGGACAGCAGCCCGGTGAACAGCGGCAGCAGCATGAGGACGGCGACCAGGGCACCGATGCCCCCGGCGACCGAACGCACGAGCGCGCCGAGCGCCACGCCCAGGACACCCACGAGGGCGAGATACGCCCCCGCTCCGAGGAGGCTGCGCAGCACGCCCGAGGACGAGACACCGAGCACGACGTCCGTGCCGTGCAGCACGCCCTGCGTCGCGAAGAAGGAGACGAACACACCCACGACGGTCAGCAGGAAGGCGACCGCGCCGTAAGAGGCGATCTTGGACCACAGCACGGGCAGTCGCGTGGGAACGGCCGCGAGAGTGGAGCGGATCATGCCCGTCGAGTACTCCCCGGCCATCACCAGAACGCCGAGCACACCGAGGGCGAGCTGGGCGAAGTTGATCCCGCCCAAAGCGATGGCGATGCCGTCCCTGGCGTCCGACCCCGGCCCGCGGCCGTCACCTCCGGACGAGTAGGTCCCGGCGAAGATCAGTCCGAACCCGACCAGGATCACCAGGCTCAGGCCGAGCGTGATCCAGGTGGAGCGCAGCGACCAGAGCTTGGCCCATTCGGCGCGCAGCACGCGCGGGCCGGTGACCTTGTAGACGGGGCGGGTCCGCTCGGCGGTGGACTCGGCGGTGAGTGCGGTGGTCATGCGGTGCTCCCGACAGGCGTGCTCGTGGTGGTCATACGGTGCTCCCGACAGGCGTGCTCGTGGTGGTCATGCGGTGCTCCCGACAGGCGTGCTCGTGGTGGTCATGCGGTGCTCCCGACAGGCATGCTCGTGGTGGTCCCGTGGTACTCGACGGCCTCACCGGTCATCGCCATGAAGGCGTCTTCGAGCGAGACGGCCTGCGGGGTGAGTTCGTAGACGGGAATGGAGTGCTCGAAGGCCGTCGTGCCGATCTGCCGTGCGTCCAGGCCGGTGACCTGGAGCTCCTCCGAGCCCGCGGCGCCGGTGATCTCCACGTCCGGGCCGAGCAGCAGCTCGCGCAGCCGGGCGGGGTCGCCGGTGAGGACCTTCACGCTGTGCCCGCCGGCGTCCTGGATGAACTGCTCGACGGTGGTGTCCGCGAGCAGCCTGCCCCGGCCGACCACGATGAGGTTCGTCGCCGTCATCGCCATCTCGCTCATCAGGTGCGAGGAGACAAAGACGGTGCGTCCCTCCGCGGCGAGGCCGGTGAGCAGCCGGCGGATCCACAACACCCCCTCCGGGTCCAGCCCGTTGACCGGCTCGTCCAGCATCACCGTCCGCGGATCGCCGAGCAGTGCCGCCGCGATGCCCAGGCGCTGGCCCATCCCCAGGGAGAACGCGCCCGCGGGTTTGCGGGCGACCTGGGTGAGGCCGGTCATCTCGATGACCTCCTCCACCCGGCGGCGTGGGATGCCGTGGGTGAGGGCGAGGGAGTTCAGGTGGTTGAAGGCGGAGCGGCCGGGGTGGATCGACTTGGCCTCCAGCAGCGTCCCCACCTCCTGCAGCGGAGCCCGGTGTTCGGCGTAACGGCGTCCGTTGACCCTCACCGAGCCGCTGGTGGGCGCGTCAAGGCCGACGATCATCCGCATGGTGGTGGACTTGCCGGCGCCGTTGGGGCCGAGGAAACCCGTGACGACACCCGGCTTGACCGTGAAGTCGAGACCGTCGACGGCGGTCTTCTCGCCGTACCTCTTGACCAGCCGGTTGATTTCGATCATTTTCCGTCCCTGCGTGTCGGTGGCGAGGCCGGTCCGTGCGCGAGTCCGCCGGGGGCCGTGTCCCCACCGTAGGAAGCGGGATGGGTGAAACGCCGGTACCGCGGGCTGAACCTCGGCCGCGGACGGTACCGGGGTACCGCGCTTCCGTGAGCCTCAGGGATGACAGGGCGCGGGCCGGACCGGGAGGTGTGCAAATCATCCCCAGGGCCTCCTGCGCATGGATGAATCCACCACTTCTTGGCCGCTCGGGCGACGGTTAGCGTCGCTGTCCTGGGCGGACGACCAGGCCCGGCCAGGCCGTCCGAGCCACGATTCCCGAGCCGCGAGGAGCACAGAACGCCGTGAGCGAGATCCGTACGCTGCGCAATCACATCAACGGCGCGTTCGTCGACGCGAAGGACGGTCGCACACTGCCGGTCGTCGACCCCACGACCGGTGAGGTGTACGCGAGTTCACCGCTCTCGGGGGCGGCGGACGTGGACGCCGCGATGGCGGCCGCGGCATCGGCCTTCTCCGTGTGGCGCGACTCCACCCCCAGCACCCGGCAGAAACTGCTGCTGAAGATCGCGGACGCCGTCGAGGCGCGGGCCGGGGAGCTCGTCGACGCGGAGTGCCGGGACACCGGCAAGCCCCGCGCCGTGACCAGGACCGAGGAGATCGTCCCGATGGTCGACCAGCTGCGCTTCTTCGCGGGCGCGGCACGGCTCCTGGAGGGCAAGTCGGCCGGTGAGTACATGGAGGGACTGACCTCCATCATCCGGCGGGAGCCGATCGGAGTGTGCGCGCAGGTCGCACCCTGGAACTACCCGATGATGACGGCGGTGTGGAAGTTCGCGCCGGCGATCGCCGCGGGCAACACCGTGGTCCTCAAGCCCTCGGACACCACCCCCGCGTCCACCGTGCTGCTCGCCGGCATCGTCGGTGACGTACTCAAGGAGCTGGGCCTGCCCGCCGGTGTGCTCAACGTGGTGTGCGGTGACCGGAACACCGGGCAGCTCATGGTCGAGCACCCGGTCCCCGCCATGGCCGCCATCACCGGTTCCGTACGCGCCGGCATCCAGGTCGCCGAGAGCGCCGCCAAGGACGTCAAGCGCGTCCACCTGGAGCTCGGCGGCAAGGCACCCGTCCTTGTCTTCGGGGACGCGGATCTGGCGCAGGCCGTCGAGGGCATCACCACGGCGGGCTTCTTCAACGCCGGCCAGGACTGCACGGCGGCCACCCGGGTGCTGGTGCACGAGTCGGTGCACGACGAGTTCGTCGCCGTACTGGCCAAGGCGGCCGCGGGCGTCAGGACCGGTGGTGTCGACGAGGAGGGGGTGTTCTTCGGCCCGCTCAACAATGCCGGCCAGCTCGCGCAGGTCAGCGGTTTCGTCGACCGCCTTCCCCCGCACGCCAAGGTCGAGACGGGCGGTCACCGCGTCGGCGAAGAGGGGTACTTCTACGCTCCGACCGTCGTCTCGGGCCTCAAGCAGGACGACGAGATCATCCAGAACGAGGTCTTCGGACCAGTCGTCACCGTCCAGTCCTTCACGGACGAGGACCAGGCCGTGGAGTGGGCCAACGGCGTCGACTACGCCCTCGCCTCCTCGGTCTGGACGAAGGACCACGCGCGCGCCATGCGGATGTCGAAGCGGCTCGACTTCGGGTGCGTTTGGATCAACACCCACATGATCCTCGTGGCCGAGATGCCGCACGGCGGCTACAAGAAGTCGGGCTACGGCAAGGACCTCTCGGCCTACGGCTTCGAGGACTACACGCGCATCAAGCACGTCATGACCTCACTGTGACCGCGGTCGAGCGGCCTCACCCGGAAGCGCCGGCGGCACGGTGACGGGGGCTGTGGGGACCGCTGAGCGGCGGGCCCCCAGCTCATAAGCCGGCCTTATGAGGTCATAGGCCGGACCCGGCTACTAACTTAGGCTTGCCTTAGCTTAGGCTTCCCGGCGTGCCACCCTGCCGTCGCTCGAAGGGAACCTGATCATGCCTCGCCCTCTGCGGGTAGCCATTGTCGGAGCCGGCCCCGCCGGGATCTATGCCGCCGACGCGCTGCTGAAGTCCGCAGTGGCCGCCGAGCCCGGTGTGTCCATCGACCTCTTCGAGCGGATGCCGGCCCCGTTCGGCCTGATCCGCTACGGCGTGGCCCCCGACCACCCCCGCATCAAGGGCATCATCACGGCCCTGCACCAGGTGCTCGACAAGCCGCAGATCCGCCTCTTCGGCAACGTCGACTACCCGGGGGACATCAGCCTGGACGACCTCCGCACCTTCTACGACGCGGTGGTCTTCTCCACGGGCGCGACGGCGGACCGCGACCTCTACATACCCGGGATCGACCTCGCCGGTTCGTACGGTGCGGCCGACTTCGTCTCCTGGTACGACGGCCACCCCGACGTGCCGCGGACGTGGCCGCTCGAGGCGGAGAAGGTCGCCGTCCTCGGCGTGGGCAACGTCGCGCTCGACGTGGCCCGCATCCTGGCCAAGACCGCGGACGAACTGCTGCCGACCGAGATCCCGCCGAACGTCCACGAAGGCCTCAAGGCGAACAAGGCCCTGGAGGTCCACGTGTTCGGCCGCCGCGGCCCGGCGCAGGCGAAGTTCAGCCCGATGGAACTGCGCGAGCTGGACCACTCCCCGAACATCGAGGTCATCGTCGACCCCGAGGACATCGACTACGACGACGGTTCGATCGCGACCCGGCGCGGCAACAAGCAGGCCGACATGGTCGCCAAGACCCTGGAGAACTGGGCGATCCGCGACGTCGGCGACCGGCCGCACAAGCTGTTCCTGCACTTCTTCGAGTCGCCGGCCGAGATCCTCGGCGAGGACGGCGAGGTCGTCGGCCTGCGCACCGAGCGCACCGCTCTCGACGGAACCGGCAACGTCAAGGGCACCGGCGAGTTCAAGGACTGGGACGTCACCGCGGTCTACCGCGCCGTGGGCTACCTGTCCGACAAACTCCCCAAGCTCCCCTGGGACGTCGAGTCGGGCACGGTCCCGGACGTGGCGGGCCGGGTGATCGAGGAGACCGGCGAGCACCTGCAGTCGACCTACGTCACCGGCTGGATCAGGCGTGGTCCCGTGGGCCTCATCGGTCACACCAAGGGCGACGCCAACGAGACCGTCGCCAGCCTGCTCGACGACCACGAGAACGGCCGTCTGCACACGCCCGCCGCGCCCGCTCCGGAGGCCGTCGACGCGTTCCTCAGCGAGCGGAACATCCGCTTCACCACGTGGGAGGGCTGGTACCGGCTGGACGCCGCGGAGAAGGCCCTGGGCGAGACGCAGGGCCGGGAGCGGGTGAAGCTCGTCGAGCGTGAGGACATGCTCGGGGCGAGCGGCGCGTAGGCCCGGCTTACGAAGCGATCGGGGCGGCTGCCGGTTTCCTCGGCCGGTCGCGCGGATTGCAGCTGGTGGCCGGGTGACTTCCGGTACGCCCGTGGGGCGCGCCGTTCGTCGCGAGTGCGTCCGCCCGCGTCTTCCGGCCGCCGCTCGAAGCCGGCGTGCCCTGCCACCCCCGACGGTGGCAGGGCCCCGCCGGCAAGTCAGCTGATGCGGTGGACCAGTTGGGTGGTGAGCTCGTACCGGGCGCCCACGACGGCCAGTTGGCCCGTCTCGATCCTGGCGGCGAGATCGGGCTCGGCGGCGAGCCGGGACCTGACCATGCGGACGTTGGCGGTGATGGTCGCGTCGATGCGTGCGTCGCCCTCGACGGAGTGATCTATCGCGGGCCTGATCTGCTCGGCCAGATACTGGATGTGGGCCGGGAGCTGCTGTCCGCTGACGTCGGCCTGGACGGCGGCCGAGACGGCGCCGCACGACTGGTGCCCGAGGACCATCACCAGCGGGATGCCGAGCTCCAGGACGCCGTAGGCGATGCTGCCGGTGACCGCCTCGTCCAGGACCTCGCCCGCCGAGCGCACGGTGAGCAGATCGCCGAGGCCCTGATCGAAGACCAGTTCCGGCGACACCCGGGAGTCGACGCACCCGAGGATGACGGCGAAGGGGTGCTGCCCGGAGATCAGTTCCTGCCGGACGGTGGAGGTCTCGTCGGGGTGCTGCTCGCGCAGGGTGCGCCAGCGTCGATTGCCCGCCGCCAGCGCGCTCAGGGCGGCTTCGGGAGTGGTGGGCCGAGTGGTGGAGGCTCCGGCGGGCGAGCCGGCGGCGACGGCGGAGGAAGCGAGCGCCAGTCCGGAACCGGCGGCCGCGGCCCCGGTCAGTGCGGCGCGCAGGACGGTACGTCGCGGATGCTGTGCAATGGTCGCGCGCACGGCTCTGTTCCGGCCGTCGGCTATGGGGGGTTGGGAGTTGGCTGTCACGTACGAAACGTAGGTGTGGGGGGCGCGCGGAGGGGGCGCGTTGCACGATGCATAGCGCCTCTTTGCGCAGTCTTGGATCATGCCTCGGAGAGCGTTGGTTGCCCCTCCGGGTGACGTCGTGCGGCGAACGCGCCGACAGGGACGGTGAGGTCACCGATGACGTGCCGCATGTGACGTATGCGTACGTATATCGGTCGGCCGCCCGGCGAGCGAGGAGGACACGAGTAGTGGCCGAGTACTGGTTCGCGCGCTCCGCCGCTCGAAGCTGGACCTGCGCTCCCGCGCCGGCCCGGGTGCGGGCCTTTCACGCCTCACTGCCCGGATACGCACCCACTCCGCTGACGGAACTCCCTTCTCTCGCAGCCGAGTTGGACGTCGGCCGGGTCTTCGTGAAGGACGAGTCGGCGCGGCTGGGGCTGCCCGCGTTCAAGGTGCTGGGTGCGGCCTGGGCGGTGCACCGGACGCTCGCGGAGCGGGCAGCCGCCATCGGCACGTACGCGGCGGGGCCGGTGACTCTGGTGACCGCGACCGACGGCAACCACGGCCGCGCGGTGGCCCGTACGGCCCGCGTGTTCGGGCTGCGCGCCCATGTCTTCGTGCCGGAGGGCGTGCATCCGGAGGCCGCGCGCGCCATCGCCGCCGAAGGAGCCGAACTGACCCCGGTCGCCGGCCACTACGACGACGCCGTACGCCTGGCGGCCGAGGCGGCCGCCGCCCCGGACGCGGTCCTGGTCCAGGACACCGCCTGGCCCGGCTACGAACGCGTCCCCGGCTGGATCGTCGAGGGCTATTCGACCCTCTGCGCCGAGATCGACAGCCAACTCGCCGCCGCCGCGGTCACCGGGCCCGATCTCGTCGCCGTGCCCGTGGGAGTGGGCTCGCTGGCCCAGGCCGTCGTCACCCACTACCGCAGCCGGCCCGCGCAACGACGGGCGCCCGCGCTGCTCGCGGTGGAACCCGGCGCCGCCGCGTGCGTGACGCAGAGCCTCCTGCGCGGTGAACGGGTGAGCGTCACCACCGGCGGTACCGCGATGGCGGGCCTGAACTGCGGTACGCCGTCCAGCATCGCGTGGCCCCGGCTGCGGGACGGCCTGGACGCCGCGGTCTCCGTCACGGACGCGGCCGCCTTCCGTGCCGCCGGCGACCTGGCCGCCCTCGGTGTCTCCGCCGGCCCCTGCGGCGCCGCTTCGCTGGCCGGCGCCAGGGCCGCGCTCACCGGCCACGACGCCACGGAACGTCGTACGGCCCTGGGCATCGGCCCCGCTTCGACGGTCGTCCTGCTCAACACGGAGGGCGCTGCCGCCAACCCCGCGACTCTTCCGGGCTGATCGTGGCCGGTCAGATCACCTGGTGATCCGGGCGTGCCACCCTCCCGCGGAACGCCGGGTGGGCGTCGAGGCGTCGCACGTAGTCCCGCAGATGCGGCAGATGTGCGTACGGGGACACGGCGTCGGGGGTTTCGAGGTGGACCAGGGCCACCCAGAGGTCGATGTCCGCCGCGGTGAGCTCCTCGCCCAACGCGTAGGCGGTCGCGGCGAGTCGACGGTCCAGCAGCTCCAGTGCCGCCGTCCGCCGGTGCGGCCGTGCGGCCGGGGTGACGTCCGTGTCCAGGAGCTCACGGAGGACGTCGATGTCCTCCGTCAGGGCCGGCGGGCGCAGCACGGGGACACCGGATCCGTTGCGGCCGGCCGCCAGGCCCGCGAGGTCGCGCAGAATGTCGGGGGTGTCGTTGCTGACGACGCGTCCGGTCCAGCGGTCGCACAGCGCGGGAGCGGTCAACGGGCCGTCGTAGTGGTGCCAGGTGGCCTCGTAGGCCCCGCGCAGGGCGGCGAACGCGTCCGGGGTGTCGGCGGAAGGGCCGAGGAGTGTGGTGGCGACCGAGTCCTCAAGACCCAGGACGCCGAGGGTCAGCGAGACACGCAGCGAGAGCGGACAGTCCGCGGAGAGATACAGCTGATAGCGGTGGGGGGCGGGGTAGAAGCCGCCGGCGACGTCGACGCCGATCCGGTTGTGCTCGGCGCGGCCGGCCGGCGAGGTGCCCCGGGGCCGGGGGACCGCGCCGATCTGGCCCGGCAGCCGGCGGGCCGGTGCGTATGCGGCCGGAGTGCACGGGGCCGGAGCGCTCGGCGCCGGGGCGCAGGCGGCGCTGCCTGTGCCGGACGTGCGAGGGGCGGAGGTGAGGGCGCTGCCGGCGGTGCCGGCACAGGACGCGCCCGTGCTGGAGGTGTGCGACATGGTCTCGGGCATGACTCTCCACGGGATTGCGAAAGTCCCGGCCGCCTTGTGGGCGCCGCGACGGAACGGAGTGACTGCGCTTTCGTACCGGTCCGGATCGGTCGGACTAGTACGCGCTGGAGACACGCAACAGATCGATGTGCAGGCGTCTCGTCAAGCAGTTCCTGGGCAATTCCCACCGGCTTCGCACTCGGGGCTCGCGAGACGCGAGACCACGCTTGTCCCGCCGCACCGGCGGAACCCGGTCGTCACCCGGGGCACCCCGTCGCGGTGGAAGGGTTGCCTGCCAGCGGGCCGGGGCCGATGACCACCGGCAGGAAACCCTGCCGAGGGGCGCTGACAATCGTGACCGTCCCCGTCAGTGTCGTGGCGCTCCGTGAGGGCGTCAAGAAGGCGTCCACGAAGTCTCACCCCGTGGTCCTCCGCGACGTCGCGCCCGTGGTCCTCCGCGACGTCACGCCCGTGGTTCGCCGCGAAATCCCGCCACTTGGTCCTTGCCGTGTCCCACCACGTGGTCCTCCGGGCCTCACCGCGTGGTCCGTACGACTGGTGGCCGACAGCCGTTCGGCGCCGCCGGAACAGGTCACCAGGTGGTCCGTGCGATCGGTGGCCGACAGTTGTCCGGCGCCGCCGGAACAAAGTGCGCGGCCCCGCGGTTGCGAGAGTCACAGGGCACCGGACCGGAGCGGAGGTGGGAGCGATGAGCGGCATGCCGCCCGTCTCCCGCAGGCCTGTCGCCGCCGTACGCCCGGGTCGCCGAATCCGGCTCTACTCCCGCGCGCACATCGATCTGCTGCGCGTGGCCGGCGCGCTCTGTCGCCCCTGACCTGTTCTCCCGCCGCCGGCCTCACCGGATGAGGGCCGGCGATCTCCCGTGGTCGACCAGGAAGGCACTCCGCCGTGTCCCCGATTTCCCCGCTGCACCTTGCCGTCGCGCTCGACGGCGCCGGCTGGCACCCTGCCGCATGGCGCGAGCCCGCGTCCCGGCCCCGCGACCTCCTCACCGCCGGCTACTGGGCCGACCTCGTCGCCGAGGCCGAGCGCGGACTGCTCGACTTCGTCACGATCGAGGACTCCCTCGGCCTCCAGTCGTCCCGTTTCACCGAGCCCGACGGGCGCACCGACCAGGTGCGCGGCCGCCTCGACGCGGCGCTGGTCGCCGCCAGGATCGCCCCGTTGACCCGGCACATCGGCCTCGTTCCGACCGTGGTCGCCACCCACACCGAGCCGTTCCACATCTCCAAGGCCATCGCCACCCTGGACTACGTCAGCGGCGGCCGGGCCGGACTGCGCGTCCAGGTGTCGGCCCGCCGGAACGAGGCCGCGCACTTCGGCCGCCGTACGATCCCCGGCTTCGGCATCGAGGACCTGGACACCCCGGCCGTACGGGAGTTGACCGCGGACCTCTTCGAGGAGGCGGGGGACTACGTCGAGGCGGTGCGCAGGCTGTGGGACAGCTGGGAGGACGACGCGGAGATCCGGGACACCGCGACAGGCCGTTTCATCGACCGCGACAAGCTGCACTACATCGACTTCGAGTGCCGGCACTTCAGTGTCAAGGGGCCCTCGATCACGCCCCGGCCGCCGCAGGGCCAGCCGATCGTCAGCGCGTCGGCCCACGAGACGGTCTCCGGTGCCCCCTTCGAGCTGGTGGCCCGGTCCGCCGACATCGGCTACGTCACCCCGCACGACCCCGCCGAGGCCCGAGCCGTCGCCGCCGCGATCCACGCCGCTCGGACGGCCGCAGGCCGGGCCAAGGAGCCGCTGCATCTCTTCGGTGACCTGGTGGTGTTCCTCGACGAGGACCCCGCGGCGGCCGCGGCCCGCCGGGACCGGCTGGATGGCCTGGCGGGCTACCCGTACACCAGCGACGCACGGGTGTTCACCGGCTCGCCCGCCCAACTCGCTGATGTGATCGAAGAGTTGGCGCAGGCAGGACTGTCCGGCTTCCGGCTGCGGCCCGCCGTCACCGGCGACGACCTCCCGGCGATCACGCGGGGCCTGGTGCCCGAACTCCAGCGCCGGGGAGTGTTCCGGCGCGCGTACGAGAGCGACACCCTGCGCGGGCTGCTCGGTCTCTCCCGCCCCGCGAACCGCTACGCCACCGTCTGAGCCGGAGGGATCCCCGCCATGAGCAACCCGTCGACCACCCCGTCCGGCAAGCCGCTGAAGCAGATCCACCTGGCGGCCCACTTCCCCGGCGTCAACAACACCACCGTGTGGAGCGATCCGCGGGCCGGCAGCCACATCGACTTCAGCTCCTTCGCACACCTGGCCCGGACCGCCGAACGCGCCAAGTTCGACTTCCTCTTCCTCGCGGAGGGACTGCGCCTGCGCGAACAGGGCGGACAGATATACGACTTGGACGTCGTGGGCCGGCCGGACACCTTCACCGTCCTCGCGGCGCTCGCCGCCGTCACCGACCGGCTCGGACTGACCGGCACCATCAACTCCACCTTCAACGAGCCCTACCAGGTGGCGCGCCAGTTCGCGAGCCTCGACCATCTGTCGGACGGCCGCGCCGCCTGGAACGTGGTCACCTCGTGGGACGCCTTCACCGGCGAGAACTTCCGCCGCGGCGGCTTCCTCCCGCAGGAGGAGCGGTACTCCAGGGCCAAGGAGTTCCTGGCCACCGCCCACGAGCTGTTCGACTCCTGGGCCGGTGACGAGATCGTCGCCGACCGGGAGACCGGCACGTTCCTGCGTGACGCACGCGCCGGAGCCTTCGTGCACCAGGGCCAACACTTCGACATCCACGGCCAGTTCAACGTCCCACGCGGTCCGCAGGGCCGGCCGGTGATCTTCCAGGCCGGAGACTCCGAAGAGGGGCGCGAGTTCGCCGCCTCCGACGCGGACGCGATCTTCAGCCGGCACAGCAGGCTGGAGGCGGGGCGGGAGTTCTACGCCGACGTCAAGGGCCGACTGGCCCGGTACGGCCGCACGCACGACCAGCTGCTGATCCTGCCCGCCGCCTCGTTCGTCCTCGGCGACACGGACGCCGAGGCCGGGGAACTCGCCCGCGAGGTGCGCCGTCAGCAGGTCAGCGGCGCCACCGCGATCAAGCACCTGGAGTTCGTCTGGAACCGCGACCTCTCGGCGTACGACCCCGACGGCCCGCTGCCCGACGTCGACCCCGACCTCAGCGAGCACACCATCGCCCGCGGCCGGGCGCAGGTGCGGATGTACCGCGACCCGCTGGCCACCGCCCGGGAGTGGCGGGAGCTCGCGGCCGCGAACAAGTGGTCCATCCGCGATCTGGTCATCGAGACCGGCAACCGCCAGACCTTCGTCGGCTCCCCGGCCACCGTCGCCGAGAGCATCAACACCCTCGTCCAGGCGGACGCCGCCGACGGCTTCATCCTGGTCCCGCACATCACGCCCGGCGGCCTCGACCCCTTCGCCGACTCGGTCGTACCCCTCCTCCAGGAGCGAGGAGTCTTCCGGCACGACTACACGGGGACGACACTGCGTGACCACCTCGGCCTGGCCGAGCCGGCCGCCCGGGGCGGCGAGGCGGAGACCCGGCGGGTGGCGTCCTGAGGGACCCGCGTCCGGTGGACGTGCTGAGATCCCCGGAGGGAAACGGCTTACCCCGGGCGCTCGCCGAAGGCCCGGCCGACCCCGTGCGGCGAAGAGGTTGGTGCGCGGGGCCGACGGAACCGGGTAACGTCTTTGTCATGTTCTTCCCGACGCCGATGTACGGGTGAGAGCGTGACGGGCCCCCGCTGACGTCGCCGCCCGCCACCCATCGATGAATCCGTAGATCACTTCACATCATTACCGGGAGAACCCGTGACCGTGAGCAAGAACATCAACAACCCCGTGGGCATGGGCGGCGGCAAGCGCAAGAAGCTGTCCCGCGCCGAACGGCAGAACAACGGTCCGTACCGCAACCTCGACCGCCAGGGTGCAGCCGAGCAGAAGGCGGAGCTGGTGCGCAAGATGCGCGAGAAGGCAGGCGCGGCCGGGGGTGCCGGGCAGGCGGGCGACGACACCGCACAGAGCTGACGCACCGCCGCCGCAGGGCGGCACCGCACGGGGCAGGGTCCGGACCCCGGCCCGCCGGCCCGACCCAGCCCCCGATACGGGCGACCCGGCCGGAA
>NZ_JBHVXW010000036.1:0-25621 GCF_042881375.1 Streptomyces sp. NPDC058274
GCCGCATCCCGTGCGGCCGGTCGGTCACCTGTGCGCCCCGCGCCGGGGTCAGCCGCTCAAGGCGCCCGTCGCCTCGCCGGGTCAGTCGCTCATCGCGGCTGTCTCCTCGCCCGGCGCGCCCACCCCGGCCTGCGCCGGTCGACCGCCGGCGATCAGGCGGCGCCCGGTCGACGCCCCATGCGGTGCCAGCGGCGATCGGGGCGGCACCGGCGCCGTCGCCGCGGCGAGCTGACGGCGGGCCTCCGCCAGCGCCGGCCGCACGTCGCGGGTACCGGTCAGGACGCACAGTGTGTACGCCAGGTCCTGGGCCCGCTGAACGGGCTTGCCCGTGCCCTCCGCGGCCTCCCGGGCCGCGACCGCCTCGTACTCCTGCACGAGCCGGCGCAGCGTCTCAGGGTGGGGCATCAACATCTTCGTACTCCTTGGTCACGTGGCCTTCGGGCCAGGTCTGTCCTGGGCGGCGGGGCGGAAGTGCACTTTCGGCGAAAGCGGTGGAGTGGATCAGTCGGTCTGCGGCGTCTCCCCGGGGCTCCTGCGCCGGGTGCCCTCGCCGAGCGCCTCGGCGCGCACGCGGGCACAGCTGCTGCTGATGAGCCGGGAGACATGCATCTGGGAGATCCCGAGCCGGTCGGCGATGCGGCCCTGGGTCATGTCCTCGAAGAACCTCATGTACAGGATGGCGCGTTCACGCTCGGGGAGGCGGCTCAGTCCCCGCTTGGCGGCCTCGCGGTCCACCACGGTGTCGAAGGAGGAGTCGGGCCCGCCCAGGGTGTCGGCCAGGCTGTACCCGTCGTCCCCGGTGGGCATTTCGGCGTCCAGGGAGAGCGTGCTGAAGCTCTCCAGCGCCTCCATCCCGTCGCCTGCCTCCTCTTCGGTGAGGCCGCTGTGCTCGGCGATCTCCGCGAGGGACGGCTCCCGGGATCCGGGGTTCTGGGCGAGCTCACGCCGGGCTATCCGCACCTTGTTCCGCAGATCCTGCACGCGCCGCGGCACCCTCAACGCCCACATGCGGTCGCGGAAATGCCGCTTGATCTCGCCGGTGATGGTCGGCACGGCGTAACTCTCGAAGGCTCCGCGCGACGGGTCGAAGCGGTCGACCGCCTTCACCAGTCCGAGCGCGGCGACCTGACGAAGGTCCTCGATCGATTCGCCGCGGTCACGGAAGCGGCTGGCGATGCGATGCGCCATCGGCAGCCAGGCCTCGACCAGTTCGTCACGAATCGTGTCGCGCTCGTGTCCTTCCTCCAGCTCGAAGAGCCGCTCGAAGGCCGACGCGGTGTCCGGCGCATCGTCGTGGGCCCGCTTGGGGGCGGTCCTGCTGGGGGCCGAGCCGGTGGAACGGCGGGCTGATACGTCGGTGAGCATGCGAAATCGCTCCTCCACGGTGCTGTCTGGGTATGACCGCGGGATGCGGTGCCGCCGCCGAAGGACGGCCGAGGCGGCATACACTCCCGCTGGCGCGCCTCCGGTCCGAAGCACGAAATTCGGTTGCCCTGCCATCCTGCGATCAAACAGAAGGGTTCGCACCTCCAACGGCGTACACCCCGGAGACATGGCCTCGGCCGGTATACGGAGAATACGCAGGGTCGCTTCCACGGCTCGGATGCTTTCGGGCGCACGGCATAGGCGCTGCAATCCAGGGCATACGACCGGGTCACGGAATTCTGGTAATGCGCACTTCTGAGGAACCTCGGGCGGTGGGACCGGAGAGCCTCAGGCGGCCGAGAGCGGTACCACTGCCGTGATGCGCTTTCCGCCGTTGTGCAGAGTTGATACGACGATGTCGCGCGCGAGGCGGCAGATGATGGGCCAGCCATGGCCGCCGACCCGCATGCGCCCCCGTTCGTCGAGGCGCCGCACCGTCAGGGGCAGTTGATCGCTTCGATCACTCACCGACAGCATCAGTTCGCGGTCGAGCAGCGTCACTTCGAAGTCCGTGACACCGCCACCGTGCAGAATCGCGTTGGTCGTGAGTTCCGACGCCACGAGCAGGGCGTCACCGACGACGTCGTCATCGCCGGGACCGCCGCGACCACGGAATCGCCCTTCGAGAGCGTGCCTGACCGCCTGGCGCGCCTCGGCCGGGCTGCGCGGCCCACGTGAGCGCGACCGCTCCGGGAGAGCCGCCGTGTCGGTGGAGTGCGTCCGGTGTTTCCCGCACATCCTTCGCTCCTCTGCCTGATCGTGTGACTTCGTCGCATGGCCGGAATCCGGTCGGCGTCGCCGGGCCGGCGGCCGCGCTCCGTTACCATCCGAAAAAGCGCTGGGCCCGCCACAAGAACGTGCGGCGGGCCCATCGGAATGGGTGATCCTCAGTGCCGGAAGGCGTCCTTGGCCTTTTCCTTGGCCTGCTGGGCGTCGCCCTTCACCTGATCCGCTTTCCCTTCAGCGGTCAGCCGCTCGTTGCCGACCGTGCGGCCGGCGACTTCCTTGATCTTGCCCTTGGCCTCGTCGGTCTTGGCCTGCGCCTTCTTGTTCTCGGCCACTGCAGTTCACATCCTCACTGCTTCGACATTGCGATCTACCACTACGGCTGACCACGTAATGCCGCTCCAAACCCCACCGCTCGCGGATTCGGCCGCCATTCCCTCCAGAGGCCGAATCAAAGGGCCGGCGTCCCATGAATCTCCACCGGCCCCTCACGTGCCTCACCCCTCGCCCGGCGTTCCCACCGGCTCCGATGCGGCGGAGCCGGTGGGAAGCAACGGGGTCAGTTACGCGGGCACTCCTGCCAGGCCAGGTGGTAGACGGTGCTGATGTCGCCGTCGGTCGAGTCCATGGTCATGAAGCTGCTGCTGCCGGGGGTGGACGTCCCCGCGTTGACCCGGAGTTCGGTGTTGATGTTGAAGTTCCGTTGCACTCCGCAGGGCGCCCAGACCAGTTGCGCCCAGTCCGTGGAGTCGGTGGCCTGCCAGTTGTCGTTGTAGGGGCCGTTGAAGGGATGGGTCCTCGAGGCTGTGCTCGGCGAACCCTGGAAGTAGTACGACGCCTTCTCGGTGCTGCTGGCGCCCCGCTGAAGCGCGGCGAACCCGCGGTAGTCCGCGCTGGCGATGGCGTACGTGAAGCCCGCGGGCACGTGGACGATCAGGTTGAGCTGGCAGTTCTTGCGGAACGCGGTGGGGTCGGCGTTGCCTCCGACCTGGGCGAGGTAGTCGCTGTAGGTGACCGTGAAGGCCGTGTTGTCCGGGGAGACGGCGACGGCGGCGGTGCCCTGGGGGCAGCCGGAACCGTTCACCGTGGCGACCTTGATGACGATCTTGTCCGGGGGCGGGTCGGTGAACCCGGAGGAGGGGTCGTTCAGGGGGACCGCGGTGGCGAAGAGAGCGGCGATCGCGCCGCTCAGCAGGAGTCCACCAGCCATGGTTGTCCAATCCGTTGCGTCGGTGTTCCGGCGGCACGGGAGACCGTGCCGCCGCGATCTGGGGGGTGCGGCCCACCGCGTACGCGAGGGACCGTCACGGACCACGTGCAGGATCAGGCAGAGAAGCGGACATGTCATGCGCACGCCAAGTCGGCGCGTGCACTCGCCCCCACCCTGTGAAGGAGCTGTGAAGGCGGGGAGCGACCCGTATCGTACGTACGCACGACCGGAGCGGCCAGGGCGATCCCCGGCCAATCGCGGACGGCCCTGTTCCGGCCGCCTCACGAGGTCACCCCGAGCGGTCGACGCGGCGGTCGCCGCATGGCCGGAGACCAGTCGCCCTGAGCCCACTGGGGCGCTCACAGCTCGCGCCCCCAGGGCCGGGTAGTCTCCGCTGCACCCCCGCTCACCAGGAGAAACATGCCGGCCGAACGACCCCGGGTCCTGTACGTCACCGACCTCGCCTACGAGGCCAAGGGGCGGCGGTACTGCGACGAGGACATCTTCCTCACCGCGCGGCTGCGCGAGGACTTCGACATCGCCCTGTGCCATCCCCTCGACGCGGTCGCGCTGATGGACGCCTTCGATGCGGTCGTGATCCGCAACAGCGGGCCCGTCCTGAACTACCAGCAGGCGTACGACGCCTTCCGCGCCGAGGCCACCCGGCGCGGCACGCTCGTCCACAACGGCCTGACGGGCAAGGCCGACATGGCCGGCAAGCAGTATCTGGTGGATCTGAGCGCCGCCGGTCGTCCCGTGATCCCCACCATCGACCGCGCCGAGGACGCCGGCCGGCTGCCCACGGCCGATGAGTACGTCGTCAAGCCGAAGGCGGGCGCGGACTCCATCGGTCTGGAATTCATCACGCGCGACCGCCTGGAGGAGCTGACCTACGACGGTGTGCTCGTCCAGCCGCGCGTCCGGTTCCGGTACGAGGTGTCGTTCTACTTCGTCGACCACACCTTCCAGTACGCCCTGTACGCGCCCCGGCCCGAGCGCCGCTGGGACCTGGAGCGGTACGAACCCTCCGCCGCCGACCTGGAGTTCGCCCAGCTCTTCATCGACTGGAACGACATCCGGCACGGTATCCAGCGGGTCGACGCCTGCCGCGCGCCGAGCGGCGACCTCCTCTTGGTCGAGCTGGAGGACCTCAACCCGTATCTGTCCCTGGAGCTCCTGGACGACGAGACCCGCACCGCGTTCGTCGCACAGCTGCGGGCGTCCCTGTTCGGTCTTCTCGGCATCGGATCTTCCTGAACCGCTTCCCTTGCGGAGCCTGTTCAGGATCGGGGCCGACGTCGGTCAGCGGTATTCCGCCAGCCGGTGAATCGCGTGACGATTCCGACCAGGGCTTCCCGGTCCTTCACGCTCGGGCCCGCCACCGGCGACCTCGTCTCGACGCGCAGCCACCCCGTTCTCACCGAGGGCCGGCCGGACGCGGTCGGCGTATGGCTGTCGCCCGCCTGACCGGGCAGGCTTCAGCGGCGCCGACCGCCGGGGTCACGATCCGTGCAGCTCTGCTCAGTGATTCCTCGCGCAGGCGTCGTTGCTGTGGGCTACATTCGAGATCCTCGACCCAGCGCCTCTCGGTGAGGTCACGTCGCGGAGAATTGCGGAGCGGCGCATGCACCAGTTCAAGATTCCTCCCATGGCCACCGGGCTGATCCAGGGAGGGCTGGCCGACAGTCTTTTCGACACGGCACTGCGTACCCCGGACCTGCCACAGATCGCGCGCCGCGCCGATCACTCCTCCGGGCGCTGGTCCCCGATGACCGCCGCCGAACTGCGCGACGAGGTCGTCGACTTGGCCAGGGGGCTCATCGCCTCGGGCATCGCGCCCGGCAACCGCGTGGCCATCATGTCGCGCACCCGCTACGAGTGGACCTCACTCAGCTACGCGCTGTGGACGGTGGGCGCCGAGATCGTCCCGATCTACCCCACGTCGTCGCACGAACAGGTCTCGTGGATCCTCAAGGACGCCCACTGCGTCGCCGTGATGGTCGAGGACGAACAGAGCGTCATGACGGTCGCCTCCGCGTGCGCCACGCTCCCGCAGCTGCGCCACGTATGGCAGTTGGACACCGGAGCGCTGGCGGAGCTGGTCGAGCGGGGCCGGGCGATCCCGCCGATGACGATCGACTCATTGCGCCGGATCGTGATGCCCGACTCGACGGCAGTCGTCGCCTACACCTCCGGTACGACGGGCCACCCCAAGGGCTGCGCACTCTCCCACCGCAGCCTGGCGAGCCCCTGCGACACGCTGCTGGCGGGCTGGGGACACACGGCGGCCGCCCCCGGCGAACAGCCCGCGATCCTGGCCTTCCTGCCCTTCTCGCATGTGTACGGGATCATGGTCCAGGGCCTGTGTCTGCGCGGCGGACTGCTGCTGGGCCATGAGCCGGACGTGCGCGAGGAGGCCCTCTCGGCGGCCTTCCTGTCCTTTCGGCCCACGTTCGTCTACGCGGTGCCGTTCGTCTTCGAGAAGATCTACAAGAACTTCCTGCGGTCGGCCCAACGCAGCGGCCGGGGCGCGCTGTTCGAGCGTGCCGTCCGTACGGCGACGGACTTCGCCACGGCCAACGAACAGCACCGGCTGGGTACCGGCCCCGCGCCCGGCTTCGATCTGCGTCTGCAACACGCCTTCTACGAGAAGACGGTGTACCGGAAGCTCCGTGGCGCACTCGGCGGCCGGGTCTGCGGCGGGGTGTCCGGCGGCTCGCCCCTGAACCGCGAACTCGCCCTCTTCTACTCGGGTATCGGGATCTTCATCCACGACGGCTACGGACTCACGGAGACCAGCGGCGGGATCACCGCGCAGCCGGTGGGCCGGGAGAAGTTCGGCACGGTGGGCCGCCCGCTGCCGGGGACGGACGTCCACGTGGCCAAGGACGGGGAGATCTTCGTCCGGGGGCCCTCGGTTTTCCAGGGCTACATCAACGACCCCCAGGCCACCGATGCCGCCCTTGGGGACGGTTGGCTGGCGACGGGGGACATCGGCCGTTTCGACAGCGAGGGATATCTGTCGATCACGGGCCGCAAGAAGGACATCATCATCACGAGCGGCGGCAAGAACGTCGCTCCCGCGGCACTCGAAGAGCGCCTGCGGGTCCATCCGTTGATCCACCAGGCGGTGGTCGTGGGCGACAACCGTCCCTGTGTGGGCGCCCTGATCACCCTGGACCCCGACTTCCTCGCGCACTGGCGCACCGCCCGGGTCATGCAGGGTGACACGCCGGGCCGGGAGGTCCGGGAGGAGAACGAGCTGCGGGAGGAGGTCAGACGCGCCGTCGCCGCGGCCAACAGCACGGTGTCGCACTCGGAGTCCATCCGGGTCTTCCGTGTCCTCCCAGAGCCCTTCGACCTGGCCAACGGTCTGCTCACGCCCTCGATGAAGCTGCGCCGGGACGCGATCGTGCAGCGCTTCGCCGCCGAGATCGACGCGATGTATCAGACGTCCTCGAGGGTCCCGCGGGAGTACATGCGGGGCGATCCCTCGATCTGGGAGGAGTCGGACAACGTCTTCCGGTGATCCGCGCAAGGCCACGGGCCCCCGTGGGCCCGGGGGCCGGTCGGGTCGTGGCGGGGGACGTACGTCCCGCCCAGCAGCGCACGCAGCGGCGTCACCCGGCTCCTGACGGCAGGCAGTTGAGTCGTGTTCATGAGGACACCCTGCGCCGCAGCAGCCGCGGCAACCAGATCCCTGTGGTGCGCAGGACCGCTGGTCCTGGTTCCGGTACCACCACGGTGAGCGGGAATACCTCGGAGTGCGCCGCGTTGCCCCGCCTCGCCCGGGGGACCCCCTGGTTCAGCCGTCGTCGCTCGCCGTGGCGGACGGGGCCGGTTCCGCGGCGGCGGGCAGGCGCAGGATGAAGACCGAGCCGACGCCTCGATCGCTGGTCGCGGTGGCCGTGCCGCCGTGGGCGGCGACGAGCTGGCGGACGATGGACAGCCCCAGACCACTGCCGCCGGTGCGTCTGCTGCGGGACTTCTCCGCACGCCAGAACCGGTCGAAGACGCTGGGCAGATCCTCGGCGGCGATACCGCTGCCGGTGTCGGCCACCTCGAAGACGACCTGATCGCCCTCCCGGCGCGCGGCAAGCGTGACCGTACCGCCGGCCGGGGTGTGCCGGGTCGCGTTGGAGACCAGATTGCCGAGCGCCTGGCGCATGCGGACGGGGTCGGCCTCGAGCCACGGTGTGCCGTCGACGCGCGTGCGCAGCACGACACCCGCGGCCTCCGCCCCCACGCGGTGCGCCGCCGAGACCTGTTCGAGCAGTTCGCCGGCGCGGACCGGTTCCGGGTGCAGCCGGAGCGTGCCCGCGTCGGCGGCCGCGAGGTCCTGGAGGTCGTCGATGACGCGCTGGAGGACCAGCGCCTCCTCGTGCAGGGACGCGAGCAGTTCCGGGTCCGGGTCGACGAGTCCGTCGCGGGTCACCTCCAGCCAGCCGCGGATGTTGGTGAGCGGTGTGCGCAGTTCATGGGCGATGTCGCTGACCATCGCCTTGCGCTGGGCCTCCATGCGTTCGCGGCGCTCGGTCAGTTCGTTGAACGCCATGGCCAGGATGCCGGTCTCGTCCCGGGTGGTGATGGGCACCCGTACATGCTGCTCAGGTGGCTGCTGGGCCGCCTGGGTCAGGGCGCGCAGGGGACGTACGAGCCGGGTGGCGACCACGGCGGTCACCGCGACGGTGAGTGCGAGGACCAGACCCGCGACGCCCACGACCTTGGCCTTGTTGGCCGCCGACATGTCGAAGCGGGGCACCGCGCTGTCCGCGCTGCCCAGGAAGAGTTCGGCGACCGGGGCGACATACGGCGAGAGCTGCTCGCGGTGCGCGCTGTCGATGCACTCCGTCGTCTGCCCGGAGGCGTCGCTCCGCCGGTCCGGACCGGCCTTCCCCGAGAGGTACTTGGTCCGGATGCCCGTGCTCGTGAAGTCGAGCGTCATGGCCCAGGGCGCGGAGGCCGCCACGTGATGGCGGTCCAGGCACGCCGTGACGCGCTTCGTCAGTGCGTCCAGGGCCTTGGCCTCGGTGGCCGTCGGGGTGTTGAGTCTGCCGTCGGCACACTCCGTCGGAACGTATCCGCCCGCTGACTTCCCCTCCGGGTCGGTGAGGACGCTGCGGCCGCTGGGCAGCTGCCTGACCGCGGTCTCCAGCCCGTTGGCGGTGAAGCACCGCCGGCGCTTCGCCGCCAGCAACCGGACGTAGTCGCGTTCCGCGGGCGACAGCCGGTAGGGCCCCACCGCGCGGGGATCGATGCCGTTCACCTGCGCGCCGGGCTCCGTGAAGGTGTCGGTGTGCAGGGGGTCCACGACCGCGGCGGCGCGGGGAGGGAAGGCGGTCCTGCCCGGCGCGGAGTCCGCGATCGTCCTGCGGTCCGGGGTGGTCAGCGCGATCCGCCGGCCGGTTCGCTCCGCGAGGGCGCTGACGGTCTTCCCGACGCCGGACCAGTCGGGGTGGGTGGCGGCGTAACCGCTGAGCTGCCGGAGGATGCCGGTGTCATCGGCGAGCACCTGCCCCTGTTCCTCCTGGAGGGCCCGGGTGGTGGTCTGCACCGCCAGCCACGCCGTGGCCGCCACCGAACAGAGGGCGATCAGCACCGAGGTGATCAGCAGCCGCACCAGGAGGCTCTTGCGCAGCGGCAGAGCCCGGCTCACCCGCGCTCCCCGCTGAGCTTGTAGCCGGCGCCGAAGACGGTCAGCAGACGGACGGGCCTGCGTGGATCGGCCTCGATCTTCTTGCGCAGGTTCATGATGTGCACGTCCACGGCCCGCTCGGTGGACGCGCGGTCGATGCCCCGCGTGTACTGCAGCAGCTGCCGACGGGAGAAGACCCGCTCGGGCTCGGCGACCATGGCCAGCAGGATCGCGTACTCGGCCGGTGTGCACTCCACGGCCGAGCCGTCGCAGCGCACCTCGTGGCGCACCGGGTCCACGGCGATCCCGGCGGCCCGTACGGCGGGGTCGTCGCGTTGTGCGCGTCCGCTGCGGCGCAGCACGGTGCGGATGCGGGCCATCAGCTCACGGGGACTGTACGGCTTGGTCATGTAGTCGTCGGCGCCGAGCTCCAGGCCGAGGAGTACGTCGTCCTCCGTGGAGCGGGCGGTGAGCATGAGGACCGGTATGTCGTCGTCCCGGCGCAGCACCCGGCACACTCCGAAGCCGTCGATCACCGGGAGCATCAGGTCCAGTACGACGAGGTCCGGACGACGGCGGCGCACGGCGTCGAGCGCGGCCCCTCCGTCGTGGACCACGGTGGCGGTGTGTCCCTCCTGCTCCAGCGAGCGGCGTATCAACTCCGCCTGTTTCTCGTCGTCCTCGGCGACCAGCACATGTGCGCACACGCGGCCGATGCTAAGTGCCGGGACCGGGGAAGTGACGGGAGAGAGGTACTTCCCACACCCTGACACCTTCCTCACATGTGTCTGCCGGGATCGCATCCGGCAGCCCTGCTGTCGGCGTCCGTTGCAAGGCGCCGGCGGCTCAGCGGCTCAGCGAAGCCGCGTCCCCCATGACGATCACAGGGTCGCGGTCGGGGTCCAGGGCACGCAGCAGCGTCCTCATGTGGTCCTTGCGGAGGCTGACGCAGCCGTGGGTGGGGCCGCCGTGGTCGACGTGCAGCCAGATACCGCCGCCCCGGCCCGCACCGAGGGGGCGAGTCCAGTCCAGGGGTGTGGTGCCGGGCTCTCGGTTGTAGTTGATGGCGATCACGTAGTCGAACGAGCCGGCCAGGGACTCGCCGTCGAAGCCCGTGCCGGCCGCGTTGAACGCACCGGAGCGGTCGTACGGGAGGGTGGTGCCGGGGTCGGCGAGCCGGCCGCCCGCGTCGGTGAGCGTGTAGACGCCGGTGGGCGAGCGCAGGTCGCCGGCCCGGTGGTGGTCCGTCCAGCCCTTGAGTGCGTTGTGCGCCGGCCAACTCGCCCCGGCCCGCCAGCCGGCCGCGGAGCGCTCGTACAGAACGACGGTGGACACGGAGGAGTTCCTGCCCCGGCCCGTCACCACGACGGCCTGCTGTGCCGTCGGCGGGACCTCGGCCAGCGTGGTGGGTCCGAGGCCCGGGAGCTGCCGGGGTTGCGCCTCCCGGGACGCCACGGGAGCGGCGGCCGGTCCGGCCCTGCCTTCGCCGGCCGGAGCCGGGACGACTTCCTGGCCCGTCGTGGTCACCGCCCCGCCTCCGCACCCGGCGAGCAGCAGCGTGGCGGCGAGGACCGCGGCCGGAACCCGCAGCCGGCGTGCCGGCGCCGGGCGCCCGTCCGCCGGCTCCTCGCGGTCGCTGCTCGCGCCGGATACTCCGCTCGGCGAGGAAGGGGGTTCAGGAGTGTGAGTGATCATGCGTCGACCCTGACGGACAGATGTCAGGAACTCGTCAGGTGGGTCGGGGCGCGGCAATCAGCCGCTGTCCAGGCCGTCGCGCGTTGCGGACGATCACCACCTGCCGCCGGCCAGGAGCAGCTGGTGCACGGGCATTGAACCGTTCCGGGCAGGATTCCGTACAAGGGGCGGGAAGGTGGGGCCATGAGGTCGTCAGCTTCGGCGGACAGGGAGCGTGGCGGCTTGGCCGGAATACCCACCGGGGTGCGGGCACGATGACACGGGAACGACGTGCGGTCCTCGATCCCGGCGACGGCGAGCGCGCCACGGCAGCCGCCGCACCGGCCAAGGCGGCGTGTCCGCCCGCGCCGGTGGCCCCTCCGGCCGCCGAACCGCAGGCGCCCGCACCGACGACCGAGCCGGCCGGCGAACCGGGTGCGCCCACATCCGCCGGCGCACCGGCCGGCGGATCGCCCACGCCTGCGAGCGATGAGCCGCCCACGCCGGTGGCCGACGGGAGGCGCCCCGCCCGTCTCGACCGTCTGCGACAGCACCGGCGTTGGCTGTTCACACTCGCCGTGATCGCGCTGCTGGTGGAGATGGCGGTCGCGATGGTCACGACGGCCGTGGAGCAGACGCCGACCATTGACGAGCCGGTGTACGCGGGTACGGCGGTGGTCTATCTGCAACAGCACGACCTGCGCTACAACCCGGAGCACCCGCCCCTGGGCAAGCTGATCATCGGCAGCGGTCTGGCCCTCGCCCACCCGCACCTCGACCCGGACTTCACCGGTGACCAGACGGAGCTCGGGCGCCAGCTGCTGTACGAGTCGGGCAATGACCCGGATCGGCTGATGCTGTGGGCGCGGCTGCCGGTGATCGCCCTGACGCTGCTGTTCGGCCTGGTGGTCTTCGCCTTCGCCCGCGATCTGACCGGCTCGGCCGGCGGCCTGGTGGCGCTGGCCCTGTACGCGTTCTCGCCCGACCTCATCGCGCACGGGTCGCTGGCCACCCTCGATGTGCCGGCGGCCGGATTCCTGCTCACGGCCGTCTGGCTGGTGTGGCGGGCGCGCGATCGGCCGCGTCTGTATCTGCCGCTCGCGGGGACGGCGTTGGGGGCGGCCGCGGCGACGAAGATGAGCGTGCTCACGGCGGTGCCGGTGCTGCTGTGCCTGGTGGTCCTGTCCGTGTGGTCCGCCCGACGGACGCCCGACGGGGGCTTGCGCCCGCGCCTGCGGGTCCTGGCGCTGGGCGTCGCCGCGGCGGCCGGGGTGGCGCTGGTGGCCGTGGCCGTGGTGTGGGCCGCCTACCTCGCCGTCGATCCGCGACTGCGGTGGACGGCACCGGCTCATGTGCCGGACATCCGCGGAATGCGCGGGCTGATCGCCGACAGACTGCCCTTCCCGCAGCCGTACCGGGACGGCATGCGCATCCAGTTCGGCTTCGAGTACTCCACGTGGGAGGGCTTCCTGCTCGGCCGGCACTACCGCGGTGCACTCTGGTACTACCTGCCGACGGCATTGCTGATCAAGACGCCGCTCGGCATGCTCGCGCTGTGGGCCGCCGGCGCCGTCGTGCCGGCGGCCGTCCGCCGGCTGCGGCCCGCCGCGCCGTACGTGCTCACTCCCCCGGCCGTCCTGCTGGCCGCCGCGATGCTCGGGTCCCGCGATCTCGGCGTGCGGTACGCCCTGTTCATGCCGGTGTTCCTCGCGGTCGCGGCGGCCGGAGTGGTCATGCTGCGCCGCCGGTGGGCGCGGCTGGTGACGGCGGCGCTGGTGCTGTTCGTGGCGGTCAGCTCGCTGCTGACGTATCCCTACTATCTGCCGTACTCCAACGAGGCGTTCGGCGGGACCTCCCGGACCCATCTGCGGCTGCACGACTCGAACGTCGACTGGGGCCAGGACCTGGGACGGCTCGCCGACCGGCTGCGCCTGCGCTATCCCGGCGAACGGGTCTGGCTGGTCTACAAGGGCAGCGGCGTGCCCGCCTACTACGGCATCCACGCGTCCGATCCCCGCAAGGCGCCCGTGGGCTCGGTGCACGGACTGCTCGTCGTCTCGGACTCCTCGGTCGCCAAGGCGGAGGGCCGGCTGGCCGAACTGATCGACACCAGCAGGCCGGTCGACGAGGTCGGCCACTCCCTCACCATCTATCGGCGGCCGTGACTCCTGTCGCGCGGTCCGCGAGGACGGTGCGGATGACATGGCGCGCGTTCGCGGCGAGGACCGGGTTGGTGTCCTGGTAATAGGGGAGCTGGATCAACGCCATCGACAGGGCCCAGCCGCGACCGCGCTGCCAGGTGGCCTCGTCGGCGCCGGACTCCGCGCGGAAGAGATCACGAGCCGGGCCGGGCAGCAGGTTCCACGCCGGGATGAGGTCGCAGGCCGGGTCGCCGACACCCATCGTGCCGAAGTCGATCACCGCGGTGAGCCGGTCCTCGACGAGGAGCAGGTTGCCCGGCATCAGGTCGGCGTGCACCCAGACCGGTGGACCGGTCCACACGGGCGCCCGCAGCGCCGCGTCCCAGGCCGCGCTCGCCGCCGCCGTGTCGATGATCCCGTCCAGCTGCCCGAGCGCGTCGCGGGTCTCCGTGTCGACCTCCGTGAGTGGACCACCGCGGTAGGCGGGCGGCGCGTCCCGCGTGTCGACGCGACGCAGGGCGGTGATGAAGCGGGCCAGGTCCAGAGCGAGAGAGGACGGGTCGGCGAGCTGGTCCTGGAGCGGGTTCTCGCCCTCGACCCAGCGGTGCACCGACCAGGGCCATGGGTACGCCCCGTCGGGCGCACCCTTCCCGACGACCTCGGGAATGCGGAAGGGGAGCAACGGGGCCAACCGGGGCAACCAGTGGTGCTCGTTGAGGACGTCGCCGCTCGCGCCCCCGACCCGCGGCAGCCGCACGGTGAACTCGTCACCGAGACGGTAGACGGCATGGACCGTCCCCGCCGACCGCAGCCGCGCGAGCGGGAGGTGGGCCCACTGCGGGAACTGCTCGGACATCAGACGACGTACCAGAGGCAGGTCGATCGGCAGCTCGTCGTCGTGCATCAGTCCACCGCGGCTCACCGAGCGCCTCCGCCCTTCCTGGGCGTGTGCCCGTGGTCATCCGTCCGCCGGTGACCGGGGTACGCCCGGCCGCCGGGTTCGATCACGCCTCATACAACCAGCCGCCGCACGGGACGCGCACCGCATTTCCGGCGGAGCGGCTGTCACCCCCGGGCAGCGCGGCGAGGGCCGAGCCCATGGCCGGACGAGGCCCCGGAGAGCCGCGAGGGCACGCCCGGAGTACGCACCGGCGCGCAGCTGTTTCGTCGTACGAACTGTCGCGTCGAGGTGCGCGGGCGGGCCGAAGAAGCGCATTCTTGCTGTGTTACCGACTTGGCGGTACGCGGACGAGGACAGACCGATGACTGGGAGCGCCGAGGATGGACAGCGCGCGCAGGAACGGCTGGCCGCGCTGCTCAACGGTGCCGTGGCGGACTCGATCCGGGCGGTCGGCGGCTTCGCGGGGGGCGTGTATCTGCGCTCGCGTACTCCCGGGCTGCTGAGACTGGCCGTACTGGCAGGGCTGCCGGGGCCGCTGTTCCGCGGCTGGTGGCGGATGAGCATGGAGCGGCCGTTCCCGGTCGCCGACGCACACCGGCTCGGCAGCGAGGTCCGGCTCGCCGATGCCACCGAGACGATGCGCCGCTATCCGCAGCTCGCCGCAGGTCTGCCCTTCCAGTTCGGTTCGATGTACGTCCCGGTCGTCGGGGGTCACACCCGCTTCGGGGTGCTGACGGTGTTGCATCCGTCGGTCCAGGACACGACCGAGACGCCGCCGGACCGGGACCGGATGACGGCCGTCGCGGAGGAGCTGGGGGCCGCTCTGCTGGCGCTGGAGGAGGACCACCACGGGGTCACCTGGGACGGGGAGCCGATGTGTGTGCGACCGCCCGCGCTCGGTGCCTCACCGGCCCGCTTCGGCCGTTTCACCTGGGATCCGGCGAAGGCCACGGTGACCGGCGACGACGCGCTGTGGGACCTGCTCGACACCAAACCCGGGGATTTCGCCGGGACGCCCGAGGCGCTCGCCCGCGCGGTCTCTCCCGATGACGCCGGGCGGCTGCTGGCCGCACTGGAGGAGACGGCCACCGGACGGCCGCCGCCCCTTCCCCTCACCCTGCGCGCCCAGGCCGGCGGACAACGCCTGCTCGAGTTGTGGAGCCCGGATCACCCGCCCGGTCCGCCGCCCCTGGTGAACGGGCTCGTCATCGACCCGGGCCCGGGTCCCGCCGCGGCGGAAGCGACCGACCTGCTCGCCGAGGGGGTGTTCGCGCTCGACCGGCTGGGCCTGATCACCTACGCCAATCCGCGCGCCGCCGAGCTGCTGGGCCGGGCGCGTCCGGAGCTGCTGGGCCGTTCCCTCTGGGACGCCGTGCCCTGGCTGAACAGCCCCAGGTACGAGGATCACCTGCGCGGCGCGCTGTTGTCGCCGGAGCCGGTGCACTTCCAGGTCCGCCGTCCGTCCGGAGTGCGGGGCGCGCCGCGGCCGGCCGAGGAGAAGGCGGGGGGCGAGACGGAGGACGAGGGCGAGTGGCTCACGCTGTCCGTCCATCCGGGCCCGGACAGCCTGGCCTGCAAGGTGGTCCCCGTGGGCCGGGCCGCCTCGGCCGCGCAGTCCGCCCCCATGGACGCGCGGCTGCTCACGGACGAGGAGGCCGCCGGCCAGGGCTCTGCGGGCGGTGTCACTCCGACCGCACCGCTGTACCGCCCCATCGTGCTGGCCATCGCGCTGACCGAGGCGGTGACCGCCCGGCAGGTGTCCGAGGTGGTGATGCGGGAGCTGCTGCCCGCGTTCGGGGGCCGTCGGCTGGCCATCTATCTGCTGCAGGAACGCCACCTCTATCTCGCCTGGGAGACCGGCTTCCCGCAGGGTTTCCTCGCCCCCTTCGACGGCATCGGGCTGGACGCCGCACTGCCGGGCGTCGAGACACTCACCAGCGGCCGGCCCATCTTCTTCGAGTCGATGGCCCAGATGGCGGCCGCCTACCCGGGCATCCCGCTGGACGCCACGGAGGGCTCCCGGGCCTTCCTCCCGCTGATCGCCTCCGGACGGCCGGTCGGCTCCTGCATCCTCGGCTTCGAACGCCCCCGCACGTTCAGTACCGAGGAACGCACGGCGCTGACCGCTCTGGCCGGACTGATCGCCCAGGCCATGGAACGGGCACGCCGCTACGACACGGAGGCCGCCCTCGCCCGCGGGCTCCAGGAAGCCCTGCTGCCGCACCGGCTGCCGGCCCATCCGCAGGTCGAGACGGCGGGGCGCTATCTGCCGGGCACCCAGGGCATGGACGTGGGCGGTGACTGGTACGACGTCGTGGAGGCCGGGGACGGGCTGGCCCTGGTCATCGGTGATGTCCAGGGCCACGGGGTCCAGGCGGCGGCGACCATGGGGCAGCTGCGCAGCGCGGTGCGCGCGTTCGCGCTCGGGGACCAGCCCCCGGACGAGGTGATGAGCGGCACCAACCGCCTGCTGATCGACCTCGACCCGGGGCAGTTCGCCAGCTGCTGCTATCTCCGGCTCGACCCGGGCACCGGCAAGGTCCGGGCCGCCCGTGCCGGGCACCCCCAGCCCTTGCTGCGCCACCCGGACGGCCGTACCGAGGTCCTGGACCTGCCCGGAGGCGTCGTGCTCGGCGTCGACTCGGCGGCGGTGTACCCGGTGACGGACCTGACGCTGCAACCGGACGCCGTACTGGCCCTCTACACGGACGGGCTGGTCGAACACCCGGGGCGTGACATCGACGAGGGCATCGCCGCCTTGTGCGCGGCCCTGTCCCGCGCGGGCAGTCCGCGTTCCCGGCCGGGCGGGCCCTCGCTGGCCGCGACGGCCGACCTGCTCACCGAAGAGGCCCGCCAGGCGACCGAACGCCCGGACGACATCGCGCTCCTGCTCGCCGCCTGCCGGTCCGCGCGAGGGGACCGGCGCTGAACCTGCCGTACCGCTTCGGGCCATCGCCGTGATGGACCGGCGTCACGCTCCTCGGCAGCCTCGACCGCCGCTCGTCGTCCCGGCTTTCCTCCTCTCTCCAGCTCCATTGACGCCCGGCCGGATGGCGGTAATATTTCTGAACCGGTAATGCCATTGAACCGAAAGGGGACGGCCTTGGAGTCGCCTCTCACGACCCTTGCCACACCGCCTGTCGACGGCCTCGCGAAGGATGCCGGCCAGATCGCGGACCTGGCCCGCGAGCAGGCCGCCTCCACCGAGCGGAACCGCGCCCTGTCCCCCGAACTGCTCGCCGCTCTGCGGCGTTCCGGCCTGTTGCGCGCAGGCGGCCCCGCCGACATCGGCGCCCCTGAAGCACCGCCGGCGGTGCTGCTGGCCGCCGCCGAGCGCATAGCGCGGGGGGACGCCGCCACCGGGTGGTGTGTGGCGATCGCCGCGACCTCGAGCCTCCTCGGCGCGTATCTCCCCAAGGACACCGCGGCCGGCCTCCTGGGCGGCGAGAACGACATCGCGGCAGGTGTCTGGGCCCCTCGCGGCACGGCCACACCAGTCGACGGCGGCGTCCGGGTGACCGGGCGCTGGCCCTTCTGCAGCGGCATCACGCACGCCAACTGGTTCTTCGCCGGCGCGGTCCTCGCCACCGGCGACACCCAGGAAGAGGGCGCAGGCCCGGCGCTGCGCGTCGTCGCCCTCCCGACGGCGGACCTGGAGATCCTCGACACCTGGCACACCACCGGCCTGCGCGGCACCGGCAGCCACGACGTGGTGGCGACCGGCCTCTTCGTGCCCGAGGACCGCTGCTTCTCCATCGTCGACACCCCGCCCAGGGTCGACACGCCGCTGTACCGCTTCCCGCTGTTCGGGTACTTCGCGCTGTCGGTGGCGTCCGCCGCGCTCGGCAACGCCCGCGGAGCGATCGACGACTTCATCGAGCTCGCCGTCGGCAAGGTCGGTCAGGGCTCCCGCCGCACGCTGGCCGAGCGCCCGGCCACCCAAGCCGCCGTCGCCGAAGCCGAAGCGGCCCTGCGAGCGGCCCGCGCCGGCTACTACGCCGCGATCGAGGAAGCATGGGCCGCCGCCCAGGACGGCGCCGTCGGCGTGGAGCAGCGCCTCGGCCTGCGACTGGCGGCGACCCACGCCGTGCGCACGGCGGCCGACGTGACGCGCTCGTTGTACGACCTCGGCGGGGGCAGCACCATCTACGAGGACTCGCCACTGCAGCGCCGGTTCCGTGACGCGCACACCGCCACCGCGCACTTCCAGGTCAACACCGCGACCTGGGAGCTCACCGGCCGCCTGCTGCTGGGGCTGCCGGCGAAAACGGTTCAGCTGTGACCGCCGGCCGGCTCGGTGTGGTGGCGCCGTTCTGGCTCGACCGTCCCGACACGGAGGCCGTCGACATCGCCGTCGCGGCCCGGCGCCACGGCTACCGGCGCATGTGGATCGGTGAGATGGCGACCTTCGACGCGTTCGCTCTCGCCACCGCGATCGGCATCCGCGCTCCAGGCCTGCGGCTGACGGTCGGGCCGCTCGCCGTCGGCGTCCGCACTCCGGTCGCGTTCGCACTCGGTGTGACCTCGGTCGCGACGCTCACCGGCGCCGAGGTCGGCCTGGCCCTGGGAGCATCCAGTCCGGCCATCGTGTCCGGCTGGCACGACCGTCCCTACGCGAAGGCCGCGCCGAGGATGCGCGAAGCGGTCGACGTCCTGCGCGCCCTGTTCGCCGGGGAGCCCGCCCACTTCGACGGCGAGCACATCCGCACGCACGGGTTCCGGCTGCGCACCCCTGCCCCGCGTACGGCGATCACCGTGGCCGCCTTCGGGGCGAACATGACCCGGGTCGCCGCCGGCCACGCCGACGAAGTCGTCCTGAACCTCGTCAGTCCCGAGCAGGTCGCCGAGACGAGGGCCGTGGTCGACACCAGGGCACGGCAGCTCGGGCGCCGGCCCCCGGGGCTCGCCGTCTGGGTCTCCGCGGCCCTCGATCCCGGCCCTGCCACGATCATGCAGCTCGCCTCGCAGATCGCCGTCTACCTCAAACCGCCCGGCTACGGCGAGATGTTCGTCCGGCTCGGTTTCGGCGACCTCGTCGAACGTGCGCGCGGTGGCGAACCGCGTGCTTCCCTGGCCGGGGCGATCCCCCTCGAACTGCTCCAGTCCGTCGGCGCCATCGGCACCCGAGACCAGGTCGAGGCAGCCGTGGAGTCCTATCTCGCCGCCGGGGCCGACCACGTGGGAATCGTTCCGGCGACGGCCGACGACCCGGCGGGAGCACGCGTCCTCGCGGCTCTCCGCACGTACACCGAGGAGCTTGCGCCATGAACAGTGCCCCGCACGCACACGGGCTCGGGACGGCGGCCGACCCGTCCGATCTGACGCACCGATTCGACGGCGACTCGGTCAGCCGGGCCCTGGACCTGGTCGGCGAGCGCTGGACCATGCTCATCCTGCGCGAGGCCTTCTTCGGCGTACGCCGCTACGGGCAGCTCGCGCGCAATCTCAACATCCCGCGGCCCACGCTCTCCACCCGTCTGCGCAAGCTCGTCGACGTCGGCCTGCTCGACCGCGTGCAGTACGCCGACGATCCGGAGCGCTTCGAGTACCGCCTCACGACCGCCGGCCGCGAGCTGTTCGGGGCGATCGTGGTGCTCATGCGCTGGGGCGACACCCACCTCGCGGGGCCGGAGGGCCCCCCGATCGTGCTCACCCACGCGAACTGCGGTCGGGTCACCCGTCCGAAGCTCACCTGCGACGTGTGCGGTGAGGAGATCGCCATCAACAACGTCACGCCCAGCCGTGGACCCGGATTCCTCGACGCCGGCCCAGAACCGCACGACGCTCCGGCACACCCCGAGAGGAACTCATGATGTCGACAGCGCTCACCGGCCACCCGGCGTCCGGCGCACCGCACCCGGACGACCGGCCCCTCGTCGTCGGGCTCGGCGGAACGGCCCGCCGTGGTTCCTCCTCCGAGATCTGCATGCGCACGGCACTGGAAGCGGCGGAACAAGCCGGCGCGCGTGTCGAGCTGTTCACCGCCGACGACCTCGATCTGCCGATGTACCAGCCCGCGAGCAGCGACCGCACCGAGCGCGCCGTCGCGCTGGTCGAAGCGGTGCGGGCGTGCGACGGGCTCGTCCTCGCCTCACCCAGCTACCACGGGAACGTCTCGGGACTCGTCAAGAACGCCCTCGACTACCTGGAGGACCTGCGCGACGATGCCCGTCCCTATCTGGAGGGACGTGCCGTCGGCTGCGTCTCCTGCGCTGCCGGCTGGCAGGGGACGGTCGCCACGCTCACCAGTCTGCGCGGGATCGTCCACGCCCTGCGCGGCTGGCCGACCCCACTGGGGGTGACGGTCAACTCCGCGACACCGGTCGTCGTCGACGGGGCGGTCGAGGACGCCGAACTTCGGCTGCGGCTGCGGCTGCTCGGCGAGCAGGTCGTCGGCTTCGCCCGCGCACGCCGCGGCTGACACGACGACCGTCGTGGAGCGTCCCGTCTCGCGGCCTGGTCGCCGGGGTGCCGTCGGTGTTGTCCGACGGCACCCGGCCACCGCGTCGGTGCGCCGCGTCCATCAGTGCGCCGCGTCCATCAGTGCGCCGCGTCCAGACGGACGCGTTGATCCTGCGTCAGTTCCAGGTCCACCGCGGCCAGGTTCTCCTCCAGTTGGGCCACGGAGGACGCCCCGGCCAGCGGGACCACGGGCAGGGTCCCGCCGATCTGCCAGGCCAGGACGACCTGGTTCACGCTCGCCCCCGTCTCCTTCGCCACCTCCCGCAGCACCGCGAGCCGGGCGACCGTTCCGGGGTGGTCGTAGTCGGCCGGCAGCGGCTTGTCCTCCCGGACGTACGCACCGCCGAGCAGCGGTGAGTAGGCGACCAGGGTCAGATCGGGCTCGGCCCGCAGGTAGCTGAGGAGATCGGGGGTCGCTCCGCCGAGGCTGCCGTGCTCGAAGAGCGCGTCGGGTACGTCGGTGCGCGGGCGCAGAAGGCTGTGCTGGTACTGCAGGACCTCGTAGCCGGGCAGACCCGCGGCGGCGGCGAGCGCCCGGGCGCGCTCCACCCGCCAGGCGGCGTGGTTGCTCACCCCGAGCAGTCCGACGCTGCCCTCGGCCACCAGCCCGGCGAATCCCTCGACGGTCTCCGCCAACGGGACGGTCCGGTCCTCGATGTGCGCGTACAGCAGGTCGAGGCGCTCCACCCCGAGCCGCTCCCGGCTGCGTTCGGCCGCCTCCCGGATCACCTTCGCCGACAGGCCCTCCGGGTTGTCGGTGTAGCTCGTGCCGGGGGCCAGCGGGCGGGCGCCCAGCTTGGTCGCGATGACGATCTCGTCGCCGATGCCGCGGCTGCGCCGCCACCGCCCGAGCAGCGCCTCGCTCTGGCCGCCCTGGCTGCCGTCGGTCCAGAAGGCGTAGTTGTCGGAGGTGTCGATGAAGTTGCCGCCGGCCTCGACATAGCGGTCCAGTACGGCGAACGAGGTCTTCTCGTCCGTCAGCGAGCCGAACAGCATCGCGCCGAGCGCCAGCACGCTCACCTCACGACGGGTCTTCGGATCGGTGCCGATCATGCGGTACTTCATGAGTGTGTCCTCCCCTGAGGCCCGGCATCCGCGGGCTCGAACGGGAGTCTGGAGCTTGAAGCGCACTTCAAGTCAAGCCCGACGGCGTCGTGGTAACTTCCGTATACAAGGTGTATGCGATCTCAGGGGGTAGTGGTGGCGTCAGGTCGGGAGAAGGCGTACGCGTACCTCAAGGACACGGTGCTGACGGATCCCGCGATGCAGGGCGAGTACCTCTCGGAACAGGAGATCGCCGACCGGATCGGCGTCTCACGCACCCCGATCCGGGAGGCGCTGCTCCTCCTCGCGGCCGAGGACCTGGTCGAGCTGGTGCCCAAGCGGGGGGCACGCGTGGCCCCACTGTCGGGGCGGGAGATCACCGAGCTGATGGAGCTGCGCGGGATCGTCGAGCGGTACGCGGCACAGCAGGTCATCGGGGCGGGCGGCGCCCCCGTGCCCGAGCTGGCCGAACTCCTGGAGCGGCAGCGCGCGCTGAGCGGCCCCGAGCAGGCCAAGGAGTTCATCGACGTGGACCACCTCTTCCACTCGACGCTCGTGTCGGCCGTGGGCAACGCACTGCTGAACCGGCACTACGACGGGCTGCGCAGCCGTCAGGTCCGGGCCGGTGTGGTGGCCCTGTACAACCGGCAGGGCCGCCAGGAAGCCGTGCTCGACGAGCACCGGGCGATCGTGGACGCCCTCGCCTCCGGGGACGCGGCGGCCGCGTGCGCGGCGATCGACAGCCACCTGGAGTCGACCCTGAAGGTGCTGCTCGCCGGATAGCGGGACCGCGGGGCGCCCGCTGCCGGCAGCCTCCTCGAGACGCCGGCAGCCGGTCGCGCCCGCGCGGAACCCGTCAGCCCGCCTCGTCCGCGGGATACGTGACCACCAGCATCGTGACCCCGTCGGCCGACGTCCACGGGCCGTGCGGCATGCCCGGCGGGCGGCACGCGTACGTCCCGCGCGGGAAGGTCTCGTCGAGTGTCAGGTCGTGGAGGGAGCCTTCGAGGAGGTAGACCTCCTCCCAGAACTCGTGGCGGGCCACGCCCTGCGCGGAGGTGTCGGTGCCCGG
This sequence comes from Streptomyces sp. NPDC058274, assembly GCF_042881375.1. Classification (NCBI taxonomy): domain Bacteria; kingdom Bacillati; phylum Actinomycetota; class Actinomycetes; order Kitasatosporales; family Streptomycetaceae; genus Streptomyces; species Streptomyces sp. NPDC058274. Next base: position 22,291 of record NZ_JBHVXW010000036.1, read on the forward strand.
GTCCCAGCGCTGGAGCACGGTACGGCGTTCGCCCGACGCGTCCTCGGCCAGCACCTGTTCGGCCACTCCCGGCCCCGCCCCGGCCGGCGCGCGCCAGGGTCCGGCGGGGACGTGGAACTCCAGCTCCGGCTTGCCCGTCTTGTCCGTCATCGCTCCCCCAGCCTGCGGTTGGCGAGCACCGGGATCCGCTCGCGGACCGACGCCACCTCTTCGATGTCCAGGTCCGCCAGCAACAGCCCCGGTTCGGCGCCGAGTTGATGGCGTTCGGTCCCGTCGGGGCCGACGACCAGGCTGTGCCCGACCCCGGTGGGCGCCGTTCCTTGGGGCATCACTCCCCCGGTGGCGGGGTCGGCCTGGCCGACGGCCGCGACCCACACCGTGGCGTCCAGCGCCCGGGCCCGCACCAGCAGTTCCCACTGATCGGCCTTGCCCGGCCCCGCGCCCCACGACGCGGCCAGCAGCGTCGCCACCGCGCCCGCGTCGGCATGCGCCCGGAAGAGCTCCGGGAAACGGACGTCGTAGCACGTGGCCAGGCCCAGGCGGGCGCCCGCCACGTCGATCGTGACGATGCGCGAGCCGGCGGCGACGGTGTCGGACTCGGCGTAGCCGAACGCGTCGTAGAGATGGATCTTCTCGTACGCCGCCTCGACCCCGCGTCCCGTGGCGAGCAGGGTGTTGGACACCCGGCCGTCGGGAGCCGGGGTGAACATGCCCGCCACCACCACGACGTCCGCCGCCTCGGCGATGCCCCGCACGGCGGTGGCCCACGGCCCGTCCAGGGGCTCGGCGACCGGTGCCAACGGGGTGCCGAAGCAGGCCATGGACGCCTCGGGGAACACGACGACGTCCGCGCCGGCCTCCGCCGCGCGCTCGGTCCACTCCTCGATCAGGCGGAGGTTCTTCTCGGGTTCGGATCCGGTGACGAGCTGACTCAGTGCGATGCGCACCGTGAACCGCCTTTCGGCGCGGGGAGGGATGGACGGGTGCAGGAAGAGTGTCGGGGCAGGGTCACCGGACTGGGGTGACGGCCTCGGCCTCCTGGGCCGTGGCGAGCAGCGCGTCCTCCTTCTGGGCGAGGTCGGAGTTCCTGCCCAGGGCCAGGCCGGTGAGCGTGACGGCCGCGGCCACCGCGATGTAGAGAGCGAGCGGGACCCAGCTGTCGTAGGAGCTGAGCAGGGCGGTGAACAGCAGCGGGGCGATCGCGCCACCGATCAGGCCGGCGAGCGTGTAGGCCAGTGAGGAGCCGGTGTAGCGCAGCCGGGGCGAGAACTGCTCGGCGATGAAGGCGGCCTGCGGCCCGTACATGAAGGAGTGGATGACGAGGCCCATGATCACGCCGAACACCAGCAGGGGCCACGAGCCGCCATCGATCAGCAGGAAGAAGGCAAAGGGCCACACACCGGCGGCGATGGCCGAACAGCCGTACAGCAGGCGTCGGTTGATCCGGTCGGAGAGGGCGCCGGCCAGCGGGATCAGGAAGATCTGCAAGGAGGATCCGACGAGCACGGCCGTCAGCGCGGAGCCGCGCGACATGCCGAGGCGGTCGGTGGCGTAGGTCAGGACGAAGACGGTGAACATCGCGTACAGCACATCGGGGCCGACCCTGCAGAGGATCGCGGCGCACAGGGCGCGGGGCTGGGTGGTGAACACCTCGCGGATCGGCGCCTCGGGACGGGTCTGCTCGGCCTCCATCGCCTTGAACACGGGGGTCTCCTCCAGCTTCGCCCTGATCCACAGGCCGAAGGCGACCAGGACACCGGACAGCAGGAAGGCCACACGCCAGCCCCAGGACAGGAACTGATGCTCCGTCAGCAGCGCACCGAGGGCCGCCAGGACACCGTTGGCGAGGAGGTTGCCGGCGGGCGGTCCGATCTGGGCGGCGGAGGCGTAGAAGCCGCGGCGGCGCGGGTCGCCGAACTCGCTGGACAGCAGGACGGCGCCGCCCCACTCCCCGCCGACACCGACACCCTGGGCGAACCGCAGGACGACCAGGGCTATCGGGGCGGCGACGCCGGCCGTGCCGTACGCGGGCAGCAGGCCGATGGCGAAGGTGGCCACGCCGATCAGGACCAGGGTCGCGATGAGGACCTTCTTGCGGCCGATCACATCTCCGAGACGACCGAAGACGAATCCGCCGAGCGGGCGCGAGACATAGCCGACGGCGTAGGTGGAGAACGCCAGGAGGGTGCCGGTGAGGGGGTCTTCCGAGGGGAAGAAGAGGTCGCCGAAGACCAGGGCCGCGGCGGCCGAGTAGACGGCGAAGTCGTACCACTCCAGCGCGGTGCCGGTGAGGCTGGCGAAGAAGGCCCGGCGGATGCCGGAGCGGCTGGGGGATGCCGCCTGATCACCCTGCTGGGTGTATTGCATGTTGCCCGTCCTTGCGTCGAGGGGACATCGACCTTTCGGCATACTTCTTGTATACAGGTCGTATGCGCAACCCCTGCGCCGGAAAAGTTAACCGTGTCGCAACCCGCCTCTCTGGGAGTGCCCATGTCTGTACTGACCTTCGAGCTGCCCGACGGATCCACCCGTGACGTCGACGTCGTGCACGTGCTCAACGCCGGATACGCCGGGCGCAGCCAGGACGATGTCGCCGCTCATGTGGCCGAACTCGCCGAGCTCGGAGTGCCCGCGCCCTCGGTGACGCCTGCCCTGTATCCCGTCTCTCCCTACCTGGCCCAGCAGACGGATCGAGTCGCCGCACAGCACGCCCACACCTCCGGCGAGGCCGAATGGGCCCTGGTGGTGGCGGACGACGGGGAACTGCTGCTCACCGCCGCCTGCGACCACACCGACCGCGATCTCGAAGTGCACGGCGTCGCCTGGAGCAAGAACGCGGGGCCCGATGTACTCGCCCGGCGCGCCTGGCTCCTGGCCGACGTCGAGCCGCGGATCGACGAGCTGACGCTGCGCGCCTGGGTCACCCATGACGGCCGGGAGACCGAGATCCAGCGTGGCACACTCGCCGAACTGCTCACTCCGCGTTACTGGGCGGACGTCCTGAGCGCCCGCGGCGACCTCGCACCCGGCACCGTCCTGATCTCGGGGACCATCCCGATGGCCGCGGACGTGGACCAGTTCGCCGACGGCTGGCGCGTGGAGCTGGGTGACCCGGCCACCGGGAACACGATCGAGCTCGCCTACGCCGTGGTGCCGATGCCCGAGCCCATCGGCTGAACCGCCTCGACACCCCGCCTCGATCCCGCCCGTAAGCCGGCACCGAGGAGCCGGATGCCGGATGTCGGATGCCGGATGCGCACGACCGGCGTACCGGCTCGGACATCACGGAGACACCCGACACAGCACCGGGCCGGGGGGGGGGGGGCGGCCC
>NZ_JBHVXW010000037.1:0-13397 GCF_042881375.1 Streptomyces sp. NPDC058274
CCCATCACCGCCGCCGTACGCCGGCTGCGCGCGGCCGGGGAGTCCATCGCCCAGGCCCACCTGCGCCACCTCAACCCCTTCCCACGGAATCTCGGGGCCGTGCTGGGGCGTTACGACAAGGTGGTGATCCCCGAGATGAACCTCGGTCAGCTCGCCACGCTCATCCGTGCGAAGTACCTGGTGGACGCGCACTCGTACAACCAGGTCAACGGAATGCCGTTCAAGGCAGAGCAGCTCGCCACGGCTCTCAAGGAGGCCATCGATGGCTGAGACGACCACGGAAGGCACGGGCTCGATCGAGGCGCTTTCCCTCGTGCCCAAGGCCGAGGCCAGGCAGTCCATGAAGGACTTCAAGTCCGATCAGGAAGTGCGCTGGTGCCCCGGCTGCGGTGACTACGCGATCCTCGCAGCCGTGCAGGGCTTCATGCCCGAGCTGGGTCTCGCGAAGGAGAACATCGTCTTCATCTCGGGAATCGGCTGCTCATCCCGCTTCCCGTACTACATGAACACCTACGGGATGCACTCCATCCACGGCCGCGCCCCCGCCATCGCCACCGGACTCGCCTCCTCCCGACGGGACTTGAGCGTCTGGGTCGTCACCGGCGACGGCGACGCCCTCTCCATCGGCGGCAACCACCTCATCCACGCCCTGCGCCGCAACGTCAACCTCAAGATCCTGCTCTTCAACAACCGGATCTACGGGCTGACCAAGGGCCAGTACTCACCCACCTCCGAAGTCGGCAAGATCACCAAATCGACGCCCATGGGCTCGCTCGACGCGCCCTTCAACCCGGTCTCCCTGGCCATCGGCGCCGAAGCGTCCTTCGTGGCCCGGACGGTCGACTCCGACCGCAAACACCTCACTGAGGTACTCCGCCAAGCCGCCGCCCACCCCGGCACCGCACTGGTCGAGATCTACCAGAACTGCAACATCTTCAACGACGGCGCCTTCGAAGTCCTCAAGGACAAGCAACAGGCCGAAGAAGCCGTCATCCGCCTCGAACACGGCCAACCGATCCGCTTCGGCACCGACAACACCAAGGGCGTCATCCGCGACCAACTCACCGGTGATCTGCGGGTCGTCACCGTCACGCCGGAGAACGAGTCGCAGATCGTGGTCCACGACGCCCACTCCCCCTCCCCGACCACGGCGTTCGCGCTCTCCCGCCTCGCCGACCCGGACACGCTGCACCACACGCCCATCGGCGTCTTCCGTTCCGTGGACCGGGCGGTCTACGACACGCAGATGTCCGACCAGCTGGACGCGGCCATCGAGCAGAACGGCAAGGGCGACCTGTCGGCGCTGCTTGCGGGCGGGGACACCTGGACGGTCGTCGGCTGACGGCGTCCCGCCGTACGTCCCACGAGGCCCGGACCCTCAGGTCCGGGCCTTCTCGTCTGCCTGGGCGCGGGGCCGGCGGTCCTGCGTCCGGGACCTGTCGTAGGTCTCGCGGGCTTCGATGACCGCGTCCATTCGGTGCTCGGTCCAGCCGGCCAGGGCGGCCACCTGCTCGGCGGCCTCGCGGCCCAGGCCGGTCAGCGAGTAGTCGACGCGCGGGGGGATGACGGGATGCGCGTCCCGGTGCACGAGACCGTCGCGCTCCAGGGTCTGCAGCGTCTGGGTGAGCATCTTCTCGCTGACCCGGCCGATGGCGCGGCGCAGCTCGCTGAAGCGGTACGGACGCTCCATCAGCGCGATCAGGACCAGGACGCCCCAGCGGCTGGTGACATGTTCGAGGACCAGGCGGTACGGGCACATCGCCTCGCCGTCCGCCTTCCGGTTACTTACGGCCATGCCAGTACCTTACTTCAAAGTGGGTACTTTCCAGAAGTTAGTGCAGCTCCTAAAGTGAGTGGCGAACCCACCCACAAGGAGTTGTTTCCGCATGAGCATCGTCGTCACCGGAGCCACCGGCCACCTCGGCCGTCTCGTCATCGACGGACTGCTGGAGAAGGTCCCGGCCGCCGATGTCGCGGCCGTCGTCCGCAACAAGGAGAAGGCCGCCGATCTGGCCGATCGCGGTGTCGAGCTGCGCGTGGCCGACTACAGCGCGCCCGAGACCCTCGAGGGTGTCTTCGCCGCGGGCGACAAGGTGCTGCTGATCTCCGGCAGCGAGGTCGGGCAGCGCGTGCCCCAGCACCAGGCCGTGATCGACGCCGCGCAGGGCGCGGGCGTCGCGCTGCTCGCGTACACCGGCGTCCTGGGCGGTCCGGACGCCGACTTCCTGCTGGCCGACGAGCACAAGGCGACCGAGCAGGCGATCCTCGGCTCCGGACTGCCGTACACGTTCCTGCGCAACGGCTGGTACCACGAGAACTACACCGAGAACCTCGCCCCCGTCCTGGAGCACGGCGCCGTCGTGCAGAGCGCCGGTGCGGGCCGGGTCGCCTCGGCCGCGCGCGCCGACTACGCGGCCGCCGCCGTCGCCGTACTGACCGGCGAGGGGCACGAGAACCAGGCGTACGAGCTGAGCGGCGACACCGCGTGGAGCTTCGCGGAGTACGCGGCCGAGCTGAGCGGGCAGACCGGCAGGGAGATCGCGTACAACAACGTGCCCGCCGAGGTGCTGCGGGGCATCCTCACCGGTGCCGGACTGCCCGAGTCGTTCGCAGCGCTCCTGGTCGACGTGGACGGCGCCATCGAGCGCGGGCTGCTCGCCCGTACCGACGGCGATCTGGCCCGGCTGACCGGGCGCCCGACCACGCCGCTCGCGGACGCGGTCACGGCGGCGCTCAAGACCGCCTGACCACAGCGGACGCCGGTCCCGGCGCCGGGACCGTCGGAGCACCCCCGCCTGTCATGACCGTATGGCGATACGGGCATGACAGGCGGGGGTGCTCGGCGCTACCTTCGGGGAGGCTGCACGGAAGCAGCGGAGCAACGGGAGGTGCCGGTGGCCGGGCAGTCGAAGGGCGAGCAGCGGACAGGCCTGCTGAACGGTTTCGCCGCGTACGGCATGTGGGGGCTCGTCCCCCTCTTCTGGCCGCTGCTGAAGCCCGCCGGGGCGATCGAGATCCTCGCCCACCGGATGGTGTGGTCGCTGGCCGTGGTGGGGGTCGCGCTGGTGGTGCTGCGGCGCTGGGCCTGGCTGGGTGAGCTGCTGCGGCAGCCGCGCAAACTGGCCCTGGTCACGGTCGCGGCGACGGTCATCAGCATCAACTGGGGCGTCTACATCTGGTCCGTGAACGCGGGCCACGTGGTGGAGGCCTCCCTCGGCTACTTCATCAATCCGCTGGTCACCATCGCGCTGGGCGTCCTGGTCCTCAAGGAACGGATGCGGCCGGCGCAGTGGGCCGCGGTCGGCGTCGCGTTCGCGGCGGTGATCGTGCTCACCGTCGGCTACGGGCGTCCGCCGTGGATCTCGCTCTGCCTCGCCTTCTCCTTCGGGACGTACGGCCTGGTGAAGAAGAAGGTCAACCTCGGGGGCATCGAGTCACTGGCCGCGGAGACGGCGGTCCAGTTCCTGCCGGCGCTGGCCTATCTGCTGTGGCTGGGCGCGCGCGGCGACTCGACGTTCGCCACGCAGGGCGCGGGACACGCGGCGCTGCTCGCGTCGACGGGCGTCGTGACCGCACTCCCCCTCGTCTGCTTCGGCGCGGCCGCCATCCGGGTCCCGCTCTCCACCCTGGGCCTGCTGCAGTACCTGGCCCCGGTCTTCCAGTTCCTGCTCGGCATCCTCTACTTCCACGAGGCCATGCCGCCCGAGCGCTGGGCCGGGTTCGCGCTGGTCTGGCTCGCGCTGTCGCTGCTCACCTTCGACGCGCTGCGCACGGCGCGCCGCTCGGCCCGCACGCTGCGGGCCGAGATCAACGCTCCCCGGAGCACCGTCGCCACCGGCACGGTCAGTGCCACGCGGAAGGCGGACAGCGTGGCGGCCGGGCCCGGCCCCGGCCCCGGCCCCGTGGACGCCAAGCCGTAGACCGCGGTCACCGCCGAGATGCCGGGCGCGGGGCTGGGCGGCGCCGACGGGTACGAAGGGTGCGTACGCCGGCGCCGACGGGTACGAAGGGTGCGTACGCCGGCGCCGACCGGTACGAACGGTGCGTACGCCGGCACGGCGAAGGAGCGAGGGCCCGACCAAGGGAGCCAGGGCCCGACCAGCGGACACACAGGGGCGAGAGGATCGCCGGTGGACGCAAGGGGATGAGGGGGTGACCGGTATACGAACTCCCCTGACCGAATACCGCTCTTGACGACGGGTCAGTCCCAGCTTCACCATCCAGGCACCCCATTCACTGTGGAGTCCCTCGGATGCCGCCATGAACCACTCATGGGCACGCCGGGGGATCCCTATGGAATCCGGAGCCCCCCACCATGAAGCTCTCCATTCCTGGGCGCGCCAAGGCGACCGCTGTCGCCGCGGTCGCCACGCTGCTCGTCGGCGGATCCATAGCCGGGGCGGCCCCCGCCCCCGTGGCAGCGGCCGCCGCGCCCGACCTCCCCGTGGCCAACGTCAAGGCCCACCTCGCCCAGTTCCAGTCCATCGCCACCGCCAACGGCGGCAACCGCGCGCACGGCCGCACGGGCTACAAGGCCTCACTCGACTACGTCAAGGCCAAGCTGGACGCGGCCGGATTCACCACCACCGTCCAGCAGTTCACGTCCAGTGGCCGCACCGGTTACAACCTGATCGCCGACTGGCCCGGCGGCGACACCGGCAAGGTCGTCATGGCCGGCTCCCACCTCGACAGCGTGACGGCGGGCCCCGGCATCAACGACAACGGCTCCGGTTCCGCGGCGGTCCTGGAGACCGCGCTCGCCGTGTCCCGCGCCGGCTACAAGCCCACGAAGCACCTCCGGTTCGCCTGGTGGGGCGCGGAGGAACTGGGCATGGTGGGATCGCGCTACTACGTCAACAGTCTCGCCACCACCGACCGTTCGCGGATCAGCGGCTATCTGAACTTCGACATGATCGGCTCGCCGAACCCCGGCTACTTCGTCTACGACGACGACCCGGCCATCGAGAAGACCTTCAAGACCTACTTCACGGGGATCGGTGTCCCCACGGAGATCGAGACCGAGGGCGACGGCCGCTCCGACCACGCGCCCTTCAAGAGCGCGGGCATCCCCGTCGGCGGTCTGTTCAGCGGCGCGGACTACATCAAGACGACCGCGCAGGCGGCCAAGTGGGGCGGTACGGCGGGCAAGGCGTTCGACGCCTGCTACCACTCCGCCTGCGACAAGTCGACGAACATCGACGACACGGCACTCGACCGGAACGGGGACGCGTTGGCGTACGCCGTCTGGGAGCTGTCGGCCTAGAGCCGCCTGACCTGCCACTGAGCGTGGAACGCGGCCGTGGTCCGGGGCATGCCCGGCCCGCGGCCGCGTTCCGTCGGGGTCACCGGCCTTCGGCGTGCGAGTCCCGGTTGTACGGGTTGTCGGCGAGGACGCGGGCGCGTTCGGCGAGGCGTCCCATACGGTTGCGGGCGCTGTCGAGCTGCTCCAGGTCGTCGTTGGCCGGGCCGCCGTCCGCCGTGAGCTCGGTCCATACGCCGATCAGGTCGCGCCCGAGGTGCAGCCCCTGCAAGGGGTCACGGACGGCACGCCAGGCCGCGGCGGCACTCTGTACGTTGCCGTACGCGGCACCCGGGTCCCCCTGCCGGCGCCGCAGCCGGGCGAGGTCGAGGGACAGATGGAACGACCTGAGCGCGTCACCGGCCAAGTAGGCGATGTACGCGGTCAGTTCGCGTAGTTTCAGCACCTCCGGGTGCTCCTGGCCCCAGGACGCCGACGCCTCCGCGACGGCCACCTCCGCCATGCCGGCGGCCTCCTCGATGCGGCCCTGCTTCACCGCCTCGTTGATCCGCGCCATGGACGCCGCGAGCCGGGAGGTCCCCGTGGCGCCCGCCTCCGCCACCGGTGCCAGCACCGCCTCGGCCACCGCGTCGAAGCCCCGTGCGGGGGTGGGCTTCGGCTCGGGCTCGGGCTCCAGGACCGGAAGCGACGGCTCGGGCCGCCTGGCCGGCCGCCGGGGAGTCGTCGTGGCCCCGGGGACGGGGGCCACCGCCGTTCCAGGAGCCGGCTTGGCGTTCCACTCCGGCGCCGGCGCGGGCTCCGCCTCCGTCTCCGCGTCCACCATCGGAATGAGCCCGGAAGAGGGCACGGCCTTCCACTCCGAGCCCGAGGAGGGCGCGGATGCCCGCGCGGGCAGCGGGGCGCGAGCCGGTAGGGGCTGGGGTTCGGGGGCGGAGACCGGCCCGAACTCACCTGTGGGTGCGGTGACGGTACCGGGAGCCGGGGTCGCTGCTTCGGCCGCCGACGGCTCCGACACATCAACCAGAACCGAAGTGACCGGACCGAACTCACCCTTCGGCGACGCGACCGCACCGGACACCGGGACCGACGCCTCCCGAACCACCTCGGACGCCGCCGACTCCGGCTCCGACACATCAACCGGAACCGAAGTGACCGGACCGAACTCACCCTTCGGCGACGCGACCGTCCCGGACGCCGGGGCCGACGCCTCCGGAACCATGTCGGACGGCGGCTCGGTGGCGGCTGGCTTCGCCGATGCGGGGAGGCCCGGCAACGTCTGCGCGAGACCGGGCGTGGTGGTCACCGGCCGGACGGCACCCGCCGCTGACTCCGGAACCGCCCGCAGGACGAACGTGGCGACGGTGCCGCCGACCGGCACCGACCCCTCCTTCTCGGCCGGCGCCGAATCCGGCTCCGACGCGGGCGCGGCCGCCGACGTCGGTTCCGGTACAGCTCGCAGGGGGAACGTCGGGGCGCTGGTCCCGCTCGCGGGCGGGACCGGCGTGGGCTGGTCAGCGCCGTCCGCCGCCGGGGCAACCGGCCGGTGCGGAACGGCCGTTGTGCCCGAAGCGGGAGTCTCCGGCGCGGATGGCGCGGATGGCGCGGGCGGCGCGGGCGGCACGGGCGGCGCACCCGCTGCCGCGAGGTCCGGGGCGGGCGCGGTCGGTGCCGGAGCCGGTACCTGGACGTCGTCCCCTGCGGGCGCGGTCGGTGTCGGATCCGGTACCTGGACGTCGTCCGCTGCGGGCGCGGTCGGTGTCGGATCCGGTACCGCGCGCAGCACGTGGGTCGACTTGTCACGGCGTGGGGCCGGCGCCGGCGCCGCGTCACTGGGCGCGGACGCGACGGCCGGTGCGGGCGGAGTGCTCGGTGGCAACGGCGGCAGAGGAGGAACGACGCCCGGCGCCCGCACGACGTCCGGCCCGGCACCGGGCGCGTGCCCATGCGCGGGCGCGGACCCGGCACCCGGCCCGTCCCCATGCGCGGGCGCGGGTGCAGGAACAGGCGCAGGAGCGGGGTCAGGAGCAGGCACAGGAGCGGGCGCAGGCACAGGAGCAGGTCCGGCACCCGCAGGTCCGGCACCCGCGGATCCGGCACCCGCAGACCCGGTACTCGCAGACCCCTGACTCGCCGCAGGCGTGACCCCCGGCGCAGCACCCACCCCAGGCGTGACCCCCGCCGCAGGTGGCGTGGCAGTCGACGCCTCCGCCGGGGGCACCGGCCCCGGGCTCAGGGGCTGTCGGCCGGCCGACGGCGCGTCCTGCGTCGCGGCGCCCACCGGTGGGCTCAAACGGACCGGCGTGCCCGCGTACTCGCTGGAGCCGTCGACGTACACCTGGAGGGGGACGGTGTAGCCGATGGTCTCGTCGTTGATCGTGGCGAGGACGGGGTGGCCGGTGGCCAGGGCGATGCGGTGGAGGTAGTTCAGGACGGCGTCCTGGATCGCCTCCCCGGGCCCCGCGACGACCGGCATCCCGCCGACCGTGGCCCCGGAAGCACCCGTTCCTGCCCCGGCCACATGCCCGGCAGCGCCCGGCCCCCCGCCGGCCAAGCCCCCGGAAGCCCCGGGGCCAAACCCAATCAAGCCCCCAGAGCCACCGGAACCCGCACCGGCCAAGCCCCCAGAGCCACCCGGCCCCGTACCGGCCAGGCCACCAGAGCCACCGGAACCCGCGCCGGCCAAGGCTCCCGCTCCCGCGTCCGCCCCCGCGCCACCGGCCGAAGCCGGCACATGGACGTCGATCGGGGTCACCCCGGACCCCGCCCCCGCCCCCGCGGCCGCGGCCCGTGCCGAAGCCGCCTGCTGCTCCCGCTTGAGTTCCCGCTTCTGTTCGCGGCTGAGTCGAGACATCCGTTCCCTCACTCGGGTCGGTCAGTGGAGGAGGACAGGGCGGAAAGGGCGGCGGGGGACGAGGAGGAAGCCGGCGCGGACGGCGGGACCGCTGCCTCCACCGACGTCACCTCCGCCACACGCCACGCCTTGCCCGTACCCGGACGCACCAGTTTCAAAAAGACGTCGGCCCGCGGGCCGGTGCCCGTCCAGCCGTCGCGGCCGTGGGCGGTGCCCTCGACGAAGAGGGCGCGGTAGGCCAGCGTGCGGGTGTCGGAGGGCGCGTCGCCGTCGTCGTCCGCCGTCAGCGCGACGGTAGTCCACGCCTGGTGGTCCGCCCAGGTGTTCCAGTCGTTGCCGGCTCCGGCCGCGGGGCGGTACGCACGCTCGGCGGCGGCCTTCTTGGCCGTGCACCAGCGCACGGAGCGCAGCATCGCGTCGTGCGGACCGGTGTCGTACTTCGTGTCGTAGCTGTAGGCCGTCTCGGCCCAGGCACGGGAGACCTCGGTCGCGTCGGCCCGGTCCACCGCCGACGGGCTGGGCACCCGCGCGTCCGCGCCGAGCGGCTTGCCGGACGGCAGCGGTGCCTTCGGCGCGACCGAGGGATCGGCGGAAGCGGACGGGCCCGCCGCGCCCACCTGTCGATGGTCCTGCAGTCCGCACCCCGTCAGCACGGCGACTGCGGCCGTGACGGCCACGGCCGTCGGCGCGAGCGTCCCTACCTTCGTACGCCTGGGCATCGGTCCCTCCCTCCTCACCCTCACTTCAGCCCCAACCAGGGCGCCGGATCCACGTACTTGCCGTTCTGCATGACCTCGAAGTGCGCGTGCGGGCCGGTCGAGTAACCGGTGGACCCCACCTCGCCCACCTGCTGGCCGACGGTCACCTTCTGACCGACATGGACGCTGATGGCGGACATGTGGTTGTAGGTGGTCGAGATCTCGTCGCCGCCGATGGTGCCGTGCGAGATCACCACGCGGTTGCCGTATCCGTTGGCCCAGCCCGCCGAAGTGACCGTACCGTCCCGGGCCGCCCGGAACGGCGTACCGGCCGGGGCACCGAAATCGGTGCCGGTGTGCAGCTTGTAGACGTGCAGGATCGGATGCATGCGCATGCCGTACGGCGAGGTGACGGGCGGGTTGCCGCCGATCGGCATCGCCATCCGCTGTCCCGGCGGGAGTGTTCCGGGCCGGTCGTCCACCGACTCGTACTTGGCGATCAGTGACTTGATGCGGGCCACGTAGTTGCGGGTCTCGGTGTACGGCGGCATGCCGCCGTACTGGTGGACCGCTCCCGGCCCCGCGTTGTACGCCGCGAGCGCGAGGTCGAGGGTCTCACCGGTCGCCTCGCCCCGGCTCTTGTACCCCTCGACCTGCCGGGCGAGCGCACAGTCGTAACGGCCCTGCGCCATGATCGCGTCTCCGGGGTCGTACGGCGATATCCGGCCGTTGCCGTCGTCGTCCTGCCCCCAGGTCTGCCAGGTGCCGGGCATGAACTGGGACAACCCCTCGGCGCCGACCGGGGATTGAGCATTCGGGTTCCATCCGGACTCGGCCTCGATCTGCGCGGCGATGACGGCCGGCTTGATGACCTCGCAGAGGGCACCCGCCTTGAGGACCCAGGGCACGTACTGCTGCGGCACGGTGCCGTCCTTCAGTCCGCCTCCCCCGCCCGACGGTGTGGCCGCCTCGCTCGGCGAGCCGCTCACCGCGACCATCATCACGACCGGCATGATCACCGCGGCCAGACAGCCGCCGACCACCCAGGTCATGGTGCTTCCGCCCCCGTTGGACATCGGCTCCCCCCCAGCCTCAAGATCCGTACGGATACGTGTACTTCGTGTTCCGGTCACGTATCCGCCTCAAGATCGCCTCGCGTCGGCGCAGTTGAGTCTCCCGGCTCACACCCGTGTCCTGGGTCACCGTGGCGTCACAGGCTCGTCCCAGGAACTCACGCCCCGTTACCGGCTCCGTCCGGGCGCCGGGAAGATCGAGGCACGACGACGGAGGAGAGTGGCGATGCAGGGGATCGCGGGGCAGGGGCCACGAGGGCCCGAGGTGTGGATACGCGGTCCGGTCGCCGGACCGGAACCGCAGCAACAACCGCCGCAGCCGGCTCAGGGCGCCGTCACCGCACGGCGGTTCGCCTGGGTGGCCACGCACGGCGGCGCGGGGGCCAGCACGCTCGCCGCCGTCTTCGGCGGGCACGACGCGGGCCGCGACTGGCCCCGCCCGGAACGGGGCGACCCGGGTTCGGTGCTCCTGGTGGGCCGTACGCACGCGGCCGGTCTGGAGGCCGTCTCACACACCCTCGACATCTTCCGGCGGGGTGACGCGCCGCCGGGACTCGACCTCGACGCCATCGTCCTGGTCGCGGACGCGCCGGGGCGGCTGCCGCGTCAACTCGCCCAGCGGATCAAGGTGATCGGCTCGGTGATCGACGTCTATCTGGTGCCGTGGGTGCCCGCGTGGCGCGTCGGCGAGCTCGACGGACCGCCGCCGCGCGAGTGCGACCAACTGGCCCGGCTGACCGGGGCGTCGGCCCCGTCGACCGGAAGAAGGGGTTCCCGATGAGTCTGCTGCACACGGTGCACACCGCGCTGGACACGCCGCTCGCCGCGGGACCCGGCATCACCGACGGGCCGAGCGGTGCCGTCACCGGCCCGCTCAACGAGATCCTCGGCTGGCTCGCCTGGCTGGTCAGCTGTGCCGGGGTGGCGGGGCTGCTGATCGTGGGGTCGCGGATGGCGCTCGCCGTGAAGACCGGTGACGGCGAGGAGCACCTGAGCCAGTTCCTGATGGTGATGGGCGCGTGCGTGATCGGCGCGACGGCGGGACCGATCGTCTCCTTCGTCATGCCCTGGCTCTGATCGCGTTTCGTTGTCATGCCCTGGCTCTGACGCTGTTCCGACGTGACGAGATCTTCCCGTCTGTCACGGACACGTCACCGACAGGTGCTGGATCACTACAACGCTTGGCCGGAACCCGTTCCGGTCGTCAAGCTCACATCGCTACCGGGAACTCGGGCGCCACACCGGCCCCACTCCCAATCGCCCATGGCAGCAAGTGAGTTGTCGGCGTGCCGGCCGACCGAAGACACACCAAAACGGGGAGAGCCATGTTCAACGCAATCGCGGCCAAGGCCCATGACTACGTCCTGCTGGCGGACGGCACGGTCCCTGACCCCAACCGGAACGCGCCGGGCCAGCTGACCGCCAAGGTCGACACGGTCCTCGGCATCCTCGCCTGGGCCGGCACCGCGGCGGGCGTCGCCGGGGTGCTGATCACCGGCGCGATGATGGCGATCTCCATGCGCCGCGGCGAGGGATCGGAGCACATGGGCCGGCTCGGCATGGTCCTCGGCGGCTGTGTCCTGGTCGCCACCGCGGGCCCGGTCGTGACCTTCGTCTTCGCCTGATCCAGTCCCAGCGACCGAGCGAGCGAAGAGGAGCGCACCATGCTGAACTCCGGCCGGTCCCGAGGGAGCAGCGGAGAGTGGGAGCAGCCGTTCTGGCATCAGCGGGGCTGGATCGTGTCGGCCGGGTTCGTGCTGGTCCTGCTTGTCATCGCGGGCTTCGCCCTGGTGGGCGGCGATGACGACGGACCGTCCGGCGCGGCCTCCGGGACCGCCCCCTCGCCCTCCGCCGCATCCGGCGACGGGAAGGGCGGCGGCGACGGCAGGAAGGGGGGCTCGGCGGGGCGGCCGGCCGGCTGCCGTACCGACGACAGCGACCAGGCGAAGCCCACCAAGGCCCCCAAGGACTTCACCTGGAAGGCCGACGGCACCGGTCTGGTGCCGGTGTCACGGACCGCAGGACCGCGGACGTACGACGGTCCCGTCTGGTCGTGCTTCGCGCACACCCCGATGGGCGCCGTCCTCGCGGCCCACGCCATCACCGACCACCTGAGTTATCCGGGCTGGCGGGAGGTGGTCGAGCGGCAGGTGGTGCCGGGCGCGGGCCGGGACGCGCTGGTCGCGAGCCGCTCGCGGCAGGAGGACAAGCCGACCTCGGGCAAGCCGGACGCCGGCGGTTACGCCGGGTTCTCGGTGCTGTCGTACGACAAGAAGGCGGTGACGCTGATGTTCCTGCTGCGCGGGCCGAACACCAGCTACGCCACCACGTCGGTCACCGTGAGGTGGCACGACGGCGACTGGAAGCTGGCGCCGGATCCGGACGGCACGATCTACGCCGGCATGGCGAAGGTCACCGGCACCGACGGCTTCGTCGCCTGGGAGGCCTGACATGTCGTGCACCTGGAAGGTCTACGACTGTGTCGGCGAGGGTCTGAAGTGGGGCCTCGGCGAGACCGGTGAGGCCCTGGCGAACGGCGCGGTCGAGACCTTCGCCAAGGCGATCGGCGAGGCCGCGTCCCAGGTCCTCAAGGCGCTCAACGGCGTGTGGATGAACGTCGAGGCGAACGACGCCGAGACGCCCATGAACAGGATCGTCAACGAGCTCAACTGGCTCGTCGGCTATGTGGCCGTGGCCTCGCTGCTCTTCGCCGCGATCCGCATGGCCGTCGACCGCAAGGGCCAGTCCATGCGCCAGGCGTTCAACGGCATGTGGAAGGTCCTGCTCGTCGGCGGGATCGGCGTCGCGGTCGTCACCAAACTCACCGCCGCGTCGGACGCGTACGCCCAGGAGGTGTACGCGAAGTCCGACCTCGGCGAGACGGCGGACACGATCCTCGGCGTGATGACGCTTCAGTACCCGGGTCTCGTCCTCATCTTCGGTCTGCTGGTGATGCTGTCGAGCTTCGTGCAGATCTGCCTGATGTACATCCGCATCGGGGTCCTGATCACGCTCGTCGGCACGCTGCCGCTGGCCGCCGTCTCCTCGATGACGGGGTGGGGCGAGGGCTGGTGGAAGAAGCACATCGGCTGGCTCACGGCCTGGCTGCTCTACAAACCGGCGGCAGCGCTGATCATCTACGCGGCGACGACGATGACCCGGAGCACCAAGGGGGACGGGGTGAACGGCAGCGCCGACCTCAACACCACCATCGCGGGCATGGGCATGCTGATCCTGTCGGTCTTCGCGCTGCCCGCCCTGCTCAAGCTGATCGTGCCGGCCACCGCCGCGCTGGGCTCCACCTCCGGCGGCACGGTCACCCTCAACGCCGTCAACAACGTGGCCAGTGGCGCCGTCAGCATCGCCGCGGGTGGTGCCGGTGGCGGCGGCAGTTCGGCCGGTCCGCAGGGCTCGCCGTCCTCGGGCGCCGGGACCTCGGCGGGCGGCGGCGCGGGGGGCGCCGGTGGCGGAGCCGGTGCGGGCGGCGCGGGCGCGGCGGGCGGTGCCGCCGCGGG
>NZ_JBHVXW010000038.1:0-8416 GCF_042881375.1 Streptomyces sp. NPDC058274
GGGGACCCTGTGGGAGAGTAGGACGCCGCCGAACAAATTTTGAAGAAAACCCCCGTACCGGGATTCCTGGTACGGGGGTTTTCTGCATTTCAGGGCTTTTCCGGATCGCTTAGGGTCGAGTCATGCGCTACGACCTGGTCATCTTCGACAACGACGGCGTCCTCGTGGACAGTGAGCCGATCTCCAACACGCTGCTGGCCGCGTATCTCACCGAGTTGGGGCATCCCACCTCGTACGAGGAGTCCCTGCGTGACTACATGGGCGCCGCCATGCACCGCGTGCACGACCTGGTCGGGGAGCGGACCGGGCAGCGGCTGCCCGGGGACTTCGACGACGTCTTTCACGCGCGGGTGTTCGCCGCGTTCGAGCGGGAGTTGGAGCCCGTTGACGGGGTCGTACAGGTGCTGGAGAAGCTGACCGCGGGCGGGGTGCCGTACTGCGTGGCTTCGTCGGGGAGTCATGAGCGGATCCGGGTGGGGCACCGCAAGACCGGGCTCGACCGGTGGTTCGACGACGCGCGCATCTTCAGCTCGCAGGACGTGGGCCGGGGGAAGCCGGCACCGGACCTGTTCCTGCACGCGGCCGCGCGGATGGGCGTACCGCCTGAGAAGTGTGTGGTGGTCGAGGACAGCCCGCTCGGTGTGCGGGCGGCGAACGCGGCCGGGATGGATGTGCTCGGCTACACGGCCATGACGCCGGCCGACCGGCTGGCGGGTGCCACTCAATTGTTCGACGACATGGGGCAGTTGGCTGACCTGCTGGTATGACGGCCACCATGACGCCGGCCTGACAATTGTCACGGCCGGTACCGGACGATCGTTTCTACTGCCGCACCCGGTCCGACCGCCAAGCTGAGTACATCGAAACGGGACGTACACAGCGACGACGGAGGGACCCGATCATGAGCCTCACGATTACCGAGACCAGCACCGGAACGACTGCCCAGGCCACCACCACGGCCACCGAGACGTCCGCGTCCCGGCCCAGCTTCCTGCCGCTGATCCTGGACGTGGCGCTGCCCGTCGGGTCGTACTACCTCTTCAAGGACGGGCTCGGCATGAGCACCATGGCGGCGCTCGGCTGGAGCAGCGTGGCGCCGGCCGCGCGGACCGTGTGGAGCGCGGTGAAGGAGCGCAAGGTCAACGGCCTGGCGGGACTGATCCTCTTCGTGAACGTCGTCGGGCTGCTCCTCAGCCTGGTGGCCGGTGACCCGCGGCTGATGCTGGCCAAGGACAGCGGGGTCAGCAGCGCGATCGGTATCGGCGTCCTGGTGTCGGTCAAGCTCGGGAAGCCGATGATGACGCAGGGGATGAAGCCGTTCCTCATCAAGGGTGACGCGGCCAGGAGCGCGGCGTGGGACCGGCTGGTCGCGCAGTCGCCGCGGTTCCGGGCGGCCGAGCGGAACTTCTCCCTGGTCTGGGGTGTGGCGCTGCTCGGTGAGTGCGTCCTGCGGGTGGTGGGCGCCTACACGCTGCCGATCGACACCATGGTCCTGCTCGGTACGGTCGTCATGATCGCCACGATGGTGCTGGCCTTCCTCGTCAGCGGGCGGTTCGGTGTCGTTCCGATGCAGAAGATGCTGGAGCACGAGCTCGCCTCCCGGGTCGAGACCGAGAAGTGACGGTCCCTCCTCCGTCCCTCCTCCGCAGAGCTGAACAGAATTCATCTTCTGCTTGATCTACCCACCGGTAAGCCGGGGCCCTACGCTCGCCGCCATGACAGATGTGCTGCGGCGCGGTAGGGCCTCTTTGGCGTTCAGCTTCTTCGCCCAAGGGGTCGCGTTCGCGCTGCTCGTGACGCGCATCCCGGCCATCCAGGACCGGTACGGGATATCCGACGCGCTGCTGCCCGCCTTCCTCGCCGCGGTGCCGGTGCTCGCCGGGGTCGGCAGCGTGACCACCGAGCAGCTGGTGAAGCGGGTGCGGCCCAGCCGCGTACTGCGCTGGTCGCAGCCGGTCGTCCTGCTGTCCCTGCTCGGGGTCAGTGCCGGTGACAACCTGGTCGAGGTGGCGGTCGCGCTCGGCGCCTTCGGGCTCGCGGTGGGCGCCCTCGACGCCTCCATGAACATGCTCGGGGTGAGCCTGCAGCGCACGTACGGGCGCAGCATCATGCTCAGCTTCCATGCGGTGTACAGCCTGGGCGGGATCCTGGGCGCGTCGCTGGCGTGGGCGGGGGCGCACTGGCATCTGTCGCTGTTCGTGTCGTATCTGCCGGTCGTGCTCGTGCTGTTGCCCGCGGTCTTGGTGGGGAGCCGGTGGTACGTCGACGGAGGCGCCGGTGTTGCGCCGGCGGCGGGGGAGGGTGCCGAGGCCAAGCCGCTCGTCTTCAAGCTGCTGCTGCCGCTCTGTCTGGTGATGGCCTTCGCGTACATCGGGGACTCGACGGTCTCCAACTGGAGCGCGAAGTATCTGCAGGACGTGCTGGGCAGTTCGGAGCAGCTGGCGACCGTGCCGTACAACGTCTACATGGTCACCACCCTGCTGGGGCGGGCGATGGGGGACTTCGGGGTGCGGCGGTTCGGGGCCGTGGCCGTCGTACGGCTGGGGGCGGTGGTGGCCGCGCTCGGGTTCGCGGTGGTGGCGGTGGCGCCGGGACCGTGGGTCGGGATGCTGGGGTTCACGCTGCTCGGCCTCGGGCTGTGTGTGATCGTGCCGCAGACGTTCGCGGCGGCGGGGCGGCTCTTCCCCGGTTCGTCCGACACGGCGATCGCGCGGCTGAACATCTTCAACTACGTGGGCTTCCTGGTCGGAGCGCCCTTGGTGGGGGCGCTGGGCGACGCCTGGAACTACCGGGGCGCCATGCTCGTGCCCATGGTGCTGGTCCTGGTGACCTTGCGGTACGCCCGGTCGTTCGGTTCCGAACCGGACCGATACGGTGACGGGCATGAGCGGCCGCGCACAGCTGATGTGGGACGAGGCAGTAACGGGCTATGACTTCGGTCCTGAGCACCCGATGGATCCGGTCCGGCTGGCGCTGACCCGGCGACTGGTCGACGCCTTCGGGCTCGACCGGGAGATCGACGTGGTGGCGGCGAAGCCGGCGGGGGAGTCGACGCTGCGGCTCGTGCACCGCGAGGACTACGTGGCGGCGGTGAAGGCCGCGTCCCTGGATCCTGCCTCGGCGGACACGTCGTACGGCATCGGGACCCTGGACGATCCCGCCTTCGCCGGGATGCACGAGGCGTCGGCGATGATCGCCGGGCAGTCGGTCGGAGCGGCCGAGGCGGTGTGGCGCGGGGAAGCGCTGCACGCGGTGAACTTCGCGGGTGGGCTGCACCACGCGATGCCGGGCGCCGCCTCGGGGTTCTGCATCTACAACGACGCCTCGCTGGCGATCGCGCGCCTGCTGGAGCTGGGCGCCGAGCGCGTCGCCTACGTGGATGTCGACGTGCACCACGGCGACGGGGTGCAGGCGGCCTTCTGGGAGGACCCGCGGGTTCTGACGATCTCGCTGCACGAGCATCCGCGGACGTTGTTCCCGCAGACCGGGTGGCCGGAGGAGACCGGGGCCGACAGCGCGGAGGGCTCGGCGGTGAATGTGGCGCTGCCCGCCGGGACGGGGGACGAGGGGTGGCTGCGGGCCTTCCACTCCGTGGTGCCGGAGCTCATCGCCGACTTCCGGCCGCAGGTGCTCGTCACCCAGCACGGGGCCGACACCCACTTCGAGGACCCGCTGGCGCATCTCGCGGTGTCGCTCGACGCGCAGCGGGCCGTACAGGTGGCCTGTCACGAGCTGGCGCACGAGTACGCCGAGGGGCGCTGGATCGCGCTCGGCGGAGGCGGCTACGCGGTGGTGGACGTGGTGCCGCGGTCCTGGACGCATCTGGTGGCCATCGCGGCGGGGCGTCCGGTGGAGCCGGAGACGATGGTTCCGGAGAGCTGGCGGCAGGAAGTCTTCGCGCGGACACGGCAGTTGGCGCCGATGCGGATGACGGACGGGCGGTGGCCCGTGTCCTGGCGGGACTGGGAGGCCGGGTACGACCCCGCGGACCGGCTGGACCAGGCCGTACTCGCCACGCGGCGGGCGGTGTTCCCGCTGCGGGGGATGCTGGCTTAGCGCGCCCCGAGCCCGCCCTCGAGCCCGAGCCTGCCCCGCCCCGAGCCTGCCCCCGCCCCCGAGCCCGAGCCTGCCCCCGCCCCCGAGCCTGCCCCGCCCCCGAGCCTGCCGCCCCGGCCACGGCGGGCCTCCGTCCCCCCGTCTCGGCCGGCGTCCGTCCCCCCGTCTCGGCCGTCCGTCCCCCCGCCCCGGCCGGCGTCCGTCCCCCCGTCTCGGCCGTCCGTCCCCCCGCCCCGGCCGGCGTCCGTCACCTGGCCCGGCTGAGCGCCGATTACGCCAACTGTGCGGTGTTTTCGGCATTTTGGGCATACGGCGGCACCGTATGCGTCAGCATCGCAGTCGTGTTGAGCACCGGCGCATTGCGCGCGCATCTGCTGGCCGCCCGGCTGGCCGGGCCCGTGGCCACCTCGCGCGAGGAGAGCCTGCGCAGCTACCGGCTCTTCGCGGCTCGCGACCCGCGCGTGATGATCGGTCTCGATCCCGAGTGGACCTGGCGGCAGCAGGACCTGATCGAGCTGATGGCCGACAAATGCGGGGTTTCGGCCGACCCATTGCACAGAACCGGCAATGATGTGATCGACCCTGAGCGAACGCTGGCGGCTCTCGACGCTTTCGCGGAGCGACTCGGGGATGCGGCAGGGCGCGGGATCCCGGTGCTCCTGGGCACCGGACACCCGCACCGGCTGATCGGTTTCTACGCCGCCTTGGCGGACGCCTTGTCGGCGGCCGGATGTACCGTCCTCACCCCGGCGCAGGGTAGCTCTGTCGACATAACGACCCGGTTCGGTCTACGCACGTACAACCTCGACTACGTACAAGGTGTCGCGTTGGTGCGGGAACCCGGCGCGCGGGACCCGGGGCGCACGACCGGCGCACACACCCACTCGCCGCTGCCGGTTCGGCTCGCGCTGGCCGCCGCGGCGGCGGCCGGGGGGCCGCTCCCGGAACTCGTCATCGGGGACCACGGCTGGGTCTGCGGAGCAGGTCAGCTGGGGTTCGAGGCCATGGGCCTGGCCGATACGGACGATCCCGCGCTCTTCGTCGGGGAGGCGGAGGGGCGCGTGTCCGTCGTCGTTCCACTTGATGACGCTGTGCGGTCCGATTACTACCGACCGCTTACACGCTATGTACTCAATCGAGCGTGTCTGTCACAGTAGGCCGCCGATTGCAGCTCCTCTTCCCCACTCGCATCACCCGCCCCTACTCTGGGGAGTGAGCACGCAACGACGAAGTGTCACCGGAAGGGGAAGCCGGTGGCCGTCGAGTGCGGAAGGTTCAGGTGTGTCATGGCTGCAGCTGGCGAGAGGCCTCTGAACGAGGTTCAGTTCCTGACCGTGGCGGAAGTCGCCTCGGTGATGCGAGTGTCGAAGATGACCGTGTACCGCTTGGTGCACAGCGGTCATCTGCCGGCGATCCGGGTGGGGAGGTCCTTCCGGGTGCCGGAGCAAGCGGTTCACGAGTACCTCCGCGAGAGTTACGTGGGGGTGGAGACCGCCTGACGGCGCACCGCGGGATCCCCGGGAGGCCCTCAGGGCCCCTTGGGGATCCCCCGGTTCACCTCGATTACGACCTCAGCCCTCGGGCGGGTAGGCTGGCCCCTCATAGGTCGTGTGGGCCCATGCAGCCCAGCACCGAGTAAAGAGAAGTGAGCGAGGGTAGTCGTGGGCTCTGTTATCAAGAAGCGGCGCAAGCGGATGGCGAAGAAGAAGCACCGCAAGCTGCTCAAGCGCACTCGCGTTCAGCGTCGCAACAAGAAGTAAGGCCGTGCCCCGCACTCGCGGGGCCCGCCCTTGCGCTTGCGCGACCGCTGCAACAGCGCGCTCTGTGGCCCCCCATCGTCAGGTGGGGGGCCACAGCCGTATCCGGAGCCGTATCCGGAGCCGTATCCGGAGCCGTATCCGGGGTCGTATCCGGCCGAGGGCAGTTCGTGGGCAGTCCGTCCTGGCCCGCCGCGAACGGACCCGCTCTGGTCCGGATCCGGCCAACGGCCGCGTGGGCGTACGTCTGTGCCGCACCTGGCGTGGTCTGATCGTACGTACGAGGGCATCGTCACGTCGTGCATCGGGCGGTCATCACAGCGCAACATCGACCCGCTAGGTTGGCGGCAGACGGGGAACCCGGCAGGGTACGAGCAGCGGTACGCGGAGTTGTGCGAGGCGGAAGGAAGGCGCTGATCTTGGGGAAGGTCGTGCTCGTGACCGGAGTGGCCCGTCAGCTGGGGGGCCGGTTCGTACGACGGATCCAGCGTGACCCGCAAGTGGACCGGGTGATCGCCGTCGACGCGGTCCCGCCCGAGCACCACCTGGGCGGCGCCGAGTTCATCCAGGCCGACATACGGCAGCCCGCCATCGCGCGCGTGCTGGCCGAGTACTCCGTCGACACGGTCGTCCACATGGACGTGACGGGCACCCCGCTGGGCAGCGGCAGCCGGACCTCGGTCAAGGAGACCAACGTCATCGGCACCATGCAGCTCCTCGGCGCCTGCCAGAAGTCCCCCACGGTCAAGCGCCTTGCGGTGAAGTCCAGTACGAACGTGTACGGGTCCGCGCCGCGCGATCCGGCCGTCTTCACCGAGACGACCCCGGCCAAGTCGCTGCCCAGCGGCGGCTTCGCCAAGGACACGGTGGAGGTCGAGGGGTACGTCCGCGGCTTCGCCCGCCGCAGGCCCGATGTCGCCGTGTGCGTACTGCGGTTCGCGAACATCCTGGGACCGAGCGCGGACTCGCCGCTCGCCTCGTACTTCTCGCTGCCCGTGCTGCCGACCGTGCTCGGCTACGACCCGCGGCTGCAGTTCGTGCACGAGGACGATGTGATCGAGGTGCTGCGTCTGGCCTCGCACGACCCCGAGCGCGGGACGCTCAACAGCGGCACGTTCAACATCGCCGGGGACGGCGTCCTGCTGCTGTCTCAGTGCGCGCGGCGGCTCGGCCGGCCGACGGTGCCGCTGCTGATGCCCGCGGTCACCTGGGTGGGCACGGCGATGCGTACGCTGGGCGTGACGGATTTCTCGCCGGAGCAGCTGCGGCTGCTCACGCACGGGCGGGTCGTGGCGACGATCCAGATGCGCGAGACGCTGGGTTACCAGCCGAAGTACACGACCGCGGAGACCTTCGCGGACTTCGCACGAAGCCGGGGGCCCGGACTCCTGCCTCCGGAGGCCCTTGCGGGGGCCGTCGACCGGATCGCCGCACTGCCCGCCCTGGGCGGCGGCCACTCCCCGACGCAGAGCGCCAACTGAGGAGCGCATCAACAATGGCGGATGCCAAGGTCATTCCGTTCGACGACGACCGGTCGCGCGCGGGCGCGCCGCAGCGCCCGCCGCGCCGCCGGAGCGCGGGGAGCAGGCGCAACGGCGAGCCCGCGGTGGTACGTGAGGTACAGCCCCTGCCCAGCCGGTCGCCCGCGCTGGATGATGTTCCCGTGACACACGAGAACCCGGAGACACCCGAGCCCGCGCAGGGCAGCGGTCTGGAGCGCCGGATCGCCGGCGGCCTGGCCTTCCTGCGCCGCCGGCTGACCGGGGACTACGAGGTCGACGACTTCGGCTACGACGCCGAACTCACCGACCAGGTCCTGATGTCCCTGATCCGCCCGGTCTACGAGAAGTACTTCCGGGTCGAGGTGAAGGGTGTCGAGAACATCCCCGCCGACGGTGGCGCGCTGATCGTCGCCAACCACTCCGGGACGCTGCCGCTGGACGGCCTGATGATGCAGGTCGCCGTCCACGACAACCACCCCGCGGGCCGGCACCTCCGGCTGCTCGCGGCGGACCTGGTCTTCATGCTGCCGGTGATCAACGAGCTGGCCCGCAAGGCCGGTCACACCCTCGCCTGCGCCGAGGACGCCGAACGGCTCCTGGAGCGCGGCGAGCTGGTCGGCGTGATGCCGGAGGGCTTCAAGGGCATCGGCAAGCCGTTCAGCGAGCGCTACAAGCTTCAGCGGTTCGGCCGCGGCGGTTTCGTGTCGACGGCGCTGCGGCAGGGGACCCCGATCATCCCGTGCTCGATCGTCGGCGCGGAGGAGATCTACCCGATGATCGGCAACGCGAAGACGCTGGCGCGGGTGCTGGGATTCCCGTACTTCCCGATCACGCCCACCTTCCCCTGGCTGGGCCCGCTCGGAGCGGTCCCGCTGCCGACCAAGTGGACCATCCAGTTCGGCGAGCCGATCCGTACGGACGGGTATCCGCCGGAGGCGGCCGAGGACCCGATGCTGATGTTCAACCTCACCGACCAGGTCAGGGAGCAGATCCAGCACACGCTCTACAAGCTGCTGGTACAGCGGCGATCGGTGTTCTTCTGACGCTGTCGCGCCACTTTTGGATACGGCGGTGGGGGCGCCCCCTTTGAAAGGGGGCGCC
>NZ_JBHVXW010000039.1:0-7905 GCF_042881375.1 Streptomyces sp. NPDC058274
GGGCGCCCCCCCGGCGGGGGGTGGTGGGGGGTTGGGTTTTTGGCCCCTCCCGGGCCGCGGGGCCCGGGGCCACACCCCCCCCCCCCCCCCGCTGGTCTACCCCTGCGACCGGCCCGGTGAGCCCAGCTCGCGGGCCAGGACGGCATGAACCGTCCGACTCATCGCTACCGAACGAAAACGGGGAAGGGAATCCCACATGTTGCATACCCCCAGGAGATCCACACCCTCCTGGTGACCTTCTACGGCGAGCACGGCCCCGACGACATCGCCCGCGCCTACGGGGTCTCCGGGCACCTGAAGGAAAAGGTTGCCGCGAGCGAGGGCTTCGACGTGCTGCTGTGCGCGCAGAACACCCGCAGTCGGTCGACATCGGCCCGGTCAGCACGGCTCAGTCCGCCCGTGTCGGCTACGCCACCGTCACCACGCACTGGGGTGAGGACGCCGCAACCTTCGAAGCGTACGTCGACCTGGCCGCCACCCGGCCGATCCAACTGTTCGACACCGACTGCGAAGCATCCGGCTGACCCGAGGCGTCTCGTTCGGATCACGCTGGGCTCGAAGAGCCGACCCGCGTGACGCGTTCGCAGGCCAGGCAATCTGAGACGAGCCACGGCATGGCCCTCACGGGCCGCACCAAGGCGAACAACGCTGCACCGAAGCCTTCGATGAAATCGTTCCATCCGAAGGTCTCCGGAACACTCAACTACGCGAAGTCCTCGTAGGAGCTCTCGCACAGTAGGAGGCCACGAGCCACGCCCCAGGGGGTGCCGGGGGCAACATTTCGGCGCCCCCCAGGCTTTCGGATTGAGTATGTCTACGGATACCAAGCCACCCTGCAACGAGGGACGATCGTGGCCATGGGTTACCTCACACGAGCAGCGAAAGCGGCCGTCGCAGCCGCTACCGCAACATTGATCGGATGGCGTCTCTTCGAATCCCTCTACGCGTGGGTAGACCACGCTGCCGACGCGGAGGTCGCCTCCGGACAGTCGGAGTGGTTCGCAGGGACCACCCAATATCTGGTTGCCAACGCGGCAGGCTGCTTATTCGTACCGTTAGCAGCGTGGGGACTCCTGAGAGTCATACGGGTGCGAGGCAATCACCTTGCCGTCACCGCCTATGCCTATGGCTGGGTAGTCTTCACCGCTCCCCATCTCGTCGGTTCCCACCCCTCCTTGCTCACGATCGCCGCATGGGTGGCCGTGCAGACTGCTGTGACAGCCGGTGCATCTGTGGTGCAGGCGGCCTTGGTGTCCACAAATACCCAGGCAATGCGGTGAGCTGGAGACCGAGGGCGTGATGGCGCTGGCCACTCTGGGGCGGCACCGGGAGTTCGAAGCCCGTTCCCGAGGGAGATCGAGCCCCGGCCGTAGGCGCGGAAGGGTGCGGGGCCCTCCAGCTCGAACCGCAGGTCGATGCCGAACAGGCCGACCCCGAACGCCTTGAGTGAGACGCTCGAGGAGATGCTGATGACCTGTGTAGGGTCCCCGCCCGCTACGCGGCCACCTACTGGATCCGTCCTTGGCCACGCGTTGTCCCGTAAATGATCTCTGGCGTATTCGGGGTGCGGTCGGTTTCGGGGTGCGGTCGGTCGCCCTCGGAAACCTGCCGACTGTTCGGCGAGGCCGAGGTTGTGCAGGCGGGCGATGCCGGGCATGGGGTGGTGCTTGCAGTCGTTGCGGGGCTCGGCACCGGCCGCCCAACCCTCAGCGTGTCCAGCGAAATGCGTGCGTGCTGCCATCCGCCGTGTCGCCGTAGCCTGCGACCTGGCCACGCTCGTTGACCGCTTGTCCGAGGCTGTTCGCCCCGCCGCTGAGCGTGCCCAGATCCTGCATGCCACTCGAAGCGGACCACAAGAACGCGTGGTTGTTGCCATCCGCTGTGTCGCCGTAGCCTGCGATCTGGCCCTGATCGTTGATCGCTCGCCCGAAGCTGGTCGTCCCGCCACTGAGCGTCCCCAGATCCTCCATGCCGCCCGAAGGCGACCACAAGAAGGCGCGCTCCGTGCCGTTACCAGCCGTGGTGGAGTCCCCAGTGACCTGCCCCTGGGAGTTGACCCCGACGGCCTCGCTGAACACCCCACCCAGCGTGCCCAGGTCCCGCATGCCACCGGAGGCGGACCACAAGAACGCGTGCAGGCTGCTGTCCGCCGTGTTGCCGAACCCTGCTACCTGGCCATGGTCGTTGATCGCCTGCCCGGAGCTGGTGGCCCCGCCGAGCGTGCCCAGGTCCTGCATTCCGCCTGAGGCGGACCACAAGAACGCATGGTCGTTGCCGTCGGCTGTATTGGCGTATCCCGCGACCTGACCCTTGTCGTTGATCGCACGCCCGGTACTGGAGGTCCCACCATCGAGCGTGCCCAGGTCCTGCATCGTCCCCGCGGACTGCAACGGCTCTGCGGCCTCTGCGGCCCCTGCGAGCGCAACAGGTGCTGCCAGCAGCCCGACTGCTATGGACACAGCGACTAGACCGCGTCTGCCTCGATTCCGTCTGACCAACATGCCTTACTCCTCCCCCCAGCCGGCCCGTTCGCCGGCACGTCAGGCAATTACCGGGCTGGGCGGGCGTTTCAACCGACTCCCACCCCACCGGGGCGGGCAGCGTACCCATCCATGGTTAATTCCCGGGGTTGGTTGGCTTTCTGAACACCTGGCATTAACGCTCTGAAGTGGCCCCACTTTTCCGGTCCGAACTGGCCCCACCGGTGGGGCGCACGGGAGTGTTCGGGGGTTGTTCCGGCTTGAGTTGGCCCCACCCGCTGGGCCGGACTGAGACGCTCGGTGTGGGCCGCCGTGAGGGGGCGATGCCGGGTGGCGTCCACGAAGGAAGAACTCTTTCTGCTGATCCGGCGGGACTCGTGGCGGGAGGGTCTGTCGGTTCGCGCTGTGGCGCGCAAGTACCGGGTGCACCGTCGGCTGGTGCGAGAGGCGCTGTCGTCGACCGTGCCTGCCCCGCGGCAGACGCCGCGGCGGCATTCACCGCGGCTGGAGCCGTTCAAGAAGACGATCGACCAGTGGCTGCTGGAAGATCTGGACGCGCCGCCGAAGCAGCGGCACACAGTAAAGCGGATCGTGACGCGGCTTCAGCAGGAGCTCGGAGCCGACATCGCCTATACGACGGTATGGGACTACGTGAGTCGGCGTCGTCAGGAGATAGCGGAGGCGGCCGGAGCGGCGCCCGCGGCGGGGTTCGTGATCCGGCACAACCAGCCGGGTATGGATGCCGAGGTTGACTTCGGCGAGGCGTGGGTCGATCTGGCTGGCGAGCGCACCAAGTGCTTCGTGTTCGCGTTGCGGCCGGCCTACTCGGGCAAGGCGGTGCACCGCATCACGGCTTCCTGCGGTCAGGAGGCGTTTTGGAAGGGCACGTTCACGCGTTTCGCACGCTGGGCCGGGTCCCGGGCGGTCAGATCCGCTATGACAATCTTTCCCCGGCTGTGTCGAGGGTGATCCGCAAGAGCCGGTCGCGAGAAGAGCATCCGCGCTGGAGGGACTTTCGGCAGCGGTTCGGCATCACTGCGTTCTACTGCGAGCCGGGACTTCGCGGCGCCCACGAGAAGGGAGGCGTGGAGGGCCAGGTCGGTTACTGGCGCCGCAACTATCTGACGCCGGTACCGCGGGTCGACTTCCTGGATGAGCTCAACGCCCGCTTCGCGGAGTTCGAGCAGGCGGAGGAGGCAAGGCGGATCGGGATGCGGATTCGTACCATCGGCCAAGACTTCGCCCAGGAGGCTCCGCTGCTGCTGCCGCTGCCCGAGGAAGGGTTCGAGACCGGCATCGCGTTCACCCCGCGTGTTGACCGTTACGGCATGGTCGCGGTCCGGGTCTGCCGCTACTCGGTGCCCGTCCGGTTCATCGGCCGCACCGTTCACGTGATGCTGCGATCCAGCGAGGTGGTGGTCTTCCACGGCCGCACCGAGATCGCCCGCCACCCCAGGTTGACCACGAAAGGCGCCGAGCGGCTCGTACTGGATCACTTCCTGGAAGTGCTGCTGGCCAAGCCGGGCGCGCTGGCCGGCTCCGAAGCCTTGGACCAGGCCCGTCGCGAGGGCACTTTCACCGCGGCTCACGAGGCGTTCTGGTCTGCGGCCAAGCAGGGCCTGGGTGAGAGCGAGGGGACCAAGGCCCTGGTTCACGTCCTGCTGCTGCACCGGCACCTGCAGCACCGTGACGTGGTCGCCGGTATCCATGCCGCCCTCGCGATCGGTATCTGCACCGCGGACATGGTCGCGCTGGAGGCCCGCAAGGCCGCCGAGTCCGAGGGCCGCTCGCCGACCGTCACCGCCACCACACCGCTGCCCAAGCCGGTCACACCGCCCGACCTGCAACTGCCCAGCCTGACCGAACGCCGGGCCGCCCGGCTACCCGCCGACCAGCGGCCGCTGCCTGCCCTCGACCGCTGGGACCAACTGCTGCACCATCCTCGAAGGGAAGCGCCATGACCGGCTTGCACCACACGCTGACCGAACGCCTCCGACGCTGCGATCGACACCGCCTGCCGGGTGCTGCGGCTGCCGACCATGCGGGCCCAGTTCCCCGACACCGTCGCCCGCGCCGAACGCGAGCACCTGTCCTACCGCGGTTTCCTGGCCGAACTGCTGATGGCCGAGTGCGAGGACCGCGACCGCCGCCGGTCAGAACGGCGCATCCGCGCGGCCGGCTTCCCCCGCCAGAAGTGGCTGTCCGACTTCGACTACACCGCGAACGCCAACGTCACCCCTGCCCTGATCAACAACCTCGCGACCTGCGAATGGGTCAAGGAAGGGCGAGCCGCTCTGCCTGATCGGCGACTCCGGCACCGGCAAGTCCCACCTGCTGATCGGCCTGGGAGCCGCCGCAGCGATGACCGGCTTCCGGGTTCGCTATGTGCTCGCCGCGAAACTGGTCAACGAGCTGGTCGAGGCAGCCGACGACAAGCAGCTGACCAAGACCATCGTCCGCTACGGACGCGTCGACCTGCTCTGCATCGATGAACTCGGCTACCTCGAACTCGACCGTCGCGGAGCCGAGATGCTGTTCCAGGTTCTGACCGAACGCGAGGAGAAGAACAGCGTGGCCATCGCCTCGAACGAGTCATTCGGAGGCTGGACGAAGACCTTCACCGACCCGCGGCTCTGCGCAGCCATCGTCGACCGCCTCACCTTCAACGGCACGATCATCGAGACCGGCACCGAGTCCTACCGCCTTGCCCTGACCAAAGCCAAACAGCAACGCTCAGATAAATGATCCACGGTCCTGTCAGGCGTCCTCAACTGCCGCTCGGGGACGCTGCCGCAGCCCGCAGAGCCACCGAAGCCGATCCCACAATCGCCTCACCGTGGCCGAAGCAGGCCACCTCCGCATCCAGTCGGCTCAAGGCCCTCAAGGATTCCAGTGCACGAGAGCGGTCCGTGTTGAACACGCCGACCATGGTCTTGCCTCCCATGTTCGCTGCAGCGTCGCCCAGGAAGAGCACCCCGAAGGCAGGGAGATGAAACGCGGTGCTGCCCGGAGTATGACCCGGCGCAGCCACCACACGAGCCCCGCCACCGAAGGGAAGCAAATCTTGATCACCGACCTCATGGTCCACCGGCACCTGCGGTGCCGGTGGCAGCTTTGGCTTGCTCTCGAACAAGGCGCGTTCCCAGTCCGGAGCGTCCGTGAAGACCGGTGGCGGAGCCGGTGACTCCCCGCGGATCACCCCGGCGTCCAAACGGTGCGCGAACACCTCGACCCCTCCCCACGCGGCGATCTCGGCAGCACCGCCGGCATGGTCCTCATGAAAGTGGGTGAGCACGACACGCCGCAGGTCCCCGGGCTTCGAGCCGATGCTCAGAATGGCATCCGCGACTGCCGGACCGGCCCCCGCAACCCCAGAGTCGATCAACGTGAGCCCATCCGCGTCACGCCACAGATACGCCTGCCCGACCTCGAAACGGAGCATATGCAGCTCCGGCAACAGCTCAACGATCTCCATACGAACAACCTAGGCACCGCCGAAGCCACACACTCGCCGCTTCGCCTTCAGCAGATAACAACGGGCCCGGTCACAAGCTCCATCGCCACCAACCGGGGCCAGCGGCCGGAACCCGGGGCCAGCCCAAGCCGGAACTCCACCCCTTCATCCCTCGTCGGTGATCTCGTCGACCGAACGGCGGAAGTGTTGCGATGACGGCGGTCAGTTCTCGGGTTTGATCTTCGAGGACAGGAAAGCCAGCCCTGCCGTCGCCGCGATGAGACCGCCGGCCAATTCTTCGTAGCCCTGGAAGTAGGCGATGAGGATGGCGATGCCGCACGCTGCCGCGACCACGTCGATGACGCGCCCGATGACCCGCCTGAGTTTGCCCGGCGGCGGAGGGTAATGAGGGTTCGGCGGGTTTCCCCAGTAGGGGAAGGGACCCGGCCTGGGGTTCCAGCCCTCGTCCAGGAGCCGGACGAATTCCGGGTGGTGGCGGGCGTAGCCCAGGCGGTGAGGTGCCAGCCGCTGCCACGGCAGCCGGCCATGCCTGATGGCGAGCCAGGTGAGCGCCGGCAGGCAGGCAACGGCCGCCCAGACCGCTGCCACCATCCGTTCTGCCGACGAAGCCGGCAAAATGCCGAGGAGATAGTCCAACTGACCGCAGGCGGCGTAGGCGATCAGCGAGGCCAGGGAGAGCACCGCCGCGATCTGTTCGATCTGATGCCCGACGTGACAGCGCGCACAGCGCGGAACTTGCACGACTTCCCGGCGCCACGTAGTGCGCAGGACAATGATCCATGGCGTCATATGCGTTTCCGCGTCCTGGTGCAGCCCCACGACCCGGTCGTGCCACGACGCCGATGTGGCATTCCCGCAAAACCAGCACTCCCGCACCACGAGTTTCCCCCTACGACCAGTCCCGTTGTCCCGTCCGACGGGCTGGGCATGCCGCCCCATCCGCCCGAGTCGCTGCCATGGGCCGATGCATGATTATGGGCGCATCCTAGAGGTTGCCCGCGGCTCGGCAGAGGGGGAGAGGGCACGCCGCTCTCCCTGCGTAATCACGCCTCTCGATCCAACTAAGACGCTCGCCACCGTACTGGCGGAACCAGGACAGGCCACCGGGCAACGCCCACCGCAATGGCTTTGCAGATGAGTTTCAGGATCTGGCACAGATTTCGGGGAGCGGTCACGGAGGGTTGACGCGATCCGCAACACGAGTCCCAGGGCAGCCCACAAGGCAATCCGCCGAGGCGGCCCAAATCTCCGGGCACTCTCGCCGGCAGTGCTGGCATCGTATGAACCATGGCAGCGACAGAGGACACGTCCGAACCTGATAGCTCTGTACTCAGCGTTCATGTGCCCCTGGAAGAGGCAGCGTGGCTGTATCGAGCGGATCCGACGTGTCCGGAAGACCTGCCGATGACCGCCGCCCAGGCACTCGCCAAGGGAGTGGACACTCCGACCCTGCGCGAGCTCGCTGGTCTGCCACGCCATGCGGACCCACGGGACATCCGCGACACATTCGAGCAGGCTCTCGCGGAATTGGGGATCGTGTTGCCCGATCACCACCAGGCCCAACGGTACGCACTCCACACGCTGGCCACGAGATTCAGCGCCGGGGAGGCAGCTCTCGCCGAGTTGGCATCGGACGAGTGTTTGGCGACGGAGGCCGAGACCGCCGAGGAGCAAGCATTCGTTGCGCTACTCCCGCCCTGCACGTGCTGCATCGAGTACACGCTGGGGCTCGACGAGGCGACGTGGGAAGCGCGGCTGCGGTCCGCGGCGGCGTACTTCAAGAACCTGCAAGCGGTCCGTTTCCGGTGGTCCGGGAGCTACGGGGTCGTGGCGCGAATGCTCCGTAGTCCCGTGGCAGGGCCGCGTCGTTCAGGTGATGTGTCCTGGTTGATCACATGATGCCGAGGGTGATCAGTGGACGGTTGGCGTCGCGGGTGTGGTGCCGGAGTC
>NZ_JBHVXW010000040.1:1702-3121 GCF_042881375.1 Streptomyces sp. NPDC058274
GGGTCGGGCACGCTGTTGGGTATCTGAAGGTACGGACTTTGAGTCTGGATCTTCGGTGCCGGCCCCAGTGAACTTGCCGATTACGGCAGGGTGATGGGTGGTTGGTCGTTGTTTGAGAACTGCACAGTGGACGCGAGCATCTGTGGCCAAGTTTTTAAGGGCGCACGGTGGATGCCTTGGCACCAGGAACCGATGAAGGACGTGGGAGGCCACGATAGTCCCCGGGGAGTCGTCAACCAGGCTTTGATCCGGGGGTTTCCGAATGGGGAAACCCGGCAGTCGTCATGGGCTGTCACCCACTGCTGAACACATAGGCAGTGTGGAGGGAACGCGGGGAAGTGAAACATCTCAGTACCCGCAGGAAGAGAAAACAACCGTGATTCCGGGAGTAGTGGCGAGCGAAACTGGATGAGGCTAAACCATATACGTGTGAGACCCGGCAGGGGTTGCGTATGTGGGGTTGTGGGATTTCTCTTTCACGGTCTGCCGATCGTGAGACGAGTCAGAAACCGTTGATGTAGGCGAAGGACATGCGAAAGGTCCGGCGTAGAGGGTAAGACCCCCGTAGTCGAAACATCAACGGCTCGTTTGAGAAACACCCAAGTAGCACGGGGCCCGAGAAATCCCGTGTGAATCTGGCGGGACCACCCGCTAAGCCTAAATATTCCCTGGTGACCGATAGCGGATAGTACCGTGAGGGAATGGTGAAAAGTACCGCGGGAGCGGAGTGAAATAGTACCTGAAACCGTGTGCCTACAAGCCGTGGGAGCGTCGCGCATCGAGTTTACTCGGTGCGTCGTGACTGCGTGCCTTTTGAAGAATGAGCCTGCGAGTTTGCGGTGTGTTGCGAGGTTAACCCGTGTGGGGAAGCCGTAGCGAAAGCGAGTCCGAATAGGGCGATTTAGTAGCGCGCTCAAGACCCGAAGCGGAGTGATCTAGCCATGGGCAGGTTGAAGCGGAGGTAAGACTTCGTGGAGGACCGAACCCACCAGGGTTGAAAACCTGGGGGATGACCTGTGGTTAGGGGTGAAAGGCCAATCAAACTCCGTGATAGCTGGTTCTCCCCGAAATGCATTTAGGTGCAGCGTCGTGTGTTTCTTGCCGGAGGTAGAGCACTGGATAGGCGATGGGCCCTACCGGGTTACTGACCTTAGCCAAACTCCGAATGCCGGTAAGTGAGAGCACGGCAGTGAGACTGTGGGGGATAAGCTCCATGGTCGAGAGGGAAACAGCCCAGAGCATCGACTAAGGCCCCTAAGCGTACGCTAAGTGGGAAAGGATGTGGAGTCGCACAGACAACCAGGAGGTTGGCTTAGAAGCAGCCACCCTTGAAAGAGTGCGTAATAGCTCACTGGTCTAGTGATTCCGCGCCGACAATGTAGCGGGGCTCAAGCGTACCGCCGAAGTCGTGTCATTGCA
>NZ_JBHVXW010000040.1:3218-5066 GCF_042881375.1 Streptomyces sp. NPDC058274
GATGGGTAGGGGAGCGTCGTGTGCCGGGTGAAGCCGCGCCGGAAGGCAGTGGTGGACGGTTCACGAGTGAGAATGCAGGCATGAGTAGCGATACACACGTGAGAAACGTGTGCGCCGATTGACTAAGGGTTCCTGGGTCAAGCTGATCTGCCCAGGGTAAGTCGGGACCTAAGGCGAGGCCGACAGGCGTAGTCGATGGATAACCGGTTGATATTCCGGTACCCGCTGTGAAGCGTCAAACATCGAGCCCATTAATGCTAAGGCCGTGAAGCCGCCCTGATCTCTTCGGAGTTGAGGGGAGTGGTGGAGCCGCCGGCCCAAGATGGTAGTAGGTGAGTGATGGGGTGACGCAGGAAGGTAGTCCAGCCCGGGCGGTGGTTGTCCCGGGGTAAGGGTGTAGGCCGTGTGATAGGTAAATCCGTCGCACATTAAGGCTGAGACCTGATGCCGAGCCGATTGTGGTGAAGTGGATGATCCTATGCTGTCGAGAAAAGCCTCTAGCGAGTTTCATGGCGGCCCGTACCCTAAACCGACTCAGGTGGTCAGGTAGAGAATACCGAGGCGTTCGGGTGAACTATGGTTAAGGAACTCGGCAAAATGCCCCCGTAACTTCGGGAGAAGGGGGGCCATCACCGGTGATCCGATTTACTCGGTGAGCTGGGGGTGGCCGCAGAGACCAGCGAGAAGCGACTGTTTACTAAAAACACAGGTCCGTGCGAAGCCGTAAGGCGATGTATACGGACTGACGCCTGCCCGGTGCTGGAACGTTAAGGGGACCGGTTAGTGCACTTTCGGGTGTGCGAAGCTGAGAACTTAAGCGCCAGTAAACGGCGGTGGTAACTATAACCATCCTAAGGTAGCGAAAT
This sequence comes from Streptomyces sp. NPDC058274, assembly GCF_042881375.1. NCBI lineage: Bacteria > Bacillati > Actinomycetota > Actinomycetes > Kitasatosporales > Streptomycetaceae > Streptomyces > Streptomyces sp. NPDC058274. Next base: position 4,085 of record NZ_JBHVXW010000040.1, read on the forward strand.
TCCTTGTCGGGTAAGTTCCGACCTGCACGAATGGCGTAACGACTTCTCGACTGTCTCAACCATAGGCCCGGTGAAATTGCACTACGAGTAAAGATGCTCGTTTCGCGCAGCAGGACGGAAAGACCCCGGGACCTTTACTACAGTTTGATATTGGTGTTCGGTTCGGCTTGTGTAGGATAGGTGGGAGACTGTGAACTCTGAGCGCCAGCTCAGGGGGAGTCATCGTTGAAATACCACTCTGGTCGTGCTGGATGTCTAACCTGGGTCCGTGATCCGGATCAGGGACAGTGTCTGATGGGTAGTTTAACTGGGGCGGTTGCCTCCTAAAGAGTAACGGAGGCGCCCAAAGGTTCCCTCAGCCTGGTTGGTAATCAGGTGTTGAGTGTAAGTGCACAAGGGAGCTTGACTGTGAGACCGACGGGTCGAGCAGGGACGAAAGTCGGGACTAGTGATCCGGCGGTGGCTTGTGGAAGCGCCGTCGCTCAACGGATAAAAGGTACCCCGGGGATAACAGGCTGATCTTCCCCAAGAGTCCATATCGACGGGATGGTTTGGCACCTCGATGTCGGCTCGTCGCATCCTGGGGCTGGAGTCGGTCCCAAGGGTTGGGCTGTTCGCCCATTAAAGCGGTACGCGAGCTGGGTTTAGAACGTCGTGAGACAGTTCGGTCCCTATCCGCTGTGCGCGTAGGAATATTGAGAAGGGCTGTCCCTAGTACGAGAGGACCGGGACGGACGAACCTCTGGTGTGCCAGTTGTCCTGCCAAGGGCATGGCTGGTTGGCTACGTTCGGGAGGGATAACCGCTGAAAGCATCTAAGCGGGAAGCCTGCTTCAAGATGAGTATTCCCACCCCCTTTGAGGGGTTAAGGCTCCCAGTAGACGACTGGGTTGATAGGCCAGATCTGGAAGGCGGGTAACCGCTGGAGGTGACTGGTACTAATAGGCCGAGGGCTTGTCCTCAGTTGCTCGCGTCCACTGTGT
>NZ_JBHVXW010000041.1:0-2238 GCF_042881375.1 Streptomyces sp. NPDC058274
TGCCGAAGCAGCCGCGGCCCGGTGCTGTGTGCGCCGGCCGGCGCGCGGGTCCGGCGTCACACCGGGACCGTCGGTCGCCCCGCGGACCGGCTCGGGACGTTCTGCGCCTCCTGGGCACCGGCCCGCTCGGTCTCGGCCTCGACCGGGATCGCGGTCGGTGCTCCGGCGAGGGCCGGCACCGGGAGCTCGCGCGGCGCCCGGCAGGCCTCCCGCAGGGTGGGCGAGGGCGCGGGCGGCACCAGGGGTGCACGGTCGGGAGCCTGGACCCGGCGCGAGAACCAGATGATCTTCCCGCCGACACCCGTGGCGCAGCAGCCCCAGCCGTCGCTCAGGGCGGCGATCTGGGCGAGGCACCCCTGGGGTGCGTAGTGCGGACGGATGTCCTGGTTGTTGTCCGAGATGGCGGTGATGAGGTGCTGACCGTTCCACCACATCTCGATGGAGGTGTTCTTGTCCGTCGCATGGCGGTCGATGGTGTGCAGCAGCACTTCGGCGCACTGGCAGACGGGCTCGACGAGAATCTCCAGATTCCAGTACCGGAGGTGGGCGGCCAGAATGCGCCTGACCTGTCCGACCCTTTGGGGGCTGACCTCCACGTCGAGGTGGTAGTAGCAGGGCACTACAGCGTTCATCGTCGTTGGCTCCTCACCGAGCGAAGCTCTCGCTTCTCCCATCCGCCCTGACGGGCCGAGCCCCGAACACGAAGCGTGAGCACTGATCGCTTCTGAGTCAGTCCCAGAGTGAGAGCACTACTCCGTTCGTGCAACACGAGGGCTTCGGAGGTCGGGTCAAATGTTGTTGAAGAGCCAACAAGACGCTCAGTGACGCCGCGTGCACCATGGGGGAGGGCTCCGACTCGTGACGGGTCGGTGCCTCTCCGTGCACGGCTCGTACGACTCTTCGGGCGAACCGCGCGCCATCGAGAGAGTGGGAAGGTGACCTGCGAGATGTTGCTGCCCGCCAAAGCTGAGGTCGCCCGGCATCTGGAGCGATACCGGGCGTGGGAACGCCTGCTGCTCGCAGCACCCGCCGACGGCGCGGTGCGGGGGAAGTTCGAGAACACGGCCTACACCTTGTGCGTGCTGATGGGTGAGCGGTGCGCACGGGAGGCGGCCGACGCAGCCGAGCGCTATCTGCACGCCAACGCGGCGGCTTCGGCGCCGGCGGTCAAGCATCGCGGCGGCCGCTCCCGCGCTCGCGTGGAAAGCCGCGGCCCGAGCCCGGCGCTCGGCAGATAGCGACGTACCGCGCTGCACGGTCCGGCTTTCCCATGCAGCTCCCAACCGCAGACAGGGCTTGAGGACGGCGGAGGCGAAAACCCATGGACCTGGAACTGGACCGCGACCCGGCCACCGGCCGCATCCCGATCGTGGATGTCCGGCCGGCCGTCGACTGCGGCAGGCGCCCGGCCAAGGCGGTCGCGGGCGAGACCTTCCAGGTCACCGCCACGCTGTTCGGCGAGGGCCATGACGCCGTGGGAGCAGGCGTCGTACTGCGTGACCCGAGCGGCCTACCGGGCCCGTGGACCCCGATGCGGGAGCTCGCCCCGGGCACCGATCGCTGGGGCGCCGAGGTCACCCCGACGGCCGTGGGCACGTGGACGTACACGGTGGAGGCCTGGAGCGACCCCGTCAGCGCGTGGCGCAGGGCCGCCGGCATCAAGGTCCCGGCCGGCATCGACATCCCGCTGATCCTGGAAGAGGGCGCCGCGCTGTACGAGCGGGCCGCCGCCGGAGTACCCAAGGGCGCCGGACGCAAGACAATGCTGGCCGCCCTCAAGGCGCTCCGCGACGACTCCCTGCCGCCGGAGACCCGGCTCGCGGCGGCCCTGGCTCCCGAGGTGGACGCCGTGCTCGCCGAGCACCCGCTGCGCGACCGTCTCTCCCGTTCGGCGGCGCTGCCGCTGCTCGTGGAGCGCGAGCGGGCACTGTACGGCGCTTGGTACGAGTTCTTCCCGCGCTCCGAGGGAGCCGTGGTCCGCGCGAACCAGCCACCGGTCAGCGGCACCTTCCGCACCGCCGCCGAACGCCTCCCCGCGATCGCGGAGATGGGCTTCGACGTCGTATACCTCCCGCCGATCCACCCCATCGGCACGACCTTCCGCAAGGGCCCCAACAACACCCTGTCGGCCAGCCGTTGGGATGTCGGGGTGCCCTGGGCGATCGGCTCCCCGGAGGGCGGGCACGACGCCGTCCACCCGGATCTGGGCACGATCGACGACTTCGACGCGTTCGTACG
>NZ_JBHVXW010000042.1:0-2208 GCF_042881375.1 Streptomyces sp. NPDC058274
GGCGGGGATCGGGCACCTGAGCCAGGCAGGTCAGCAGGCCGGGGAGGTCATCGGGGAGGGTCGACGCGGTGTCGGCGAGTTGGCCCAGAGGGCGCGGGATGAGCGAGGATGAGCGGGCAGGCACGGTCTTCCGTCGTGGTGATCAGGGACTCGACACCTCATGATCACCGGAAGTCGTGCCTGCCTCCGCGTCAGCCCCCGCCGACCAACCCGCAGTCCGGCCGCAGCTCCTGAAGCCCCATCAACCCGGATGCACCGCTGGAACGACGCCGCCCTGCCCGCGTACCCGGTCGGTCACCGTCATCGTGGCGCCGACGGGGTACGCCCGTCACCCGCGAGCGGAGTGCGACTTCAGCGGATGCGGTGCTGCCGCCAGAAGGGGCCGAGGTCCCTGTGCGTCATCGACTGTGCGGCCTTCTGGAAGTCGACCGTGGTGGAGACGCCGTACCAGTGGTCGTGGGCGTACTTCTTGATGAGGCGCGCCATGGTGCCGGCCCCGAGGACGTGCTCCAGGTCGGCCAGGACGCAGGGGCCGATCCCGTACACGACCTGGAAGTACTCGCCACGGTGTGTAGACCAGTAGGCCATCGAGTTGGTGAGCGCGGCGGTGGCGCTCGGCCAGGAGTCGTCCGGCGAGCACTCGAACCCGTCCCAGCGGTGGTAGCGCGCGTTGGCGTACTGAGCGAAACTCTCGTCCAGCCAGGGTGAGTTGTACTCGTCGTTGCCCACGACGCCGTACCACCACTGGTGGGCGATCTCATGGACGGTGGCGCCGCCCTCCTCCTCGGTGCCGAGGATGACCAGGCCGGGGTACTCCATGCCGCCGGCGAACCCGGGGGTCATCACGAGGTCTATCTCGCCGTACGGATAGCGGCCGAACTCCCTGCCGAACCGGTCGATGGCGGCGACGCCGTCCTTGCGGTTGAGGCGGACACCGGCGGCGGGCGTGTTCGGCGACCAGTACGACTTCACGCGCACGCCGTCGGGCGAGGTCTGGGTCGCGGTGCGGAACGGGCCCGCCGCCCATGCGAAGTCCCGCACCCGCTTGGCGACGCTGTGGGTGACCGTACGCCCGGTACCGCCGGAGCGGGTCCATGTGCTGCCGCTCGCCGGGACCTTGAGGGCGGACGGGTGGTCGAGGCGCACCCGGAAGTCGCTCGCCAGGGTGTAGAAGCTCTCGCCGTACGACACATACGGATCGAGGTGCCACCCCCTCGCGTCGTGCACGGCGAGGACCGGCAGCGCGTTGCCCAGGAAGCGGAACGCGCCTTCGCGGCCGAAGCGGTTGTTGCGTGCGGGCACGGTGAGGGCCACGTCGAAGGAGACGGCCGTCCGCTCACCGCGTGCGAGCGGCCTCGGCAGAGTAATGCGCAGCGCCGTGCACTTCACGCCGGGGCGGCCCGGAGTGCCGCCGCGCACGTGGGAGACGCGGACGGGGGACGGTCTTCCGGATGTCCCGCAGCCGTCCTCGCCATTGCCCCACAGGCGTATGTACACCTCACGCAGGGGCCGGCTGGAGGCGTTGCGGAAGGACACCGTCTGCCGGCCCGCCCAGTGGGAGCCGTCGGCGTCGGCGCGCAGCTTCACGTCGTAGCTGGGGCGGTCGGGCGTCGCGGGTTCGGCCGCTCTCACCGCGGCGCCGGGCGCCGGGCCGGACGGTGTGCCGGCCTCGGCCACGGTGGAGCCTGCAGTCGCGATCAGCGCGAGCAGGGCGACCAGCAGACGGCGACCGGTTCTTGAGGGGCCCCTGGGCGACGAAGGCAACGAAGGCATGGCAGACGACATGACAGATGACATGCCAGCGGATCTTGTCACAGGGTTCCCCACAGTCAACACAGGCCCGCGCGAAGAGGGGAGGTCGGCTCCGCTTGGGCGGCGAAAATGCCAGGGTACGCAGGGGTTGTTCGCTGTACGTGGGCGCACAGTAAGGATCCCGGTTCAACCCATCCGCAGTTCATCCCCTTCCATGAGGCCTGGCCACGTGTTCCTGACCATCACCACCACCGGCACCCCCGTACGCCCCGCGACCGACCTCGGCTACCTGCTGCACAAGCATCCCGACAACGCGCAGACGTTCTCCACCTCCTACGGCACTCCGTAGATACGTAGGTTGAAACTGCTCTCCGCTCTGCCTATGGCAGAGCCACAGAGGGCGCTACTCGCCGCGCGGATCAGCGTGGACACCGACGAATCAACGCCCATCCCAAG
>NZ_JBHVXW010000043.1:0-1867 GCF_042881375.1 Streptomyces sp. NPDC058274
GTCCGGCACCCACGGTGCCGGACTCCGGGCAGCGCCACTGGGAAAAGACGGTCGGCCGGCAGGGTGCGGCGGCAGCCGCCTGTCCGATGTCCCGGAAGAGACCAGGGAAGGCGGTGACCTACGGCTATGAGTGACTGACCCGTTGGCGATGACGCGAGGGCAGCGGAGCGATCAGGGGCCAGCTGCCTCCGGGGGAGGGCGACCACTACCTGCACCGGAGTCTGCCGGGTGCGCAGGTGGTGTTGCTCAAACCCGAGCCCGCAATGAGCGGAGCAACACGGACTGACGACCGGTTTGTTGTGAGGACCAACGGCCAGCCGGTCACACTCCGATGAAGCTCACTGTCTCTGTCATGTCTGCCCGCTCGGTGCGCAGTTGTGGCATGCCTTCCTTCTCAAATCCCACCGAGACGCCGCAGAACAGCACGAGCCCGTCATCGGCTCCGACCATCTGGCTGACGGTCTCGCGATACATCGTCCACATCACCTGGGGGCAGCTGTGCAGCCCTTCTGCCCTCAGCAACAGCATGACCGTCTGCAAATACATCCCCGCGTCCCCCCACTGCCCGGGCCCCATCGTCCGGTCGAGATAGCAGAACAGCACGACCGGCGCCCCGAACGCCTCCGAGTTCAAGGCGGCGATCTTCATGGGTCTGTCGGGGTCGTCGCGCTCGATGCCCAGCGCTTTGTACCGCTGGGTGGCCGCGGCGGCGAAGCGGTCCAGATACGGCGAGGCCAGTCCGGCCGGGTACATCGGATACTCCCGTTCGTCACCCGGGTCGCCCGTCAGCGCTCTGGCCGACGCGCGCCTCTTCAGTTCGGCCAAGGGCTCGCCGGTCACGACGTACACGTGCCACGGCTGGAGGTTCCCACTCGACGGAGCCCGCGTTGCTGCAGCCAGCACTCGTTCGAGTACCTCTTTGGGTATCGGCTCATCGCTGAACGCCCTCACAGCCCGGCGACTGTCCACGGCTTCATACACATCCACGTCTTCTCGTCCTCCCACTCCACCCCGCGCAGCGAAGACACGAGGGTGATCATCGCACCAGGCGAGCGGACCGAGCGGAGCTTTGATGCTGCCAAACTGGCCGACATTCCTCCACCGGCCGATCACCAAGTGCTGTCGAAACTCACCTGCATGCGCTGTCGGATCTCGGTTCTGGCACAGATCTTGGGGAGCGGTCGCGGTGTCGGCGGCGGTTGAGTCCTGACCCGGTGTGGGCGGTCGAGTTCTGACCCACCGGGTCTGGTTGCCGGTGTTCAGTCGGTGTCGTGTGTGGCGGTGGGACGCGTCCGAGTTGGCGTCCGCGCATGCGGTAGGAGTCGCCTTTGAGGGAGTGGACCTCGGCGTGGTGGACGAGGCGGTCGATCATGGCGGCGGCCACGGTCTCGTCGCCGAAGACCTCGCCCCAGCGTCCGAAGGGTTTGTTGCTCGTGACGATCACACTCGCTCTCTCGTCCAGGCGTTCGGCGGAGTCCAGCAGGGCCGGGGCCTTCATCGCCCGAGTCAGGAAGGACAGGTCGGCGGCGGTCTGACGGCCGGTCCTGGGCCGCGCAGGGGCGGTGGTCTTGGTGATGGGCATCAGGAGACCTCCGGATCATCGGCCTGGCCGCCGCCCTCGATGAGGGTGAACATGCGGTCATAGGAGTCGAGTTGGCGTTGTTCGACCTCGACGAGATCACTTGCGGTGGCAGCGTTGTGCCGACGGGCGGCCTGGGCCCGGGAGGCTTGATGGTGGCGGTAGTCGCCGCGCAGAACGGCGGCGGCGCGGGCATGCCCGGGGACGGAAGCCACCTGGTTGCACATCTCGTCGTACGCCTCGAGGAACTGCTGCTGGGCCCCGTCGTAGACGTCCACGAGCAGGACG
>NZ_JBHVXW010000044.1:0-1472 GCF_042881375.1 Streptomyces sp. NPDC058274
TCGGTGTAGGAGCCGAGGCCGAAGGCCATGTTCTGTTTGCGGATTTCGATCATGCGCCGGGTCCAGTGGAGCAGGGAGGACGGCGAGGACATGGAGGCTTCGACGTTGGTGACCTGGTAGCCGTAGACGGGGTCCATGATCGTGGGGAGGAAGAGGCGGCCGGGGTCGCAGGAGGAGAAGCCCGCGTTGCGGTCGGGGGTCCACTGCATGGGGGTGCGGACGGCGTCGCGGTCGCCGAGCCAGATGTTGTCGCCCATGCCGATCTCGTCGCCGTAGTAGAGGATCGGGCTGCCGGGCAGGGACAGCAGCAGGGCGGTGAAGAGTTCGATCTGGTTGCGGTCGTTGTCGAGGAGGGTGGCGAGGCGGCGGCGGATACCGATGTTGGCGCGCATACGCGGGTCTTTGGCGTATTCCGCGTACATGTAGTCGCGTTCTTCGTCGGTGACCATTTCGAGGGTGAGCTCGTCGTGGTTGCGCAGGAAGATGCCCCATTGGCAGTTGTTGGGGATGGCGGGGGTCTTCGCGAGGATTTCGGAGACGGGGTAGCGGGATTCGCGGCGGACGGCCATGAAGATGCGGGGCATGACGGGGAAGTGGAACGCCATGTGGCATTCGTCGCCGCCGGAGGGGAAGTCGCCGAAGTAGTCGACGACGTCCTCGGGCCACTGGTTCGCCTCGGCCAGCAGCACGGTGTCCGGGTAGTGCGCGTCGATCTCCTTGCGCACCCGCTTCAGGAACTCGTGCGTAGGCGGAAGGTTTTCGCAGTTGGTTCCCTCGACCTGGTACAGGTACGGGACCGCATCCAGCCGGAATCCGTCGATCCCCAGATCCAGCCAGAACCGCAGGGCGGAGATGATCTCCTCCTGCACGGCCGGGTTCTCGTAGTTGAGGTCGGGCTGGTGGGAGAAGAAGCGGTGCCAGTAGTACTGCTTGCGGACGGGGTCGAAGGTCCAGTTGGAGGCTTCGGTGTCGACGAAGATGATGCGGGCGTCCTGGTACTGCTTGTCGTCGTCGGCCCAGACGTAGTAGTCGCCGTAGGGGCCGTCGGGGTTGTTGCGGGATTCCTGGAACCACGGGTGCTGATCGCTGGTGTGGTTCATGACGAAGTCGATGATGACGCGCATGCCGCGTTGGTGGGCGGCGTCGACGAATTCGACGAAGTCGGCGAGGTCACCGAATTCGGGCAGGACGGCGGTGTAGTCGGAGACGTCGTATCCGCCGTCGCGCAGGGGGGATTTGAAGAAGGGGGGCAGCCACAGGCAGTCGACGCCGAGCCATTGCAGGTAGTCGAGTTTTGCGGTGAGGCCTTTGAGGTCGCCGACGCCATCGCCGTTGCTGTCCTGGAAGGAGCGGACCAGGACCTCGTAGAAGACGGCTCGTTTGAACCATTCGGGGTCGCGGTCCTTGGCGGGGGTGTCCTCGAAGGTGTCCGGGACGGGCTCGTTGACGATCATGTGGTGGGTGACCCTCCG